>NZ_BDBQ01000061.1 GCF_001613065.1 Nocardia miyunensis NBRC 108239
AACACACACGACCTCGCCGCCTGGACCCCGGTCTGGATCGTCCCGATCATCGCCGCCGGCCTGGCCGCGATCGTCTGGGCCGCGATGTTCCGCTACTCCCGCCGCGACGGGGTCGTACCCATCCAAGTCGCGTCGTGAAAAGTCCTGTCACACAGATCAATCCGTGCCCATCTCGGGCTGCCCGAGCCTAGGCCGACGGTGCTCGAACCTGCCCGGCCGCGCGCTGCGGCCGCTGAATCTTCCCGGCTCGATGTGAGCCGGGACTCCCGGAAAACACATGAGGAAAGTCATGAACACCATCAGCCGAGCAACGGCGCTGGCGACCCTGGCCCTGGCCGCCACGACACTGTCGATGGGCGCGGCCAACGCCGCACCAGTGCAAACGAAAACGGTCGCGGCGACCCCGGCCGCCGATAAGCCCGCACCGGCCGCATCGAGCGATGCGGACCGTAGCGCGGCGATCGATGCGGCGGTCGCGGCCACCGTCGGCGCCTACGGTAACGCCACGCACGATTCGCAACTGATCGCCACGGGTGTGGGGGCCGCCGTCGGCTGCGGTGTCGGCGCCGTCACCGGTGGCACCCTCACCGTCCTCACCACCGCGGGAACCCTGACCCCCGTAGGAGTCCTCGGTGGCTGCATCCTCGGCGGCGCCGCGTTCGGTGGACTCAGCGGTTTCGCCGCGGGCCTGACCGGGATCCCCCCGGCCGTGGCGACGGCCACCGATCAATACAACAAACTCCACGCCGAAGGCTACGTCGCCGCACCCGTTCCCACGGCTCCCTGAGCCGGACCTCGGTCGCGAGAGCACCGATCGTCCTTCGTCGGCGGTGCTGAGCCGCCCTGTCTTCCCCTTCCGATCACCTCGAATCGAGCACTGCCATGAAATCTCTGCCCCACCTCGGCGCGGTCGCCACAATGGCCGCCGCCGTCGCGATCTGCGTCGCCTCGGGTACCGCACACGCCGATACCGCTGCGCCACAACAGGATACCGATGCCGTCGGCGTTCAGGTCGCGCCCGGCGTGCAATTCACCGGCGCATCCTCCGACAACTCCGCACAACTGGTCACACCCTTCGGCACCGTGACAACCGGTGGCGGCCGGGTTGCGGTGAGCGACAACGCGCGTCGTCCGATTCTCGGAACACCGCTGAGCACCGCCGCCAACGTCGCCACCCCCGCCGCGACCGCGATCGCCCCGGTCGCACCCGTCGCCGGTGGTGACCCGCTGGCCGATCTCGGCCAGGCGTGGCATCAGGCGGGCCCCTACACCGCGCTCGGCGCCACAGTGGGTGGCACCGCCGGCGGCCTGGCCGGTCTGGTGATCGGGTGCCCGCTCGGCGCGGCCACACTCGGCAGCTTGGCCACCCTCGCCTCTGCCGCGACGCTGACGGTGCCCGGCATGATCGGCGGCTGCGTGGCCGGTGCGGCAACCACCGCGGCCACCGGCGGCATGCTCGGCGCCGCGGCGGTCGGCCTGCCCGTCGGAGCCGTGGTCACCATTCAGAAGTACAACCAGATCCAGGCCCAGCGCGCCGCCGCCTCGGTCGCTCCGCACTGATCGAAGCGCCAGGGATCGCCCGGCCCGAGTCTCGGCTCGCCGGGCGATCCGGGTTGCCTCGAGCCACCGTCGGATCAACCATGACCTGGGCGCGACTCCAGCGGTACCGGCCGGGTGTCCGGCCGACGAGGCCGGCGAAGGCGGCGATGAAGCTGCGCGGGTTCGCCCAGTCGGTCGCATCTTCGCCCCAGCCGGTTCTGCGCCCCGACTCGGCCGCCGTCGCCGAGTCGGGGCGACATGGCCTGTCGGCACACCGAGCGTGGAAATGGGGTATTTCCCCGATGGTCGCTGTCGGTGGGGCGTGCCAGTATCGAGGCATGTATCCGTCCGTGCCCGCCCTCGATGCCCGGGGGGTCGAGCTCACCGCGCCACGAATGCAACGGCGGTCCGGTGGTCGTGTCGTGGGTGGGGTGGCCGGTGGCATCGCCGATCATCTCGGGGTCGACGTCTTCAAGGTGCGCGTCACCTTCGTGCTGCTCTCCGCGCTGATGGGGGCGGGCATCGTCGCCTACGGGATGCTGTGGGTCTTCAGCCCGTCCGGTGCGGAGGGTCCGGCGCCGACGGCTCGGGAGCGGCGGCAGGCGGCCGGGCTGGCGTTGCTGGGCGTGACGCTGGCGGTGTCGATGTCCTGGCTGTTCAGTGGTACCGCGGCCCGGGTGGTCGGGCCGATCGTGGTGGTCGCGGTGGGTGCGGCCCTGGTGTGGCGGGAGTTCGACGCGGAGGGCCCGCGGTCGATATTCGGGCTGCCCGCGCGGCCCACGGTGCTCACCTGGACGCGCATCGTGGCGGGCGCGACGTTGATCGTGGTCGGGCTGGGCGTGGTGGTCCTGGGCCGGATCAATCTGAGTTCACTGGGCTCCGCGCTGATCGCGGTCGCGGTCACGCTGATCGGGGTCGGCCTGCTGACCGTGCCGCTGTGGCTGCGCATGATGCGGGCGCTGAACTCCGAGCGCGCCGCCCGCATTCGCAACGAGGAGCGTGAGGAGATCGCCTCCCATCTGCACGATTCGGTTTTGCAGACGTTGGCGTTGATCCAGCGGCAGGCCGAGGATTCGCAGGAGGTGGTGCGGCTGGCCCGCAGCCAGGAGCGCGAGCTGCGCAAATGGCTGTTCGAGGATGCCACGCCCGCCCAGTCGAGTCTGGCCGCGGCACTGCGCACCATCGCCGGTGAAGTGGAGGACCAGCACGGGGTGAAGGTCGCGCCGGTGACCGTCGGCGATGTGTCGATGGACCCGGGTGATACCGGAATCGGGCTGCCCCGAGAGCATTTCACCGCGCTGCTCGGGGCGACCCGCGAGGCGCTGGTCAACGCCGCCAAACACGCCGGGGTACCCACCATCGATCTGTTCGCGGAGGTCGAGCCGCATCAGGTGGGTGTGTTCGTGCGCGACCGCGGGGCCGGTTTCGATCCGGCCGACATCCCGGCGGATCGTCGGGGCCTGGCCAAATCCATCCACGCCCGGATCGAGCGTCGCGGCGGCACGGTGGTGATCGATTCGGCGCCGGGCCGTGGTACCGAGGTGCGGATCACGTTGCCGCGCAGTGATTCCGAGGGGGCGGAGGATGCGTCGGTCGCCGGAGGACCCGGTGGTGCCGCGGATCCCGAGGGATCGAGTGGCCCGGATATCGGTGGACCGGGCGATACTCCCGAACCTGCCACCGTTCCCGAATCAGATCTCGGAAGACATTGAGGCGCAAACTGTTCCGCGGGTGACCAGCGATGTGAAGATCGGTGTGACGAGGCCGGGTCCGGGGTCCGCGTCCAGGTTGTCGGACGGACCGTGCCGCTACAGTCGTTCGCGGATATGTTCGCGCGTCGAACAGGCATGATCAGTACGGGCGGGGCGGGGTGCGATGTGGTACCGATGATGACGACGTGCCATGCCCGGAATGCGCGTGAGTTCCGGACTCAGGTGAGGAGATGCAGTGTCCATCCGGGTGTTTCTGGTCGACGACCATGCCGTGTTCCGGTCGGGTGTGCGGGCCGAGTTGGGCCGTGAATCCGATATGGAGGTCGTCGGGGAGGCGGGTGCGGTGGCCGAGGCCGTCGCCGGAATCGCCGCGGCCCGCCCGGATGTGGTGCTGCTGGACGTGCACATGCCCGACGGCGGCGGGGTCGCGGTACTGCACGGCATCGAACAAGGCCCGGTCTGCCTGGCGCTGAGCGTATCCGACGCCGCCGAGGACGTGATCGCGGTGATTCGCGCGGGGGCGCGCGGCTATGTCACCAAGACCATCTCCGGCCCCGAACTGGCCGACGGGATCCGGCGCGTTGCCGGTGGCGACGCGGTGTTCAGTCCGCGCCTGGCCGGTTTCGTCCTGGACTCGTTCACCGGACGCTCTCCGGCCCCCGAACCGCCGCTGGATCCGGAACTCGATTCGCTGACCCCGCGCGAACTCGAGGTGCTGCGGCTGCTCGCCCGCGGTTACACCTACCGGGAGATCGCCGAATCCCTGTTCATCTCGGTGAAGACCGTGGAAACCCACGCCTCCAACGTGCTCCGCAAAACCCAGCAGTCCAATCGAAATGCGTTGACCCGCTGGGCTCATCGTCGCCGCATCGACTGACTCGGCGGGATCGCCGCGCCCTCGGCGGGCCGCGGGCCGGGGCTATAGAATTCGTCACCGAACTGGTTTCTGTTTTCGTTTCCTCAGGGGGGAGATCCCGTGCCGCCACTCGAATTTCGGCTTTCACCTGGTCAACGTGCCGCGAACGCCGCCTGGGCCGTCGTCTTGTTCGCACTTCTCGCGATATTGCGCGGCTTCACCTTCGGTCCCGCGGTCGGGATCGCCTTCTTCGTGATCGGTCTCGTACTGTCGGGGGTGAACTACGGATTGGGTGGACTGTGGGCGCTGACGCTCACTCCGGAGGGAGTGACGATCAAGCGGTACGGCACCACGGTCATCGCGTGGGGCGAGATCCAGTCCGTGACAGAGCGGAACTGGCTCGGAACCAAGCAGGTCAAGTTCATTCGGCACCGGGGCGGTGCGAAGATTTCGCTCGCACCGATGACGCACTGGCTGGCCAAGGATCCGGAGTTCGAACAGAAGCTGGCGACGATTCGCCAGTGGCACATGCAGTACGCCGGAGGGTTCAGCGGACCAGGCGTCCCGCAGCCCGGTCTCCAGCAGCCTTACGGCCAGCAGCCCTACGCTCAGCAGCAGCCCTACGGCCAACAGGCATATCCGGCGCAGCAGCCTTATATCCAGCAGCCGCAGCAGAATTACCCGCAGCAGCCCTACCCGGCGCCGAATCCCGGTGGTGCGCCGCAGCCTTACGGACAGCCTCAGCCGCAGCAGGCGTATCCATATGGCGCACAGCCTGTTCCGAATCAGCCTCCGTACCCGAATGCGCCGCAGCCCGGCCAACAGCCCTGGTAGCGGTTTCGCTCAGGGGTGTGCGGTCGGGTCTGCATCACGGCACAGCCTGTCGCAGCAGGTGTATGCCTATGGCGCAGAGTCTGTTCCGGATCGGCCTTCGTATCCGAACGTGTCGCAGCCCGGCCAACAGCCCTGGTAGCGGTTTCGCTCAGGGGTGTCGCCGTCGGTCCGGGTCGGCAGCGGTTCGGCCCGGGTTACATCACGGCGATGAGGATGACTATCAGGATCAGCAGGCCGATGAGCAGCCCGACCGCGACGGCCAGGGGTGCGGCGTTCGGACCGAGGGAGGACAGGGCGAAGGCCGGTTTGCGCTGTGGCGCAGGAGCTTTGGGTGCATTGGCGCGCGGTGGGCGGGGCAGCGGGCTGGAGTGCGGGCTGCGTAGACCGGCGGCGGAGTTGCGGGCCGCCCAGGCGGGGATGGTGCCGTCCTCGGTGCGGACCGGAGCGCCGAGAATGTAGGGCCCGGTGCCGGGACCGAATGCGGCGGTGAGGATTTCGTTGCGGGCCTCGGCCATGGTGGGACGGCGCTGCGGTGCGGGTTCCATCATGTGCAGCAGCACCTCGGTCAGTGCGCCGCTGCGGGCCGGCGGGATGATCTGGGCCATCGCGGCGCGCGTCACGATGACGTCGTTGTCCTCCTCGAGACCGTAGGGCGGATGCCCCTCGATCGCGGTGTACAGCGTTGCGCCGAGGGAGAATACGTCGCTGGCGGCGGTGGGCTGCGCGCCGCGCGCCACCTCCGGCGGCAGGTATGCGGGAGTGCCGGTGATCACGTCCTCCGGCTCGTCGGACAGATCCCCGGCGCCGCGCGAGATGCCGAAGTCGCTGAGTTTGACCTTGCCGACCTCAGCGCCCCGATCGGCGACCAGGATGTTGCCCGGCTTGATGTCTCGGTGCACGATGCCCGCCGCGTGCGCGGTGGCCAGCGCATCGGCGACCTGGGCGCCGATCTGCGCCACCTCGATCGGTGAGAGCGCGTCGGTCAGCGCCAGCGCCTTGGCGACGCTGCGGGAGGGCAGATACTCCATCACCAGCCACGGCTCGCCCGCCTCGAGCACCACGTCGTAGACGGCGATGGCGTGTTCGTGCGACAGCTTGGCCGCGACGCGGCCCTCGCGCACGATCTGATCGCGGACCACGCGGGCCTCGTCCTCGCTCAGCCCCGCCGTGGACAGGACCTGCTTGATGGCGACGTCGCGGTTGAGCAGCCGGTCGTGCGCCAGCCAGACCGCGCCCATACCGCCGCCGCCGAGTTTGGACTGCAAACGGTAGCGGCCGGCAACCAGATAGTCGGGGCCTACGATGGAGCGGGCGCGTTCGGTCACGGGCGCGAGAATAGCGGAAAACCATCTTGACTGGCCTGCTTCGGAACCACCAGGTTGATAAGAGCACCCCGGGGCGGCAGGTTTTCACCGTCGTACGAAGCGGAGATCACGTCCGGGGTGCGGATGCGTCGCAGGTCACGATGTTGCGGATGGCCTTTCCGGCTGCCGCCACCGCATTTCGCCGGATCGGACATCGATGCGTCTCATGAACGCATCACGATCGCCCATACTCGGTCTTCCGGATCGCGCGCCCGATCCGTCATCGCGCCCCTGGGTAGCGGTAGGCCGGGACCTGTTGCGTCCCAATCGGGTCGAAACACCCGGGAATGTCCGGATTCCTTCGACGCAGGGGTCTTCGCGGATATCACTGTCGGACAGCCGATTCGAGCCCAGGGTTCGGTGTGAGCCCGGGGGCGGTGCCCGGCTCGGCCCGCCGTCGGGGCTGGGGCAGCAGGGATCTCGCCGACTCATCCGGTAGCGGTGATCCGATCGGACAGGATTGCCGAAAGCGCCTGTAGCGGTTGATATATCGGTGCTGTCGGCCGAAGAAATCCGCGTCGATGCCGCGTTCGGTGGGCCCGGGATCGGTCGCACTCGAGGACGGTGTTGCTGTCGAGATCTTGGGTGAGTCCGTAGCTCATGGACAGGGCGGCCTCCTCGTTCGGAATCGCCCGGGGAGCGTCGATCGGCCTTGCCGGGTTCGCGGCCCGTGCCGGTGTCCGCCCGCAGCACATCGGCGTCACCGTTGAGCTGAGCCTGACGTGCGGATGCCGACACCGCCGTGCATGAGGTATTCCCCGGGTGACGACATGGTCGCCTGAATACCGCAACCGCCCGAGCACTCGGCTGTTCGGGCGAGGACTCGAACGCGGTAGCCGAACCGTTTCGGCGATGGGCGGATGAGCTCGAGCCCGCCGTCACGCTCGCTACTTGACGTGTCCAGGGGTTGGGGTTCTACTGACAGTCGATCGAACGTATATTCGATTTGCATCGATAGCTGGATCGGTGCTGGGACCACTCGGTGGAGATAGGCGGTCGAGGATGGGTTCGCCCGACGAGGTGCGGCACGAGCGGTTGGCCGAGTTGCGTCGGCGGATGGCCGCGATTCCGGCACGTGGGGTCGCCCCGACGACGCGGGCGCCGCTGTCGCGGGATCGTCGCGGTGAATCGCTGCCGGTGCCGTCCGCGCTGGGGGAGCTGTTGCCGGAAGGAGGGCTGGTCAGGGGCTCGGTGGTCGAATATTGGGGTGCTAGTTCGTTGCTGGCCGGGCTGCTGGCAGCGGTGACCGGCGCCGGTGGACATGCCGCGGCGGTCGGCCTGCCCCGGCTCGGTCTGCTCGCGGCGGCCGAAATGGGTGCGGATCTGGCGCGGTTGGCGGTGATTCCCGATCCCGGGCCGGATCCGCTGGAGGTTGCTTCCATATTGCTGGATGGTCTCGATCTGGTGATGCTCGGTATGGGTGGCCGGGAGGTGCCGCCCGCTCGGGCTCGCGTGCTCGCCGCCCGCGCTCGCGGCAAAGGAGCCACGCTCGTTGTGGCGGGTGGCCGCTGGAGTGGCTCGGCTCTGCGTATCGATACCCGGGTCGCCGGTTACGGCGGTCTGGGTATCGGCCGCGGACGTCTGCGCACCATGCGCCTGGACGTCCGCGTCCGCGGCCGCTCGACCCCGCATCGCACCGGTGCGCTCGACCTGGCGCCTCGGGAAGGACGCATCGAATGGATTGCGGCACAGTCGAATTCGCCAGTTTCTGCAATCGCGGAGGCGCGTCATGCGGCCTCATGACCCGTGCGCTGCCGCGATCGGGGCACTCGGACCGCCGCCGTTCGAGACCTGGTTGGTCATACCGCGGTCGCCTGAGTGGTGGTCATGCGGTGCGCGGTCGCCTGAGCCGCAGTTGCCTGTGGTACGGCTGTCTGAGCCGCAGTTGCCCGAGGTACGCCTGCCTGAGCCGCAGTTGCCTGAGGTACGGCTGCCTGAGCCGCAGTTGCCCGAGGCGCGGTCGTACGAGCTTTGGGAGTTCACGCCGCGGTCACCCCTGTTCCGGTCGTCCGGGCCGCGGTTGTTCGTGTTTCGGTCGTCCGAGCGGTGGACGTTCATGTCCTGGTTGCGGGAGTTGTGGTTGCCGGAGAGGGGGGTATCCGTGTTCCGGTCACCGGTGTCGCTGGCGCCTGTGTCGCGTTCGCCCGACGTGGCCGGTCGCGATTCTGCTGTGTGCACCACGGGGATTCGCGAACCGTGTCGGTGAAGGCTCGGCGTACGTCTCGGGTGCTGGCGCTGTGGTGCCCGGACTGGCCTGCTGTCGCGGCTGCCGCTGCGGCGGACATCTCGCCGACTCGGCCGGTCGTGGTGTTGCACGCGAATCGGGTCGTGGCGTGTTCACAGCTGGCGCGGTCCGCCGGGGTGCGGCGCGGGTTCCGGCGACGGGAGGCGCAGGCGCGATGTCCCGATCTGTATGTGGCACAGGATGATCCGGACCGGGACGCGCGGTTGTTCGAACCGGTGGTGACGGCCGTGGACGCGACCGTGCCCGGGGTGGAGGTGCTGCGCCCGGGTCTGCTGGTGCTGGCGGCACGGGGTGCGACGCGGTTCTTCGGTTCCGAGGAGGAGGCGGCCGAACGACTCGTCGACGCGGTGGCGGCGACCGGGGTGGAGTGCCGGATCGGGGTCGCGGACGAGATGTCCACCGCGGTCCTGGCCGCGCGCCGGGCCGCCCTCGTGCCACCCGGAACGGGTGCGCGGTTTCTGGCATCGCTGCCGGTGAGCGAGCTGGCCGTCGAGCCGAGCCTGGCCGGTCCGGAGCGTGCGGATCTGGTGGACCTGTTGCACCGCTTGGGATTACGGCGGATCGGCGATTTCGCCGCGCTGACTCCGGCGGAGGTCGCCTCCCGATTCGGCGCCGACGCGATCGCGGCGCACCGCTGCGCTCGAGCCGAGCCGGAACGTGCGCCCGCCGTCCGTCCGCCCGCGCCGGATCTGACCGTGGAGTACCCCTGCGACCCGCCGATCGACCGGGTGGATGCCGCCGCCTTCGCCGGTCGCCTGCTGGCCGTGCGGCTGCATGATCGTCTGGCCGCCGCCGCGGTGGCCTGCACCCGGCTCGCGGTGACCGCGGAAACCGCTGCCGGAGAACGTCTTTCCCGGATCTGGCGATGCGCCGAACCGCTCACCCCGGAGGGCACCGCGGATCGGGTGCGCTGGCAGTTGGACGGCTGGCTCACCCATCGCGCCCTGGCTGGTCGGGGCCCGGGCCACGACGGTGAACGGACCGGGGACGCGGCGATCGTTCTGCTGCGCCTGGAACCGGTCGAGGTCGTGACGGCCGGTGCGCTGCAACTCGGCCTGTGGGGCGGGGAGGGCGAGCAGGAGGAGCGGTTCCGGCGCGCGCTGGTCCGGGTGCAGGGCCTGCTGGGCGGGGATGCTGTGTTGAAAGGGGTGCTGAGCGGTGGTCGCGGCCCCGTCGAACGCATCACGCTGATCGCGCTCGGCGACGAACAATCACCCGCTGCCGACCCCACACTGCCCTGGCCCGGCCGTCTTCCCATGCCCGCACCCGCGGTGGTCCTGATCGATCGCCCCGTGGTGATCCTGGAATCCGCCGCGGGCGCCCCGGTCTGGGTCACCGACCGCGGCCTGTTCACCGCCGACCCGGCCCGCCTGCGCTGGGGAACCAAGGACTGGCAGGTCACCGCATGGTCCGGCCCCTGGCCCCTGGACGAACGCTGGTGGTCCGGTGTACACACCGACGCCGTCCGCGCCCAGATCCTCCTGCAGGACGACGTGATGGTCCTGCTCCTGTTCGGCCACGACCACACCTGGCACGCGGAGGGCCTCTACGACTAGCCACCGATCACGATGGCCCGCGGATCCTGCCCCGTGCGGCGGGCCACTGCCTGTCCGGGAGTTCTGCGATCAACCGAACCGAATCGATCAGCAGGTGATCGCACTGCGGACACGGAGGTACCGCAACCGAGCGATAGCCGTTACCGAACACTGGTAATCGGCATATCACTCGGTTGCGGAGGTCAGGGCCTGGAGATCCAGAGCTTCCGCCCGGCCGGAATGAACCCGGCGCGCAGAGATCGACCTCGCGCGGCCCCAGGACGTCCGCGATCTGCCGTTCGAGCTGATCCGCCGCGGCATGATCGTTGCGAGAAGAGGCGCTGGTCCGACTCGGTGGGTGCCGAGCTTGCGCATCGCCGCCGGCGGCGGGGTCTCGGCGACCCGTATTCTGGCTGATCGTGGAGTCGATGGTTACCAGTGTTTCGCTGCGGGGCGTGCGGATCGCCTATCGCGATTCCGGACCGGCGGCCGCGTCGCATCCGCTGTCCGAGGTTCCGGTGCTGCTGGCACACGGCATGGGTGGGGACGGGCACACCTGGGATCGCTTCGGGCGGCGGCTGTTTCGGTCGGGTCGCCGGGTGATCGTGCCGGATCTGCGCGGACATGGGCGCAGTGCGCACGCCGGCTCCTATCGGTTCGACGACTTCGGCGCGGATCTGCTGCGGCTGTGCGAGCAGCTCGAGCTGACCTCGGTGGATCTGGTCGGGCATTCGCTCGGCGGTTACGCGGTGTCGTGTGTGGCGATCGAGCGGCCCGAGCTGGTGCGTCGCCTGGTGATCGAGGAGCAGCCGTTGCCGCTGCGCTCGGACGCGGAGCACCTCACGCTCACCCGCCGACTGCCGACGGTGCCGGAACTGTGGCACGCGACGACCAGTCTGCTGCGTCATCCACGCGCGGTGCTGGCCTTCGACCGGTCGATGACCCGGATCGCGCTGGCGCAGTTCCGCACCCCGAATCCGCAGTGGTGGGAGCGGCTCGGCGAGATCGCCGCGCCGACCCTGATGTTGCGCGGCGGCCCCGGCGGCATGGTCGACCCGGACAAGCTGGCGCTGCTGCGCGCCACCGTCCCGGACTGCACGGTCGAATCCTTCGACTGCGGGCACAGCATTCACCGCGACCGTTATCGCGAGTTCGCCGCCGCCGTCCTGCCGTTCCTCGGGCACTGACGTTCCGGTGGGCTGTGAGGTGTCGGAGAGATGACCGGATTCGAGGGAATGTCGTGTTCGGCCGCCGCCGCGGTCGACATACCGCTACCCGGCAGTGCGACGCGGGTGAGCGGGTGGCTGTGCGTCGAACATCCCGGGGCGTGGGGACGCGACGTGATTGGCGACGAGGTGCTCGGTGCGCGGATCACCACCGAGCTGGCGGCCCGCACGAAGGCCGCACGGGTGCGCCCCACACTGATCCGGCGGCCGGGCCGCAGCGAATTCACAGGTGCGCGAACGGTTCTGCTCGCCGCGACGCGTCCGGAGGGGTCCTGGTGCGAACGTCTGGAGATCACCGACCTCGAACAACTGCTCGACCTGGACCTGCATCTGCTGAACGGTCCCGCGCCGGGAATCGGTGTGCCCGTGCCGGATCCGGTGGTTCTGGTGTGCGCGCACGGTAAACGCGATCAGTGCTGCGCGCTGCTGGGCCGTCCGATCGCGGCGCGGCTGGCCGCGGAACATCCCGAGAAGGTCTGGGAGTGTTCGCATACCGGCGGTCACCGCTTCGCCCCCGCGATGGTGCTGCTGCCCTCCGGTCTGACCTACGGTCGCGTCGATGCGGACGCCGCACTCGAAGCGGTGGCGGCTGTAGGTCGCAATGAATTGTCACTCGACGGTTTCCGTGGCAGAAGCTGCTACGCGCCGGTCGAGCAGGTAGCGGAAATAGCAGTCCGCGAACGACTTTCACCCGAGTCGCTCGAACTCGGCGAACTCGCCGTCACCCCGGCCCCCGATGCCGTCGCCTCGTACGATCCGGCCACGTTCGCCGGTGCCGCCCTGGTCACCCACCGTGACGGCCGCCGCTGGCTGGTCACCGCCCGCACCGTCGCGCACGCCCCGCGCCAGGCCAGCTGCGGAGCCGCCCCCAAACCCGCCGCCGCGATCGTCGCCGGCGAGCCTCGCCTGCTCTCCTGACAGCGCGGTCCCGCGCGGCGATCCGGCGATCGGACGCGCCGTAGTGCTCGTCGATGCGCAGCAGCGGCCGGTCCAGGCCTGGCACGCCCGGCTCGCTGGTATTTTGCTGTGCCGCAACGCAATCCGCTGGGATGCATAGGACGGCTGTGAGCAGTGGGCCACGCCGAGGAGCCGAGGGGCATCCGTAACACCCCGATCGGTGCTGAGGTGCGGCGGCAGTCCGGGCCCGGTATGCATGCTGTCGATGTCATGGCGTCCTCGGGTGCCGGGTAATCGGTTGCCATCTGCCGTGTGATCGTCGAAATGATGTTGCCGGTGTCCGCCCGGCGGCGGCACCATTGTGAGATGGATGACGCACGACCTGCGGTGCTGACGCCGGACGTCGCGCCGCCCGAACGAATCGACCTCGGCGACTTGGTCATTCGCCGGTGGGAGCGGGACGACACCGAGGCGCAGTTCCGGGCGATCGAGGCGTCGTACGCGGAGTTGCACACCTGGATGCCGTGGCTGCCGTCGCGACGGACGCGGGAGCAGCAGGCGGAGTTCATCGAGGCCGCGGTCGCGAGCTGGCCCGCCGACGGGAACTGCAACTACGGCATATTCGATTCGGCTGGAACGCTGCTCGGCACCGTCGGCCTGCACGATCGGGTCGGCCCGGCGACGCTGGAGATCGGATACTGGTGTCATACCGGATATACCGGCCGCGGTGTGATCACCCGGTCGGTTGCCGCGCTGGCCGAGATCGTGCTGGTCCTGCCCGGCGTCGAGCGCGTCGAAATCCACTGCGACGCAGCGAATGTCCGCAGTGCGGCCGTGCCCCGGCGGCTCGGGTGGCGTTTGGAGCGGACCGAGCCGCGCGAGCGGCATGCGCCGGGGGAGTCCGGTCAGGGGATGGTGTGGGCGCGCGAACGCGGCGATCTACCAGTGGGTTCCGGGGACCAGTCGCGCCGCGCGGCGCAGGACCGTACGGGTGGCGCGACCGGCCTGTGACCGTTCGTGGTGCGGTTTGCGTTGCGGGGCAAGCTCTTCCGTGGTCATGTCGGAAACGGGAGCGGCCTCGCCCTTGGCGGCGGGTGAGTCCGGCAGGGCGCGGTAGTAGCGGTGCAGGACCCGGTCCTTGAAACGCGGGGTGAACAGGCTGCCGTATTCGGCGAGGGTGCCCAGCGGGACGTCGATGCGCTTGGGGCGTTCGGTCAGTGCGCGCACGATGGTCGCCGCGGCCCATTCGGGGGATTCCGAGGGGCCCTGTCTACCGCTGGGGGTGATCATCGGGGTGCGCACCAGCGGCATGTGGATGGTGGTGAAAGTGACATTGTCCGCGAGCATTTCGGCCGCTGTCACCTCGGCGAACATGTCCAGTGCGGCCTTGGAGGCGAGGTAGGCGGCGAAGCGCGGGGTGGCGACCTGCACACCGGCGCTGGAGATATTGACGATATGCCCGAATCCGCGCTCGCGCATCTGCGGCAGCAGCGCCAACGTCATCCGCACCGCGCCGAAATAGTTGACCGCCATGGTGCGCTCGAAGTCGTGCATCCGGTCGGTGGAGCGGTGCACGGCCCGCCGGATGGAACGTCCGGCGTTGTTGACCAGCATGTCGACCCGTCCGTGCTCGTCGAGGACGGACGAAACGGTCCGCTCGACCGATTCGGCATCGGTGACATCGCAGCGATACCCGTGTGCGCGCCCGCCCGCGGCTCGCACCTCGGCGACCACCGCGGCCAATTCGTCCTCGCGGCGAGCCAGCAGTAGCACCACCGCGCCCTTGGCGGCGACCGCCAGCGCGGCGGCGCGGCCGATACCCGAGGAGGCCCCGGTGATGAGCACATACCTGCCGGTCAGATCCCGTCGGTTGCGGCGGGGCTGATCAGCCGCGTGATTGTCGGTCATCGCTGCTCCCTTGCAGATCGATTTGCCACGAACTTACTTCAAAGTAAGTTCCGCTGGCAATGTGAATGGGCCGCGCATCACACCGGTTGCTCCGAATCGAGGTGTGGACAACTCGGCGAGTGTCGGATCGGCGTCTTGATGATCGGCTGGTGCTCTCGACGCCAGGGCTGTCGTTGACCGGGGTGATCGAGGCGGGGGAGATGTTGTGACTCGGTGGCCGGGCGCCTGCTTCAACGGCCGGTTCGATGTTTCGTTCAACTCGTGATCGGCCCGGGGGCATCCAGGTCGAGGGGTGCTCGGCCTTGCTTCGAAATTTCGAATATCGAATGTATGTTCGAGTATAGAAGGAACCGAATGGTCTGTCGGAGGTGCGTATGGGCTGGGGGCACGGCCCGCCGAGCTGGGCGGAGATGGAACGGGTGCTTTCCGGGCGACCCGGCCGCGACCGGCCCGAGGGTGACGGCGGTGACAGTCCGGCCTGGTCGCGTAAACGCGGTGCGTATCGGGCGGGAGAACGGCCGCGCGGTGACGAACCCGTGGTGCCGTATGCGGAATTGCACGCGCACTCGGCCTACAGCTTTCTCGACGGCGCCTGTCAGCCCGAGGAACTCGTGGAGGAGGCGGTGCGGCTCGGGCTCGAGGCGCTCGCGCTGACCGATCACGACGGGTTCTACGGTGTGGTCCGGTTCGCGGAGGCCGCGGCCGAATGGGGGCTGCCGACGGTATTCGGCGCGGAACTGTCACTGGGCGATGCGGCCGGAGACGGCGCGGGGGACACCGAGCCGCGCGCGGGGAGTCCCGATCCGGGCGGCACACATCTGCTGGTGCTCGCCCGCGGGCAGGAGGGCTATCGCCGGCTGTCCCGGGAGATGTCGTTCGCGCACATGACAGGCGGGGAGAAGGGGATCCTGCGCTACGACCTGGATCGGCTCACCGCTGCGGCGGACGGGCACTGGCAGATCCTCACCGGATGTCGCAAAGGCCATGTGCGCCGGGCGCTTCGCGAGGGTGACGCACAGGCCGAGGCCGCGCTGCGGAACCTGGTGGAACGGTTCGGCCCGGACCGGGTCACCGTGGAACTGACTCGGCACGGCACCGCGACCGACGACGAGCGCAACGCCCGGCTCATCGCCCTGGCCGATCGGGCAGGGCTGCCGATCGTCGCCACCACCGCGGCGCATTTCGCCGCGCCCCGGCAGCGGCGGCTGGCGATGGCGCTGGCGGCGGTGCGGGCCCGGCAGAGTCTGGACGGTATGGACGGCTGGCTCGCTCCCGCCGGTGGTGCGCATCTGCGTTCGGGCGCGGAGATGGCACGTCTGTTCGCGGACTGCCCGCAGGCGGTGTCCAATGCCGTTGCCCTGGCCCGGGAATGCGCTTTCGATATCCAGTTGATCGCGCCGCGACTGCCGCCGTTCGACGTCCCCGACGGATACGACGAGAATTCCTGGCTGCGCAGGCTCACCTACGAGGGGGCCGAGCGGCGTTACGGCTCGCGGGCGGCGAATCCGAAGGCGTATCGGCAGCTCGACCACGAACTGCGAGTGATCTCGGATATGCGTTTTCCCGGTTATTTCCTGGTGGTGCACGACATCGTCGAGTTCTGCCGGAACAACGACATCCTGTGTCAGGGAAGGGGTTCGGCGGCCAACTCCGCGGTCTGCTATGCCATCGGCATCACCAATGTCGACCCGGTGGCCAACGAATTGTTGTTCGAACGTTTTCTGGCGCCCGAACGCGACGGACCGCCCGATATCGATATCGATATCGAATCCGATCGCCGGGAGGAGGCGATCCAGTATGTCTATCGCAGATACGGCCGGGAATACGCCGCGCAGGTGGCCAATGTGATCACCTATCGCGGCAAGTCCGCGGTTCGCGATGCCGCACGGGCACTGGGATTTTCGCCCGGGCAGCAGGATGCGTGGAGTAAACGGGTCAGCCGCTGGCACGGCGTCGCCGAGGAGACGGATTCCGATATTCCCGCCGAGGTCCTGGAATTGGCGGGCCGGATCGAGGGTCTGCCACGGCATCTGGGCATCCATTCCGGCGGCATGGTGATCTGCGATCGGCCCATCGCCGACGTATGCCCGGTGGAGTGGGCGCGCATGCCCGGACGCAGTGTGCTGCAGTGGGACAAGGACGATTGCGCGGTCGCGGGATTGGTGAAGTTCGATCTGCTCGGTCTGGGCATGCTCTCGGCGCTGCACTACATGATCGATCTGGTGCACGAGCACAAGGGCGAGCGCGTCGAGTTGCATCGGCTCGATCTCGCGGAATCCGCCGTGTACGAGATGCTTTCGCGGGCCGATTCGGTGGGCGTATTCCAGGTGGAGTCGCGAGCTCAGATGGCCACACTGCCGCGGCTGAAGCCACGTGAATTCTACGATCTCGTCGTGGAGGTGGCGCTGATCCGGCCCGGCCCCATTCAGGGTGGTTCGGTACATCCTTATATCCGCCGCCGCAACAAGCAGGAGAAGGCCACTTACGACCATGAGGCCCTGCGTAATTCGCTGTCCCGCACGCTGGGCGTGCCGCTGTTCCAGGAGCAGCTCATGCAGATGGCCGTCGACGTGGCCGGTTTCACCGCGGCCGAGGCGGATCAGCTGCGCCGGGCGATGGGCTCCAAACGCTCACCGCAGCGGATGGAGCGACTGCGCGAGCGCTTCTATCGCGGTATGCGCGAATTGCACGGCATCACCGGCGAATTGGCCGACCGGATCTACGAGAAGGTGTACGCCTTCGCGAATTTCGGCTTCCC
Organism: Nocardia miyunensis NBRC 108239; assembly: GCF_001613065.1. Lineage (GTDB taxonomy): Bacteria > Actinomycetota > Actinomycetes > Mycobacteriales > Mycobacteriaceae > Nocardia > Nocardia miyunensis. The sequence continues at coordinate 16,875 of NZ_BDBQ01000061.1, forward strand.
GGAGAGTCATTCACAGAGCTTCGCCTCGCTGGTCTTCTATTCGGCGTGGTTCAAACTGCATCATCCGGCGGCGTTCTGCGCCGGACTGCTGAACGCGCAGCCGATGGGGTTCTACTCCCCGCAATCGCTGGTCGCCGATGCCCGGCGGCATGGGGTGGTGGTGCACGGTCCCGATGTCAACCACAGTCTCGCCGCGGCCACTCTGGAACAGCGCGGGACGCAGGTGCGGCTCGGGCTGGGCGCGGTCCGGCATCTCGGCGACGATCTGGCCGCCCGGATCGTCGCGGCTCGGGCGAGCGGTCCCTACACATCCTTCCTGGACCTGACCGGACGCGTGGAATTGACTGTGCCGCAGGCCGAATCGCTGGCCACCGCGGGTGCGCTGGACAGTCTCGGGATCACCCGGCGAGAGGCGCTGTGGGCCGCGGGCGCCGCGGCGGGGGAGCGGGCGGATCGGTTGCCCGGCACCGGCGCGGCCACCGCCGCGCCGGCACTTCCCGGGATGAGCGAGCTGGAGTTGGCCGCCGCCGACGTCTGGGCGACCGGTGTCTCGCCCGGCAGCTATCCGACCGAATTCCTGCGCCCGCAACTGGATGCGCTCGGCGTGATACCGGCCGCCGGATTACTCGCGGTGCCCGACGGTTCGAAGGTGCTGGTGGGCGGGGCCGTCACACATCGGCAGCGGCCCGCCACCGCCGCCGGGGTCACCTTCGTCAATCTGGAGGACGAGACCGGCATGGTGAACGTGGTGTGTTCGGTGGGGCTGTGGCAGCGTTATCGCCGCATCGCCCAGGGCGCGTCAGCACTGCTGGTGCGCGGACGTGTGCAGAACGCCGAGGGCGCGGTCACCGTCGTCGCGGAACATCTGCAACGCATGGATCTGCGCGTCGCATCGCGCTCACGCGACTTCCGGTGAACGTGGCGGCGGATGCGCGATCCGCACCCGCCGCCATCGGCTCAGAAGTCGCTACCGCCGCCTCCGCCGCCGTCACCGCCGCCGCCGTCGAATCCGCCCCCGCCGTCGCCGAAGCTGTAATCGCCTCCGCCGCCGCCGAACTGGTCGCCACCGCCCTGGTAGCCCTGGTCGTAACCGCCCTGGTCGTATTCACGGTCGCGCTCTTCCTCGCGACCCTCCATCTTCCCGAGTTCGTAGCCGAGCAGGCCGCCGCCCACCGCGCCGCCGACCGCGCCGATGCCACCGGCCATACCGGGGCTCATGCCGCCGCCCTGGTTGTAGCCCGGACCGTAACCGCCGCCGGGACCGTAGCCGCCCGGACCGTAACCACCGGGGCCGTAACCGCCCGGCGCGCCGCCGCCCCCGGGGAATCCGCCGCCACCACGCCGCCGCCGGATCACCGCGACGATGCCGGCCACGACCAGGACCACGATGATCAGCGGGCACAGCAAGCTCACCCAGCTGGTGCCGTGGTGGGTACTCGTGGCGTGGTGATACCGCTGTGGCGCAACACCGTTCGCGTTGTTCGGGGCGGCCTGGTTGGCGGTGCTCGCCAGTGATTGCAGTGCGGCAACCGTCGCGCCGGTGTAGTCGCCGGAGCCGAAGGCGCCCTTGAACGCCGCTCCCGCGGCCGAGGTGTCCCGGATGTGCGAATTCGAACCGGTCTCGATCGCCAGATGCCGGGACTTGGTGTTGATCGCGATCACCACGTCGGTCGCGCTCTTGACGTCCTTCTTCGCCTCGCTCTCGAAGGCGGAGTTGTCATCGGAGAACTTCTCGGTGGTGTAGATCTGCACCGGATCGGACAATGTGTTCCCGGCCGTGGTCACGCGCTCGGCGTCGAGAACCTTCGAATCGTCGTGAATGGTGACCGGACCGGCCAGCGCCGCACCTGTCGTCGCCAGGATTATTCCTACCGTCATCGCCAGCAGGACTGTCAGTCGCTTGGACATACCACACTCTCTGGTCGTTGCCAGGGCCCCGCCGCCCCCGTTCCTACGCGAGCCTACCGCGTCTCACAGACAAGACTCAGCGGTCTGGTATCGGCGCACTCGCGAATGAAAGAGCACGCACCCCTATTTTGTTCTCGCACCCTTCGCAAGCTGCGGAAAGAGTGCGCATGCCGGGAAGGGGTGCGGCTGTCGCTCGACTCGTGACAGGCACGCGCGGGGCCGGATACGGTGCCGGAAGTCGGTGAGCAGTCGTTCGAACAAGGGGGAAGAATGTCCGGTTCGTGTGTGGTCGGTGATTCGTGTGTGGTCGATACGGATGCGGTACGGCGATTCGGTCGGCTCGCGCGGCAGGCGGGCCAGGAGCTCGACGGGGTGCGCGGCGCGGCGATCCAGATCGCCACGGCGATCGGTGATCTGGTTCCGCACAGTGCCGCGGTGTCGCTACTGTGCGAATCGGCCCGCACCGCAGCGGATCTGGTCCAGCGCAGCGCCGATCGTCTCGGCGGGCTGGCCGAGCGCATCGATTCCGCGGTAAGCGCGTTCGTCGAGGCGGACCTCGCGCACGGCCGCCTGCTCGCCGGGCTGGAGGTGCGGATATGACCCCGCCGCGCTCGGTACTGGTGACCTGGCGGGCACTCGAGGCGGCCGATCGGATGCGGGCCGAATTCGGCAGGCACATCGGGGATCTGGAGACGTTGTCGGCCGCGGTGCGCACGGAATGTCATCGACTCGACGGTGACGGCTGGCAAGGCGCGGCCTTCGACGCGATGCTGGCCTCGGTCGAGGCGGCGCATCGCCACGACCGGATGCTGTGTGACCATGCCGAGGGCCTGTGCGCCGCGGGCGCCCAGGCCCTGTCCGACCTGCATTACACGGCAACGGCTCTGCTGGACTATGTCGCCGACGCCGAGGCGGCCGGATGTGCGGTCGCCGACGATTGGACGGTCACCGCCGGATCGTCGGCGGCCGCCGAATGGTCCGAGGTCATCGCCGAGGCCGTTGCCGCCGTCGATCGCGCAGAGGAGCGCGGCAGGCAGGCCGTCCTGGCGGTGGAGCACGAAATGCGGCATCTCGCGGCGGTTTTCGGCCGGGACGCGAATTCCGGTGATCCGCGCGATGACCGGAAATCCGTTCCACAGCCGCGGCCCTCCGATCGGGATGGCGCGACGAAGCCTTCCGAGGAATCCGATCGGGTTGTGGGTCCGGTCGCGCAGTCGGCCGCCGCCACGGTTCCGGCCGCTGCCGCGCGGACCGATCCCGCGATCAATTCGACTCCTGCGGTGAATTCGGCCCCCGCCGTGGATTCAGCTCTCGCACAGTCGTTTCCGATGCCGGAGGTGCAGGAGTCCGGCGGCGTACTTCCCGCACCGGGCTTCGCCGACGCGAATACCGCTCGCGCAGCGGTATCGCCTCCGCTCCCGCCGCGGCAATCCGCGCAGCCGCCGGGCATCACGGCTGAGCAGCTCACCGCGATCATGCCGAATCTGCCGATGGATCGGGCCCGGCAGTATCTGCCCGCCCTCGACGCGGCCATGCGGGAGGGGAATATCACCACTCCCGTGCGGCGAGCCGCATTCCTGGCGCAGCTGGCCCATGAAAGTGGTGAATTCCGGTATTTCGAGGAGCTGGGCGACGATGCCTACTTTCACCAGTACGACCCGGGCCAGCCGAATACCGCCGCCGGAAACACCCAGCCGGGTGATGGCCCGCGCTATCACGGCCGCGGCCCCATCCAGCTGACCGGCCGCGCCAACTACCGCGCCGCGGGCCAGGCCCTGGGGCTGGACCTGGAGGGTGATCCCGAGCTGGCGGCCCGCCCGGATATCGGTTTCCGGATCGCTCAGTGGTACTGGACCTCGCGCAATATCAACGCCCTGGCCGACGCCGGTGATTTCGCCGCGGTCACCCGGGCGGTGAACGGTGGATACAACGGTCTGCAGGCCCGTGAGGCCTACTACCGCCGCGCCCTGGAGGTGCTCGGATGAGCGGCCGGAAGCACTGCGGGGCAATGGTTTCGGCGCTGATCGGGTGCGCGCTGATCGTCTCTGGCTGTGCCGCCGGAATGTCACCGGCACGGTCGGATACGGGTCGCAGCGCCGATGCGCCGGCGAGTGCGCGGCCATTCGTCTTCCGTACCCGCACCGAACTGGTTCTGGCCACATCGCAGCGGGTGGTCGGGCGGTATCGCGGGAGCTATTCCGAAAGCGGTTTCACACAGGACAATTCGCATATCTACGCGCTCGACGGCTCCGGTGGGCTCACCGCGATGGAGGTGAGGCAAGGCGCCGTGCTGCCGGGTCGGGTGGACTGTCACTGTGCTCGCGTCTTCGCGCTGCACGGGACGACGGTCGGCTGGTGGAACGAGCCGGACAGTCTCATCCAGGCCGATCTGCGTGATCCGCACCCCACCGTGCGAACCAGGATCACCCTGCCGTCACCGGATCCGATCGCGCCGGGTGCGGTGGTATCGGGCCCGCATCTGCTCGCGGCGGGTGAGCGGGTGCTCGTGTTCGATCGGGTCGAATCACCGCCCGGTGCGTCCTGGGGCGTCAATCACCTCTTCCTCGTCGATACCGACACCGGTGTCGTGCGTGCGCTGGGCCGGGTCGAGGGCGTCAACACCGCCTTCGACCGGGCCGTGCTGCGCCCGGACGGGCAGGCGGTCGCGATCGCGGGCCGAATCCGCGACGGAATTGCCTGCGGCACAGCGCGATTACTGCATATCGACCTGCTGAACGATCGGATCGACACGCTCGACCCACCCGTCGCCTCGGCCTGTTCGTCGCTGGAGGATCTGCGCTGGGACGGCGCGGATCTGACCACCACCTACGCGACCTGGGAGTCCAGAGCCGCGAGCCATCTCGTCACCGCCGTCTGGAACCGATCCGGTGCGCGATGGGAGCGTCGCGGCGGCGGCGACACTCTGCGTTACGGCTCACTCGCCCCGGCGACCGCCCTCGAACTCCGTCGCACCGGTTCCGCGCAGCCCGGTACGACCCATGCCGGTGATCTGCTGCTCACCACACCCGGACGGTTGCAGGTCCTCGCGCACGACGTCGTCGATGTCCGGCTCCCGCATGTCTAGGCTCGGACTACACCGCACCCGGAAAGCCCAGCTGCCGCCACGCCTCGTACACCGCGACGGCCGCGGCATTGGACAGATTCATCGATCGCCGACCGGGCAGCATCGGAATCCGCAGCCGATCGGTGATGTGCGGATCGGTCAGCACCTCCTCGGGCAGTCCGGTCGGCTCCGGTCCGAACAACAGCACATCGCCCTCGCGATAGGCGATATCCGTGTAATGCGTCTTCGCTGTGGCGGTGAAGGCGAACGTCCGCTCGGGATTCAAGGATTCCCATGCGGCGGAAAGGTTTTCGTGCACGGTGACCGTGGCGAGATCGTGATAGTCCAGCCCGGCCCGGCGCAGCTTGGGCTCGGACAGGTCGAAACCCAGCGGCTCGATCAGGTGCAACGAGAACCCGGACCCCGCCGCCAGTCGAATCGCGTTGCCGGTATTCGGCGGAATCCGTGGTTCGAAGAACATCAGTCTGAGCACAGCAGAACGCAGCCTTTCATCACGTCCGGACGGGATGAACCCTACGTCCCCGCCCGCCACCGCCCGGGTGTCGGGAGGCCATGGCGAACGAATGCGAGAATCGGGGGGTGACCGATGCTTCCGCAACCGCTCATTCCGAACGACCGCTCGGATACCTGCGTAACCAGCTGCCGATGGTGCTGGTGGCGGTTGTGCTGGTGGTGGCCGTGGTTTTCCTGGTGCAGGATCGGTGGCGACGTGGGGCGTTCGTCATCGGCGGTGCGCCGCTGCTGGCATCGGCGCTGCGACTGGTGCTCCCGGAGGTCCGGGTCGGCCTGCTGGCGGTGCGCGGCAAGCCGTTCGACGTCGTCGCCTATGCGGTGCTGGGCGGCACGATCATCGCGCTGGCGGCGACGATCAGCAGCCTGGGCGTCGGCTGAACCGACTTGCGAGCTGCCGATCCTCCGATCACGGCCGCGCGGTGCGTGCCAGATCCATCGTCTGGGCGAGCAGCTTGCCGACCGCCTCGGTCTCGGTCAGGAATCCGTCGTGGCCGTCCCTGGAGTGCACGACCTCGAGCCGGGCGCAGCCGGGCAGCAGATCGGCCAGTTCCTGCTGGGTGCGCAGCGGGTACAGCCGGTCCGAGTCGACACCGCCGACCACACAGGGCACCGGTATCGCGGCGAGTGCCGCTGCCACGCCGCCGCGCCCGCGGCCGATGTCGTGCCGGTTCATGGCCTCGGTCAGCAGTACGTAGCTGGCCGCGTCGAAGCGGTTCGCGAGCTTGCGGGCCTGGTGGTCCAGATAGCTCTGCACCGCGTAGCGGCCACCGTTCCGTGGGTCCTCACCGTCCTGGGCGCGATTCTCGAAGCGGTGATCCAGCTCGAAATCCGTGCGGTAGGTCAGGTGCGCGATGCGCCGGGCGATGCCGAGACCGCTCGTCGGGGCCCGGCCGGTGCCGTGATAGTCGCCACCCTGCCAGTCCGGGTCGGCGGTGATGGCGGCGATCTGCGTGGTCTGGGTGCCGATCTGGTCGGCGGTCGCGCGGGGTCCGACGGCCAGCACCAGCGCGGCGCCCACCCGCTCCGGATATCCGGCCATCCACTCCAGCACCCGCATACCGCCCATCGACCCACCGGCCACCGCGGCGATCCGCTCGATGCCGAGCAGATCGAACAGCGCCACCTCCGCGGTCACCTGATCGCGAATGGAGATTTCGGGAAACCTTGCCCCCCAAGGCTTTCCGTCCGGACCGGGAGATGCCGGACCGGTGCTGCCCTTACATCCGCCCAGCACGTTGGTGGCGATCACGCACCATTCGTCGGTGTCCAGCGGCGCGCCCGGACCGACGATGCCGTCCCACCAGCCCGGCAGCGGATGCAGATCATCGGGCGCGCCGGTGACGTGCGAGTCGCCGGTCAGCGCGTGTTCGATCAGCACGACGTTGTCCGCCGCGGGCGAGAGTTCGCCCCAGCGCTGGACGGCCAGTTCGACCCCGGGGATCACGGCCCCGTTCTCGAGCCGGATCTCGCCGACGGCGATCGTGCCCAGACTTCCGTCCGGCGGGGGCAGCAAGGTTGCTGCGCGATTACTGGATGTGCCCGGGTCGATACTCACGGTCACCGCGCCACCGCCGCCTCGGGAGGCGAAATCCGCCCATCCCTCGGCCTCGCGATCATCGCGCGGAGTGCCCGCGCACGGGTGCCCGAAACCGGGTCGACGACGGGGGAACACACGTCCTCGATGGTAGTCACAGCGTTCCGGCGGCTCGGCGTCGCGCGGGTATATCGGGGCCGATCAGCGAATATCGGTGTGCGGTGCGGGCTGTGCGGCACGGAGTCCGGATCGGTCGCGGGCGCGGTCGAGTTACTCATGTCATGCTCCGAGAGGTCTGCCGGTGGGCGTCAGCGGGGTCCGGATAATGGACAGCTACAACACATTTCGGGATTCCTCCTGATGATCGCGCTTGCTCCCGGCCTTCGGGAGCCCGGTCATCACCCGGAGCACCCCACCGCAACAGGAGGGTTGCCGACCAGCGAGCCGGGGCTTGACGCTGGTGCTCATGACCTTCCGGACATCGTAGCCGGAGCCCACGGGAGTTCGAAACCCGTGGTGTATTTCACCAGGTCCGGGCGGAATCGCCGCCCCAGCGCGGCGGTTGCACGAAGTAAAGGAGAAGTCGTGCGGATGTGACGGATATATCACTCGGGGTAGGTCCGGTGCCGCTGAGATCCGTCGCACCAGTACGCTTGTTCTGTTTGGCACCTCGAGTCTCGTGGACAAAACGGGGCGTATACGTTGTCTGTTGAACAGCTGGGTCCGCTCACAAGCGTGTTCACCTGGCGGAACAATGGGAGCACCATCCTAGGAGGACACGAAGATCCATGTCCAAGATCAAGGTTGAGGGAACCGTCGTCGAACTCGACGGCGACGAGATGACCCGAATCATTTGGCAGTTCATCAAGGACAAGCTGATTCACCCGTACCTCGATGTGAATCTCGAGTACTACGACCTCGGTATCGAGTACCGGGACAAGACCGACGACCAGGTGACCGTCGACGCCGCCAACGCCATCAAGCAGCACGGCGTCGGTGTGAAGTGTGCCACCATCACCCCCGATGAGGCGCGCGTCGAGGAATTCGGCCTGAAGAAGATGTACCGGTCGCCCAACGGCACCATCCGCAACATCCTCGGCGGCACCATCTTCCGCGCACCCATCATCATCTCGAACGTTCCGCGCCTGGTCCCGGGCTGGACGAAGCCGATCATCATCGGCCGTCACGCCTTCGGCGACCAGTACCGCGCCACCGACTTCAAGGTGCATCAGGCGGGAACCGTCACGCTCACCTTCACTCCGGAGGACGGCAGCGAACCGATCGTCCACGAGGTCGTGAAGCTGCCCGAGGACGGCGGCGTCGTGATGGGCATGTACAACTTCAAGAAGTCGATCGAGGACTTCGCGCGGGCATCGCTCAACTATGGCCTGCAGCAGAACTACCCGGTGTACATGTCGACGAAGAACACCATCCTGAAGGCCTACGACGGCATGTTCAAGGACACCTTCCAGGAGATCTTCGAGACCGAGTTCAAGGCCCAGTTCGAGGCCGCCGGCCTGACCTACGAGCACCGCCTCATCGATGACATGGTCGCCTCCGCGCTGAAGTGGGAGGGCGGCTACGTCTGGGCCTGCAAGAACTACGACGGCGATGTGCAGTCCGACACCGTCGCGCAGGGCTTCGGCTCGCTGGGCCTGATGACCTCGGTGCTGCTGACCCCGGACGGCAAGACCTGTGAGGCCGAGGCCGCGCACGGAACCGTGACCCGGCACTACCGCCAGCACCAGCAGGGCAAGCCCACCTCCACCAACCCGATCGCATCGATCTTCGCGTGGACCCGCGGCATCGCGCATCGCGGCAAGCTGGACAACACTCCCGAGGTGATCGGCTTCGCGCAGACCCTCGAGGACGTCGTCATCAAGACCGTCGAGGACGGCCAGATGACCAAGGATCTGGCGCTGCTGGTCGGCGGCGATCAGGGCTACCTGACCACCGAGGAGTTCCTCGGCGTGCTCGATGCCAACCTGGCGCGCGAGCTGAGCTGACCCGATCCGCTCGTCCGGCGTACGTGACGTCGGGAGAGCCGCAACACCGGGCACCCGCCCCCACCGTCCACGGTGGCCGCGGGTGCCCGAACTGTTTCCCGGGGGGTGATTCCGGCAACAGCGCAGATGCCCGCACACCGCCGAGAGCCGGAAACCGTTATCGCCGAGCGATTTCGGAGTCCGCGCGATTTCCGCACCGACGACCGTGAGTGAGATCACCGGTGACGCGGGTATCGAGCCCCCGTGCTGCCGTGTTGCGCTTGACCGTGCCCGAACCCCTCTCCGCGCCCGAAGTGCCCGTGCAGCTCTCACCTGTCCGCCGTGACGGTGATCCGGCCGTCCACCCGCCGCGGGACGAATCCGCACCGCGCACGCGCTGGCACATTCCGGCGATGCTGGCGCTGGCGCTGGGCGGATTCGGTATCGGGACCACCGAATTCGTCACGATGGGCCTGCTGCCGGATATCGCGCACGCCATGCACGTGTCCGAACCGACGGCGGGGTACAGCGTGTCGGCCTATGCGCTGGGCGTGGTGGTCGGCGCGCCGGTGATCGCGGCGCTGTGCGCGCGGGTGCCGCGCAAGCGGTTGCTGGTCTTCCTGATGGCCGCGTTCACCGTGGGCAATCTCGCGACCGTGCTCGCGCCGACGTTCGGCACGCTGGTGCTTGCCCGGTTCGTCTCCGGACTTCCGCACGGCGCGTACTTCGGCGTCGCCTCGCTCGCCGCGGCGACACTGGCCCCGGCGGGACAGCGCGCCAAGGCGATCGCCGCGGTTATGCTGGGGTTGAGCGCCGCCAATGTTGTCGGCGTTCCCGCTGCCACCTGGCTCGGCCAGAATCTCGGCTGGCGGGACGCCTATCTCGTGGTCGCCGCGATCGGCCTGGCGACGGTCGTCGCCATCGCACGTTTCGTACCGCAGTTGTCCGGAATCCGGATCACCGATCCGCGCACCGAACTTGGTGCGCTGCGCCGCCCGCAGGTGTTGCTGACCCTGCTGGTCGGCGCGGTCGGCTTCGGCGGCATGTTCGCGGTCTACACCTACATCACCACCACGCTCACCGACGTGGCCGGACTCTCGCTGAATCTGGTTCCGGTGGTACTGGCTCTGTTCGGCCTCGGCATGATCGTCGGGAGCATCCTCGGCGGGGTGCTGGCCGATCGCGGTGTGGACTCCTCGGTGTTCGCCGCGCTGATCGCGATGGTGGTCATCCTCGCGGGATTCGTTGCGGCAGCGCATAATCCGATCTCCGCCTCGGTAGGCGCGTTTCTGGTCGGCGCGGCGGGTGCGGCGATCTCGCCCGGCTTGCAGACCCGGTTGATGGATGTCGCCCACGATGCCCAGACTCTCGCCGCGGCGCTCAACCACGCCGCGCTGAACATCGCCAACGCGGGCGGTGCGTGGCTGGGCGGGCGCGTCATCGCGGCGGGGCTGGGGTACACCGCCCCGGCCGCCGTCGGTGCCGGACTTGCCGTGGCCGGCGTGCTGCTGTTCACCGTTACCGTTCGCCTCGCACGGCGTTCTGTCTGACCGCTGTCATTCGGCTCCCGGCTACGGGTGAGGTCGGTCTACGTCGACGGCGCGGGTCTGCCCGCGCCCCGCATTTCCATTCAGACCTGAATGTAAGTGTAGAATTCCCGGAATGACCAGGCCCGCACCGTCCAAGCCGTTGCGCCGGACGCAGGAGCAGCGCAGCAGTGAGATGCGGGTGCGGCTGCTCGACGCGACCATCGATTGCCTGGTCGAATTCGGTTACGCCGGGACGACGACGCCGCGGGTGGCCGAGCGGGCGGGGGTCACCCGGGGCGCGCAGGTGCATCATTTCGGGTCCAAGACCGATCTTGTGGTGGCCGCGATCAGTCATCTGGCGCAGCGGCGCACCGAGGCGGCCATGCGCGAACTCGGCCGGGTGCGGGTCGGGGGCGATCCGATCGGGGCCATGCTCGATTCGCTCTGGACGCTGCATCAGGGGCCGCTGTTCATCGCGGCGATGGAGCTGTGGGTGGCCGGGCGCACCGACGCGGTGCTCGCCGCCGAGATGGAGAAGGTCGAGCCCTTCGTCAACAACGCGGTCCTGATGTCCGTCGCACAATTCGTCCCGGACGAGTTGCGGCGCAAAGAGGTTCGCGATTTCGTCTACACCGCCATGGACGCCCTGCGGGGAATCCTGGTGTCCAACTTCATCTCTCCCGATCCCGAACGCGCCCAACGTCGTTGGCGTCGCGCCTCGGCTCATCTGCGTGCCGCCGCCGACTCCCTGCTCACCGGCCTGAACCTCACCGCCGACTGATCCAGCCCCCCCACCGGCATTCCCATCGAGGCTCGGGGACCCGCACGGATGTGCCGCCGGACCCTCCGCCGCGTCGCTGCGATGCGGTATTTCGCACGCTCGGCCACCCGGGTACGTTGCTCCGATGCCGGTGTGAGCATAGCTGTGCGCGTAATCGACTCGGGCACAATATATTTCGCTTATCGAATCGATAGACCGCGAGCGATGTTCGCCGTGGGCCACTCCGTGACGTGGCTCGGAGTCGGATCGGTTGGGTAGCCGCTCGATGTTCGCGTCAGCGGTTGTGGACGGTGGATCGTGCTGCCGGGCTGCTTGTCGGCTTCCGGTTCGGGTCGGTACACGGTGCGAATGGGTCCGGGCGAACATCGCGGGCTGTATGTCATCGGCCCGGTTTGAACTCGGCATCTTCTCAGGAAGCAGCCCTTGCCATGTTACATACAGCTTTGTATGTTTGTTTTATTCGGTCCCGCGGGAGTCGTGGATGCCGTCGCCGGCGTGCGGTCGGCGGCCGGAGGTGAGGAGCGCAGTTCGATGGCGAACAAGGTCTACGTCGTCGGCGTCGGCATGACGAAGTTCGAGAAGCCGGGGCGTCGCAAGAACGAGGACGGCAGCGACTGGGACTACCCGGATATGGCGCGTGAGTCGGGCACCAAGGCCCTGGCCGACGCCGGAATCGCGTACGAGCGGGTGCAGCAGGCGTATGTCGGCTACGTGTACGGCGAATCCACCTCCGGACAGCGCGCGGTCTACGAACTGGGGATGACCGGTATTCCCGTGGTCAACGTCAACAACAACTGTTCGACCGGATCGACCGCGCTCTACCTTGCGGCACAGGCGATTCGGGGCGGTCTGGCCGACTGCACGCTGGCGCTGGGCTTCGAGAAGATGCAGCCCGGCTCGCTCGGATCGACCTGGGACGACCGGGAACAGCCGATGGCCGAGCACATCATGGCGATGGCCGAGATCTCCGAGGTGTTGTTCCCGGTGGCGCCCTGGATGTTCGGCGCCGCGGGTCGCGAGCATATGAAGCAATACGGCACTACCGCAGAGCATTTCGCGAAGATCGGGTTCAAGAACCACAAGCATTCGGTGAACAATCCGTATTCCCAGTTCCAGGAGGAGTACACCCTCGACGACATCCTGGGCGCGCGGATGATCTACGACCCGCTGACCAAACTGCAGTGCTCGCCGACCTCCGACGGTTCGGGCGCGGTCGTACTGGCCTCGGAGTCCTTCGTCGACGCGCACGGCTTGGCCGGGCAGGCGGTGGAGATCGTCGGGCAGGCCATGACCACCGATTTCAGGTCCAGCTTCGATGGCACGGCGAAGAATCTTATCGGCTACGACATGAATGTCCAAGCCGCGCAACAGGTATACGCGCAATCCGGCCTGGGTCCGGCGGACTTCCAGGTGATCGAACTGCACGACTGCTTCTCCGCCAACGAGCTGCTGACGTACGAGGCGCTGGGGCTGTGCGCGGAGGGTGAGGCCGCCGCGCTGCTGGACGCGAATCAGACCACGTACGGCGGTAAATGGGTGGTCAACCCGTCGGGCGGCCTGATCTCCAAGGGACATCCTTTGGGCGCCACCGGATTGGCTCAGTGCTCGGAACTGACCTGGCAGCTGCGCGGTACGGCCGACAAGCGTCAGGTCCCGAACGTGACCGCCGCATTGCAGCACAACATCGGCCTCGGCGGCGCGGCCGTCGTCACTGCGTACCAGCGCGCCGATCGGTGATCGCTGCCCACCCGATCCGCATATCCGCCGGAACAAATTGCCCGGCAACCGAACTCGACGAGGAGTAGGACCATGGGACATATCGAGTACACCAAGAAGATGGCCGCCGGACCCGAGGCGCTGTGGGCCGTGGTCGGCAATCCGAACACCTGGGGTGACTGGTTCTCCATCCACGAACGCTGGATGGAGGAGCCCCCGGCCACCCTCGAGGTCGGCAGCAAGCTCGTCGCCAAGGTGGTGATGCTGGGGATGGCGAACAAATTCGAATGGAACGTCGTCGCGGTCGAAGCACCCAGCACGCTCACCCTCGGTGCGACCGGAATGGCCGGTGTTCAGGTCGAATTCACCTTCCGGATCTCCGCTGCGGACGAGGGCAGCGAACTGTCGCTCCAGGGCGATTTCGAGGGCGCGCTGATCAAGGGCGCACTCGGCAAGGCGGTGGAGAAGGACGGGATGAAACAGCTCGAGACTTCCCTGGATGCCCTCGATACTCTGGCCGCGGCATGAACGGTCAGGCGCGGAGGCGGCAGCGGAGCGTAACCACGCAGCGCCCCGGCTCATGCCGTGGTGGATACAGCATGAACGGTCAGGCGCGGAGGCGGCAGCGGAGCGTAACCACGCAGCGCCCCGGCTCATGCCGTGAGGGCACAGCGTGAGTACGAAGACGGTCGTATTCGACGATTCGGGGCTGAACGCCTGGTCCGACGAGGAGCGGTTCGAGGTCACCCGGGAGCGGATCGCCGAATATGCCGCTGCCACGAATGATCCCATCGCCGCCCATCGCTCCGGCGAGGTCGCGTCACCGGTTTTCGCGATCGTCCCGGTATTCGACGCCATGCTGGTCCCGGTGATCGATGTGGCCCCGATGGACATCTTCGGCCGAGTCGTGCACGGGGAGCAGGACTTTCACTTCCACCGTCCGATTCGCCCGGGTGAGACGCTGGTGGCCAGGGCCCGCGCGATCGGGTACGCGAGCCGCAGCAGTGGCAGCACGATCACCATCCATATCGAAACCCGTTCCGAGGCAGGGGATCCGGTCAACGAGCAGTACCTGACCGCGTTCTTCCGCAATGTGGACGCGGGCCGCACGGTCGGGGAATCGGGGCCGCCGCACGGATTCGGCGAGGCCCTGCGTGCGCGGGATCCGATCGCGGTGGTGCCGCAGCACGTGGACCAGGACCAGACCTTCCGCTACGCACCCGCGTCGGGTGATCCGGTGCCGCTGCACCTGGACGAGGAGGTCGCCAAGGACGCCGGACTGCCCGGCATCATCGCGCACGGCCTGTGCACGATGGCCTTCGCCTCCTGGGCCGTGCTCACCGAGGTCGGCGGATCCGACGTCAGCCGGGTGCGCAGGTTCGCCGTCCGGTTCGCGGGACTCGTGTTCCCCGGCGACGATCTGTCCACCCGCATCTGGAAGGCCGAGCCCGGCAACGGCACAACCACTTACGCATTCGAGACCGTGCGCGGACAGGACGTCGTGCTCAGCGACGGTCTCGCCGAGATCGCGGACTGATATTCCGGTCGCCCGGCGCGCGCGTTTCGCGAGCCGAACGCCCGCCGGGCCCGTAGATTCATCGAACAGGAGAGATGATGGGTGCATTGGAAGGCAAGGTCGCGGTGATCACCGGCGGCGGCCGGGGGATCGGGCGCGAACATGCGCTGCTGTTCGCGCGCGAGGGCGCGAGCGTGGTGGTCAATGATCTCGGCGGCGACAACGCCGGCGAGGGCGCGGACAGCGGTCCGGCGCAGGAGGTGGTGGACGAGATCGTCGCCGCGGGCGGTCGCGCATGCGCCAACACCGACAGCGTCGCGCTATGGGATGGTGCGAAGAACCTTGTGGATCAGGCTGTTTCGGAGTTCGGCCGACTCGACGTCGTGGTCAACAACGCGGGCATCCTGCGCGACGGATTCGTCGCGGGGCTCGAGGAATCGCAGTGGGACGCGGTGATCGCGGTCCATCTGAAGGGGCATTTCAACGTGCTGCGACATGCGGCCGCGTACTGGAAGGACCAGTCCAAGGCCGGGAATCAGCCCACCGCCGCGGTGGTCAACACCGCATCGGCCTCGGGGGTCACGATTCCCAATGCGGGACAGGCGAATTACGGCGCGGCCAAGGCCGGTATCGCCGCGCTGACGCTGGTCGCCGCCGAGGAACTCGACCGATACGGTGTGCGAGTCAACGCGATCGCCCCGATGGCGCGCACCCGGCTGACCCTGGCGACGCCCGGTATGGGCGCGATCTTCGCCGCCGAGGTCGGCGAGGGTGAGTTCGACGCGTTCAGCCCGGCCAATATCTCTCCGCTGGTCGCCTATCTGGCCTCGGACAAGTGCCCGATGACGGGCAAGGTGTTCGCGGTGCAGGGCGGCGCCATCTCCGAGTTGGCGGGCTGGCACGACGTGAAGACGATCGAGACCGAGGGCCCCTGGACGATCGACGACATCTCCGCCCGGCTGCCCTGATCACGTCTGTTTCGAAGAGTTTGGAGGACAACGATGTTCGAATGGTCCGAGACCGATGAGATGGTCCGCACCGCGGTGCGCGCATTCATCGACAAGCAGGTCCGCCCGCACGTGGACGCGCTGGAGAGCGGCGAGATGACGCCGTATCCGATCATCCGGAAGTTGTTCGCGGAGTTCGGCATCGATGCGCTCGGTGCGGAGTCGGTCGAGAAGATGCTGGCCAAGGAGCGGGCTCGGGCGAAGGAGGGGGCGGCGTATCGGGAGCGGAAGCGGGAGAAGTCCTCCGGCGGTGGGCCGTTCGGCGGGCAGCAGTCGCTGATGGCGGTGCTGATCGGCGAATTGTCGGGTGTATGTATGGGTTTGGTATCCGCGATGGGGGTCAGCTTGGGGCTCGGCGCGACCACCATCATGTCCCGGGGCACGCTCGCGCAGAAGGAGCGTTGGCTCGCCGATATCGTGACCATGAAAAAGGTTGCGGCGTGGGCGATCACGGAACCGGACTCGGGTTCGGACGCGTTCGGCGGGATGAAGACCTACGTCCGCCGCGACGGCGAGGACTACATCCTCAACGGCCGCAAGACGTTCATCACCAACGGCCCGTACGCGGACACGGTGATCGTCTACGCCAAGCTCGATGAGGGCGACGGCGCCGATCGTCGCGAGCGCCAGGTGCTCACCTTCGTGCTCGACAAGGGTATGGCGGGCTTCACGCAGGGCAAACCGTTCCGCAAGATGGGTCTGCACGCCTCGCCGACCGGTGAGCTGTTCTTCGACAACGTGCGCCTCGGCCGCGATCGCCTGCTGGGCGAGACCGAGGAGCACAAGGGCGGCGACGGACGCGAAAGCGCCCGTTCGAGTTTCACCGCCGAGCGGATCGGCGTGGCGTTCATGGCGCTGGGCATCATCAACGAATGTCACCGCCTGTGCGTCGATTACGCCAAGGATCGCACCCTGTGGGGTCAGGAGATCGGCCGGTTCCAGCTCATCCAGCTCAAACTGGCGAAGATGGAGGTCGCGCGAATCAATGTGCAGAACATGGTCTTCAACGCCCTCGAGCGCACCGAGGCCGGTAAACCGCCAACCCTCGCCGAGGCGTCGGCGATGAAGCTCTACTCCTCGGAGGCGGCCACCGAGGTGGCGATGGACGCCATCCAGCTCTTCGGCGGCAACGGTTACATGACCGAATACCGGGTGGAGCAGCTGGCCCGCGATGCGAAGTCCCTGATGATCTACGCGGGCAGCAACGAAATCCAGGTGACCCATGTCGCCAAAGGGCTGCTCGCTCGGTAGGCGCTACACGGCCCGCATATGCGACCTACTCGCGAACACATGCTCGGCGATCAGCGTGGCGATCCGGTCCGGAGCCTCCAGCATCGGCACATGCCCGACTCCGTGCACCAGGATCCGATCGGCGGACTCGGGCAGCTCCTGCAGAAAGCGTTGCGCGTAAGGCTGATTCGGGATCACCCGATCGTTCTCGCACATCAGCAGCCGCACCGGTGTGCGGAGGGTGGACAAGTCCCCGAGTGCGGGCATCCGCAGTCCGCCGGCCAGCAGGGGCAGCATCGCCGAGCAGTTCATCGCCGAGATGAGCGCCGCCTCGACCAGTCGCCGCGGCACCGCCGAGGTGTTCCTGCTCAGGATCATCGCCGCGAATTGCCTTGCCGGAGCGCTCAATCCGACCGTATTCCCGACCCGCCTGCCGACCCGCACCATCGGTACCAGCGACAGGAATTTCAACCCGACCCGAATCTGCATCAGCGACGGGCTCGCCCAGCCGCCCGCCGGAGCGATAGCGGTGAGTGTCCGGGCCCGGCCGCGGCGGGCGAGTTCGAAGCCGACCCAGGCGCCGAGCGAATTGCCCGCGATATGGCAGGTTCGCCAACCCAGCTCGTCGAGTTGATTCTCGACCTGATCGGCCAGCGTGGCGACGTCCATGTACCAGCCCTCGAACTCCGGGCCGCCCCAGTGGCCGCACAGGGCTGGTGCGTACACCTCACAGGTGTTCGACAATCGCTGCGCCACCGATTCCCAGCAATGTGGGGAGAGCATGAATCCGTGCAGCAGCAGGAGTGGATCGCCCGAGCCCGTGTGCAGGGCTTTGGTCGGCGTGAGCGGGGCGGTGCCTGACATCATCGTCCTCACTCCTTCCTGGACGACAGTGTCCGCAGGGAGTGTGTCTAACCAGCATTGTACGGTTTTCCGGTGCCCAATATCATCAGTACGATCAATGTCAACGGGGTGCGCGCGGCGACGGGCAAGACGGGCAAGGGGATGCTCGAGTGGCTCGCGGACACCGAGGCCGACGTCATCTGCCTGCAGGAGACGCGCGCGACCGATGAGCAGACGCGCAAGGCCCTGGCGCCCGCGATCGATGCCGGATGGCATCTCGCCCATGCCGAGCCGGGCACGAAAGGCCGCGCCGGAGTGGCGATTCTGTCCCGGCGCGAGCCGCTGGCGGTGCGGATCGGATTCGGCAGCGCGGAGTTCGACGGGCTCGGTCGCTACATCGAGGCCGAATTCGACGAACTGACCGTAGCCAGCGTCTACGTGCACACCGGCGAGGCCGATACGCCGATGCAGGACGAGAAATACCGGTTCCTGGGCGAGCTCGGCGCGCACATGAAGGCGCAGACCAGCGATTTCGTGATCAGCGGCGACTGGAACGTCGCGCACACCGAACTCGACATCAAGAACTGGAAGGGTAACGTCAAGAACTCCGGCTTCCTGCCCGGCGAACGCGCCTGGATCGACGAAATGATCGCCGCGGGCTACGTCGACGTCGTCCGCACCCTGCACCCCGGCGTCCCCGGCCCCTACAGCTGGTGGTCCTACCGCGGCCGCGCCTTCGACAACGACGCCGGGTGGAGAATCGATTACCAGCTCGCCCGCGGTGGTATAGCCGATCGAGCCAAACAGGCCGTCGTGGAACGCGCCGCCGACTACCACCTGCGCTGGTCCGACCACGCGCCGGTGACCGTGCAGTACCGCTGACACTGTCCGGCCGGTCACCAATTGCGTGGCAGTAACAATGCACCTCACCAAACCATGGTTATTGAGATTCGTTTTGGATCTCGATGCCGACGGAGCAGGTAACGAGCTCCCGGTGCGGTAGCGCTTTGGGATTCCTACGCCCGACTGTCCAGAGCCCGTCTGATCAGCAGGCGGGCTGCTTCTCCGGTCACGGACTGCCCGGCGAGCGTATCGAACGTACGGTGATAAACCTTGATCTCTCGCGGTTGAGTAATCGTCAGCTCCGCTGTTATGGCTTCCACGTAGACCGTGCTCGTATCGAACATGACGAAGCCGGTTGTTGTCGTCTCGAACGGTGCCGTCGCCGGAACGATGCCCAGCGTCACGCGAGGCATTCCCTGAACAGCCAGTAGCCGATCCATTTGTCCGATCATCGTCTGATCATCCCCAACCGTGGTGTACAAGGTCTGTTCAGCAATGACGAAATGGAATAAGTGGTCTCTCTGATACAGGACGCGCTGCCGCTCCATTCGGGCGGACACACCTTCGTCTAAGTCGTTGGGTATTTCCTGGAACTCGATGACCTTACGCAAAATACCTGCCGCATAGTCGGCAGTCTGCAGGAGACCCGGTATCACCACAGGTTCGTATCCGCGCAGAATCCGCGCGCCAGCTTCCGCTCTAATGAATGTGTTTTGTCTCCGCTTGGTGCCAGTACCTAGAATCTTCTGCCACTCGAGATATGCGGTATCAATATTTCTCCGTGTGGCGGCAAGGTCTGCGAGCTGATCTTCTGCATTGCAGTCTCGGCAATACGCGGATATATCTTCGAGGGAAGGCATGATTCTGCCGTACTCGATTTTCGACACCTTGCTCGGATGCCACTGGTTCAAGCGTGCCAGTGCTGCACCCGACAAGCCAGCGGTAAAGCGAATCTCCCGGAGTCTCGCTCCGAGAGATTCGCGTTGCTGGTCGATGGATCCAGTCACCGAATGATGTATTCCCGATGCGGAACAGCTAGCGACCAGAACTGTTGTTTGAGCCTCCGGCAGTGCTCGACAATTCCGGTATCAGTAGTCAGCGCCGCCGATTCTTCGGCACGGCCATTCTCGTCAACGAGATTGAACGCTACCCGGTTGTCATCGAACAGCCAGAAGTCATCGGTTGGCACCTCTCCGGCCTCGTGTCGGGGCAGATACCGGATATCTTCACCGGCCCCGATATTCAGGTCGGATACTGCCAGGGAGAACCGGGTGTAATCGGTGTGCGGAACCGTGACGATACGCACCCGGGTAACCGATATGCCCCGACCGGTGGTTTCCTTCATAAGCTGTAGCCACGGCTCGAACCATGCGTAATCGTCCGGCTCTCCGCCGAGAAACTTCCGGAACGGCTCTGACTCGTTTGCAACCGCGTAGGCATCCCGGACTTCGAGGTGGAACGCTTCGCGATGGCTCTCGCCGAATAGGTCAGGCCACGGATTGCCGTGCAGCAGTTGCACCGTAGAACGTCCTCTCTGCCTTCGGTACGGCAATGACTGTCTCATCGTCCGCTATGTCGAGTTGTGCGAGCGTGCCAGGGTCGGTTACCGGCCTGCCGGAGAGCAGGAACGTACCCCGACCTGTATCGGCCAAGGGTGCACCGATGAACGTATCCGGCTCCAAGAACCCAAGCAGCAAGTGTGGAAGCTCAACGGTGCCTGGCGCATTGGTTCGCCAGGCTTGGACCAGGTACCCGTCTTCGTAGGACAGCAGGGTTGGGCAGTTTCCTCCGGTACTTCCGCACTTGCCCAGAAAACGTAACGACATTCGCGAGACCTCCTGTGTAGTCGTGCACTAGGTTGCACCGACCTTTACGAGTATGACCCGGTAAAGCTCGCTCCGTGGCCTGGTTGTGCCATCCGTGCACGATTGTGCACGTTTGTAGACCGGCTCGGTAAACGCTTCGTAGCTTCGAACCAGCGCCCGGGGCTGGTGACGAGAGGCCCGGCCCCGGGTTGCCTTCCACTGGCCGACTACAGGGGGTCGAGATGAGCACAGACGGAGACGAAACAAACACGCGCTCGAGGCTTTACACGTTTCCGGGTGGCGTGTTCGACATACAGGAGCACCCCGGAGACGAACCAGGCGTAGGGGTGTACCTAGAGCACCACCCCCGACAGTCATGCAACGACGCTCGCGCGTTCGGCCTCGGCGAGGAGACACAGGGGCTCAGGCTTGTCGGCGATGAGACGGAACCCGCGTGATGGGGCTGTGCCTGGCCTTCGGGGTGCCGCTGGTGGCCTTCTTCGCCTTGCTGCTCTGGCCGCATAGGGATTGAGAACCATGCTTGATCAGCGCAGCGAGCCCGGAACGTATATGGCTCCGGAGTTGGTGACGGGAGCTAAGGCGGAGCCGTTGCCGGTCGAGGTAATCGTCCGGTTTCTTGACGCACTCAAACATGTAGACGATGATCAAAATATCCAGGGGGACAGATGGATACGCGGTTCGGCTTAGTTCTCGTCGCTACACTCGTTGGGCTGAGCCCAGCTCTTACGGTCGGCACTGGTCCGGCTCGCGCCGTGAACGATTGCGATTTCGAGTTCTCCACGTCGCACCCTGACGTGATCAAACCGCAGATAACCGGGCGCGGTCTGGCAGGCTGTGACACACCGCCCGATTCTCACCAAGTGCAGCTTGGGTTGGAGTACCAGCACGGTGGTCGGTGGGTTGTCGCTTCGGTGAAGACGGACAACACTGTCCCGCCCCCATTCCGGGCCGGAGGACATCGCTACGAGGTGTCGGCAGCTTGCTACGCCGGAACATGGCGCATCGCTGTAGCGATACGCGGCACAATCCAAGGCCACACGTTCCGATTCGAAGACCATTCCGGCACTGTGGAGGTACCCGCTTCGACGTGCCACCCGAGATTCTGAGAGGGCTACGTACACATGTCCGACGACGAGACGGTACAGCCGGTAAGCCTGCCGATTGACCCGGAGAACCCTCCGAAGTTCCCGGGCAAGCTACCGCGTGAGTTGTCCCGGGAGCTGTGCGACCGGCTACAGGCGATAGCGGAGGAGATCAGTCCGTACCTGGGGCCGGAGCACCGGGCTATCAAGGCTCTCAACGACGCATCGCACGAGTTGATGATTGTGGTTCCGTTCCGGCCCCGGTACGCCGAGTACGACCCGGACAAGACCGACTAAGCCCCGGATGCGACGAAACCCCCGGCCGATTGGTCGGGGGTTTCCATGTTCGCCTTTCGATTACCAGCTCGCACGCGGTGCGATGGCCCGACTACCACCTGTGCTGGTCGGAGCACGCGCCCGTGACCGCGCAGTACCGCTGAGCGTGCCCGGCAACCATTCGTTGCGCTGCGACGCGTGCCGGTGGGATCACGGTTGCGCCAGTTCGTAGGAGGTGCTGCGCCCTCCAGACTCCGAGCGACGCAACACGCCGAGTTCGATCAATTCGTTGATATCGCGTAGCGCGGTGTCTTGTGAGCACTTGGTGATGATCGCCCACTTGCGGGTGGTGAGTTTGCCGTTGAATCCATCGAGCAGACGGTTGAGCATCGCGCGCTGTCGTTCGTTCATCGCGAATTGTCTTCGCTGACGCCAGAATTCAGCTTTCGCCAGCACGTCGTCAACCGTGCTGTTCGCATGTGTGATCGCACGTTGCAACGCGCCGATGAACCACAGCAGCCATTCGGTGACGTCGAGCGTGCCCTTCTGGGTGCGTTCCAGGATGGTGTAGTAGGCATTCCGGTCTCGTTGGATCTGTGTGGAGAGACTGTAGAAGCGCTGCGGGCTGTGGTCGGCGCGCGCCAGCCACAGATCACCGAGCGCCCGTGCGATGCGTCCGTTCCCGTCGTCGAAGGGGTGCAGGGTCACGAACCACAGATGTGCCAGACCGGCTTTGATGATCGGGGATTCCGGCGCGGCCTCGTTGAACCACTCCAGGAATCGCCGCATCTCGGTCTCCAGAGTGTCGGCCGGAGGTGCCTCGAAGTGCACGCGTTGCCTGCCGTACGGGCCGGACACCACCTCCATCGGCCCATTCTCATCGGTGCGCCAGCCGCCGATGCGCACTCGGGAGATGCCGGAGTACCCGGTCGGAAACAACCCGGCGTGCCAGCCGAATAGTCGTTCGGATGTGACCGGTTGCTCATGATGGACGGTGGCGTCGAGCACCATTTCCACGACACCGTCTATATGCCGATCCGCAGGCATCACCGCGCCGATGTCGACGCCGAGGTGACGGGCGATGGATGAACGGACCGACTCGGCATTCAGCAGCTCGCCCTCGATCTCGCTGGTCTTCACCACATCCGAGGTGAGTGCGGCCAGGCTCGCCTGCTCTCTGGTCTCGTCCTCGGCATCGGCCAGCCTGCCGAGCAGGTATCCGTGCTGGTGCGCGACTTCGAATATCGGATGAGCAAGCCGGGAGTCGTCGTACCGCAGCTCGGGCCAGTGGGCGTCCTCCCATAGGTACTTACGAGCTGCCATGCGGTGATTGTACGCATATTCACCGCAAAATATGCGGTGAATAGCATGCTCTGCGCCGCACGGGTCCTTACGGCCGCTGCGGGCTTCGGGCGTCATGACTCAGCCACGGTTGGAACCATGCCCAGTCTTACTGTCCATGTGCTACGTCGCGGTCGGGGTGTTGCCGCGGCATCGGTCCACTCGTCGGTGCGCGGTGTTGCGGCGGTGTTGCGCTGTCGTATGGGTGACGTAGATTCGCAGTCATGACTGGGAGCCGCGCGACCGCTATGGCGCGTAACTTGGCCTTTATCCCGGGGTCCGCTTGTGCGGGGCTCGACTACGGTGCGGGGGCGGTGCGACAGCGATGAAGTTGTCCGGCAAGAGGATTCAGAGTTTGCTCGGGCTGGGTGCGGTCGTTGTCGTGATCGTGATCGGGCTGTTGGTGTCGCACGGGCATACGCCGTCGTCATCGTCGGCGGGGGCGTCTTCGTCCTCGAAAGCGGCTGCGGTGCAGGTGAAGGGGACTGCGACGCCGGTTACCGGTCATGCTGCGGGGGTGCCTGAGCACGCCTATCAGACGCTGGCCGAGATCGATGCGGGGCGGTGGCCCGGTTCGGCGAACGCGCCGGGTACCAAGGGCGGGGATCAGTGGATGAACCGCGGCGGGTCACTGGCCAAGACCGATTCCTCGGGTAAGGCGATCGCTTACCGGGAATGGGATGTCAACCCGAAGAAACGCGGCCAGACCAGGGACGCCGAGCGCATCATCACCGGTAGCGACGGATCGGCCTACTACACCGGCGACCATTACAAGACGTTCACCAGGATGCGCTGACGGGCCCGCAACGGGTCTCGCGGCGGTTTTCGAAAGGGATGCTCTCGATGGGTGAGGCGATCACGCTCGCACACTTTCTGACCGGTTCGGGTCCGGATGCGTCCACCGCGTCCGTCCTGGGGTCGCTGACCGCCGACGCGGCCGGATTCAGCGGCGTGCGGTTCCGGGCTCCGGAAGGCTATGTCGTGCGCGAACTGCGCGGGTCGAAGATGCGCACCCTCGCGGGTGTCTTCGACGAGTTCGCCGCGGCTTTCCAATTCCCCTACTATTTCGGGGAGAACAAGGACGCCTTCGACGAATGTCTGCGGGATCTGGACGAATTCGTCGGACAGGCACCGGGATACGTTGCGGTCGTGCGTGATTCGGCGCAGCTGCTGGCCGAGCGGTCCGCGGAACGCGACTGGTTCGTCTCGGCGATGACCGATTGCGCGCGGTACTGGTCCGAGCACGAGGGCTCGTTCCGCGTGGTGTTGCAGGCCGCGCCGGAGGGTTTGCCGGCGGTAGCGCTGAGCCTGTGAGACAGGTGCCCGAGCCGCCGTCGCCGGAACGACCGACGGCGGCGCTCAGCGCAGGCGACCGGCCAGATCCTCGCCCAGCAGGACGAACACCTCGGTGGTGTGGTCGATGAGCTCATCGCGGGTCATCGGCAGATCGCCGTGCAGCCAGCTGGTCAGGGTCTGCACCAGACCGCCGACGAGGTAGGTGGCGCGGAAGCCGATCGAGGGGTCCGCATTCGGTCCGGCGATGGCGTAGAAATCGCTGCCCTCGGCGGCGACCAGACCGGCGAAGCTGCGGATGGATTCCATTGTCCGCGCCCGAAGTTCGGGGGTGGCGGCGCTGATGATCAGTGCGATCTGGGCCTTGCGCGGGTCGTCGGTGAGGACGTGGATGCCCGCGGCGATGGCCGCGTGCGCCCGGCCGTAGGTGTCGGTGGGCGCGCCCTGTGCCGCGGCGAGGATGGCCGTGGCGAGTTCCTCGGCGATGCCGTCGAACAACGCGACCAGTACCGCCTCGCGGCCGTCGAAGTTCTCGTAGTAATAGCGCTCGTTCAACCCGGCGCGGGTGCACAGTCCGGCGACGGTCAGGCGGTCCAGGCCCTCGGTGCCGATGATGTCGAGTGCGGCCTCGAGCAGGGCGGCGCGGCGCTGGGCGCGGCGTTCCTGCGCGGAGACTCCGCCGTAGGTCCGTTGCGCTGTCATCCGTCGATTCTGTCACGCCGACAATTCTGGTTCTTACCATTGCCAGAATTATCGATCTGGGGGATGCTGTTGCCAGATGCTCTGAACGAGGAGGCAACGATGCCCGAGTCCGGTTACTTCGCTGATGATTCGATGATTCGCCGCGTCATGCGCAAACGGGCGGTCGGGCTCACCTACGGGCAGCGGGCGCTGGTCGTCGGCGCGGTCAATCCGCTGCTGTACGTCGGCACCGCGGAGCACACCGCACACCGCATGACGCCCTACACCCGACTGGCCATCACCGGACGGCTGTTCGAGGCCGTCGCACTGGGTACCAGGGCCGAGGCCGATCGGGCGCGGTCGTACACGGACAAGAAGCACGCGCAGGTGCGGGGCGCGCTGCCCGAGGACGCGGGTGCGAATCATCCTGCGGGAACGGCCTATTCCGCGCACGATCCGCATCTGATGTTCATGACCATGGCCTTCACCTTCGATTCCGCCGAGGTGATGCACGACCTGCTGGTCCGCAGGCTGACCGCGACCGAACGCGAGGATCTGTACCAGGACTACATGTACTGGGGTGAGCTGTTCGGCATGCCGCGCGAGGCCGCGCCCGCGAGCTATCCGGAATTCCGCCGCTACTTCGACGGCTATCTCGACTCCGAGGAGCTGTACCTCACCGACGAGGCGCGCCTGGTCGGCTCGTACCTGGCCGGCCAGCAGGTGCCCTATCCGCTGCCGCTCCCGCTGAACCAGGTCGTGAACAGCGTGCACCTGCTGGTCCAGGGCAGCCTGCCGCCGCGCATCCGCGAGATGTACGGCATCCGGTGGGGTCGCCGCGAGGAACTCGCCGTGCGCACCCTGTCCCGCGCGGTCCGCACCGCGCACACCTCCGTACCGCTGACCCCGCGGGTCCTGCACGGCACCCTCGCCGGACCCAGCGCCCCGGTCTACCGCATGCTCGGCCGCCGCGAACAGGAACTCGTCGGTTCGGGTCGTCCCAGCATGCCCGGCGTCGATCCCCGCAGTTACGCGGAGCGGCACGCGATCTGAGCCGGTAGTCACCGCAGGTCGCCAGCGATGACGCTCAGTGCGGCAGCACCGCTTTCCAGAAAATAGTTGACTAGGTCGCCTGTCTGGAGTTAGCTTCGGGATCGAATCTCGAAGAAGCGGAGCAGTGCGGTATGACGAACCCGACCGGCGACTCCGAGCGGGCGAACAACCTCGCGGCCATCCCGCCCAGCGACGACAGTCGCTGGCGGGCCCTGCCGCGCCGCAACACCCAGAAGGTGCCGCACCTGCTGGCCGCGGACCTGCGGCGGGAGATCCTCAGCGGGCAACTCGTCGCCGACCAGCAGCTGCCCTCCGAAGCCGAACTCGTTGCGAGACTGCGGATCTCGCGCGAGACGCTGCGTGAGGCGCTGCGGATTCTCGAGTCCCAGCAGCTCATCGAGATCAGGCGCGGCCGAGGTGGCGGTGCGGTGGTGCGACGGCCGGGCCTGGAGGGGGTGGGGCGGTACGTGGCCCTGCTGCTGCAACTGCGCGAGACGACCCTGGCCCATCTGGAGGAAGCCCGATCGGTGATCGAGCCGCCCGTCGCCGAACAGGTCGCGCTCCGGGCGAGCGACGACGATCTCGACCGCCTCGCCACCCTGCACGCCGCCGAGCGGGCCGCCCAGGATGATCCGCTCGCCTTCGTCACCGCGGTGGGGAGGTTCGACCAGGCCGTCACCCGGTTTTCCGGCAACCGGACCATCGAGGTGATCGCGGGAGTATTCCGCGATATCTACGCCGGGCAGGTCTATTCGGTGATCGGGAGCGGCGATGCGGCGTCGGCGGAGCGAGTCGCCCGGCGAGTCATGCTCGGGCACAGTGCGTTTCTCGATGCCGTTCGCGGACGGGAGGCGTCGCCGGCCGGAAAGGCGTGGCGCGATTACCTCCACACCACGAGCCGAATCCTGGTCGGCCGCAACATCAGTCGTCAGCCCATCGATATCGTTCCGCTGTGGCGGGCGCTGGCCGGGCAGTCCGCTGCCGAATCCGCGCCGCGGCGCGCGACGGTGGTGGCCACCGAGATCCGCACGCGTATTGCCGAAGGCAGCCTCGGCGAGGGCGACCGGCTGCCGCCGCAGGCCGAGCTGGCCGACGAGTTCGGGGTCTCCCGGCCGACTTTGCGGGAAGCGCTGCGAATCCTGGAGATGGAGTATCTGCTCGACCTGCGCACCGGCGATCGGGGTGGCGCCACCATCCTGCGGCCCTCGACGCGGGTCGCCGCGCAGCTGTCGGGCATCGTGCTGGAGGCGCGCGGGACCACCCTCGCGGACTTCTCCCGGGCACTGCGGCTGATCGAGCCGCCGATCATGGGTCTGGTCGCGTTGCGCAGCAGCCCCGAGCAACTCGCGACGCTGGCGGCCGTGGCCGCGGACATGGCCGCCGCCGTCGACGACACCGCGCGGTTCGTCAAGGCCTGGCAGGACGGTGAGCGGGCCGCGTTCTCGGCGGTCGAGAACCCGGCACTGACCGTCATCGCCGAGATTCTGCACTGGGTGCGGGCCGGGGTCGATCCGGCGGTCACCGCCGACGCCAAGAGCGTGCCGTGGGTGGCCACGACCAACCGGAGGGCTCAGGCCGGTTTCGCGGACTTCGTCGCGGCGGCCGCCGAACACGACGCCGCCCGCGCCAGCCGTGTCTGGGCCGAGTGCTTCAGCGCTCTCGCGCCCTGGATCGAGGATTCCGAGCTCGGTGCCCGGCTCGTGCTGGACCTGATCGGTTGATCCGGGCCCCTTGGCAATTGATGGAAACGAGGAGGACGGATGAATGTCGACGATCTGATTCTGGTGAGCGTGGACGACCACGTCATCGAACCGGCGCACATGTTCCAGGGCCGGGTTCCGGCGAAGTACCGGGACCTCGCGCCACGGTTCGTTCGTCGCGACGACGGCACCATGGCCTGGCTCTACGACGGGCAGACGATCCTCAACACCGCCCTCAACGCGGTCGCCGGACGCCCGCCCTCGGAGTTCGGCAGGGAACCCACCCGCATCGAGGAGATCCGGACCGGCTGCTACGACATTCACGACCGGATCATGGATATGAACGCCAACGGGGTGCTCGGATCGATGTGCTTCCCCTCGTTTCCGCGTTTCTGCGGCCAGTTGTTCGCCGAGACCGCCGACAAGGATCAGGCCGCCGCCATGGTCCGCGCCTACAACGACTGGCATATCGAGGAGTGGGCGGGGACCTTTCCCGGCCGCATCATCCCGCTCGCACTGCCGATGATGTGGGATCCCGAGGCCGCCGCCGCCGAGGTGCGGCGAATGGCCGAAAAGGGTTGTCACGCAGTGACGTTCTCTTCCAGCCCGTTCGATATCGGCCTGCCCAGCCTGTATTCGGATCACTGGGACCCGTTCTGGGCCGCCTGCGCCGAGGAGGGCACCGTCGTGTGCATGCATCTCGGCTCGAACTCCAAGCCGCCCATCACATCTCCCGACGCACCGATCGAACTCGTCTACACCCTCTCGCCGGTGGGCCTGTTCTCCGCCGCCGCCGACCTGCTCTGGAGTCAGGTGTTCCGCAAGTTCCCGGCACTGCGAGTGGCGTTGTCCGAGGGCGGGATCGGGTGGCTGCCCTACTTCCTGGAACGGATCGATTACATCTACGGGCACACTCAGCACTGGAGCGGTATGGATCTCGGCGGGCGGCTGCCCTCGGAGATCTTCTCCGAACACGTGATCCTGTGCTTCATCGACGATCTGGTGGGCATCGAGAACCGCCACCACCTCAATATCGACAACGTCACCTGGGAGTGCGACTACCCGCACTCCGATTCCACCTGGCCGGTCGCGCCGGAGAAATTGCTGCCCTCGCTGATCGGCGCGACCGACGACGAGATCGACAAGATCACCCATCGCAATGCCATGCGGCACTTCCGATACGACCCCTTCGCTCATATTCCGCGCGATCAGGCGACGGTGGCCGGGCTGCGTGCGCAGGCGGCCGGATGGGATATCAGCGTGAAGTCGGTCAGACACCTACGTCCGGAAACGGCCGGGGCGAGAGGAGAATTCCGATGAAGCTGCGGGACAAGGTCGTCGTGGTCACGGGCTCGGGTGGCGGCATCGGCGCGGCCTGCGCTCGGCGGTTCGCCGCGGAGGGGGCGAAAGTCGTTGTCACCGATAAGGATCCCGATGGGGTCGAGGAGGTCGCCAGGTCCATCGGCAGCGTCGGATCGGTGGGTGACATCACTTCCGAGGACACCGTCCACGCGGTCGCCGAGCTGGCCCGCCGCACCTACGGCGAGATCGATGTCTGGTTCAGCAACGCGGGGTATACCGGTCCGCACCAGGGCGGTTCGATCGGTGACGACGGCTTGTGGGATCTGAGCTGGCGACTGCATGTCATGTCGCACGTGTACGCGGTGCGCGAGGTGCTGCCCGCGATGCTCGAACGCGGGGACGGCTATCTGATTCAGACGGCATCGGTCGTGGCGCTTGCCATGCATCCGGACAAGGCCGCCTACACCGTCACCAAACATGCCGCGCTGTCCTTCTCGGAGTGGCTCGCGGCGACGCACCGGCCGAATGGGATCAAGGTGTCGTGCTTCTGTCCGGGGCCGATGCTCACCCCCATGCTGCTGTCCGAGGGTTTTCCCGCCGATCACCCGGCGCTGCGCGGGGCGGCGACTCCGCAGGAGGTCGCCGAGCGACTCGTCGGCGCCATCGACGCCGAGCAGTTCCTGATCGTGGATTCCTCGACGGGGCCGGATTCGCTGCGCGGCAAGGCGGCCGACTACGAGAAGTGGGTCGAAGGCATGGCTTTCGCCGTAGAACGTTGACGCGGTCCCCCGGCGAAGAACAGGACAAACGATATGGCCGACAAGTTCATTCAGATCGTCTACTCGAATCCCGTGCAGGGCAGGGAGGATGAGTTCAACGAGTGGTACGACGAGGTGCACGTGCCGCAACTGCTCGCGGTTCCCGGCATGCTGTCCGCGCAACGGTACGCGTTGCGGGATTCCGAAATCTACCGCGCGCCGGGAGGGAGGCCGCCCGAGCAGCGGTACGCCATCATCTACGAGATGGAGGGCGATCCCGAGTCGATCATGGGGGAGATCCGGGAACGGCTGGCAGCGGGGCGAATCCAGATGCACGACAGCCTCGACATGAGCAGCTGGCGGCTGGCGTTCTGGACTCCGCGCGGACCGAAGGCGGAGACGAGATGACCGAACCCCGAAGTGGAGATGCCGTGCCCGACCTCGACCCGACGACCCCGTCCCGGGACCTCGCCGCACTGCTGGATATGACCGGCAAGGTCGCGGTCGTCACCGGCGGAAGCCGTGGCATCGGCCGGGCCGTCGCGACCGCCTTCGCCGAGGCCGGAGCCGACGTCGTCATCGCCAGCCGCAAGCTCGACAACTGCCGGGCGGTGGCCGAGGAGATCGAAGCCGCCACCGGCCGTCGCGCGTTGCCGGTCGGCTGCCACGTCGGCCGGTGGGAGGCCGCCGAGGCATTGTTCGACGCCGTCTACGACGCCTTCGGGCACTGCGACGTTCTGGTGAACAACGCCGGAATGTCGCCGGTCTACGACGATCTGTCCGCGGTGACCGAGGAACTCTACGACAAGGTGCACGCCGTCAACGCCCGTGGGCCGTTCCGCCTCTCGGCCCTGTTCGGCGAGCGGATGGCCGCCGACGACGGCGGATCGATCATCAACATCACCACGGCGGGGACCCTGCGTCCCGGTGTGGATGATCTCCCGTACGCGATGGCCAAGGCCGGGCTCAACGCGCTGACCCTGGCCCTGGCCGGAGCGTGGGCGCCCGAGGTCCGCGCCAATCTCGTGCTGCCGGGTGCCTTCGACACCGACATCTCGAAGGCATGGGGTCCGGAGGCGCAAGCCCGCGCGGCCGCGATGAATCCCATGAAGCGCATCGGAGTTCCCGGCGACATAGCCGGGCTGTGTGTCTTCCTGGCCAGCCCGGCCGCCGGTTACATCAACGGGGCTCAGGTGCTGGTCGACGGCGGCTTGTTCCGGACTCTCTGACACACATCGACTTCGATCGATCACGGCAGCTTGCACGTTCGAGGAGGAACCGTGGCAGGACGCATGCAGGGCAAGGTCTCGTTCATCACCGGCGCCGGCCGGGGGCAGGGCCGAGCCCACGCGGTGTTGCAGGCCCGGGAGGGCGCGGACATCATCGCCATCGACATCTGTGAGGACATCGATTCCAATCCGTATCCCATGGCGAGCTGGGACGACCTGGCCGAGACCAGGCGACTCGTCGAGCAGGAAGGGCGGCGCTGCGTCGTCGGCAAGGCCGACGTGCGCGACCGGGGGCAACTCGCCGCCGCCCTCGCCGACGGGATCGCCGAACTGGGCCCGCTGACGAACGTCATGGCCAACGCGGGCATCCTGCCGTTGGCCATGGGCGACCCCCAGCCGATGGACTTCCACGATGCCGTCGACGTCGACCTCATCGGCGTGCTGAACACGGTCGCGGCGGCGGTCCCGCACCTGCTCGCGGCAGGCGGCGGCGGGTCGATCGTGATCACCGGATCCACCGCGGCGCTGATTCCCAACACCACGTCCTCGACCGACCCCCGCGTGATCATGGGGCCCGGCGGCGCGGGTTACAGCTGGTCGAAACAGACACTCGTCGGTTATACGCGGGAGATGGCACAGCATCTCGCGCCCAGCGGGATCCGGGTCAACATCGTGCATCCGACGAACTGCAACACCCACCTGATGAACGCCGAGGGCATCTACCAGGTCTTCCGCCCCGACCTCGAGGCGGAAGAAGTCACCAAGGACGACTTCCGGCTCGCCTCGGTGGCCTACCACGCCCTGCCCACGCCCTGGCTCGAGTCCGAGGACGTCGCCGAACTCGTCCTCTTCCTGGCCTCCGACGCCTCGAAACACATGACCGGCACGAGTATTCCGATAGACCTCGGTTGCATGGTCAAATGGCCCAACGGTCCCGGACAGTGAACCGGGGCGGCACCCTTCGGTCGTATACTGCCTCTATGGTGGAGGAGCAATCTTCCAGTGAATTCGCCGAGTCGCCGGTTTTGGTGGTGCAGACGCGAGAACGCGTCTATCGACTACGGGCCGGCGGCACATATAACGTCGGTCGCGATCCGGCGGCCGATGTCGTTGTCACCGATCCTCGGGTGTCCTCCCTGCACGCCGTTCTGGAACGAGGGTCCGGCGGCTGGGAAATCGAGGACGCGAGCAGCCTGAACGGCACCTTCTTCGACGGTCGCCGCGTGGAGCGGATGGTGATCGACCATGACGAGACGTTCCAGCTCGGCCACGCCGTGGACGGCGAGAAGCTGACCTGTTCGGTAGAGGCGCCGCAGATGCGTCCACCCCGCGATCCCGGGGGCGAGGACGGCGAAGCCACGATGATCGTCCCGAATCCCGGTTACGACCTCGATGATGAGGCAACATTCACGCTACCTCCGTCGGGCCGTCGTATCTCACGATCGCCGCGGCCGGTCGCTCACCCCGTCGCGGTCGTCCGGATTTCGGGCACGCTCCGGATCGGCCGCGCCGCCGACAACGACATCGTCGTGCCCGACCTCATGGTCTCCCGCCATCACGCCGAACTGCGGGTGACCGGTGAGCACAAGTATCGGGTCGTGGACCTCGGCAGCCACAACGGCACCTACGTCAACGGCTCCCGGGTCGATGTCGCGGATCTGTCCGAATCCGACTCGATCGGCATGGGGCACACCACCTATCGGCTGGTCGGCGACGAACTGCGGGAGTCCGTCGACACCGGTGACGTATCGGTCTCGGTGCAGAACCTCATCGTGCGGACACCCGAGGGCAAGGTGCTGCTGGACGAGGTGAGCTTCCCGATCCCGCAGCGCTCGCTGGTCGGGGTCATCGGGCCCAGCGGGGCGGGCAAATCGACGTTGCTCGGCGCGATCACCGGGTTGCAGCCCGCGACCGAGGGGACGGTCCGCTACGACGGCCGCGACCTCTACACCGATTACGACGAGTTGCGGCACCGGATCGGGTTGGTTCCCCAGGAGGACATCCTGCACAACCAACTTCACACCCGGCGTGCCCTGCTCTACGCGGCGGAGCTGCGGTTCCCCGGTGACACGCGCAGCGACGAGCGTGAGCAACGGGTCGACGAGGTCCTCGAGGAGCTCGGTTTGACGCGGCACGCCGACACTCGCATCGATAGGCTCTCGGGTGGGCAGCGCAAACGCGTGAGCGTCGCGCTGGAGTTGCTGACCAAACCGTCGCTGCTGTTCCTCGACGAGCCGACGTCGGGCCTGGATCCGGGCCTGGACAAGACGGTCATGGAAATGCTCTCGGAACTCGCGCACGACGGGCGAACGGTCATCGTCGTCACGCACAGCGTCGCGAACCTCGATTCCTGTGACCGCCTGCTGGTCCTGGTGCCCGGTGGCAAACTGGCCTACTACGGACCGCCCGCGGAGGGGTTGCACCACTTCGGCCAGCCCAGCTGGGCCGAGGTTTTCCAGGAATTCGACAACCAGGAGGAGCGCGACTGGGCCGAGGAATTCCGGGATTCGCCGCGCTTCGGGCACTACGTGGCGGTCGGACTGACCGACGACGCCGGTCCGGCGGAAACGCAGCAGCCACCGGCGCCGCCGCCCGCGCCGCAGTCCAAGTTCAGCCAGCTCAGCACACTGTGCCGGCGTTACCTGGCGGTCATCGCCTCGGATCGAAGCTATTTGGCGCTGCTCGGTGTGATGCCGGTGTTACTCGGCGGGCTGTTCGCCGCGATTCCGCCGGGACAGGGTTTCGTCGGTGCGCCGGGCTCCAACCAGGATGCACCGACCAAGCTCATGGTCCTGGTATTCGGTGCGTGCTTCGTCGGCACCGGCAACTCGATTCGCGAGATCGTCAAAGAGCAGACCATCTACCGCAGAGAGCGCGCGGCAGGACTGTCGGCGGGGGTCTATCTGATGTCGAAATTCCTTGTGCTGGGCGCGATTACGATTTTGCAGACCGTGGTGTTGTACGTGATCGGCACCATCGGTGTGAAGATGCCGCCGCAAGGGATATTCACCTCGGTCGGCCTCGAGCTGATGCTGGCGATGGCGCTGCTCGGCATCGCGTCGCTGGCACTGGGCCTGGTGGTGTCGGTGTCGGTGGACACCTCGGAGAAGACGCTGCCGCTGCTGATCGTGGTCTCGATGGCGCAACTGGTGCTCACGGGCGGCCTGGTCCGGCTCGTCGGAACTCCCGTTCTACAGCAACTGGCCTACCTGGCGCCCGCGCGCTGGGGCTTCGGCGCGGGAGCCGCCACCATCGACCTCGACACCCTCACTCCGCACGAAGGTGCGGCCGACCCGCTGTGGAAACACAGCCTCGGCACCTGGTTGACGGACATGGGTTTCATGGCCGGTCTGGCGGCGATCTTCCTGGCGCTGGCCTGGTACCGCCTCTACCAGATGCGGCCCCGGCGGCGCGGCGCCCGCCCCGCCACGACCTGACGCCGACGGGCGCGATCACGCGGGATGCTGTGATGCCGCCGCGGCCGGGCTGAGGTCGGCGCGGGTGAGCTGATGTCGTGGCGGATCGGGCAGCGCGATGCGCTCGGTGACCGTCAGATCGGCATCGACGTGCACCAATGTGCCGGGGGCGAGCAGTCGCCAGGCCGGGTCGTCGTCCATCCGCTCACTGGCGAACACGACGGATGGCTGTATCCGGAGGTGTTCGGACCGCGCGTGGATACGAGAGGTGTGCAGATCGAAGCCGGCCTGCTCGCGCGGATCGCGCCGGTCGAGTATGTACAGCTCGTGGGGCTCGGGATAGCGCAGCGCCCACATGTCCGTCGCCGTGCTCAACAACAGGTTGACGGCGTAGATCTCGACGTTCCGCGTCAGCCAGTTCATGGCGTCGAGCAGTCCCTTCTCGACATCTCCCCCCGCTGCCCTGATCGACGCGGTGATCAGCGCGAACACCCGCTCACTGTCGGTCTGTCCCGTTACCAGGCCATCGGCGCTCAGCTGCGCGAGCCGGGCGTCGAGCACCTCGAGTTCGCCGACCACGCCGTTGTGCGCGAAGATCCGGTCGTCCTGGAGGAACGGGTGGGTGTTGCGGACGTCGAGAGCGCCGGTGGACGCGTACCGGACGTGCGCGACGAACGTCGTCCCCGTCATGTCGTGAGCCTCGACGGCGAATGCGGTGTCGTGCCACGCCGCGATCGGTTGCTTGCGCACCACGGCCCGGCCGTCGCCCTCGAATACGCCCAAGCCCGTGCCATCGGGATTGCGCGCACTCTGCGCGGAGAGGTTGTCGGGCGCGTCGAGCAACCAGAACGTCGCCGTCACCACGGAACGTCCCGCGTGCAGGCCGAACAGGCGGCACATGCCAGCTACCGTACGCCGTGAAGTGAACTCGTTGTGTGACAGGGGCATTCCGGATTCGCCATACCGGCGAGTAATCTCATGGCTATGGACGTCGCATCCGTGACCGTCGGTGTTGAGGAAGAGTTCCTCCTCGCGGATCCGGATACCGGCGCACCTGTGGCGAAAAATGTCGAGGTGGCGCGGACCGCGGCGGCGGCGGGTATCCACCTGCAACTCGAACTCACGCAATGCCAGGTGGAAACCAATACCGGCGTGCACTCCACCACGGCGAGCCTGATCCGGGAATTGCGCGAGTTGCGCCGAGACGTCGCCGGGTTCGCGGAGAAGAACGGCGCCCGCCTGCTCGCGGTGGCGATTCCCCCGACGGTGCCGCACAAGTTTCCGGTCACCGATACGCCGCGGTTCCGGCGAATCGCCAAGGGCTTCGGCATGCTCGCCCATGAACAGGGGCTGTGCGGCTGTCATGTGCACGTCGGGGTTCCGAATCGAGACGTCGCGATCCAGGTGGGCAACTTCCTGCGCCCCTGGCTGCCGTTGTTCTTGGCACTGACCGCGAACTCCGCGATCTACCGCAACGCCGACACCGGTTTCGCCAGTTGGCGCAACATTCTGTGGCGGCGTTGGCCCAGCGCCGGACCACCACCCTATTTCGCCTCGGCGCAGGAGTACGACGCCATGGTCGCCATGATGACGGCCAGCGGCAGCATCCTCGACGAGACGATGGTGTATTGGGATGTCCGCCCGTCACTGGCCTTCCCCACCGTGGAGATCCGCGTCAGCGATATCCCCGCCACGGTCGAGGAGACCGCGCTGCTCGCGACCCTGGTGCGGGCCGCGGTGATCAGCGCGCGAACGTCACTGGCCGAGCGGCGGCCAGCCCCGCCGGTCCCTGCGCCGACACTGCTCGCCGCCTACTGGAAGGCCGCGCGCACCGGCATCGACGGTGACGGCATGGACCCGGTGGACGGCCGCACGGCGCCGGTTCGCGAACTGCTCGACAAGCTGGTGAATTCCCTGGACTTCGCCCTGGACGAGTTGGGCGACCATGCGTTCGTCACCGATGCCATCGCGGCGGTATTCGCCCGCGGGAACGGCGCACGGCGCCAGATCGACGCCTTCCGCGCACGTCGAGACGTCGGCGACGTCGTCACCGAACTCGCGAACGCGACCTTGCAGGGCTGCGAGTAGCGTCCCGCGAGAGCCCACGGCACGCTGAATTCGTGGCGAAGCGGGGCAGCTAGGATCTGCCTATGTCGAGTCCTGCCCCAACCGGTGAGCGCAAGCAGCGGGTCCTGTCCGGGATCCAGCCGACGAGTGATTCCTTCCACCTCGGCAATTACCTTGGCGCGCTGCAGTATTGGGTGCAGTTGCAAGAGGATTTCGATGCGCTCTACTTCATCCCGGATCTGCACGCCATCACGGTGCCGCAGGATCCCAAGCAACTGCGCAACCGCACCAAGCGTGCGGCGGCGCAGCTGCTGGCGCTGGGGATCGACCCGAAGCGCTCGACGCTGTTCGTGCAGAGCCAGGTGCCCGAGCACGCCGAGCTGACCTGGGTGCTGAACTGCATCACCGGATTCGGCGAGGCCGGCCGGATGACGCAGTTCAAGGACAAGTCCGCCAAACAGGGCACGGACAACGCGACGGTCGGCCTGTTCACCTATCCGGTGCTGATGGCCGCGGACATCCTGCTGTACCGCCCGCACCTGGTTCCGGTCGGCGAGGATCAGCGGCAGCATCTGGAGTTGACCCGGAATCTGGCCCAGCGGTTCAACACTCGCTTCAAGAAGACGTTCGTGGTCCCCGACGCGCACATCGTGTCCGGCACCGCCAAGATCTACGACCTGCAGGATCCCACCTCGAAGATGAGCAAGTCGGCCGCCACCGACGCGGGCCTGCTCAACCTGCTCGACGATCCGAAGGCGTCGGCGAAGAAGATTCGCTCGGCGGTGACCGATACCGAGCGCGATATCCGCTACGACCCGGAGACCAAACCGGGGGTGAGCAATCTACTGGTGATCCTGTCCTCGCTTACCGACACGCCCATCGTGACACTCGAAAAGGATTACGTCGGCAAGGGATACGGCGAGCTCAAAGGCGACGTCGCCGACGCACTCGTGGAATTCGTCACCCCGTTGCAGGCGAAGGTGCAAGAGTATATGGGCGATCAGGGCGAACTCGATCGCGTCCTCGCCGCGGGAGCGGAGCGGGCGCGGGAGATCGCCGGCAACACACTCGCGCAGGTGTACGACCGAGTGGGCTTCCTGGCCCGCTGAATCCGCGCGGGCCGGGCGGGCGTGGTCTTGGCTGCCTCTGCCCGTGAGTCTGCCGCCGTCCTGACCGAGGATCGGCCAGTCGAGTTACCGTCCGCGTGGTTCGTGCGTCGCAGTCGCCGCCCGCGCGGACATCCGAGCGGTTGCGGGAGGTTGGGTGTTCGGCAGGATCAAGGCGCGGATCACGGGCGCGGTCCGGACCCGCCCCTGGCTGGATCATCTGGTGCGGGCGGGGCAGAGCTATCAGCGCCAGCGCGGCGACTACTACGCGGCCGGCATCACGTATTTCACTGTGCTGTCGATGTTTCCGATTCTGATGGTCGCCTTCGCGGTGGCCGGATTCGTGCTCTCGCACGATGCGCATCTGCTGACCGAGATACAGAGCAAGATCGTCGAGAATCTGCCCGGATCGCTGGGCGGGCAGATCAACGATCTGATCGATCAGGCCGTCAAATCCCGTACCAGCGTCGGGGTGATCGGTTTGGTCGGCGCGTTCTACGCCGGGCTGGGCTGGATGGCCAATCTGCGTGCCGCGCTGACCGAGCAGTGGGAACAGCAAGTGCCACAGGGCAATTGGTTCCGCACCAAAATCTCCGATGTGATCGCGCTGATCGGTCTCGGTGTCGCGCTGGTGATCTCGTTCGGTATGTCGGCGCTGGCCTCGAGCAATCTGGGCCGCGAGCTGCTCACCCTGATCCACCTGCAGAACGCACCTGGCGTCGGTCTGCTGCTCACGATATTGTCGCTGATCCTGGCGGTGCTCGCGTCCTGGGCGGTGTTCGCCTGGGTGATCGCGCGGCTGCCGCGTACGCCGGTCACCCTGGTCAGCGCCGGTAAGGCGGCATTGATCGCCGCGATCGCGTTCGAGGTGTGGAAACAGGTCGCCAGCTACTACCTCAAAAGCGTGCTGACCAGCCCCGCCGGTGTCACCTTCGGCCCGATCCTGGGTCTGATGGTCTTCGCCTACATCACCGCGCGAATCATCCTGTTCGCCACGGCATGGGCGGCCACGGCCCGAGAGAACATGCTCGAGGCCGAAATACCCCCGCCCGGCCCCGCGGTGATCGAGCCGCGGATGTCGGCGGGGATGACCGCGAAGACGGGCGCGGTGCTGTTCGGAGCGGGCGCGATCACCGCGACGGCGCTGACCCGGTTACGTCGATCGAAACGGTAACACCGGCCGAAATCCGTTGATGCCATGAGTATCTCGGTCAGTGCGGGGTGCGACCGTTGATCCGCCACACCAGCACGACCAGGATCAGGACCACGGCCAGGCCGACCACGATCAGGGTCGTGCGCAGGTTCTCGTGGTCGTGATTGATGCTCGGCGCCGATGCGCCGACGCCGTGCGCCGGCGGGGTGGCCAGGGCCACGTCGGGGGTGGAGTTCTCGTCGGTGCCGGAGCCGGGCAGCGAGCCGATGTTCGCGCCCGACGGCAGGGAGAAGCCGTAGTCCAGCAGGCGGGCGGCCTGTTGGGGTGGGCGGATCGGCAGGACATCGGCCTTGAGCATCGTGACGACCAGGCGGTGGCCGCCCCGCTGGGCGGCGGTGACGAAGGTCTGGCGGGCGTCGTCGGTGTAACCGGTCTTACCGCCGAGGTCGCCGTCGTAGTCGTAGAGCAGGCGGTTGTCGTTGGCGATGGGGAAACCGGGGTGATCCTGGTCACCGGGGATCTTCGGGTTGGCCGGATAGCCGGGGAAGTTGTACTCCTCGGTGTGCACGATGTCGGCGAAGGTGGGGATCGTCATATCGTGGCGGAAAATCGTCGCAAGATCGTAGGCCGACATGCTCATGCCGGGCCCGTCCAGTCCGGACGGGGTCGCCGCGCGCGTGTCCAGGGCGTGCAGTTCCTTGGCCTTGGCGTCCATCTGCCGCAGGGTGCTGTCGATTCCGCCCAGTTGCATGGCGATGGCGTGCGCCGCGTCGTTGCCCGAGCACATCAGCAGGGCGTGCAGGAGTTGCTCGTTGGTGTAGCGGCCGCCGGGGCCGATACCGACGCGGGTGCCGTCGGCGTTCGCGTCGTCCTGGGTGCCGATCACGACCTTGTTCAGGTCGAGCTGCGGTAGCGCGACCGCGGCCAGCAGCGTCTTCATCGTCGAGGCGGGGCGGTAGCGGCCGTGCGGATCCTTCGCGGCCAGCACCTTGCCGGTGTCCAGATCGGCGATCACCCAGGCCGTCGCGGAGATGTCCTTGGGCGCCGGGGGCGCGCCGTCGGGCAGCAGCAGGCCGCAACCGCCGAGTTTGCCGCCGCCGACCGGGGAGGCGGGCACCGGCAGCGGCTTGGGCGCGGTCTGCCCCGGTTCGGGGACCTCGGATTCATCGATCGGCGGAGGCGGGGAGATCCGGTCCGGGCAGGAATCGGTGTTCGGGGTGACGAAGGGGAACGAAGTCCCGGTCGGCTGCGCGGCTGCCGAGCTCGACAGCGCGACGTCGACGCCGGTCAACGCGGTGGCGGCGACGAGTCCAGCGGCCAGGGCGACGGCGAAGGCGGCGCGCGGACGTCGGCTCGCGCGCGCGGATCTGGTGCGGCTGTCGAGCCGGGGTGTTCGAATGCGCATCGCCATCGAGCTTATGCGGAACTGTCCCCGCGTGGCTGTGAGCTGGTCGACTATCGGGCTCCGGCGGTGGCGTGCTCGGGACATCCCGCCCGCAGAGGTGTTGACATGAGCTATGAAATGAGAGCTACTATCAAAATAAAGTTTCATCCAAACGATTGGATCTGTCATGAAAGCAGTGGACGCGCGCGACAGCGGCCCGGTCACCGGGTCGCAGGAGGTGGCGGCACAGACGTCCGGCAGGGCCCGCTGGCTGGCGCTGGGAGCGCTCGCGACAGCCATGCTCGCGATCGGGCTGGATACGACGGTGCTGGTGGTGGCCCTGCCCACCATCTCGGTCGACCTACACGCCGGTACCTCTGCGCTGCAGTGGTTCACCACGGCGTACACGCTGGTGCTGGCCGCGCTCATGCTGCCCGCGGGCGCGCTCGGAGATCGCTACGGCCGCAAGCGTTTTCTGCTCGCCGCGCTGGTCCTGTTCGGCGGGGCCTCGCTGTGGTGCGCGCTGGCGACCTCCTCCGGTGAGCTGATCATCGCCCGTGCGCTGCTGGGGATGGCCGCCGCCGCGATGATGCCGCTGTCGATGTCGGTGCTCCCGGGACTGTTCCCCGAGAAGGCCGATCTGCAACGGGCACTGACGGTCTGGGTCACCTCCACCGCGATCGGTATGCCGCTGGGGCCGATCGTCGGCGGCTGGCTGCTGCGAAACTTCTGGTGGGGTTCGGTCTTCCTGATCAACGTCCCGATGGTGCTGATCGGCTTGATCGCGGTGGCCCTGCTGGTTCCGGAATCGCGCAGCGAGAACACCTTCCGGATCGATCTGCTCGGTGTCGCGCTGTCCGCGGCCGGAATGCTCGGGCTCACTTACGGTTTCATCCGCCTGGGCGGACAGGGCTGGGGTGACGCGCTGGGCTGGAGTGTGGTCGCCGCGGGTGCGGTGGTGCTGGTGCTCTTCGCCGGGTGGCAGCGCCGCGCCGATCGCCCGCTGGTGGATATCGGGCTGTTCGGTGTGAGCGGATTCCGTTGGGGGACAATGTATTCCATTGTCATCAACTTCGCGATGTTCGGGATGTTCTTCACCGTGCCGCAGTATTTCCAGGCGGTGCTGGGCGTCGATTCGCTCGGCAGCGGATTGCGATTGCTGCCCCTGATCGGCGGCCTGCTGGTCGGCACCCGGCTGGTGGACAAGCTGCTGCCCAGGGCCGGACTGCGCGTGGTGCTGGTGATCGGATTCCTGCTGCTGGCGGGCGGTCTGGTGATCGGCGCACTGACCACGGTGGGCAGCGGATACGGATACACCGCACTGTGGATCACGCTGCTCGGGGCCGGGATGGGATTCGTGATGCCCGCCGCGATGGGTATGGCGATGAGCGAACTGGACGCCGAGCGATCCGGCTCGGGTTCGGCGCTGATCCAGGCGCTGCGCCAGGCCGGTGGGACGATCGGCGTCGCCGTCCTGGGCACCGTGCTGTCCACCCGATACCGCGCGCAATTGGGCGGTTACGACCATTCCCCGATATCCGACGGCGTCAGCGGGGGAGTCGCGGTCGCGCACAAGCTCGGCGACGGCGTGATGCTGGCGAAGGTGCAGACTGCCTTCGTCGGGGGCATGGGCGCGATGCTGTGGGTGTGCGCGGGAATCTGCCTGATCGCGGCCGTCGTCGCCGCGATCCGCACCCGTAGTCGGGCATCGTCCGCGCGGGCCGTGGACGATGCGGGAGAATCGGTGCATGTCGGCTGATTCGAAGGCTCCGCCAACGCAGGTCCATTCCGCGGTGAGCTCGCCGCGGATGGGCCTGCGCGAGCGCAAGAAACAACGCACCCGCCGCACCATCCGGACCGAGGCCATGCGGTTGTTCCTCGAGCAGGGCTATGCCGAGACGACGGTCGAGCAGATCGCGGAGGCGGCGGACATCTCGCCGAGCACGTTCTTCCGCTACTTCCCGTCCAAGGAGCAGGTCGTGCTGACCGACGACCTGGATCCGCCGATGATCCGGGCCGTGCAGGCGCAGCCCGCGGAGCTGTCGCCGCTGCGCGCGTTCGTCCAGGCCACCATCGAGGTCTTCGATGCGCTCGAGCCGGAGGATCTGGAATTCGAACAGCAGCGGATGAAGCTGATCTACTCGGTTCCCGAACTGGCCAGCGTCATCGCCCGCGAGACCGAGCGCAATGTGCGGATGGTCGCCCGGATGGTCGCCGACCGGATCGGCCGTTCCGCCGACGACTTGGAGGTCCGCGCGTTCGCGGGCGCGCTGATCGGCGCGATGAGCACAACGTTCGACACCGTCACCGGGCAGGGCCTGGACATGACGAAGATCAAGCGGGTCGCCGACTTTCTCGAGTCGGGGATGACGCTGTAGCGCGCCGCGCGACCACATCGTCGGTCACCGTGGCGAAGAAACCGCCCACCACGTCCTCGATCTCGGAAATCGAAGCCGCGCAATACAATACGGGCTGGTAGTGGGTGATGTCGTAGACCGCGGTGCCCATCTCGTGCACGTTCAGCGGACGCAGTTCGGCGTCGCGGAACTCCTCGATCTCACCGTAGGAGGACAGCAGACCCGCACCGTAGCAACGGATCTCGCCGTGCTCGCGGACCACGCCGAATTCCATCGAGAACCAGAACACGTCGGCCAGGAACTTCAGCGCCGCATCGGTTTCCAGCCGGGCCACCGCCGCGCCGACCTCGGCGTAGATCGCGGCGAACCGCGGGCTGGCCAATTGATTGGCGTGGCCGATGATCTCGTGGATCGCATCCGGTTCGGGCGTGTAGAGCGGGGCGGAATGATGCCGGATGTACTGGGTGGAGTGGAAGATCCGGTCGGCGAAGGAACCGAAGAACTCCCGCAGCGGCACCAGCCCGGCGGCGGGCACGTAGCGAAATCCGCTGAGCGGCACCAGTTGCGCGGACACCTCGTCGAGCTGCGGAATGTGATCGTGCGGCAGGCCGAGACGGTGCGCGCCCGCGAGCACCTCCGCCGACGCGTACCTCTCGTGTTTGCGGGACAGCTCGGCCGAGGCGATCCGCCACACCCGCTGTTCGTCCTCGGTGTACTCGATGCGGGGCGTCGGCTCGCCCCGCCGGTAGG
This sequence comes from Nocardia miyunensis NBRC 108239, assembly GCF_001613065.1. Lineage (GTDB taxonomy): Bacteria > Actinomycetota > Actinomycetes > Mycobacteriales > Mycobacteriaceae > Nocardia > Nocardia miyunensis. The sequence continues at coordinate 60,139 of NZ_BDBQ01000061.1, forward strand.
CCAGCGCCCGTGCCGCGATCGCATTGCGGCGAGCGCGGTAGGCCGGATCGTGCACGCCGGGATGCTCCTGGCTCAGGTGCACGGTCACGTCGCCGTCGGTGCCCGTGGTCACCGGCGAGTACAGCTGAGCTTCGGAGAACATGCCTCGATGCAATCACCGCTGCGCTCAGACGACAATTAAAGATCGATTACCTTGACAAATTGACTAGTTGGTTCGGTATCGATCGGGGTTCGGAGCCATCAGAAGAAGCCGTCGTCCCGGTTGCCGTCCTCGAAACCGCGTTCGTACGCATGTTCGGAGTCATCGTCGCCGTCCAATAGCTCACCGAGCAGCATGCCGCCGACCACGCCCGCCGCACCCGCGCCGACCACCGCGGCGGTGCTGTGCCCCTGACGCTGTGCCGGGTACCCGGGCTGCTGATAGCCGGGCTGCTGATACCCCGGCTGCGGCTGATATCCCGGCTGGGGATAGCCCGGCTGCGGGTAACCGGGCTGCGGGTATCCGGGCTGGGGATAACCCTGCTGCACGGGCTGATAGAAGGGCGGCTGCGTCGTCTGAATACGTTGCGCACACATCTGGCAGACCTCGACGGGGCGCGCCACACCCCACTGTGGCAGCCACATCGCCTGCGTTACGGCCTGGCCGTGCGAGGGATCGAAGAAGCAGATCACAACATATTCCTTCTACGAAAGCGCCCGGCTCCCTACAGGAGTCGGACTTCGGGACTGTCTGGACTGCCAACGCCGGGAGCGTGCCGCGAAGTTCCCGTTCTCCTCGCCCCTCACGGTTCTGTGACCACTGCCATCCGCGTGCTCGCCCACCCGCGAATCGCCGACGGATGTGACCGGAATCCGCTCGCGCGGCGGAACCGCGGCGTCCCCGAGGTGATCACGCCACGGTCGTACGACGAAGGCCGTTCGCATCCGAGGATGCGAACGGCCTTCGGGGCCTTGCCTTTCCGGGCGTCCCGGAGCGAATCCCTACCGCGCGAACAGCAGAGCGCGCTTGACCTCCTGGATCGCCTTGGTCACCTCGATGCCGCGGGGGCAGGCGTCGGTGCAGTTGAAGGTGGTGCGGCAGCGCCACACTCCCTCGACGTCGTTGAGGATGTCCAGGCGCTCGCGGGCGCCCTCGTCACGGCTGTCGAAGATGAAGCGGTGCGCGTTCACGATCGCGGCCGGGCCGAAGTAGCTGCCGTCGTTCCAGTACACCGGGCACGAGGTGGTGCAGCAGGCGCACAGGATGCACTTGGTGGTGTCGTCGAACCGGTGCCGGTCGGTCTGCGACTGGATACGCTCGCGGGTGGGCTCGTTACCCGAGGTGATCAGGTACGGCTTGACCGCGCGGAACGCGTCGAAGAACGGCTCCATGTTCACCACGAGGTCCTTCTCCACGGGCAGGCCGCGGATGGGTTCGACGGTCATGGTGAGGGTCTTACCGCTCTTGGGCAGCATGTCGCGCATCAGCACCTTGCACGCCAGCCGGTTCACGCCGTTGATGCGCATGGCGTCCGAACCGCAGACGCCGTGCGCGCACGAGCGGCGGAAGGTGAGCGTGCCGTCCAGATAGGACTTGATGTACAGCAGCACGTTCAGGAAACGGTCGGTGGGCAGCACCGGGACCTGGAAGGAATCCCAGTGCGCGCCCAGATCGTTCTCCGGATTGAACCGGGCGATCTTCACGGTGACCATGACCGACCCGTCCGGAACGGGGGCCGGTTTCTGCCCTGCGGGAGCTTCGGCTACAGCAGTCATCAGTACTTACGCTCCATCGGCTCGTAACGGGTCTGCACGACCGGTTTGAAGTCCAGCCGGATGTCGGCGATCAGCTCCGCCGGCGTACCGGGCTCGACCTGCTTGTACGCCATGGTGTGGCGCATGAAGTTGGTGTCGTCGCGGTTGGGGTAGTCCTCGCGGGCATGGCCGCCGCGTGACTCCTTGCGGTTCAGCGCGCCCACCACGGTCACTTCCGCCAGTTCCAGCAGGAAGCCGAGTTCGACGGCCTCGAGCAGATCGCTGTTGTAGCGCTTGCCCTTGTCCTGCACGGTGATGTACTGGTAGCGCTCCTTGAACCCGTGGATATCGGTGAGGACCTGCTTGAGGGTGTCCTCGGTGCGGAACACACCGGCATTGGCGTCCATGGTGGCCTGCAGTTCGCCGCGGATGTCGGCGACGCGCTCGTTGCCGTGTTCGGACAGCAGATTGGCCAGCCAGTCCTGCACCATCGTCGCCGGGTTCTCCGGCAGGTCGACGAAGTCGTGGCGCTGGGCGTACTCCGCGGCGGCGATACCCGAGCGGCGCCCGAACACGTTGATGTCCAGCAGCGAGTTGGTGCCCAGCCGGTTCGAGCCGTGCACCGACACGCACGCGCACTCACCGGCGGCGTACAGACCGGGCACGATATCGGTGTTGTTGCGCAGCACTTCGCCGTGGATGCGGGTGGGGATGCCGCCCATGACGTAGTGGCAGGTCGGCATGACCGGTACCGGCTCCTTGACCGGGTCCACGCCCAGGTAGGTGCGGGAGAATTCGGTGATGTCCGGGAGTTTCTCCTCGAGCACGTCCGCACCGAGGTGGGTCACGTCGATGAAGACGTAATCCTTGTTCGGCCCGCCGCCGCGGCCCTCGGCCACCTCCATGACCATCGACCGGGCGACGATGTCGCGCGGGGCGAGGTCCTTGATGGTCGGTGCGTAGCGTTCCATGAACCGCTCACCCGAGGCGTTGCGCAGGATGCCGCCCTCGCCGCGGACCGCCTCGGAGATGAGGATGCCCAGACCGGCCAGGCCCGTGGGGTGGAACTGGTGGAATTCCATGTCCTCCAAGGGAAGTCCCTTGCGGAACACGATCGCCATGCCGTCGCCGGTGAGCGTGTGCGCGTTGGAGGTGGTCTTGTACATCCGGCCCGAACCACCCGTGGCGAAGATGATCGCCTTGGCGTGGAAGACGTGCAGCTTGCCGGTGGCCAGCTCGTAGGCGACCACGCCGGTCGCGACCTGGCCGCGGTCGGTGTCGGTGAGCAGCAGGTCCAGGACGTAGAACTCGTTGTAGAACTCCACGTCGTGCTTGACGCAGTTCTGATACAGCGTCTGCAGGATCATGTGACCGGTGCGGTCCGCGGCGTAGCACGCGCGCCGGACCGGCGCCTTGCCGTGGTCGCGGGTGTGACCGCCGAAGCGGCGCTGGTCGATCCGGCCCTCGGGGGTCCGGTTGAACGGCAGGCCCATCTTCTCCAGGTCCAGCACCGCGTCGATGGCCTCCTTGGCCATGATCTCCGCGGCGTCCTGGTCGACCAGATAGTCACCACCCTTGACGGTGTCGAAGGTGTGCCACTCCCAGTTGTCTTCCTCCACGTTCGCCAGCGCGGCGCACATGCCGCCCTGGGCCGCGCCGGTGTGGCTGCGAGTGGGGTAGAGCTTGGTCAGCACGGCGGTGCGGACCCGGGGCCCTGCCTCGATCGCCGCACGCATACCCGCGCCACCGGCGCCGACGATCACCACATCGTAGCGGTGTTCCTCAATCGGGTTCTCGGTCATACTGTGTCCTTTTCTTCGCATGATCGGGCGGCTTCCGTGGTTACGCACGCTGCCGCCTCCAGCCGCTGACCGCTCATGCGAGGTGGCCCGTTCCTAACTGATGTTGGGGTCGAAGGTGAAGATGACGTAGGTGCCCACGCCCATGATCAGGATCATCGCGATGACCAGCAGGGTCTTGAGCCAGAACCGGGTGGAGTCCTTGCGGGAGTAGTCGTCGATGACGGTGCGCAGGCCGTTGCCGCCGTGCAGTTGGGCCAGCCACAGCATGGCCAGGTCCCAGATCTGCCAGAACGGGCTGGCCCAGCGTCCGGCCACGAAAGCGAAGTTGAGCCGCTTCACGCCGCCGTCGAGCATCAGCATGATCGTCATGTGGCCCAGGACCAGCACGATCAGCAGGATGCCGGAGAAGCGCATGAACAGCCACGCGTACTTCTCGAAGTTGTTGCCCGAGGCGCGCCGCGGCGTGCGGGGCGAGTCGAGGCTGGCGGGGCGGTCGTAGGACTTGCCGAGAACGGGTGCGGTCATGGTCTCAGAGCTCCGTCGTGATCATGTAGAACAGCTGGCGACCCACACCCATACCGGCCACGATCACCCAGACCGCGAGCACGATCCAGAGCATCAGCCGCTGGTACTTGGGGCCCTTGGACCAGAAGTCGACCAGGATGACCCGGATGCCGTTGAGCGCGTGGAACAGCACGGCTACGACCAGGGCCATCTCCATCAGGGCGACGATCGGGTTCTTGTAGGTCTCGATCGCCCGGTTGTAGGTGTCCGGGCTGACCCGCACCAGAGCGGTGTCGAGCACGTGGACGAAGAGGAAGAAGAAGATGGTCACACCGGTGATCCGGTGCAGCGCCCAGGACCACATGCCAGGGTCGCCGCGGTACAGAGTCTTCCGCTTCGGCTGAGCCGGAGCTTCCAGCGTGGTGGTCATAGAGTGCGGTGCCTCCAACGTCGTTGTGGACCCGTCGGGCGGGCCGGCAGTCTGATCCGGTCGCAGATTTCGGCGCGGACATCAGGAGCCGTTGGAGCTGAATACACCAGCTCTGTGCCCGGAGCCGACACCCCGACGGCGGTGGCCGGCGGTGCATGGCCAAACCTGAACCGATCTTTCAGAACTGTAATCCCCGGACATTCGCGGAACTAATTCGGCGTGCCGCTCGTTGGACCGGAATTCCGTGAGTTAGGTTTGCCTTGCCTGATATCCAGAAGTGCTCGAGGTAGCTTTTCCTCGACCGTGAACGACCAGCTCGAGCGGAGCCTCGGAATGTCGGAAATTGATTGGGATATATTGCGCCACAATGCATTCGAAGTTATGCAGAATGCGTATGCCCCATACTCGGAGTATCCGGTGGGCGCCGCCGCGCGCACTGTCGATGGCCGAATGGTGCTCGGGTGCAATGTGGAAAATGTCTCATACGGGTTGGGGCTGTGTGCCGAATGTGTACTGGTCGGTAACCTCTGCGCGTCCGGCGGGGGAAGATTGCTGGCGATTGCTGTGTGCGATTCCCGCGGGGTGGTTCTGATGCCATGCGGGCGTTGCCGGCAGCTGCTCTACGAGCACGGAGGCGGCGATCTGCTGGTCGATCACGCGGACGGTCCGGTGCCGCTGAACCGTTTGCTGCCGTTTGCCTTCGGGCCCGATGATCTTGCGGCGGGACGGAAATGATGTGAGCTTTCGCACGGCTTTTCCGTGACGCTGACCGTTCGCTCGACAGGGGGTTCGTCCGGTTGGAACCGGTTTGCCGCGCGGGTGATCTGACCGTGTTTCGGAAAGTCTTGTGGTGCAACGAGTTACGGTGTCCCACCGGGTGGCCGAAGAGGCGGATGTGAGCTGCGTTACGTGCCGATCGGCCGTGCGCGAGGCCCGGTCTCGCATTCGCTGCGTCGTGACGGGATATCGGCGAACGGACATTTCTCCCCGGAATCCGCACGAGATTCCCCGGTACTCGGCATCCTCTGGGAGTCTGTCGGGCATGGTGAGTGTGCATTCGGCGGTGTCGGTGATCGCGGCCAAACGCGACGGCGGGGAGTTGACGGACGAGCAGATCGACTGGGTGGTCGACGGGTTCACCCGCGGCGAGGTGGCCGACGAGCAGATGTCGGCCTTGGCGATGGCGATCGTCCTGCGCGGGATGAATCGGCGCGAGATCGCCCGTTGGACGGGCGCGATGATCGAGTCCGGGCAGCGGATGAGCTTCGCCGATCTGCCGCGCCCGACCGTCGACAAACATTCCACCGGCGGTGTCGGAGACAAGATCACCCTGCCGCTCGCGCCACTGGTCGCCGCCTGCGGTGCGGCCGTGCCGCAGCTGTCCGGGCGCGGCCTGGGACATACCGGCGGCACGCTGGACAAGCTCGAGTCGATACCAGGTTGGCGAGCAGACGTCCCGGTCCCGCAAATGCGCCGGATGCTGGCGGATCCGGCGATCGGCGCGGTGATCTGCGCCGCCGGGGCCGATCTGGCGCCCGCCGACAAGCGGCTCTACGCATTGCGGGACGTCACCGGGACCGTGGAATCGATTCCGCTGATCGCCGCCTCGATCATGAGCAAGAAGATCGCCGAGGGCACCGCGGCGCTGGTACTGGACGTCAAGGCCGGGGCGGGCGCGTTCATGAAGACGCTCGATTCGGCGCGTGAATTGGCAACGGCCATGGTCGAACTGGGCGCCGACGCGGGCCTGCGCACCGTGGCGCTGCTGACCTCGATGGACACCCCGCTCGGCCGGACCGCGGGCAACGCCCTCGAAGTCGCCGAATCGGTCGAGGTGCTGTCGGGCGGCGGTCCCGCCGATGTGGTCGAACTGACCCTCGCCCTGGCCCGGGAAATGCTGGCGCAGGCCGGAATCCGCGACGTCGATCCGGCGGACGCCCTCGCCGACGGTCGTGCGATGGATCACTGGAAGGCGATGGTCCGGGCCCAAGGCGGCGATCCGGACGCGGCCCTGCCCGTCGCCGCGCATACCGAGATCCTCACCGCCGAACGATCCGGCACGCTCACCCGGCTCGACGCGATGGGCGTCGGCCTGGCCGCGTGGCGTCTCGGGGCCGGGCGAGCGCGTCAGGGTGATCCGGTCCAATTCGGCGCGGGCGTGGAGATGCATGCGAAACCCGGCGAGACCGTCGTCGCGGGGCAGCCGCTGCTCACCCTGCACACGGACACCCCCGAGGCGTTCCCCGCCGCCCGCGAGGCCCTGAGCGACGCGCACACCATCGATCCCGTGCCCGTGTCGGATGCGGTCGTGCACGTCTCGATCGTGCTCGACCGTATTGCCCCCTGAACGCCTGATCGCGTCGGCTCCGATGGTTGTGCCGGTCGGGCCCGAAGCGCCGCGGTCGTGATCGGCATCCGGTCGGATCACCTCTCCGTCGTAATCGCCCTCGATCGCGTGGGCTTCGACCGATCTCTCGGCTCTCTCGCGCGGGCTCGGTCGTAGGTGCTCCTGACCGCGTCGACTCGGGCCGCACGGGCCCTCGGGCGGCCGTCGGCGAGAATCGGCCAGGCTACGTGCGGGCAACCGGAAGGGGACGATTCGCCCTCGAAGGGGTGGACACCGGGAGAGTTCGCTGCGGAACTCGGCGGATGCGGCTAGCGTCGTTACATGACTGGACCGATGCCTTTGACTCTCGCCTCGATCCGCCAGGCCCCGAAGGCCGTGCTGCACGATCACCTCGACGGTGGATTGCGCCCCGCGACCGTGCTGGAACTCGCGGGACAGTGCGGTTACGACCAGTTGCCCGCCCAGGACGCCGCCGCGCTGGGCAACTGGTTCCGCGATGCGGCAGACAGCGGATCACTCGAGCGATATCTGGAAACCTTCGCGCATACCACCGCCGTCATGCAGACCGCCGAGGGCCTGCGCCGCGTGGCCCGCGAATGCGCCCTGGACCTGGCCGAGGACGGCGTGGTGTACGCCGAGGTGCGTTTCGCGCCCGAACAACATCTACAGCGCGGCCTCACCCTGGACGAGGTCGTCGAACACACCCTGGCGGGCTTCCACGAGGGCGAACGACTGGCCGCCGACGCGGGCACGCCCATCCGGGTGGTATGCCTGCTCACCGCGATGCGGCATGCGGCGCGATCGCTCGAGATCGCGGAGCTGACCGTGCGGTGGCGCGATCGCGGCGTGGGCGGATTCGATATCGCCGGGGCCGAGGCGGGCTATCCGCCCAGCCGGCACCTGGACGCCTTCGAATACATGCGGGCCAACTGCGCGCACTTCACCATCCACGCCGGTGAGGCATTCGGCCTGCCGTCCATCCACGAGGCCGTCGCGTTCTGCGGCTGCGAGCGCCTGGGCCACGGTGTGCGCATCACCGACGACATCACCGACTCCGAATCCGAGCCGAAACTCGGGCTGGTCGCCAATTACGTTCGGGACCAGCGGATTCCGCTGGAGCTGTGCCCGTCCTCGAATGTGCAGACCGGCGCGGTGCCCTCCCTGGAGAAGCATCCGTTCGACCTGCTGGCTCGGCTGCGCTTCCGCGTCACGGTCAACACCGACAACCGGCTGATGAGCGATACCAGCATGAGCCGCGAAATGCTCAAACTCGTCGACACGTTCGGTTACGGCTGGAGCGATCTCGAACGCTTCACCATCAACGCCATGAAGTCCGCCTTCATCCCCTTCCCCGAACGCCTCCGCATCATCGACGAACTCATCAAGCCCGGTTACGCGGTACTGCTGGGCTAGCCGACCCCACCCCGCGCCTGCCCGGCGCGGGGTTTCAGTCCTTGTGCAGGCGGCTCTCGAAGGCGCGTTCCAGGGCGCGCCACGCTTCGGCCTCGGCGGCGAAGGGCGGGCTGGGCGCCATCCGGCTCGGGTCGGGCTCGAGCAGGTACGAGACGTACGAGCCGAGTGAGGTGGACTTGGCCAGCGCCTGTTCCACGTCGTCGTCATCGGCGTAATCGGCCGCGTCGGTGAACAATTCGACCGCGAGGTCGAGCTGATCGAGATCCACCGCCTTGGGGCCCTCGGCCAGATCGTCGGCCAGGCCGGGCAGGACGTAGACGTTCTCGTCGGAGACCTCCACCTCCAGCGACCCGTCGATCGCGGCGGTGTGCACCTCGCCGTACGTGCTCACCGCGGCCAGATCGTGATCGTGGTCGTCGGCCAGATAGCGGGCCAGGGCGCGCTCGGAGCCGAAGACCGTGATCTGGCCGTTGCTGCCGAGGAACACCGGTTCGTCGTCGAGGTAGCAACGCAGCGTGAAGAACTGGCCCTCGGAGGTGACGATCCGGACCGGGTCGATGCCGACGCTGTGCCAGAAGGTCTCCTCCTCGTCCTCGGCCTCCTCGTCCTCCGCGTCGAGGTCGACCTGCTCGATCTCGTCGTCCTCGTCGTTCTCGGCCGCGTCCTCGGCGTCGACGATATTCTGTTCCGCCGCAAGCAGTTCCGCCTCGGCGACGGATACCGCGTCCGCGTCGACCTCGGGCGATTTCACCACCGCATCGATGGCGTCCACGACCTCGTCCCAGTCCTTGACGATGGCCGCGCCGATCTTCCCCCACAGCTCCTCGCCCTCGCGGCCGAAGAAGGCGCTCATCCCCGAGGACAGCACGCCGATCTCCGGATGCGAGTCGAAGAACTTGGTCGCCACCTCGAGCTCGCACACCTCCGCGATCGTGCGGGCCATGTCGAGCGTCGCGTCGAGCTCGGCGATGGCCTCCGGATCGGGATCACCCGCCGCCAGCTCCGGCACCGCGACCAGATCGAAGATGTGCTCTTCCTCGGGCTCCAGCTCCGCGGCCGACAATCCGGCGATGACCTTCCACGACGGATGGTCGACCAGATCGTTGTCGTCGTTGGTCCGGATGAACGCGACCAGCTCCGCGACCGAGTCGAAACCGTACAGAGCGTCCTCGTGTCCGAGGAATGCCTCCCACTCGTCCTCACCGTCGCGCCAGCGCGGTGCCCATAGGGTGACGAGATCGCCGTCGGTCAGGCCGAGCTCGATCGGGACGATGTCTCCAGAAGCCATGACCGTGAGCCTATCGACCCTGCGCCTGTGGCACTATTCGGCCCGCCCCACAACATTTCCCGCCTGCGGTGTGGCGAAGCTCGAATTGAGCGTCGCGACGACCGCCGACCGCTGTTCGCCCGCATCCTGGGCCGCCTGTGTACAGGCCTGGATGATGGCCTGCCCCACGTCGGCGGGGGGACGAGAGGTGATCGACTCGGCCAGCCGCAGGCCGACCAGGGCGCCGTCGCTGTTCACCTCGACGCTGATCAGACCGTCGTCGGTGGTGTGCTTGCCGCGCACCTGCCCGAGGCCGTGCAGCGCCGCCTCGAGCGCCTCCAGCTTCTCGGTCGCCGCGGCGACGAGAGCATCCATCTCCGCACTCATACGCTCAAACCTGCCTCATCCAGCTCGTGGGTCCGGTGTCCTCGTCGTCCATGCGGTCCAGCTCGTCCACGGCGGTCTGGCGGGTGGGCAGGCCGAGCTTGTCGAGGATCTCGACCGGCATGCCCGATTCGGCCAGCAGCTCCCGCCTGCGGGCCTTGGCCACGATCGCCGAACGCTTCGTCAGGCGCAGGATCTCCGCGGCCAGAGCCTGTGCGCCGTAACGGTATTCGCTGCGCTCGAACTTGATCTCCACCGGCATGCCCTGATCGGTCGCCCGCACGGAGATGGTGCCGGAACGATTGGTGCTCGAGGCGACCGTGACGTTCGGGATCTCCTTCTGCGGTTGCTGCGGCGCGCTCATGACGTGGGCCTGTAGAAGCCGTGGAACGCCATTCCCATGTTCTCCGTTCGAATCGCGTCGATCTGCACCGGATCTCCGGCCTCGACCATCTTCCCGTTACCCACCACCATGGCGACGTGACCATCCCAGATTGCCAGGTCGCCCGGCTCCACATCGCCGGGACCGACCTGTGTCGCGCCTTGACTCTGATCGGCTGCCAGGCGCGGCAGGTCGACACCCGCCTGGCCGTACGCGTATTTCGTCAGGCCACTGCAATCCAGGCCCTGACCAGGGGTGTTACCGCCCCACACATAGGGGGTGCCGCAGCAGCCGATAGCCGCCTTGACCGCCGTCGCGGCCTTCTGATTGGGCGCTTCGACCTGGGTGCCGTCGGGCAGCGTGATCATCACGCCGCCGTTCTTGGTGGTCTTGTCGGTACTGCTGTTCGCCGCTGTGGAGGTTTTCGAGGCCTTGGCCGAGGCGGGGGTGGTCATCGAGCCGACCGCCGAACCTCCGCTGGACAATACGCCGCCCAGCAGCGAGGACGCCGTCTCCGCGCCGCTGCTGGCCTGGGAGATCAGCGAAGCCGTATTGACCGGTGTGCCGACCGTGGACGGGGTGGACGGGGCCGGGGTCAGCTGGGTCATCGAGGCGGTGTGCGTGTCGAGGTCCGAACGCACCTGCCCGACCACGCCCACCGCCTGGCCGAAGTGGTCGATCGCCGAGGTGACCACGGTCGTCAGGCCGACGGGCGTGGTGGCGGCCGGGCCCAGCACGTTCACCTGGTGCACGAAGTCCTGCAGGATTCCGGCGAGTTTCTGCTGGCCGGTCTGCACCGTGGACGCGGCCTGACTGACCACGTCGGCCATGTTCGTGCCGCGATCGGAGATGTTCGCGGCGGAGGTCTGCACCTGCATCGCCTTGTCCATCGCGGCGTCGCCGGCGCGGCCGTTCCAGGCGTTGGTCATCTGGTTGATGCTCGCGCTACCGGCCTTGTGGATGCCGTCCAACGTCGTGGAGGTCTGGCGCAGCGCATCGGCGGGGCCGCCGGTGGGCAGCACGCCGGTGCCGAAACTGGCGACCAGATCGACCAGCGGCTTGGCCAGCGCGTCGAGGTCGATCCCGGCGATCATGCCTGGAGCTCTTCCTGTACGGCGTGCATCGCGGTGACGCGCTCGGCATCGTTCTCCGCGTAGCTGACCGAGGCGCCGGCCGCGGCGGTGCCCATGGTGCCGAGCACCGCGGACAGCTGGCCGATCGAGGCGACGTGCCCGGCGTGGGCCGCGGAGTACGCGGTGAGGAAATCACCCCCGACGAGCCCGAAGATCGGGCCGAGCAGGGCCGGGTCCGCCGCTGCCGCCGCCGTTGCGGCCGAAGCCATTTCACCGGCCAGTCCGCCGGCTGTCGCACCGTAGGCGGCAAGGCCCTCGGTGTCGACCGAGATCTTTGGCATCACAATCCCCCATCGTGCTGGTCTGGTGGCAGATTACGTCATCCGAGTAGTTTGACGCAGGCTCCACGAGAACGGTTCCACTCCGGGAGGGAGAAATTCCCGGACGGAGTGCGGGCCAGGACCCGACAGAAACCTTATCGTTCCCTCATGCGAACGCATATCGTGGATCATCCGCTCGTTTCCACCCTGCTGACCATCATGCGCGATGTGCGCACACCCAACCCGGCTTTCCGTGGCGCACTGCGGGATCTGACGGGAATCCTCATCTACGAGGCGTTGCGCGAGGCGCCGCTGACGACGTTCGAGGTCACCACTCCGGTCGCGGTCACCGAGGGTGTGCGGCTGGCGCGTCCGCCGCTGCTGGTGCCGGTGCTGCGGGCCGGGCTCGGCATGGTGGACGCCGCCAGCGAGCTGATTCCGGAATCGCGGGTCGGCTTCGTCGGCATCGCCCGCGACGAACGCACCCATCAGCCGGTGCCGTACATGGAGTCGCTGCCCGAGACATTGGCCGGTGTACCGGTATTCGTCCTGGATCCGATGCTGGCGACCGGCGGTTCGATGCGGCACACCCTGGAACTGCTGGCCGCCCGCGACGCCACCGACATCACCGCGGTCTGCGTCGTCGCCGCGCCCGAGGGCGTCGCGGCGCTCGAAGAGTCCGGACTGCCCGTCCGGCTGGTCACCGCGACGGTCGATACCGGGCTCAATGCCGATGCCTACATCGTGCCCGGACTCGGTGACGCGGGCGATCGCCAATTCGGGCCGCGCTGACCCGGATCTGGTCTCGAGCCGGGGGGCGGCGTCGGCGATCCGAATGCGGCCGCGACCGGGTGCCGCGGAAGGGTGCTGGGCCATGGAATTCCGGCGCCGGACGGCGGTGTGCCGAGAGCGATGGCGTGGTCGAGGCGAGGGGCGTGAATTCGGGGCGACGAGCTCAGAGGTTCTCGAAATACTTGCGCAGATCGGACAGGCGTTGCGCGGCAACCCGTTTCGCGCCGGGCAGCGCCGCCCGGGACGAAACCGGTTCGACCACTTCGAGATAGCACTTGAGCTTGGGCTCGGTGCCCGATGGGCGGACCACGATGCGCAGCGCGTCCGCGGTGAAGATCAGCGCGTCGGTGCGCATCGGCCCGCGCACCCGCGCCATATCGGTGCAGGTGACCGGGGTACCGGCGATGGCGTCCGGCGGGTTCTCCCGCAGACGTGCGAGAACCTGTGCGGCAGCGGCCTGATCGGTCAGACGCAGGGAGACCTGATCCCCGGCGTGCAGGCCGAATTCGAGGGCGTAGTCGTCGAGCAGATCGAGCGGCCCGCGATCGTGGGCGCGCAGCCGGGCGACGAGTTCGGCGACCGCGACCGCGGCGGAGATCCCGTCCTTGTCCCGCACCGCCGCCGGATCCACGCAGTGCCCGATCGCCTCCTCGTACGCGTAGACCAGGCGGGGCATGATCGGGGGGCCTGCGTGGTTACGCTCCGCTGCCGCTTCCGGCCCTGACCCGATCATGCCGCTACCCGCACGCGCCAGCCACTTGAATCCGGTCAACGTCTCCGCGTAGCGCGCACCACGGGCCGGGGCGAGCTTGCTCAGCAGCCGCGAGGACACGATGGTGGTCGCCACCAGAGCGTCCGCGGGGGCGTGGCGCAGCACGAAATCGCCCAGCAGCACACCGGTCTCGTCACCGCGCAGCATCCGGTATCCATCCGGTCCGGGCAGCCCGACGGCACATCGGTCGGCATCGGGATCCAGGGCGATCGCCAGATCGGCATCGATCCGATCGGCCAGGGCGAGAAGCAGATCCGAGGCTCCCGGCTCCTCCGGATTCGGGAAACCGACCGTCGGAAAATCCGGATCCGGCGCGAACTGCTCGACCACCGCCTGCACATCGGTGAACCCGGCCGCATGCAGCGCCGCCACGGCCAGCTCGCCGCCCACCCCGTGCATCGGCGTCAGCGCGATGCGGAGTGCGTTGCGCGGCAAGGGATTCGAGACGCCATCTGCTGGCGTCGTAGTGATTCGCGCCGCGCCGTCGGTAGTCGATGTGTCGTCCAGCGAATCGTGCCCGAACACCGTGCCCGATGCGGCGGCGGACGCCCCGGCGCTGCTCGATCGTGCATCGGGTTCGCCGGGCGGTGCGTCTGATCCGCCGACCAGGTCACCGGACGTGCTGGGCAGCGGACCGGGGTCACCGAGCCGGACAGGCAGGGTGGCGACGCGGTCGAGGTAGCGGCGGACGATCTCCTCGCCCAGATCGGCGACCGGAGTGCCGGGCGGCAGGGCCAGCAGTTGCGGGTCGGGGGAGGTCGGCAGGGGATCGGCGCGGGGGACCGGGTCGCGCACGGCCTCGATGTGACGCTCGATCTCGGCGTCGGCGGGCGGGATCAGCTGGGAGCCGCCGCTGAGGTAGACCTTGTAGCCGTTGTCGGTGGCCGGATTGTGTGATGCGGTGATCTGCACTCCGGCCACGGCCCCGAGTTCGCGCACGGCGAAGGCCACGACCGGGGTGGGCAGCGGGCGCGGCAGCGGCAGCACCGAGAATCCGGCCGCGGCGAGGACTTCCGCGGTGGCCGTGGCGAATTCGGCCGATCCGTGCCGGGCGTCGCGGCCGACGATCACCACGCCGCCGCCCAGGCAGCGCTCGCGCAGCCACTCGGCCAGGCCGGCGGTGGCGCGCAGCACCGTGTTCACGTTCATCCCGTCCGGACCGTCCCGCAGCGGTCCCCGCAGACCGGCCGTACCGAATCGCAGCATCAGCACATCCTTTCCGGCACATCGAATTCCGGTGCGGCCCGGCCGCATCCGCGTGGTAGAGGCCCGCCGCCTCAGAGGCGTTCGAGCACTCCGCGCAGCAGTTTGCCCAGTCGCGGGGCGGCGGCGCGTCCCTCGGCCAGCACCTCGGCGTGCGAGAGGGGTTCGCCGGTCACCCCGGCGGCCAGATTCGTGACCAGCGAGATGCCCAGCACCCGCACGCCCAGCGCGCGAGCGGCGATGGCCTCCAGCACCGTGGACATACCCACCAGATCCGCGCCCAGCACGCCGAACATGTGGATCTCCGCGGGCGTCTCGTACTGCGGCCCGGTCAGTCCCGCGTAGACGCCCTCGGTCAGGCTCGGGTCGACTTCCTTTGCCAGGCGGCGCAATTCGGGATCCCACGCGTCGACCAGATCGACGAACGACGCTCCGGTGAGCGGGGTGCGCCCGGTCAGATTGAGGTGATCGGAGATCAGCACCGGCTCGCCCACCCGCAGTCCGGGCCGGATTCCCCCGGCCGCATTGGTGAGTACGACGGTGTCCGCTCCGGCCGCGATCGCCGTGCGCACCCCGTGCACCACCTGCGCGGGTTCGTGCCCCTCGTAGAGATGTTGACGGCCCATCATCAGCAGGACCGGCGAATCGTTCACCGCCACCGAATGCACGGTGCCCTGGTGGCCCAGGGCGGTGGGCGCATCGAATCCGGGCAGCTCGGTCATGGGCACCGATGCCGTCGGGACGCCGATCTCGGCGGCGGCATCCTGCCAGCCGGAGCCGAGTACGACGGCGATACGGTGGTGCGGAACTCCGGTGCGCTCGGCGATCGCCGCTGCGGCCTGTTCGGCAAGCATGGGTTCACGATAGTGCGAAACGTCACGGCATGCGGTTTCCGGGTGACCTGCCGTCACCCGGAGTGCCTGGTAGCGTCGCGCACGCCGGACTCGCGGTGCGCGGGTGGACGTCGTGTCGAAAATGTGGTGGGAACAGAGTTGTGACTGCGCGTGAGCTCGTCGTGCTGGGGACGGCCAGCCAGGTGCCGACCCGCCAGCGTAACCACAACGGGTATCTGCTGCGCTGGGACGGCGAGGGGCTGCTGTTCGATCCCGGTGAGGGCACTCAGCGGCAGATGTCGTTCGCGGGCGTTTCGGCCGCTTCGATCACCCGGATCTGCCTGACCCACTTCCACGGTGACCACTGCCTCGGCCTGCCGGGTGTGCTCGCGCGCCTGAACCTCGATCAGGTGACGCATCCGGTCGACATCTGCTTCCCGGCGGTGGGCCGCGAATTCTATTGCAGGCTGCGCGATGTGGTGCCGTACTACGCCGGGCTGCGCGAACAGCCGGTCGCGGCGGCCGGTCCGATTCCCTTGCCGCACACGGCATTCGACTTCGAGGCGGTGCGGCTGAACCATCGCGTCGAGACCTTCGGCTACCGCCTGATCGAGCCGGACGGACGGCGCATCCTGCCCGAGCGGCTGGCCGAATTCGGTATCTCCGGACCGGATATCGGTCGTCTGCAGCGCGAGGGTTCGCTGCGGCTGTCCGAGGATCGGGTGGTCACCCTGGACGAGGTCTCCACGGTGCGCCGGGGGCAGCGCTTCGCCTTCGTGATGGACACCCGGATGTGTTCGGGCGTAGAGGAATTGGCGCGGGACGCCGATATGCTCGTCATCGAGGCCACCTTCCTGGACACCGACGCGGGCCTGGCGCACGAGTACGGCCACCTCACCGCCGCGCAGGCCGCGCGAGTGGCGCAGGCGGCGGGCGTGCGCACCCTGGTGCTCACCCATTTCTCCCAGCGTTACGCCGACCTCGAGGACCATCGGCTCGAGGCGAGCAAATACTTCGACGGCGAGCTGGTGGTGGCCGAGGATCTGATGCGCGTGCCGGTACCGACTCGCCGGTAACTTGTGCGTACGGCGTCGTTATGCTGCTGCGTATGCCGTATTTGGAACGTGACGGGGACGTGTTCGTGCTCTACCTCGGCAACGAGGGACAGGCCGACACCGAGAACCGCTTCCACCCCGACTGGATCGACACCTTCCACGGGCTGCTGGACGAGGTCGAACGGGCCGGGGTCACGCCCGAGCAGCCCAATCCGCCGGCCGCGCTGGTCACCGTCTCGACCGGCAAGTTCTATTCCAACGGACTGGACACCGACTGGCTGTTCGGCAACTTCGACCGCAGCGGCTGGTATCTGGACCGGGTGCACAGCATGTTCAGCCGCCTGCTGACCTTCCCGATGGCCACTGTCGCAGCCGTGAACGGGCACGCCTTCGGCGCGGGCGCGATGCTGGCCACCTCGCACGACTTCCGGGTGATGCGCGCCGATCGCGGATACTGGTGCCTGCCGGAGGTCCACCTCGGCATGCCGTTCACGGTGGCGATGAACGCACTCGTCACCGAGCGGCTGACCAATCAGGTCGCGGTCGAGGCGATGACCACCGGACGTCGCTACGGCGCGGACGACGCGATCGCCGCCGGGATCGTCGACGCCAAGGCCGACGCGGACGCGCTGCTGGCCGCCGCGGTCGAACGGGCCGCCGCGCTCGCCGGCAACCGCAAGCCGAATCTGCCGGTCATCAAGCGGGCCCTGCACGGCCGCGCACTCGCGGGGCTCGCGGTGCCGACCACCCAGGAGAACCTGGCCTTCCAGGCCTGATCACCGGTTACGCCCGCGGGTCGCCGTCACCGGATCCGCGGGCATCCCGGCCAACACTCCGCAACCCTGGTCTCGGGTGCGAGACTGATGCCATGGCATATCGCGGCGCCGACCGACAGCCCGAGCCTGCGGATCCGTCGCCCGACCCCATCCTCGGACCGGCCGATCCGACGCTCACCGCTGCCGCCGACGCCGGAATCGCCCGCGCCGCCGCGGAGCTGATCGCGCTGTCCCATGCCATCCACGCCGAACCCGAGCTGGCGTTCGAGGAGGTCCGCAGCGCCGCCAGAACCCTCGAGCCGCTGCGCGAACGCGGATTCGCCGTCGAGACCGGGGTTGCCGGGCTGGATACCGCGTTCACCGCGACCTACGGCCACGGCCCGCTCGTCGTGGGAATCTGTGCCGAGTACGACGCGTTGCCAGGAATGGGCCACGCCTGCGGGCACAACATCATCGCCGCCTCGGCGGTGGGAGCCGGCCTCGGGCTGGCCGAGGTGGCCGACGCGTGTGCGATCACGGTGAAGGTGTTCGGCACACCGGCCGAGGAGAGCGGCGGTGGCAAGGTACTCATGCTCGAACGCGGTGTGTTCGACGGCGTGGCGATGATGATGATGGTCCATCCGGGGCCGCACGACATCGTCGATGCGCGCTCGCTGGCCCTGGCCGATCTGTCCATCACGTTCCACGGCCGGGCCGCACACGCCAGCGCGGCCCCCGAACAGGGCCGCAACGCCGGTGACGCGGTCACCGTCGCGCAGGTTGCGTTGGGGTTGCTGCGTCAACATCTCGCGCCCGGACAGCAACTGCACGGTATAGTCGAGTCCGGCGGCGTGGCCCCCAATATCGTGCCCGAGCACGCGGAACTGCTGTATTACCTACGGGCAGCCGACTCCGCATCCCTCGAAGATCTGATGCGACGCGCATCGGCTTGCTTCGAGGCGGGAGCGCTGGCGACCGGAACCACCCACGACATCCGGACGCTCTCGCCCACGTATACCGAGCTCACGCCCGATGCGGCAGTACTGTGTGCCTACCGCGAGCAGATCGCCGGTATCGGCCGGGTACCGCTGGCTCCGGAACTGGCGGCGGCACGTCCGCTGGGCAGTACCGATATGGGCAACGTGACCAATGCCATCCCGGGCATCCATCCGGTCATCGGCATCGATGCCGCGGGATCGGTGACGCATCAGCCGGAATTCGCGGCGGCATGCGTGACCGATTCCGCGGATCTGGCGGTGATCGATGGGGCCACGGCGTTGGCGCGTACCGCGATACAGGTCGCGGGCGATCAATTCCATAGAGAACGGTTGTTGGAACACAGCGTTCAGCGACAGGAGGATTTTCGGTGAGCACAGATGGCCGAACCGCAGCGGCGGCGGGCCCGGATGAGGCGGACCCGTCGGAACCCGGTGGTCCGGGTGCGGGGCGCGCGATCGTCGACGCGTGGCTCCGTGGGAACGCGGACGATCTGATCGGGTGGCGGCGGCATCTGCACACCAACCCGGAGTTGTCCCGCACCGAATTCGCGACCACCGAATTCGTCGAGTCCTGGCTGATCAAGGCCGGACTCGAGCCGCGCAAACTGCCTACCGGAACCGGCCTGCTGTGTGATATCGGTCCCGACGGCCCGCGGATCGCCCTGCGCGCGGATATGGACGCGCTGCCGCTGCAGGAGTACACCGGACTGCCCTTCGCCTCGACCGTGCCGGGCGTCTCGCACGCCTGCGGTCACGACGCGCACACCGCGATCCTGCTGGGCGCGGCCTCGGCGCTGGCCCAGGTGCCGGATCTGCCGGTCGGTGTGCGGCTGGTTTTCCAGCACGCCGAGGAGGTCATGCCGGGCGGGGCCATCGATATGGTCGCTGCGGGTGCGATGGAGGACGTTTCGCGGACGTTCGCGCTGCACTGCGATCCCCGGCTCGAGGCCGGGCGCGTCGGCGTGCGGGTGGGTGCCATCACCTCCGCCGCGGACACCGTGGAACTGGTGCTGGACTCGCCCGGCGGGCACACCTCGCGTCCGCATCTGACGAGCGATCTGGTGTACGCGATCGGCACCGTCATCACGGGTCTGCCCGGACTGCTGAGCCGCCGCATCGATCCGCGCACCAGCACCGTGATGGTGTGGGGCGCGGTCTCGGCGGGCAAGGCTCCCAACGCGATTCCGCAGACGGGCATGCTCACCGGAACCGTCCGCACCGGCGATCACACGACCTGGTCGCTGCTCGAGCCGATGGTGCGCGAGATCGTCGACGGGCTGCTCGCGCCCACGGGCGTGCGGTATCAGCTGAACTACAAGCGCGGCGTCCCGCCGGTGGTCAACGACGAACAGGCCACCCGGATGTTCGAGGACGCCATCCGCGCCGTCGGTCCCGACGCCCTGGCCGACACACCGCAGTCCGGCGGCGGCGAGGACTTCTCCTGGTACCTCGAGCAGGTCCCCGGCGCGATGGCCCGCCTCGGCGTGTGGTCCGGCCACGGCGAACAGCTCGACCTGCACCAGCCCACTTTCGACCTGGACGAACGGGCCCTCGCCGTCGGCGTGCGCGTGCTCACCAACCTGGTCCTGAACGCGAGCTAGCACAACATCTCTCACGTGGCCGCATCCATATCGGATGCGGCCACAGTGTTCTCGACCTGGTTACCTGGTGAATCAGTGTTCTCGACCTAGTTCACCTGGTGAATCAGTGTTCTCGACCTACATCACCTGGTAAATCGAAAGGTGCGCACTTTCCCGGCCCCGCACGGAGCGAGCCTTCGAGCGACCGTTCGCGGCCGGCTCGCCGATGAGCACTCGAAGCGCATGGGCGAAGCCCGAGTCTCGAGTGGTCATCGGCGAGCCTTGGGGGCCGCGAACACGCCGGAGCGAAGCGGAGGCAATCGAACACAGCGCATGGGCGAAGCCCGAGTCTCGAGTGCTCAGCGGCGAGCCTTGGGGGCCGCGAACACGCCGGAGCGAAGCGGAGGCCAAGGATACAGCTACCCAGCCCCGGGGCCGACGTTTCGGGAGTTGCGGGTGCGTAGCGCGTGTACGTATTCGGCTGGGGCTCCGGCCTTTTCGGCGGCATCGGCGATGACGCCGATGTAGCGGGCCGAGGGCAGGCCGCCCTCGTAGGCGTCCAGGACGTACAGCCAGGCCAGCACGGGTTGTGAGCCGGTGCCCGAACTCGGGGTGACGCGCAGCCGGATCTTCTTGTGTATGCCGAAATCCGAGCCCTCCCAGCGGTCCAGGCTGACCTCGTCCTCGTCGGGGACGTCGTACAGCACGACGAACACGCGCGACCCGGGCTCCTCGACCACCGTCGCCAGCGGTCCCTCCCAGCCGATGTCGTCCCCGGCGAAGGTCAGGCGCCAGCCCTCCAACCAGCCGGTTCCGTACACGGGGGAGTGCGGACAGCGCTTGAGCATCTGCTCGGGATCCATATTGGATCCGTATGCGGCGTATATCGGCACCAGGCAAGAGTATCGAATGACTCGGAGTACGGCGAAGGTGCACGCGCCTCGCATCCGGCCGGGTCCCCGCGGCGGCCCGCAAACATGCGGCGGGCGCGCCCGCGTGAACGCGCACAGATACGCTTTCGGAGTATCGGAGATCCCGGTCGAACAGCACGAAGGCGGAGGTATCCATGACCCGCATTGCAATCATCGGTGGCGGCCCGGCAGGTTACGAGGCCGCGCTGGTGGCATCCGCACACGGCGCGGAGGTCACGGTGATCGATTGCGACGGCGTCGGTGGCGCGTGCGTGCTGTGGGATTGTGTGCCCTCCAAGACGTTCATCGCCTCCACCGGCGTGCGCACCGATCTGCGCCGCGCGCGGGATCTGGGCATCACCCTGCATCCGGCGCAGGCCCAGGTGCGGCTGTCCGAGGTGAACTCCCGGGTCAAAGCCCTGGCGCAGGCGCAGTCCTCCGATATCCGCACCAAGCTCCAGGCCGCCGGGGTGACCATCCTCAACGGGGGCGGCGAGCTGATCGATCAGATTCCGGGCCTGGCCACACATCTGGTGCGGGCCAGGCTGAACGACGGCGGGGAGCGGGTGCTCGAGGCCGAGGTGGTGCTGATCGCGACCGGCGCCAGCCCGCGCGTGTTGCCCGGCGCCGAACCGGACGGTGAGCGGATCCTGAACTGGCGGCAGCTGTACGACCTGCAGGAACTGCCCAAGACCCTGGTGGTCGTCGGATCCGGTGTCACCGGTGCGGAATTCGTCAACGCCTACACCGAGATGGGCGTCCAGGTGAAGCTGGTGTCCAGCCGCGACCGGATGATGCCCGGCGAGGACGCCGACGCCGCGCTCGTACTCGAGGACGCGCTGGCCGAACGCGGTGTGGAACTGGTCAAGCAGGCGCGCGCGGATGCGGTGGAGCGCACCGCCGACGGGATCGTGGTCAAACTCTCCGACGGCCGCACGGTCACCGGCACGCACGCCCTGATGACGGTCGGTTCCACCCCGAACACCGCCAACCTCGGCCTGGAGCGGATCGGCATCGAACTGGACAGGGGCGGCTATCTGCGGGTGGACCGGGTCTCGCGCACGTCGGTCCCGGGCGTGTACGCCGCGGGCGACTGCACCGGACTGCTCCCGCTGGCCTCGGTGGCGGCCATGCAGGGCCGGATCGCGATGTACCACGCCCTCGGCGAGGGTGTGCAGCCGATCCGGCTCAAGACGGTGGCCTCGGCGGTGTTCACCCGTCCCGAGATCGCCACGGTGGGCGTGAGCCAGAACGCGATCGACGCCGGTGAGGTCCCGGCGCGCACGGTGATGCTGCCGCTGAACACCAATCCGCGGGCCAAGATGTCCGGGCTGCGACGCGGTTTCGTGAAGATCTTCTGTCGTCCGGCGACCGGTGTGGTGATCGGCGGCGTGGTGGTCGCCCCGATCGCCTCGGAGCTGATCCTGCCGATCGCGATGGCGGTGCAGAACAATCTCACCGTGAACGATCTGGCGCAGACCTTCTCGGTGTACCCGTCGCTGTCGGGGTCGATCACCGAGGCGGCCCGCCAGTTGATGCGTCACGACGACCTCGGTTAGCCTGCGCGCGCACCGTTTTCGGCCCGGTCCGTCGCGGCTGATCAGCCCCCTCGACGAGGCGCCCCACGGGAACGAGTGCGTTTGCGCCACTGGGAATTCGGTACATGTTGCCGGAAACCTGTTCGTGTGATTCACTTCCCGCAGAGATGTGAGTGGTGGGTCGGTTGGCAGGTTTCGTGTGCGGGGGGATGGTGCCTTTCCCGACCGGAATTCGCGAGCGGCCTCCGGGGTCGCGCCAGCGGTCCGGCATCTGATGAGGGATAACAGCAGTGCGGTGGGCCTTGCGCGACGTGACGGCGGCCGTGCTCGGGAAAGGGACTGCGAGCAGTGAAACATCATCGTAGTAAGCCGAATCGGGTGCAACGCGCGGTGGCGACGTCGTTGCCGTTGGCTACCGCAGCCGCGGTGGCCACCCTGCTGGCGGCACCGGCTGGCGCGGACCCGGTGAGTCCGACCCCGGTTCCCACCACGCCCGCTCAGCCGGGCGGCACGCAGGCGGGTAACCCCAGCCCCTCGACGCAGAGCCAGTCGCCGGCGCAACCGGGCGTCACCAAGCCGGGCCAGCAGTCGAACGACAGCAACACTCCGCAGCCCGGAGTGACCCAGCCGCAGCCGGGCGTGACCTCGCCACAGCCGGGTGTCACCCAGCCCAATTCCGATGGGACGCAACCGGATCAGAGTCTGGTCGCTCCGGTCCAGCCGGGCGTGACCACGCCGCGCGTGGCGCCGCTGCCGGTGCCGGGGCAGAACGCTCAGGAGCAGAACGGCCCGGCGCAACCGGCCGTCGTGCCCGGACCGGGCGATACCCAGCCGAAGCCGAGCCAGCAGCCGCAGCCCGGTCAGGACACCAACACCATGGACGGGCTGGCCGGCAACGGCAACGCCCACCAGGGCACCGTGCAGGCGCCGCCGCGCTGGAGCTCGCCGAGTCTGCATTCCGCCCCGGCCGCTCCGGTCGTACAGATGAACGGCCCGCACACCGAGGTCGGCGCGAATATCGACGGCGGCGGCATCGCGCCCGGGTACGTGGCCAATACGCACCACTTCAACAACGCCAACGGCTACGTCGGCACGGTCGGCTACCGGACGCCTACCGGGACCGGCGACGCGGGCGTCTCGATCGAGTACGTCGAGGCCAACAAGATCAAGGTCACCACCTACACCCACACCACGGGTATCGATGACCTCAAGGCCCGCACCGGTTTCAACGACGTCAAGAACGAGACCTACATCGACTCCACCCAGGCCAATGCGGCCAAGGCGGCGGTCGAGGGCTGGATCCGGATGCAGCCGGGCGGGGTCGCCGCGCTCGATGCCGCCGCGCACGTTGGTAGGCTTCCGGAGGGGAATTACGCCCCGCAGACGGTGAATGTCGCCGGTGTCACCACGCAGTGGAGTGGTTCGGTCCAGAACTGATAATCGGTACTGGCCGGCCGGAGGACGCCGGTGCAAGCTGATTCGACGTGGGGCGGTCGTTGGTAGACCGCCCCACGCGGGTGTCATGGGGAAGGAACGGGTGATGGCCTCCATGGACGATGCGGAACACGACGAATCGGGGGAGTCGGCTCCGCCGTCGCGCGATCGTGGCGAGTCGGGTTTCGGACCGCCCGTGTCCGGATTCGGCCCGCCGGTAGGTGATTTCGGTCCCCCGGTGGATGCGTTCGGTCCGCCGACCGGCGGTGGATCGGTCGGCTGGCAACCTGCCGACGGCCCGGATCGTCCCTCGGTCGGCTGGCAGCCCGCCGATACTCCCGAGCGGCCCAGCCTTGGCTGGCAGCCGGTCGATCAGCCCGCGCCGCCCACGGTGCCCGCGCCGCCGCAGCAGTATCGCGCGCCGGATTCGACCGGCTCGCGTGAGATCGTGCAGCCGCAGCAGTATCGTGCGCCGGACTCGACCGGCTCCCGCGAGATCGTGCAGCCGCCGCAGCAGTACCGTTCGCCCGATTCGACCGGCTCCCAGGAGACGGTGCGGTATTCGGATCAGTCCGCCGGTCAGCAGGGTGGGCCGGATACGGGTTCGCGGTGGCGGACCGTGCCGCCGCGGTCGCCGGGCCAGCCCGAGCAGTCTGCCGACAAGCCGCAGTCCCAATACGGCAAGTCCGGGCAGCCGCGCTCGCTGTGGGACGACGACGATCTGGCCAAGAAACTCGCGGCTCCACGCGAGCCCAGCGTCGCGGCCCGCGGCTCTTCCACCGGCAAGGGGTCGTCGCTGTGGGACGACGACGATCTGGTTCTCAAGGTGGGCGGCGCCCCGGGGCGGCAGACCTCCGCGCCTTCCTCCGACGGGCCGCGCCGCAACCGCGGTGTGCTGATCGGCGGAATCGCCGCGGCGGTCGTCGTGGTGCTCGCGATCGTCGGCGTGATCGTGTTCGCCATGCGTGGTAGCAGCGACAAGAGCGCTGGCGGGGCGACGAGTTCCGCGCAAGCCGACAAGGGCCTGGATTGCCAGACCTTCAGCAACGGCGCGCTCACCACCGGTAACGGTCCGGGTGACACCCTCAGTGGGCCGGGTGCGATTCTCGGCTTCGAATACGGGATCTACACCGAGCGCAGCGCCGCGAAGGCGCAGCAGTTCGTGGTTCCGCACCGACTAGATGTCAGCCAGCAGGTCATCGACGCCTATCCGAAGGGGATCACGTACTGCCTGCGAATCAACACCCTGGCTCCGGACACCTTCAAGGTCGACATCACCGAACTCCATCCGAACGGCGACAAGCCGCAATACGGTGACGTGTTCAGTGTGCAGAACGTCAACGGGAAGTTCCTGATCTCGCAGCTCATCCAGAAGTCGCAGTAGGCGGACGACGCCGATATGGATTCTCAGAATGTGAGATAATAATTTCAGATTCTGGGTGAAATATGCGAGAGTGAGGCTATCGTGCCTGCTCTCGGAGGTTTCCCATGTCGCTGACTACGCCCACATTGTCTCGCCGTCTCGACGGTCTGCAGAGTTCGGCGATTCGCGACCTGCTGAAGCTGACCGAGCGGCCGGAGGTGATCGGCCTGGCCGGTGGTCTGCCGGACGAGCAGCTCATGCCGCGCGACCGGATCGCGCTGGCGGCCGAGTCCGCGCTGACGGACCGGTCGCGCTTGCAGTACACGCAGTCGGCGGGCTGGGGGCCGCTGCGTGAGGTGCTCGCCACGCGGGAATCGGCGCGGTTGGGCCGGTCGGTGCCGATCGAGGAGGTGTTCGTCACCCACGGCTCGCAGCAGGCGTTGTCGCTGCTGGGAGAGGTGCTGCTGGATCCCGGCGCACTGGTCGTGGTGGAGGATCCGGCCTATGTCGGTGCGCTGCAGGTGTTCCGGGCCGCGGGAGCGCGGATCGTGGCGGTTCCGCTGGACGAGGAGGGCATGCGGGTCGACGTTCTGGGTGAACTGCTCGAGCGTGGTGAACGTCCGGCGGTCGTGCATACGGTCAGTAACTTCCACAATCCGCGCGGGGTGACGATGAGCACGCGGCGTCGCGGGGAACTGGCCGGACTCGCCGACCGGTACGGCTTCTGGGTGATCGAGGACGATCCCTACGGTGAACTGTGGTTCGACCGGCCCTCGCCTGAACCCGTTGCGACCTACTCGCCCAACGTGATTCGCCTGTCCAGCGCGTCGAAGATCCTCGCCCCCGCGCTGCGCGCGGGCTGGATGGTCGCGCCCGCCGCGGTCTGTCGTGGCGTGGAACTGCTCAAACAGGGTGCGGACCTGTGCGGTTCGGCGCTGACCCAGCAGATCACCGCCGAACTGCTCGCCGACTCGGATTGGCTTGCCGCGCACGTGAATACGGTTCGAAGCAGTTACGGCGAGCGCGCCAAGGCATTGGTCGGCGCGCTGCGGGAGCGGTTCGGGGATCGGGTCGTCAGCACCGACGCGGCCGGTGGCATGTTCGTGTGGGCCGCCTTCACCGACGGCACCGATACCGCCGAATTGCTCTCGCGCGCAGTCGATCACGGTGTCGCCTACGTCCCCGGATCCGCGTTCGCGGTCGATTCGGACTACCGCGGCGCGATGCGCCTGTGCTTCACGACCTTCGATGCTCCGGTGTTGCGTGAGGCGGTCGATCGGCTGGCCCGCGCCCTCGGCGATTAGGACCTGGCAAGCGAATTATGCACTGCCGCAAGCAATTCGTGTCCGGACGGACAGTATTTTCCTGGCCGATGAATACGCCTGCCTGGTAGTCTTCCCATGACCACTTGGGGAGGAGTAGTTCATGATTGTGAACGGCGCAGGATAATCCTCCGTGCACCCCGGGGCCGTGGCAACCGGGAGTGTGCTGCGTGGAGCCGAACGGCAGCGTCGACTGCCACGATCATCAGGCGAGTCTCCCAGGGCCGATGGTTCCGGCCGTTCGGGCGATGGTGCACTACAGTGACGTCCAGCTACCTTGCGGTAACGGGCAGGACGTGTGCGTCACCAACGAGCGGTTCGGCATCGGCTGGAGGAGTCGAGGATGACGAAGACATCGCAATCGCAGTCTCAGCCGTCCGGTGATCTGGGGCCCGCCACGCGGGATGCCGCATGGGAGCGGTTGGGGCGCGACCATTTCGACGTCGTCGTCATCGGCGGCGGGGTGGTCGGCGCGGGTATCGCGCTGGACGCGGCGACCCGTGGGTTGGAGGTCGCGCTGGTCGAGGCCCGTGATCTGGCCTCGGGGACCTCGAGTCGTTCGTCCAAGATGTTCCACGGCGGGCTGCGCTATCTCGAACAGCTGGACTTCGGCCTGGTGCGGGAGGCGTTGCACGAACGCGAGCTGAGCCTGAAAACCCTTGCGCCGCATCTGGTCAAGCCGCTGCGTTTCCTGTATCCGCTGACCCATCGGCTCTGGGAGCGCCCGTATGTCGCCTCGGGACTGATGCTGTACGACACCATGGGCGGTGCGAAATCCGTTCCGGGACAACATCATCTGACCCGGTCGGCGGCGCTTCGGCTGGCGCCCGGAATTCGGCGGGACGCGCTGATCGGCGGGGTCACCTACTACGACACGGTCGTCGACGACGCCCGGCACACCATGACCGTTGCCCGCACCGCCGCGCACTACGGCGCGGTCATCCGCACTTCCACACAGGTGGTGGGGTTTGTGCGGGAGGCCGATCGTGTGGTCGGGGTGGCGGTGCGCGACAGTGAGGACGGCCGCACCACACAGGTGCGCGGGCACGTGGTGATCAATGCGACCGGCGTGTGGACCGACGAGATCCAGGCGCTCTCGCGTCAGCGCGGCCGCTTCAACGTGCGCGCCTCCAAGGGAGTGCACATCGTGGTGCCGCGCGACCGGATCGCCAGCGATACCGCCCTGATCCTGCGGACCCCGACCTCGGTGCTGTTCGTCATTCCGTGGGGTACGAGCCACTGGATCATCGGCACCACCGACACCGACTGGAATCTCGATCTCGCCCATCCGGCGGCGACCAAGGCCGATATCGCCTATCTGCTCGAGCAGGTGAATCAGGTGCTGGTCACCCCGCTCACCCACGAGGACATCCAGGGCGTCTACGCCGGGCTGCGGCCGCTGCTGGCGGGGGAGAGCGACGAGACCTCCAAGCTCTCGCGCGAACACGCCGTCGCGCGGATCTGCCCGGGTCTGGTCGCCATCGCGGGCGGGAAGTACACCACCTACCGGGTGATGGCCTACGACGCGGTGGACGTCGCGGCGCCGGATATTCCGCAGCGGGTCTCGCCGTCGATCACCGAGAAGGTGCCGCTGCTGGGTGCGGACGGCTATTTCGCCCTGCTCAACCAGGCCCCGCAGCTGGCTCAGACCTACGGCGTGCATCCGTATCGGATCGAGCATCTGCTCGACCGCTACGGTTCGCTGGTCACCGACGTCCTGGATCTCGCCGCGGACGATCCCGATCTGCTGCAACCGATCACCGAGTCCCCGACCTATCTGCGGGTGGAGGCGGTCTACGCGGCCACCGCCGAGGGCGCGCTGCATCTGGACGACATCCTGGCCCGTCGCACCCGCATCTCCATCGAGTACTCCCACCGCGGTGTGGCCTGTGCCGAGGAGACGGCCCGGCTGGTCGCGCCGGTCCTGGGTTGGAACGAGGAGCGCATCGCGCGGGAGGTCGCCACCTACAACGCCCGGGTGGACGCCGAGATCCGTTCGCAGACCCAACCGGACGACATCTCGGCCGACGCCTTGCGAGCAGCGGCACCGGAACCGCGTCCGGAGATTCTCGAGCCCGTCCCGATCGAGGACTGAATTCCCGCTGCGGTGAGTCGTGCCGCGGGCTCGGCAGCCGCTCATAGTCGGCCATGCCGACGAGTGCGGCACCGTTGTCGGTGATGACGAGATTCGGTCTGTCGTGGCGAGGCCCGGCCCGGGTGCGTGTGCCGAGGCGTGTTCGCGCCGGTTACCTGACAGGCGGTGATCCAGACCGCCACGCGCCCGGTCACATCCGACGACTGCCGAACGGCTCGGTGTCGGCGGCCCTCTACTACGAGGGCGAGCCGTACGAGGTGACCATGGTCGGCGATCCGCCCTTCGCGCACGGGAAATTCTTCGGCGAACGGGCACGTCGAGGATGCGTGCTGTGCCGTCGACGAGCTGCGCAACAGCCTGTAGGAGTCGAGTTGTGCGTTCGTGCGCTGAGTCGGGTTCGCGCCGCGAGCTATCCGGGGTGGTACGCAGTATGCAGTAACAGGTAGCTGAACAGCAGCATCATGGCCAGCGCGATCAGCGCGTACACCAGCTGGACGGTGATGCGCGCGATGCGTCGGGCGTTGGCTGCGGTCATGGGCGACCCGTCTCGTGTTTTCCCATCGACTGGGATGTCGTACGGGCTGAACGAGATATTAGCTATTGAGTGGCAAACATCACTGTGCAGTGGACGGGCGCGTCGTGGGGGAGATGTGCGAGTGCCGGGTTCACTCCTGGCAGCCGGTGCAGAAGTAGATCGCGCGTTCGCTGTCCGGGCCATCGCCGACGAGCGTCAGGGTGAGGGTGGTGCCGCAGCGGCGGCACGGTTGGCGATTGCGGCGGTAGACGTACGGTCGCCAGGGCGGATCGTGTGCGGCGGAGTGCAGGATTCGATGGGCGCGATCGACCAGGCTGGGCAGGTCGGGCACCGAGCCGACCGGGCGTCGCGGGTCGACGCGTTCCACGAAACAGATCTCGCTGCGGAAGATATTGCCGATTCCGGCCAGATTGCGCTGGTCGAGCAGGGCCAGGCCGATCGGGCGGTCCGGTTCGGCGGCCAAGCGGCGAACCGCCTCGGCCGCATCCCAATTCGGGCCGAGCAGATCCGGGCCGAGCCGGTCCAGGACGGTGTGTTCCTGCTCGCGCCGCAGCACCTCCACGGTTCCCAATGCGAAGCCGACGGCCTCGGCCTCGGCGGTGGCGAGGATCAGCCGCGCGGTGAACGCCGGTTTGGTCCAGCGCTGACCTTGGGCGAACACCCGCCACTCACCCTCCATTT
Source organism: Nocardia miyunensis NBRC 108239 (assembly GCF_001613065.1). Lineage (GTDB taxonomy): Bacteria > Actinomycetota > Actinomycetes > Mycobacteriales > Mycobacteriaceae > Nocardia > Nocardia miyunensis. The sequence goes on from NZ_BDBQ01000061.1 coordinate 89,662, forward strand.
TCAGGTGCGTGTGAACGCTGATCGTCGGGGTCCGCACGAACAGATGTTTGCCGTAACTGCCGACCTCCTCGACGGTTTGTCCGGCCAGATCCAGCGTCGCATAACGCGGGACGCGGAAATCGCTGCGTACCAACGTCTTTCCAGCCAACGCTGTCCGTAGTCTCGCCGCGGTCCGGAAAACGGTGTCACCCTCGGGCATGGTGGCCCCCGCCGGGTGATCGATCTCCGTCGTGTCGCGATGCCCGGATGCGTTCTCGTCGCGCTGTGTACCTCGGGCGCCGTGCGCACTCCGGCTCCGGGCGGGGTGCCGCACCCGATGGCTCGGATCTCCTCACACGTCCCGATCCGCCGCTGATGTGCCGAAGGACCGGGTGCCGCGGACTACCGGTTCGGCCGTGCGCGCTCAGGGTCGGCTCCGTAAGCGGAAGCCGCGGGGTGTGACGGCGAAACCGGCTTCGGTGAGGAAAGCGGCGAAGGTGTTGCCGTGCACGGAATCTCCGTCCACGCGTTCCACGACCAGTGAGTCGACGTGGCGGTCGTGCACCAGCGCGGCCAGCGCGGTGGCGGCGCGGGTGCGCTGGTTCGGGTCCTCGGTGAAGGTCAGCAGGGTCTTGCCGCCGCGTTCCAGGTAGAGGGTGAGTTCGCCGTCCACCAGGACCACGAGTGCGCCCGCCTTGCGCCCGGGCCGATGTCCCGCGCCCTCGGTCGCGCCCTTCGGCCAGGGCAGCGCCGCGCCGTAGGGGTTGGCGGGGTCGCAGGCGGCCAGCGCCAGGGCGGTATCCGAAGCACGTTGTGCGCGTTCGAATTCGGCGGATCGTTCGGTGTCGAAGGAACGCAGCCGGTCCACCACGTCGGTCGTGGAGAACTGCGCACCGCCGAGCGAATCGATGAAGTAGCCGCGGCGGCACCGGCCGCGGTCCTCGAATTCGGTGAGCACGCGGTACATCAGCGCGAATCCGCCCGGAACCTGTTCGCCCTGAACCGAACCCCGGGTCAGCACCCCGTACCGTTCCAGCAGCAGATCGGCCGTGGCGTGTGCGCGAATCGTATTGTCCGCCACTCGTTCCGGTAGCAGCGACCAGCGCCCGGCCACGGTCGGCGGCCCCGTGCGCGAGGGCATATTCGCCCGCGGCAGATACGTCCGCCCGCGTGGCGTGCGCCGGGGTGTGCGATGCGTGGTGGTGCTGCGCGCGGTCCCGGACAGCAGCGCCCGCACCGGCGCGAAGGTGTCACCGGCGACGTGTCCGGCCCACACCAGCTCCCACAGTGCGGCCGCCACCGCCGCGTCATCGAGCCGTCCGGTGGCATCGGAGAGCTGCCGGAAGAAGTACGCCCCGCCGGCCGACGGCACTACTTGGGCCCGCATCGGTTGCGCTGCCGCATGATCCGCGCTCTGTGCCGGATCGTTCGCTGGCCCGGGGGTGCTGGTCCGGGAATTCTGCGGTGTCGCGGCGTGCCCATTGTCCAGCTCCTCGGCGGGAGTATCGGGGGGCCGCCTGCCCGCCGCGCTGGGAGAACCGGTCGGGAGAGCGCGTCTGTGTGCGCCTGGTCCGCGGTTCGAGTCATCGGTGGAATCAGTCACCTGGGGGCTGCGTGCGTTCGAGTTCCGTGCCGGGGCCTTCGCCGAATTCTGTCGGCCGGGGCGATCGGTGAGCGATTCCGGGGCCGTGTCGGGCGAAGGCGGGCTGTCGCGGGATGGTTGCGGGATGACGGTGGCGCCCAGGGCCAGCAGGAGTTGGATCTGGGTTTCGGTGAGGTCGATGTCGTCGGGCGGGGGGAGGGTGAGGGAGGCCTGGTCGGTGGGGTGCATGGCGATCCAGCCGTCCTTGGCGGTGAGGGAGCCGTGGCCGGACCAGATGACCTCGCCGGTGGACATCAGCTCGTCCAGCATGGCGGGTGAGTAGTCGGGTACCCGGGCGGGCAGGATCAGGGACTCCCATGCCGAGGCCGGAATCGGTACGCCCGCAAGCTGTTCCACGACCGCGGCCACGCCGTCGACGCCGCGCAGCTGACCGGTGCCCACCTGCTGCCAGGCGGGCAGGAATCGGGCGAAGGCGGTGGTCGCGACGGGTTCGATCTCCTTGCGCGCCGCGGCCAGCGAGCGCCGCCGCAACCTGCGCAGCACCTGGGTGTCACACCATTCCGTACCGGCCGAGCCGGGGGTGAATTCGCCTTCCACGACCCGCTTTTCGGCGGCGAGCCGATGCAGGGCGGTCGCCGCCACAGCGGGGCCGATGCCGAATCGGCGGGCCAGCGCCTCCAGCCCGAACGGGCCGTGCGTGCGCGCGTACCGGCCGACCAGATCGCCCAGCGGATCGGCGACCGGCTCGATGAAGGCCGCCGGAACCCCGATCGGCAGCGGCACCCCCAGGGCGTCGCGCAGCCGCGCGGCGTCCTCGATCGCCACCCACCACTGCTGCCCGGCATAGGAAACCGCCAGGGCGCGACGGGCTCGCGCGAGTTCGGCGAACCACGGCTCGGGATCGGCGGTGCATCGCCGCGCCGCCTCGTCGGGGGTCAGCGGGCCCAGCAGACGCAGCAGATCCGCCAGCGCCTCGGCGTCGCGGGCCTGGCGTTCGGGAGTCAGGCGCTGCAACTCGCGTTCGGTGAGCTCGAGTACCGCGGCGTCGAGCAATTCCCGCAGTTCCACCCGGCCGAGCAGTTCGGCCAGCAGTCCCGAGTCCAGCGACAACGCCGCGGCACGCCGTTCGGCCAGCGGGCTGTCGCCCTCGTACATGAACTGGGCGATGTAGTCGAACAGCAGGGCATTGGCGAACGGTGAGGGCGTGGCGGTCTCGACCTCGACCAGTCGCAGCTTGCGGTGGGCGATCCCGGTCTGCAATTCGCGCAGGGAGAACAGGTCGTAGACGTCCTGCAGGCATTCGCGCGCGGTCTCCAGCAGGATCGGGAAATCCGGGAACTTGCGCGCCACATCCAGCAGTTGCGCCGCGCGCTGGCGCTGCTGCCACAGTGGTGCGCGGCGGCCCGGATCGCGGCGCGGCAGCAGCAGCGCCCGCGCCGCGCACTCCCGGAACCTGGACGCGAACAGCGCCGAGCCGCCGACCTGTTCGGTCACCACGTCATCGATCTCGTCCGGTTCGAAGACGAACAGATCCGCACCCGGCGGGTCGTCGGTGGTGTCGGGCAGGCGCACCACGATCCCGTCGTCCGAGGCCTGCGGTGCGGCGTCCACTCCGAAGCGCTCACGCAGCCGCGCGCCCACCGCCAGCGCCCACGGCGCGTGCACCGGCAACCCGTACGGCGAATGCAACACCACCCGCCAATCACCGAGCTCATCGCGGAACCGCTCCACCAGCAACGTTCGATCGGTCGGCAGATGCCCTGTCGCCGACCGCTGATCCCGCAGCAGCGCAACCAGATTGGCGGTGGCGAAATCGTCGAGCCCGGCGGCGTGGACGATATTCCCGAGGTCGTCGAGATCGGTGACGCCTCGGCCCTTGCGGCGGGACGAACTGCTCGCCCGGCCGCCTGTCGCACCGGCGTGCTCGCGATGCGAATCCGCCGATCCGCCGTCGTCCGGCGCTGTACCGCGCCGCGATGATCGGCCGGACGATACGGATTCGGCGGAACCGGAGTTCCCGGACCGGTGCTCGGTGGCAGCGCCGTCGGATGGCGACAGCTCCGAGGAGCGCGAGTGCGCGGCGGAACCCGACCGTGCGGCGGACGCGGGTGCCTGTATGTCGTTGACACCCGCCGACGTGTCGCGGCGCTGTGAGCCGCTCGATGATGTGGATTCGGGGAAGGCCTGGGCGGTCGAGTCCGGGGGGGAGGAATAGATCGGGCCGGGTGATGCCGCGGCGCCGAGCAGTGCGTCGATCCTGGCCTCGGGCGCGCGTTCGATCGCCTGACCGGCTGTACGCACGAATTCGCCCAGGGCAGTACCCAATTCGGCCGGGCGGCCCAGGGAATCGCCGTGCCAGAATGGGAGTCGGCCCGGGAGGCCGAAGGCGGGGGTGACCAGGACTCGGTCGTGGGTGATCTCCTCGATGCGCCAACTGGTCGCGCCGAGGGCGAAGACATCCCCGACCCGGGACTCGTACACCATCTCCTCGTCGAGTTCGCCGACGCGGGAAGCCTTCTCGCCCACCATGAACACCGGGAACAGGCCGCGATCCGGAATCGCGCCGCCGGAGGTGACCGCAAGGCGCTGCGCCCCCGGACGCCCGGTCAGCGTGCCCGCATCGCGGTCCCACACGACGCGCGGGCGCAACTCGGCGAACTCGTCCGAGGGGTAGCGCCCGGACAGCAGATCCAGCACCGATTCGTAGGCCGAACGCGGCAGCGTCGCATAGCTTCCCGTGCTGCGGACGATGTCGAACCAGGTGTCCACGTCGATCGGATCCAGGGCGCAGGCCGCGACGGTCTGCTGGGCCAGAATATCCAGCGGATGCGCGGGAATGCGCAGCTGTTCGATCTGACCGGCGGTCATGCGCATCGAGGCGACCGCGCAGTGGATCACGTCGGTGCGGTGTTTGGGAAAGATGACGCCGCGGGAGATCTCGCCGACCTGATGCCCGGCCCGCCCGACGCGCTGTAGGCCGCTGGCCACCGAGGGCGGCGCCTCCACCTGCACCACGAGGTCGACCGCACCCATATCGATTCCGAGTTCGAGACTGCTCGTGGCGACCACACAGCGCAGCCGACCGGTCTTGAGGTCGTCCTCGATGATGGCGCGCTGCTCCTTGCTCACCGACCCGTGATGGGCGCGGGCCAGCAGCGCCGCGCTGCCGTGATTGACATCCGAGGTCGCGCCCAGCAGCGCGGGAGTGCGCCGAGCCGGTTCGGGGGACGTCGATGTCTCCGGGATCTCGTCGCTCGCCCCGACGCGTTCGGCGTAGGACTCGTTCAATCGGGCGGTGAGCCGTTCGGCCAGCCGCCGCGAATTGGCGAAGACGATCGAGGACCGGTGTGCCAGAACGAGATCCACGATCGCCGAATCGACGTGCGGCCAGATCGAACCGGGCTGATCCGAATCACCGGCCGGATCCGGCTCGGTCATATCCGCCACCGGCACCCGCACCGACAGATCGAAGGTCTTCGGTGCGGGCGGGGCCACGATGGTGATCGGCGCGCGGCCGACCAGGAACCGGCCGACCTCCTCCGGTGGCCGCACGGTGGCGGACAGCCCGATCCGCTGCGCGGGACGCTCGGTCAGCCCGTCCAACCGGGCCAGCGAAAGTGCCAGGTGCGCACCGCGTTTGGAGCCGGCGATGGCGTGCACCTCGTCCACGATGACGGTGTGCACCGAGCGCAACGTCTCCCGCGCGGCCGAGGTGAGCATCAGGAACAGCGATTCGGGGGTGGTGATCAGAATGTCCGGCGGGGTGCGCTGCAGCGATCTGCGCGCCGCCGCGGTGGTATCGCCCGAGCGGACCCCGACGCTGATCTCCGGTGCGGGCAGCCCCAGCCGCTCGGCGGTCTGCGTGACGCCGACCAGCGGTGCGCGCAGATTGCGCTCGACGTCCACCGCCAGCGCCTTGAGCGGTGAGATGTACAACACGCTGGTACCGCCCGCCTCCCGCGACGGAGGTCGCCCCGCGAGCTGGTCGATCGCCCACAGAAACGCCGACAGCGTCTTCCCGGACCCGGTCGGCGCGATGACCAGCGTGTGCTCCCCGGCGGCAATCGCACGCCATGCGCCCAGCTGAGCGGCCGTCGGCGCGGGAAACGCGCCGTCGAACCACTCCTGCGTAGGCCGGGAGAACTGATCCATGCGCTTCAGTCTGCACTCCGCCACCGACACCCTGCCCGAACCGCATGTGGAACGGGTGCGAGGCGCGGACATGGGTACCGAAACCCGCAACGGCCGCGGCACGGCCGGAGAAAGCTCCGTTTCGCTCAGCCGAACTCGATGCCCTGCGCGAGCGGGAGCTCGGTGGAGTAGTTGATCGTGTTCGTGGCGCGGCGCATGTACGCCTTCCAGGAGTCCGAACCCGATTCGCGGCCGCCGCCGGTGTGCTTCTCGCCGCCGAACGCGCCGCCGATCTCCGCGCCCGAGGTGCCGATGTTGATGTTGGCGATGCCGCAGTCCGAGCCGTCGGCGGCGAGGAATCGTTCGGCTTCGCGCTGGTCGCGGGTGAACACCGCGGAGGACAGGCCCTGGGGGACCTGGTTGTGCAGGGTGATCGCGTCGTCGAGATCGTCGTAGGCCAGGACGTACAGGATGGGTGCGAAGGTCTCCTCGCGCACCACCTCGGTCTGCGCGGGCATGCGCACGATGGCCGGGCGCACGTAGTAGGACTCCTCGCCGTTGACGATGACACGCTCACCGCCGCACAGCAATTCACCCCCGTCGGCGAGGGCGCGGGCGAGCGCGTCCTGCATGGAGGTGTAGGCCCGACCGTTGATCAGCGGGCCGACCAGCACCCCGTCGTCGAGCGGATCACCAACGCGCAGTTGGTGATACGCGCCGCACAGCCTGTCGGTCAACGGCCCGGCGACGTCCCTGTGCGCGATCACCCGCCGCAATGTGGTGCAGCGTTGCCCAGCGGTGCCCGCCGCACTGAAAACCACTGCGCGCGTGGTCAATTCCAGATCGGCCGACGGGGTGACGATCGCCGCGTTGTTACCGCCCAGCTCCAGCAGGCAGCGGCCGAACCGAGCCGCCACCCGCGGGCCCACCGCGCGGCCCATCCGCACCGATCCCGTCGCGCTGACCAGGGCGACCCGCTCGTCGTCCACCAGGCGCTCCCCGACGTCGGCGGCACCCTGGATCAGCTGATGGATCTCCGGATCCGCGCCCACGTCGAGCGCCGCGCGCCGCACCAGCGCATGGCAGGCCAGTGCCGTCAACGGCGTTGTCTCCGAAGGCTTCCAGACCACGGTGTCACCGCAGACCAGCGCTATGGCGGTATTCCACGACCAGACCGCCACCGGAAAGTTGAAGGCCGACAGCACCCCGACCACACCGAGCGGATGCCAGGTCTCCATGAGCCGATGCCCCGGACGTTCGGAGGCCATGGTGCGCCCGTACAGCTGTCGCGACAGGCCCAGCGCGAATTCGCAGACGTCGATCATCTCCTGCACCTCGCCGCGGGCCTCCGCGCCGATCTTGCCCGCCTCCAGGGTGACCAGCTCGCCCAGCTCGTGCAGGTGCTCGCGCAGCAGCTCGCCCAGCCGCCGCACCACCGCGGCGCGCTGCGGCGCGGGCACCGTGCGCCAGGTGTGAAAAGCGTTGGCGGCCTTCGCGATCGCGGCGTCGACGTCCGCGTCGGCACTCGGCGCGAGAGTGGTCAGGGTGCCGCCGGTGATCGGTGTTCGCGCACTCAGCGAGCCGGGTGCGGGCGGGGTGACGCCCATGCTCGACAGGAGTCCTTCGGCGCGGGCGGTCGGATCGCCGACGACGGATGCGGCACGTGTCATGGGTACCTCCGTAGGGGTGCGGGTGTATGGCAGCGGCCGTGGTTCCGGCCACGAGTCCGAATCGCTGGGTTAGCCTTCGCAGATGGCGGATGCACCGGCGAAATCTGTTCTGGACGAGATCGATCGACTATTGATCCGCGAGCTGACCGAGGACGGCCGCGCCACGCTGTCCAACCTCGCGGAGAAGGCCAACCTGTCGGTGTCCGCGGTGCAGTCCAGGGTGCGCCGCCTCGAGGCGCGGGGCGTGATCCAGGGATACACCGCCAAGATCGATCCGGAGGCGCTGGGGCAGCTGCTGTCGGCATTCGTCGCGATCACTCCTCTCGACCCGTCCCAGCCCGATGATGCCCCGGCTCTGCTGCGGCACGTCCCCGGAATCGAGGCGTGTCATTCGGTGGCGGGCGAGGAGAGCTACGTCCTGCTGGTGCGGGTGGCCTCGCCCCGGCATCTGGAGCAGCTGTTGCAGGAGATCCGCGCGACGGCCAACGTTCGGACACGAAGCACCATTATTTTGCAGACATTCTATGACAAGTAATGTCTGATCGTAACTTCTACGGCAATCCGTAGAGAACGCTTAAAAATTTACGTAACCTTGAGGGGTGACCCTAGAACTGGAGCGCCCCGGGGTGGTAGCTGACGCGCCGCTGGTCACCCCCGAAAGGGTGCATGAGATCCTGCGCGCGAACATCCTGGCCGACGGGTTCGACCTGGTCCTGGATCCGGTCCGATCGCACGGCCGCCGGCTCGTGGACGCCCGCGACGGCACGACCTATCTGGACATGTTCGGATTCTTCGCCTCCTCGGCCCTGGGGATGAACCACCCCGCCCTGGTCGAGGACGAACGCTTCCGGGCCGAGCTGCTCACCGCGGCACTGAACAAGCCGAGCAACTCCGATGTCTACACCGTCGAGATGGCCCGTTTCATAGACACTTTCGCCCGCGTGCTCGGCGATCCCGCACTGCCGCATCTGTTCTTCATCGACGGCGGTGGGCTCGCGGTGGAGAACGCGCTCAAGGCGGCCTTCGACTGGAAGAGCCGGCACAACGAAATGCACGGGCGCGCAGCGGATCTCGGCACGAAGGTGCTACATCTGACCGGAGCGTTCCACGGGCGCACCGGATACACGATGTCGCTGACCAACACGGATCCGGTCAAGATCGACCGTTTCCCGAAATTCGCGTGGCCGCGGATCGAGACCCCTTATCTGGCCCATGATGTGGACATCGAGGCCGCCGAGGCGCACGCGCTGGACCGGGCGCGCGCCGCCTTCACCGAGAATCCGCACGATATCGCGTGTTTCCTGGCCGAACCGATCCAGGGCGAGGGCGGCGACCGGCATATGCGGCCCCGATTCCTGCAGGCGATGCAGGCGATGTGCCGCGAATTCGACGCGCTGTTCGTCCTGGACGAGGTGCAGACCGGCGTCGCGGCCACCGGCAGCCGCTGGGCGTACGAACAGCTCGGCCTGACGCCCGATATCGTCGCCTTCGGCAAGAAGACCCAGGTCTGCGGCATCATGGCGGGCGGTCGCGTGGACGAGGTCCCCGACAACGTCTTCGCCGTGAGTTCGCGGCTGAACTCCACCTGGGGCGGCAATCTCGCCGACATGGTGCGCGCCCGCCGCATCCTCGAGGTGATCGAGCGCGACGGCCTGGCCGAACGGGCGGCCCGCCTCGGCGCGCATCTGCTCGACCGGCTCGTCGCGCTGGCCGATCGTCATCCGCGAGTGAGCGATCCGCGCGGACGCGGCCTGCTGTGCGCGATCACGCTGGACACGGCGGAGCTGCGCGATGCGGTCGTGACCCGGCTGCGGGAAGACGAGCGCGTACTGCTGCTGGGCACCGGCGAACGCGGCATCCGATTCCGCCCGGCGCTGACGGTGACCGCCGACGAGTTGGACAGCGCGGTCGACGCGATCGATCGGGTGTTGCGCTGACCGGTGGCTCCGGGCGGCCCGATTGTGATTTTTTTCCACTCTTCCCCGGGCGGTTTTCGGTCGCTGTCACCGCATTTCATCAGGGGTTTTCAACTGGCGAACAGCCAATAAGGGTACCCATCAGTAGCCCCTACTGGAATTCCGTGCGACACCGGTACTGGCTACACTCCGGGACATGACGAGTGTCCAGCAGCAGCCAACGCCGGGGTCGGCGGGCTCCCCCGATATCCACACCACCGCCGGCAAACTGGCTGATCTGCGCAATCGGCTGGAAGAGGCCAAGCACCCGATGGGTGAGGCCGCCGTGGACAAGGTGCACGCCAAGGGCAAGATGACCGCCCGCGAGCGGATTCTGGCCCTGCTGGACGAGGGCTCGTTCGTCGAGATGGACGCCCTGGCCCGGCACCGCAGCGTCAACTTCGGCCTGGAGCACAACCGCCCGCTGGGCGACGGCGTGGTGACCGGCTACGGCACCATCGACGGCCGTGACGTGTGCATCTTCTCCCAGGACGTCACCGTCTTCGGCGGCTCGCTCGGCGAGGTCTACGGCGAGAAGATCGTCAAGGTCATGGACCTGGCCATCAAGACCGGCCGCCCGCTGATCGGCATCAACGACGGCGCGGGCGCGCGTATTCAGGAGGGCGTGGTCTCGCTCGGCCTGTACGGCGAGATCTTCCACCGCAACATCCAGGCGTCGGGCGTCATCCCGCAGATCTCGCTGATCATGGGTGCGGCCGCGGGCGGGCACGTGTACTCCCCGGCGCTGACCGACTTCGTCGTCATGGTCGATCAGACCAGCCAGATGTTCATCACCGGCCCGGACGTGATCAAGACCGTCACCGGTGAAGAGGTCACCATGGAGGAGCTGGGCGGCGCGCACACCCACATGGTGAAGTCGGGTACCGCGCACTACGTCGCCTCGGGCGAGCAGGACGCGCTGGACTACGTCAAGGATCTGCTGAGCTACCTGCCCAGCAACAACCGCGCCGAGGCCCCGCGCTTCGCGCCCACCGACCCGGTCGACGGCGCGATCGAGGACTCGCTGACCGAGGAGGACCTCGAGCTCGACACCCTCGTGCCGGACTCGCCGAATCAGCCGTACGACATGCACGAGGTGATCCGTCGCCTGGTCGACGACGACGAATTCCTCGAGGTGCAGGCCGAGCGGGCGCAGAACATCATCATCGGGTTCGCCCGGATCGACGGCCGCAGCGTCGGATTCGTCGCGAACCAGCCCACCTACTTCGCCGGATGCCTGGACATCGACGCCTCGGAGAAGGCCGCGCGTTTCGTGCGCACCTGTGACGCGTTCAACATTCCGATCATCACCCTGGTCGACGTCCCGGGCTTCCTGCCGGGCACCGACCAGGAGTACAACGGCATCATCCGCCGTGGCGCCAAGCTGCTGTACGCGTACGGCGAGGCGACCGTCGGCAAGATCACCGTCATCACCCGCAAGGCGTACGGCGGCGCGTACGACGTGATGGGCTCCAAGCACATGGGCGCGGACGTCAACCTGGCGTGGCCGACCGCGCAGATCGCGGTCATGGGCGCCTCGGGCGCGGTCGGTTTCGTGTACCGCAAGAAGTTGCAGCAGGCCGCCGCCGAAGGGGCCGACGTGGACGCGCTGCGCCTCGAACTGCAGAACGAATACGAGGACACGCTGGTCAACCCATACGTGGCCGCCGAGCGCGGCTACGTCGACGCGGTCATTCCGCCGTCACATACTCGCGGTCAAATTGTTTCGGCGCTGCGACTGCTGGAGCGGAAGATGGTTGCTCTGCCGCCCAAAAAGCACGGCAACATTCCGCTCTGATTCGACGATATGTCCAGCGCGGGGCGCACACTTTCTGTGAGACGTCCTACACTCGCCGCGCGAGCGGCGCGTCCGAGCAAAGATAGAAGAGTCGGCTTTCAGGAACACGAGAGCCACAAGGAATACCGTTCGAGGCTTCCGGAACCGCTCCGGACCCCGGACGCCGGGTCTTTCGGTCCGGCACAGGAATACAGGAGGAGCTGGCGCTGTGACGGCTGTGGCTGATGAAGAGGTCCTTCGCGCCGCTGAATTGGCTCTGTCGGTCGACGAGGTCGTCGGCACGGTGGAGCCGGTCGTGGCCGAGTCCGAATCGAGCGCGGGACCGGACATCCGGATTCTGAAGGGCTCACCCACCGACGCGGAGATCGCCGCTGTGGTGTGCGTGTTCGCGGCCGCCGCGAGCGCCGCCTCCGCCGCGCCCGCGCAGTCCGGGCCCGTGGATCTGTGGGGCAAGCCGACCATGATGCACCGTGGCGCGATGCCGTTCTCGCCGTACGCCTTCCCCTTCCTGTCGCACTTGCGCGACTGACGTGACAGGTTTCGTACTCGGGTCGGCCTCGCCTGCCCGGCTGCAGGTGTTGCGATCGGCGGGGCTGGATCCGGTGGTGCGGGTCTCCCATGTGGACGAGGACGCCGTCGCGGCAGCCCTGCCCGCCGGTACCGCCCCCGAGGGCGTGGTCTGCGCCCTCGCGCGGGCCAAGGCCGAGGCGGTGGCCGCCGCGCTGATCGCCGAGGCCGCCGACGTCGTCGCCGATTGCGTTGTCGTGGGCTGTGATTCGATGCTGCTGGTCGACGGCGAGTTGCAGGGCAAACCGCTGACTCCCGAGGCGGCGCGCAAGCGCTGGGCCGTGATGGCCGGGCGCAGTGCCGATCTGCTGACCGGGCACTGTGTGCTGCGGGTGCGCGAGTCGCGGATCGTCGCCGAGGCGGCGGACTGCACCGGCACCACCGTGCATTTCACCGCGCCCGACGCCGCCGAGCTGGACGCCTACATCGCCACCGGTGAGCCCTTGCAGGTGGCCGGGGCGTTCACCCTGGACGGGCGGGGCGGCTGGTTCGTGGACCGCATCGACGGCGATCCGTCCAGCGTCATCGGGATCGGCCTACCGCTGGTTCGTCGACTGCTTGCCGACGTGGGGGTCGCCGTGACGCAGTTGTGGGTCGGCGGGGCGCAGCTGGGGGCCGACGCGGCTGGCTGACTGGGTCGCCGCGGCGATCCGCGGTTCGGCCGCGCCCGTCGGCGCGTCGGGGTGCGCGGCGGGATCGGGCACCAGCGAATCCTGCACCGCCTCCAGGCGCGCCACACACAGTTCCGGCCCCACGAACGGGTGCAGTCGCACGTTCACCGTATCCTGCGCGCCGTTGCGGTCCAGCGCCTCGCGCAGCAGACCCATGTGCACGCCGCACACCACCTCCGAATGGGTGCGGGCCAGTTCCCGCAGCGGGCAGCCGGTCATCCGGACCAGCGCCTGATCATCGGGTTCGGGGCCGCTCTCGCGTTCGGGTGCGAAGCCGAGTTCGGACATCGCGCCGACGATCACGCTCCGGGCGTCCTCGAGACTCTCGATCGGCTGCTCGAGCGTATCCAGCTTGGCGCCCCAGGCGCGTCCGGCGGCCATGGCGGCCTCCGCCCGGCGACGTGGATCACTGCCGAGCTGATCGGCCAGCACCTGGGCCAGGTCCTGGTAGCTGACCGATCGCTGGACGGCGCTGTATCCGATCCGCGGGCGGCCGCGCCCACGTGGCGGCTGCTGGAACTGCCGCACGAGCGACTCCCGGGTGAGCACGTCGAGGTGGAATCGGACCGTCGTGACGTGCTGCCCGGTGACTCTGGCGAGTTGTTGGGCATCGAGAGGCTCGCTGGCGCCGCGTAGGATCGCAAGCAGACGCCGTCGCGGCCAAGAATCGGACATAGCTCACCCCTCCTCCCGGGAGACTTTATCGGATGAGGCTGCGACTTATTCGCTCATTCATCCGATTCGCGACTGGGAGACCAGTTGTTGTAAGGCTTCGCGCTTACCATCGGAACGGAACCGCTCGACCACCGTCTATCACGCCTGAAGGACCAATCACCGTGCCCGTCGCCTCGGACCCTCATCCTTCTTTCGGCTCGTACGCACACCCTCACCGATTGGTAACCACGCAGTGGCTGTCGGCAAACATCGGTGTGCCGGGGCTCAAGATCGTCGAGTCCGACGACGACGTCCTGCTCTACGACATCGGACATGTGCCCGGTGCCATCAAGATCGACTGGCGCGCCGAGCTTACCGATCCGCTGACCCGGGACGTCGTCGACGGTGTGCGTTTCGCCGAATTGATGCGGGCGAAGGGTATTTTGCGTGAAGATACCGTGGTTGTCTACGGAGACAAGGGCAATGGCACCGCCGCGGCCACCGCGTGGGTCTTCGCCCTGTTCGGCCACGTCGACGTGCGGCTGCTGGACGGCGGGCGCGACGCCTGGATCTCCGAGGCGCGCGACACCACGTTCGAGGTGCCCGCGGTCGGCCTGGGGGAGTATCCGGTCGTCGAGCGCGACGACAGCGTGGCGCGGGCCTTCCGGGACGATGTGCGAGGGCATCTGGGCCGTCCGCTGATCGATGTGCGCACGGCCGAGGAGTACTCGGGTGAACTCGATCGGATTTACGACCGTCCGGACGAACAGACCCTGCGCGCCGGGCACATCCCGACGGCGGTGAGCGTCCCGTGGAACTCGGCGGTCGGCGCGGACGGGCGCTTCCGCTCGCGAGCCGAACTGGATCGGATCTACGCGGGAATCCCGGCCGATGAGGAGACGATCGTCTACTGCCGCATCGGCGAGCGGGCCGCGCACACCTGGTTCGTGCTCACCTTTCTGCTCGGTCTGGCGAATGTGCGAAACTACGACGGTTCGTGGACCGAATGGGGGAATTCGGTGCGCACGCCCATCGTCAAGGGCGCTGAACCGGGGCCGGTGATATCGATGCCGGATACGGCCGTGGCGCCCGGGATCTGAAGGCTCTCCTACCGTTCGGTAGCGCGGCCCGGGTTCGGGTTCTATTGGCAGAGTGCCTACACTCGCCCGAGACGAAAGAATTCAGAGCACAGGAGGCTCAGTGCCCAACCATGCCAACGCGCAGATCACTAAGGTCCTCGTAGCGAACCGGGGCGAGATTGCCGTGCGCGTGATCCGGGCCGCCAAGGATGCCGGTATCGCCAGTGTCGCGGTGTACGCGGAGCCGGACGCCGACGCGCCGTTCGTGAAGCTTGCCGACGAGGCGTTCGCCCTGGGCGGGCAGACCTCGGCCGAGTCGTACCTGGTGTTCGACAAGATCCTCGACGCGGCGGCGAAGTCGGGTGCCGACGCGATCCATCCCGGATACGGATTCCTGTCCGAGAACGCTGATTTCGCGCAGGCGGTGCTGGACGCGGGCCTGATCTGGATCGGCCCGTCGCCGCAGTCGATCCGGGACCTGGGTGACAAGGTCACCGCCCGGCACATCGCCGAGCGGGCGAACGCGCCGATGGCCGCGGGCACCAAGGACCCGGTGAAGGACGCCGCGGAGGTCGTGGAGTTCGCGAAGCAGTACGGCGTTCCGGTCGCGATCAAGGCCGCGTTCGGTGGTGGCGGGCGCGGGATGAAGGTCGCGCACACCGTCGAGGAGATTCCCGAGCTGTTCGAGTCCGCGACGCGTGAGGCGACCGCGGCGTTCGGGCGCGGCGAGTGCTTCGTGGAGCAGTACCTGGACAAGGCGCGGCACGTCGAGGCGCAGGTGATCGCGGACAAGCACGGCAACGTCGTGGTCGCGGGCACGCGCGACTGCTCGCTGCAGCGGCGGTTCCAGAAGCTGGTCGAGGAGGCCCCCGCGCCGTTCCTGACCGACGAGGTGCGCGCGGAGATCCACGAGTCCGCCAAGCGGATCTGCAAGGAGGCCGGGTACTACGGTGCGGGCACCGTGGAGTACCTGGTGCAGGGCGACACCGTGTCCTTCCTCGAGGTGAACACCCGGCTGCAGGTCGAGCACCCGGTGACCGAGGAGACCTCCGGCCTGGATCTGGTGCGTCAGCAGTTCCGGATCGCCGAGGGGTACGAACTGTCGATCACCGAGGATCCGACCCCGCGCGGGCACGCGTTCGAGTTCCGGATCAACGGTGAGGACGCGGGCCGCAACTTCCTGCCCGCGCCCGGCCCGGTGACCGTGTACAAGGAGCCGACGGGCCCGGGTGTGCGGGTGGACTCCGGTGTCGTCGCCGGCAGCGTGATCGGCGGCCAGTTCGATTCGATGCTGGCCAAGCTGATCGTGTACGGCGAGAACCGCACCCAGGCCCTGGAGCGGGCCCGGCGCGCGCTGGCCGAGTACGAGATCGAAGGCCTGGCCACGGTGCTGCCGTTCCACAAGCACATCGTCGAGAACCCCGCGTTCATCGGTGACGGCGAGAAATTCGACGTCTACACCAAGTGGATCGAAACCGATTGGGACAACCCGATCCAGCCGTACACCGGCGGTCAGCCCATCGAGGACGAGGAAGAGCCGCGGCAGAAGGTCGTCGTGGAGGTCGGCGGGCGTCGCCTCGAGGTGTCCCTGCCGGGCCAGTTCACCGTCGGTGCGGGCGTTGCGGCCGGAGTCGGCGGCAACGGCGCCGGTGCGGTGCGCAAGAAGCCCAAGCCGCGCAAGCGCGGTACGGGCGCCGGCGCCGCGGCCTCGGGTGACTCGGTCACCGCGCCGATGCAGGGCACCGTGGTCAAGGTCGCCGTCACCGAGGGCCAGACCGTCGAAGCGGGCGATCTGATCGTGGTGCTCGAGGCCATGAAGATGGAGAACCCGGTCAACGCGCACAAGTCCGGCGTCGTCACCGGCCTGGCGATCGAAGCGGGCGCGGCCATCACCCAGGGCACCGTCCTCGCCGAAATCAAGTAGGCCACAACAGATCTCACCCGAGGGCCCGTCCGCTCACCCGAGCGGACGGGCCCTCGGGCGTTACCGGGCATGCCATTCCCGTGGGCCAGCCGGAAGTTCGGGACTGTTCGCACAGTGGCGCGAGTCGGAGTGACTCGTGCCGAGCGGTCTGCGAGTTCGGCCGGTCACTCGGCGGAACACGCCGCGTTCGGTAACTGCCCGTCATCGTCGTGTCCGGTCTCCGATGCGGTATGTGCCCGGCGTTGCCATCGAGACGGTCTGCGCTTGTAACCCGGGCGCGGGGCGGTGGAGCGCCGAGTGCGGTTTGCGGGGTGGTTACTGGCCTGCGGGCGGCCACTGCCAGGTCGGGATGACGATGCTGGGGGCCGGGGCGATGGTGAACGTGGGGGCGGGGAGTTGGAAGGTGAAGGTGAATCCGGGGATCTGCGGGACGGTCGTCGGGGCCGGTCCGCCGGGCTCGGACGTCGGGGCGGGGGCCTGGGACGTGGTCGTTCCGGGACTGGATGGGTTCACGACGTGGAGACCGCCGCCGCTCAGCAGGGCGGTGCAGCCCGCGATCACCGCGAAGACGACGACGGCCAGGATGATCAGGGCGACGATGACGCGGATCAGTCTCGGGGTGAACACCGGGCGGTGGGATGCGGGCGCGCGCATCATGTCCGGCTCGGCGTCGGCGGAGTCGCCCGGATTCGGTACGGACATGACGCGGGTCGGGCGCGGCCCCGAAACGAGGGCGGCGGCCGCGGGAGCCACGCGGGTCGGATGCGGTGCTCGGTCCGCCGATCGGCCCTCCGCCATGGCGCGCGT
>NZ_BDBQ01000062.1 GCF_001613065.1 Nocardia miyunensis NBRC 108239
CGGCCGGGTGGCAGCGGGCGGTCGCCGCCGTGCGGTTGCGGCCCGGCGACCGGGTGCTGGCCGCGCGCTCCAGTTACGTCAGCAGCGCGCTGCATCTGCTGAGCCTGGAGCGGGAGACCGATATCCGGGTCGAGCTGCTGGACGTCGCGCCGGAGGGCGGCGTGGACCTGGACGCGCTGCGTCTGGCGCTGCGGCGCGGACGGGTCGCGCTGGTCACCGCCGCGCATATGCCGACCTCCTCCGGACTGGTGGAACCGGTCGAGCAGATCGGCGCGCTGTGCCGCGAGGCCGGCGTACCGTTCCTGCTCGACGCGACCCAGTCACTCGGGCAGCTCGATGTCGACGTGCATCGCATCGGCTGTGATCTGCTGGTGTCGACCGGCCGGAAATTTCTGCGCGGGCCGCGCGGCACCGGACTGCTGTACGCGTCGGCGCAGCTGGTGGACCGGCTCGAGCCGATCTCACCGGATGTGCGTGGCGCCCAGTGGATTCGGGAACGCGAGTGGACCCTCGCACCAGGGGCCCGGCGATTCGAACTGTGGGAGGCCGCCCACGCGCTGCGCCTCGGACTCGGCGCCGCCCTCGCCGATTTCACCGCCCTGGGCACCGCGCCGATCGCGGCCCGCATCGCCGGTCTCGGCACCCGGATCCGCGCGGAGCTGTCCGGCGTCCCCGGCGTGCGGGTGGTCGACCCGCCGGCGGCCGGCGGCGGCATCGTCACCTTCGCGGTGTCCGGAATCCCCGCCGACGTGGTGCGCACGCGGCTGTCGGCCCGCGGGGTGCACCTGGTCTCGGTGCCCGCCTCCCACGGCCGCTGGGATCTGGCCGCCCGCGACCTGCCGGCCGTCCTGCGCGCGTCGGCCCACGTGTACAACGACGACGCCGACCTGTACGCGCTGGTCGAGGCGGTACGAGAGGTAGCGCGCCCGCGTCGAGGAAGGAATCCTGATACAGCAGAACAGGATTCATCCCGCCATCCCGCGAACGACAAGAGCAGGCCGGAACAAGATCCCGCCATCTCGCCCGCGTCCCGTGGGGGTGGTGCGGGGCAGGCCTCGGTCATCCCGTCCGCGGCGCGCGGGGATAGGTCGGAAATAGGCCCGGCCGCCATCCGCCGCACGAGCGGGAGTAAGTCGGACAGCGTATTCGATGCGATTGTCGTCGGGCTCGGTGTGCATGGGCGGGCGACGCTGCATGAGCTGGCGCGGCGGGGGCTGCGGGCGGTCGGCTTGGAACGCTTCCGGCTGGGCCACGAGCGCGGTTCCTCGCACGGCGCGACCCGCATGATCCGGCGGGCGTATCCGAATCCGGTGTGGGACAAGCTCGTCGACGACGCGTACGCGAATTGGGCACGGCTGGAACGAGATTCGGACGTCCGGTTGATCAGCACCACCGGCGGGCTGTATGCCCGCCCACCCGGTGGGCCGGACCTGCTGCGGGGGCCGGGATGCCGAGTGGTCGACGCCGAGGAGGCGAACCGGCTGATGCCCGCGCTGCGCCTCGGCGAGGGGTGGACCGCGGTCTACGACCCGGCCGCCGGAGTGCTCGACGCCGAAGCCGCCATGCGAGTGCAACTCGACCTCGCGGTGGCGGCGGGCGCACAGGTCCGCGACCGCGAACCCGTATTGCACTGGCAGCAGGACGGCGACCTGATCACCGTGCACACCCCGCAGGCCGAACTGATCACCCGGAATCTGGTGGTGTGCGCCGGATCGTGGATCGGGCAGTTGCTGCCCGAGTTCGCCGCCGAGCTGTCGCCGGTGCGGATCGTCAACGCCTACTTTCCCGATGCCGCACCGGAACTCTTCGGCCCGCCGCGGCTGGGCGCGTTCTCCGCCGAGCTGCCCGAGGGACTTGCCTACGGGATTCCGGCACTGGACGGTCGCGGGATCAAACTGGGTATGGACAGCGGACCCGCCATCGACCCCGATGCCGCGGCGGGACCTGCGACAACGTCCGAATCGGACCTGCTGACCTCGGTCGCCGCGCGGCTGTTGCCCGGCGCGGGCGCGCCGGGCGGACATCTGATCTGCCGCTACACCATGACCGCGGACCGGCGATTCCTGGTGGGCGCGGCGCCCGGCAGGACCGGCGTGTACCTGGTCGGCGCGTGCTCCGGACACGGTTTCAAATTCGCCCCGGCACTCGGCGTCGCGCTGGCCGACATGATCACCGGACGTCCCCGTGACGACCTGGCCTTCCTCGCACCCGGCAGATTCCCGCGCGACCGGCAGCCGCAGAGCGTCGCCGCTCGGCATCCGGGCGGTCCGGCATGACTGCCCACCGGCTGCCCGAATCATGTAATCCCCATCCGATCAGGAGGTCGACTCGTGTATCTCGATCCGCAGAAAGCCCTCGACATCTCGATGCCCATCCATCCGGGCATGCTGCACTGGGGCCGGCGCCCCGAGATGGAAATCGTGGAGTCCCGGTCGGCGGGGCTGCCCTCCAATGTCAGCCGCTGGCGGATCGGCGCGCACACCGGAACCCACATCGATGCCCCGGCGCATTTCATCGATGGCGGCAGAACCGTTGACCAGCTCGATCTTTCGGCATTGATCGGCCCGGCGCGGGTGCTCGACCTGACCGGAGTGCCGCACGCGATCACCGCCGCCGACCTCGAGCGCGCAGGACTCGGCGATGAGGGCCGGGTCCTGCTGAAGACCAGCAACTCCGCCACGGTCCTGCGCTCGGCGTGGAAATCCCCTTCCTGGGTGGGGCTGGCGCCGGACGGGGCCCGTCTGCTCATCGAGGCGGGGGTGAAAATGGTTGCGATCGACTATCTTTCGATCGAGGACACCGACCACACCACGCACTGGGAAACCCATCAGCTGCTGTGCGGAGCCGAGGTGCTGATCCTCGAGGTGGCCGATCTGCTGAACGTCGACCCGGGCGTGTATTGGCAGGTCTCCCAGCCGATTCCGTTGCAGGGCGCGGAAGCCGCCCCCGCCCCGACCCTGCTGTTCCCGACGGACCAGGTATGAAACTCCGGTCGCCGCGAGCGGTTGCGATCGCCGCCCCGCATCGGGCGGCGGTGGCTGCCGCGGAATCCGTTGTGCGGCAATACGGCGGCAATGCCGTGGACGCGGCGCTGGCGGCGGCCGTGACGCTGACCGTGGTGTACCCGCATCAGTGTTCGCTCGGCGGGGATCTGGTGGCGCTGGTGCACGAGCCCGGCGGCACCGTGCGGGCGATCCTGTCGATCGGCGCGTCCCCGCAAGATGCGTTGCGGCCGAACGGGTCTCGAATGCCGGGGCAGGGATCGCACAGCGTGACCGTGCCCGGCGCGGTGGCGGGGTGGCAGGCGCTGGCGGGCTTCGGGCGGTTGCCGTTGGCGGCATCGCTGCGCCGCGCCGCCGAGCTGGCCCGATCCCCGATACCGGTGGCGCCGGGACTCGCGCGTGCGGTGCGAGATCGATGCGAAGCCGTGCGGGCGGATCCTGGACTGCGAGATCTGCTGCTGGATGCGGACGGCGTTCGCACGGTCCTGCATCAGCCACGGTTGGCCCGGACGCTGGAGGTACTCGCCGAAGATCCCGGCGCGTTCTACCGGGGTGCGGTCGCGGACCGGCTGGTGAGTTTTCTGCGCGACCGCGGAAGCCGGCTGTCGGAGCAGGATTTCGCCGGGCATCGGCCGGATATCACCGCGCCGCTGAGTCTCGAACTGCCGCAAGGACAATGGCATGTCGCGCCACCGCCCAGTCAGGGCGCGACGCTGCTGGCCGTCCTCGGCCGGAGCGAACGATCCGATCTGCTGTCGTCGTGCCGCCGCGCCGCCGCGGCGCGGGACAGGCTGCTCGGCGACCCGCTCGCCGGCCCGGTCGACGTGGCCGGACTCTTGCACGCGGATTCCCCAGGGGCGGCGGACCTTTCCCGGCGTGCGGCCGGCGACACCGTCGCGATCACGGCCGTCGACGCCGACGGATTGGCGGTATCGCTGATTCAGAGCGTGTACCAGTCCTTCGGCGCCGGGCTGTGCGATCCCGCCACCGGAATCGTGCTGCACAACCGGGCTTCGGCATTCAGCCTCGAGGCCGGGCATCCGGCCGAGTTCGGCCCCGGCCGACGGCCGCCGCACACGCTGTGTCCGGTCATCGGCCGCAGCGGCGATGTCCTGCTCGCCGCCGGCTGCCAGGGCGGTCGCGCCCAGCCGCAGATCCTCGCCCAGACCGTGCCGCAACTGCTGGATCCCGGCAGCGATCCGGTCGCCGTGCTCGCGCGGCCGCGCTGGGTGGTGGGGGCGCGCGATCTGGGCTTCGATGCCGAAACCGTACTGGCCGAACCTGATTCGCGGCCCATCACGGGGACGCTCGCGCTCGTCGAGACCGCGGCACCGGTGGACGAGGCCGGACATGTGCAGATCGCGCGGCTGGTGCGTACGCGGCTGGAGGCCGCATCCGATCCCCGGGCCGACGGCGAGGCCGTCGTGCTCGGACAGCACGAGAGTAGGGACAGATCGTGAGCATGTCGGCACCCGCCGCCACCCGGGCATCCGCCCACCCGCTGGATCCGCTGACCGTCGCCGAACTCGGGGCGATCGTCGCGGCCGTCCGCGCCGACGGGAGGGTCGGATCCGGCGCCCGGTTCTGGGGCGCGACGCTGGACGAACAGCACACGCGCAGCGGCGAGCCGGGCCGCCGGGCTCGCATCGTCGTCCTGGACCCCGACGCGCACCGCGCGTTCGAGGTGGAAGTGGAACTCGGCGACCCCGCCGCGGCCGTGCGATGGCATCCGCTCGACCCGCGCAATCCGGGCATGACCTCCGAGGAGGCCCGCGCCGCGGTGGCGGCCTGCCGGGCGGACCCGACGTTCCGGGCGGTGCTGGCCGCCCGCGGGATCACCGATATGTCGCTGGTGATGGTCGACCCGGAGTCCATCGGCGGCTTCGAACCGCCCGAGTACATCGGTCGCCGCCTGACCTGGGGCAGCGTGTGGCTGAAGACGTCACCCGAGGACAACCACTATGCACGGCCGGTGCAGGGCGTCGTGCCGATCATCGACATGGAACGCATGACGGTGCTGCGGGTGGAAGACCACGGCACGACGCCGCCGGCGAGCGAATCCGGCGATTTCAGCGCCGCCGCGCACGCACCGCGGCCGGGCCTGATGCCGTTGGACATCATTCAGCCGCAGGGCCCGAGCTTCACCGTGCGCGGCAGCGAAGTGCGTTGGCAGAACTGGGCTTTCCGGGTCGGTTTCACTCATCGGGAGGGTCTGGTGCTGCACGAGCTGACCTTCGCCGGACGACCGGTCGTGCGCCGGGCGGCGATCAACGAAATGTATGTGCCCTATTTCGATACCAGCGCAACGCAATACCGGAAGAACTTCTTCGACTGGGGTGAGTACGGCGGCGGTCCGCTGACCAACTCGCTCGAACTCGGCTGCGACTGCCTCGGCGTGATCCACTACTTCGACGCGGCCGTACTGGGCGGGGACGGTCGACCTCGGGTGATACCCAACGCGATCTGCATGCACGAGGAGGACGACGGGATCCTCTGGAAGCATCACGACGGTCGCCGCGGCGTCACCGAGGTCCGCCGGTCCCGCACGCTCATCGTGTCCAGTTTCGTCACGGTCGCCAACTACGACTACGGGTTCTACTGGTCCCTGCATCAGGACGGCGCGATCGACCTGGAGATCAAGATGACCGGCATCCTGTCGGCCACCGGCATCGATGACGACGAGAATCCGCCGTACGCGCGGAAGGTGGGGCCGAATGTGGCCGTCACCAATCATCAGCACTATTTCTCCGTCCGTCTGGACATGGCCGTCGACGGGCCGCGCAACCGGCTGGCCGAGGTCTTCGCCGAACCCGAGCCGGATGCCGCCCTGGATCCGTACGGGAACGCGTGCCGCACCGGTGTGCGGTATGTGCGCCAGGAGCGCGACGGCGGGTTGACCAGCGATCCCGCCCGATCGCTGCATTGGCGAGTGGAGAGCGCGGACCGGGTCAACCGGATGGGCGAACCCACCGCCTACCGGCTGTTCGTCGACAGCACCGCACGTCTGCCGGTGCGCCCGGACAGCGTGTGCGCCCGGCGCGCGCCGTTCGTCGGTAAGCAGCTGTGGGCCACCGCATACGATCCGGCTCGTCGTTACGTCGGCGGCGAATATCCCAATCAGGCCGAGCCGGGTTCCGACGGCGTGCAGGTGTGGCAACGCGAGAACCGTTCGCTCGACGGCGCGGAACTGGTGCTGTGGGCAACCGTCGGCTCGCACCATTTCCCGAGGCCGGAGGACTGGCCGGTGATGCCGGTCGCACGGGCCCGGCTGCGCCTCGAGCCCGACGGCTTCTTCGACCGCAATCCCGCATTGGACGTGCCGCCACCGTCGCACTGCCACACCACGACCGAGCACTGCCACTGAAGGAGTCGCGATGCTTTCTCGCGAGGACAACGAGACGGTGACCCGCACGGGGCCCGGTACCCCGGCCGGGAAGCTGCTGCGCGCCTACTGGCAGCCCGCCGCGCTGGTATCGGAGATCTCCGGCGAACGTCCGGCCAAGGCGATCCGGCTGTTCGGCGAGGATCTGGTGCTGTACCGGACCGGTACGGGTGACTGGGCGCTGGTCAGCCGATTCTGTGCGCACCGGGGTGTCGACCTGTCCTTCGGCCGGCTCGAGGACGGCGGCCTGCGCTGCCTCTATCACGGCTGGCTGTACGGTCCCGACGGGCGCTGCCTGGAGCAGCCCGCCGAACCCGAACAGAGCCGATTCCACGAGAAGGTACGCATCGCGGCCTATCCGTGCCTGGAACGCAACGGGATCGTCTTCGCCTATCTCGGCGGCGGCGAGCCACCACCGCTCCCCTGCTACGACTGCTTCGTCGCTCCCCAGGAGTACACCTTCGCATTCAAAGGGCTGTGGGAGTGCAACTGGTTACAGGGCGTGGAGGGCGGCATCGATCCGAGTCACGTGTCGTTCCTGCACCGGTTCCTCGACGAGGATCCGCGGGAGACCTACGGCCAGCAGTTCCGTGAGGAGGTCGCGGGCACCGGCAAATCGCTGTCGCATCTCGTCGGCGAGCACTACCGCCCGGACATCGAGGTCGAACCCGATGAGCACGGGCTGCGCGTGTTCGCGGTCCGGACCCTGCCGGACCGGCAGCGGCACGTTCGGGTGACGAACCTGGTGTTCCCCAACGCCTTCGTGGTGCCCTTCGGCGACGACCAGGTGTTCTGTCAGTGGCATGTGCCGATCGACGACCGCAGTCACTACTGGTACATGATCCTCTACGACTTCCGGACGCCGACCGATAAGGAAACCTTACTGCGACAACGTCTTTCGGCCGTCACACTGCCGGATTACCGCTGCGTCCGAAACCGGGAGAACGATTGGGGTTTCGATCCCGCGGAGCAGCGTTCGCGCACCTATACCGGGATGGGCCTGGACATCAACGTGCACGACCAGTGGGCGGTGGAGAGTATGGGCGCGATCCAGGACCGCACCGTGGAACGGCTCGGGGTGTCGGACCGGGCGGTGACAGCGAACCGGCGATTACTGCTGCGCGCGATCACCGCGCACGAGGCGGGACGGCCCACGCCGGGCACGGCGACCGATCAGCGGTCCGCGGCGGCGCTGCGCGGACCGCTGGCCGTCGACACCGTCGCGCCCGCGGAAGGCTGGCGGGAGCATTGGCGCACGCGGGAGGCGAAGCGGCGAACGGAGTCGCCATGGGCCGGAGCACTGTCGTGACGGCGCGGTCGGTCGACGAGCGGCCGGTCTCCGAGGGCGGTGGCGGTGCACGGATCGGCCCGCACACCGAAGGCGGCGGATTCATCGAACGGCACGGGTTGTGGGACGAGGCGCAGTACACGGCCGCGGCACAGTTGCGCCGGGTCGTCGACGAGCAGGGCATCGAGCTGATCCGGCTGTCGTTCTGCGATCAGCACGGTGTGCTGCGCGGCAAGACCCTCACCCGGGACGCGGTGTGGGCGGCCCTGCGCAACGGGTGCACCGCGCCGTCGACGCTGCTGCTCAAGGACACCTCGGGCGCGACGGTGTATCCGGTCTTCACCGCGGACACCGCAGCCGGTGTCGCGGCTGGTGCCGGTGACATGGTGCTCGTGCCGGACCCGGCGACGTTTCGCGTGCTGCCCTGGGCCCCGCGGACCGGGTGGCTGCTGTGCGACATCCATCTCCCGGACGGAGCCGCGGCGCCGTTGTCCACCCGCGCGGCGTGCCGACGGGCGCTGGACCGGCTCGACCAGCGCGGTTATGCGCTGACCGTCGGAGTCGAGTTGGAGTTCCACGTGTTCCGCCTCGTGCACGACGGCCGGGAGCCGTCCCGCCCGGGTGCGCCCGGTGAACCCGCGCGGACAGCGCCGCTGACCCGGGGCGCGCAATTGCTGCACGAGGAGGGGCTGGATTCGGTCGACGCGGTCGTGCAACTGCTGTACGACGGGCTCACCGCGCTGGACCTGCCGCTGCGCTCCCTCGAGCTGGAATTCGGGGCGAACCAGCTCGAACTCACCCTGGCGCCCTGTCCGGGCCTGTCCGCCGCCGACGCGGTTGTGCTGTGCCGCAGCGCTGTTCGGCAGCTGTGCCGCCGTGCGGGCCTGCATGCGACCTTCATGAGCCGGCCGCGGGGCGCCGACGCGGCCTCGGCCGGGTGGCATCTGCATCAGTCCCTGGCGACGACCAGCGACGGCGAGAACGCCTTCACCCCAGAGGATCCCGGTGCGGTGTTGTCGCCGACCGGGTTGCGGTATCTGGCCGGGCTGCTCCGGCATGCCGCCGCGGCGGCGGTGTTCACGACACCGACGGTCAACGGGTACAAGCGATATCGGCCGTTCTCGCTCGCACCGGACCGGATCGTGTGGGGTGTGGACAACAAGGGCGCGATGGTGCGCGTGGTGGGCGGCCCGGGCGATCCCGCGACCCGGCTGGAAAATCGTTCCGGCGAGCCCGCCGCGAATCCCTACCTGTACATCGCCTCCCAGGCGGTGTGCGGCCTGGGAGGCATCGATGCGGCACTGGATCCCGGCCCGCCGACCTCGACTCCCTACGCCGCGTCCGCTCCCCGGCTGCCCTCGAACCTGATAGCAGCACTGGACGCGCTCGAACGAGACCCGTTGTTCGCCAGCGCTTTCGGGCGCGAATTCGTCGACTGGCTGGTGCGGCTCAAGCGGGCGGAAGCCGAGCGCTATCTGACCGAGGTTTCGGAGTGGGAACAGCGTGAATACTTCGGGCTGTTCTGAGGCGGACTCGGCCGGCGACGGATGTCTTCAGGCGAAGCCGCGGAATACGCCCTTGTCGCCCGCGTGCTCCGCGGCCGCGGCGTAGTCCGCGATGGTGATATTGCCGTTGTCCACATTGCCGATCGCTTCGCTCAGCTCGGACGCTACGACACGGACGGTGGCCCCGCGCTGGTCCTCGAAGAGGTCCAGAAACAGAATCGGGTACTCGGTGCTGGCCATGGTCTCGCGGTCGGCCAGCATCACGAACGTGTGGTCCGTATCCTCCAGGCTCTCCAGCGCGAGCAGCCGCTCGACGGTCAGGTCGCGGTTGGCGGGGTCATCCAGTATCTCGACGTCCTGGTCGATGCTCGCATCGAACGCCGCCATCGCCGAGGCGTCGATCGCCGACCGGCAGGACTCCCATGCCTGCTGATCGGAGAAGTCCGTGCGAATGAGGACAGCCTTCACGGTCTCGGGCAGAACAAACACTGATGTGGTACCTCTCGGTATCAGGAAAAACGGTATCGAGTGCACCCACCGTACTCGTCCACGCACCCGAACCGGTCGAACCGAAACCCACCGATTACACCTTCTCGCCCGGAAACAGAAGACGGCCGCCTCGACGAAGCCCGCACCGCCTGGGTCCCGTCCCGCTCGGACCTCAACGAAATCACCCGCGCCGTAAGCGATTCCGCCATCACACGAAACGCCCCTCCACCGGTTACCACCCTCACCTCCCACCCCGAAGCCCCCCTGCTGCGCGGCTCCGGAATCGAGAGCGTCAAAGTTCGAGCAGCACGGGGGTTTCCGGGCTCCGACCCCGCTGACATCCCGGCGGGCAACCGCGGTCGACGGTAGGCGGGGCGATCGTTGCCGGTGCGGTGGACGTCGAGGTCGTCGCGACCCGCCGCGAGTTGATGAAGCTGCTGGGTGAGTCGTTCGCCCGTAGCGATGAGATGCGGTCCGCGCCTACCGATCTTGTTCAGCGTCTTGACTTTCCAGGCGTCGAACTGTCGTCGGCGTGTCGGTCCGACGGTGACGTCGGGATGGTTGGAGGTGGGCTCGGTTCGAGTACACGATCGATCCAGGAGTGGACGTGGTCGACGGTCGCGGTGAGGGGTGCGGTGGTCGTGTCGAGCAGTTCGACGGGCGGGTCGAGTGTGGCGGCGTGGTGTCGGAGCCAGTCGGCGAATTCGATCATCTCGTCGATGCGCGGCTCGTCCCAGGCTCGCCACGCCGGTCGGGCGCGTAGCCGCGCGGCGAGTGTGGCGGGGTCGGCGACCAGTGCGAGGTAGTGGATGTCGGTGAAGAAGGCTCGTTCGGGTAGCGGCTCGAATTCGGGCGGCGCGACCGTGCCGCAGAGGACGACGGGCAGACCGTTCTGGTGGATCATGGCCGCCAGACGCAGCCACACGGACCGGAACTCGGGGTGGCCATCGATGTCGTCGCGCAGGCCCGCCACCCACAGGACGTCCTGTTCCAGGACCACGGCGCGACCGGCGAGCCGGTGCGCGAGGGCGGCGGCAACGGTTGATTTGCCCGCACCGCTGGGGCCGGTCAGCGCCAACAGCGGCAGCCGCCGAAACGCGCGGTCGTGCCCGCAGTGCGGGCACAGCCAGCGGTCGCCGTCCACGGTGACCCGCGCGGCCCGCTCCCCGCAGCGGGGGCAGATGTTCGGATCGAGCATCGGCTAGTCGAACAGGTCGCCGAGAAAGCCGCGCTTGCGACGGTGCCCGTGCCCGTAAGGACGCGGCGAGTCGCGGTAGTGCGCGCCGTAGGGGCGTGGCGAATCGCCGTAATGCCCGCCGTAGGGACTCGGCGAGTCACCATAATGCCGCGGTGGCGGATACTGCGGAGACTGCGGGTATCCGGGCGGCGGCTGGTATGCGGGCGGGTTGCCGTAATAGGCGTTCTCGGCCGCGACGATCTGTTCCAGTTCGCCGGGATCGAGGAAGATGCCCCGGCAGCCCTGACACTGGTCGATGTTGACACCGCCCTTGTTGACGGTCCGCATCGGATTCTGACATTTCGGACAGATCATGCAGACCACCATACGTGGATCCGATGGGCGCGCCGGGGCGCCGACATCACCCCGCTGAACTCCGCGTCGGCGAGCAGCCTTGTGCTGGAGGTGAATTCATGGCGCCGTCCGAGACTTCTCCGGCGTGGCAGACGACGACGCGGTCACACAGCCGGGCGATCACCGCGAGATCGTGTGATGGCGATCAGTACGCGCTGCGACATCCCGCCGGACGCCGAGCACTGTGGCAGGAATTCGCTTGTCGCGCAGGATTTTTCGAATATCGCCCCGCACCCGGGCTCAGGCGGGAGCGGGGACCGGGGCCCGGCGCGCGAGTTCCTGACGCACCAATGGCAGCAGGTGGCGACCGTAGTCGACGGCGTCCTCCAGCGGATCGTATCCGCGGATCAGCAGTGTGCTCACGCCGATGTCGACGTAATCGAGCAGTGCGGCGGCCACCGTCTCCGGCGTGCCCACCAAGGCGGTGGAATTACCCGCCGCGCCGGTGGCGGCCGCGGTCGGCGTCCACAGCGCCCGGTCGTGGATCTCGCCCTTGGCCGCCGCGGCCAGCAATCGCTGCGAGCCGACGTTCTGCGGAGCCTCGGTGTCCAAGGCCCTGCCGTGATGCTTCCACCCGCCGCTGGCGACGTTCTGCTTCAGACCCGCGAGAATGCGGTGCGCCCGCTCCCAGGCGGCTTCGTCGGTGGCCCCGAGGATCGGCCGGAACGAGACGCTGATCCGGGGCGGGACCGTCCGACCTGCGGCCTGCGCGGCGGCGTTGATCGCCGCGATCTGCTCGGCGGTCTCGGCCAGCGGCTCGCCCCACAGCGCGAACACGTCGGCGTGCTTGCCGCCGACCCGGTACGCGGCCGCCGAGGAACCACCGAAATACAGCGGAATCCGGGGCTGCTGCACCGGCCGGATCCGGGGGTCGTACCCCTCGAAGCGATAGAAGCGACCGGCGTGGTCGAACGCGTCCTGCGCGGTCCACGCCCGGGTGAGGACGTCGAGATATTCGTCGGTGCGGGCGTAGCGTTCGTCCTTGCCGAGATAGTCGCCGTCCCTGCGCTGTTCGACGTCGCTGCCGCCGCTGATGATGTGGACGGCGACCCGGCCGCCGGAGAAGTGATCGAGTGTGGCGAAGGTGCGCGCGGCGAGCGTCGGCGCGACGAATCCGGGCCGGTGCGCGACCAGCAGGCCGAGTCGTTCGGTGTGCGCCGCGACGTGGGCGGCGACCTGGCCGCCGTCCGGCCGGTTGGCCGAGTAGCCGATCAGCACCTTGTCGAAGCCGCCGTCCTCGTGTGCGCGGGCGAAACGGCGCAGGAAGTCCGGAGCGATCAATTCGCCGCCGGGCGCTCTGGTCTCCGATGCCGGGTTCGTCCCGATCATTCCGACGAATTCGACCGTCATCGAATGGCCTCTCTCTCACCGATCGCGCACGTCCCCGCGCGGCAGGCACCGGGACCGTCGCGGACCATGATCAGGCCGCTGACCAGCGAAGTAAATAATTGACATCTAGATGTGTCTAATTGTCGCCAGGGCGCCCGACGGCCTGAGATACTGCCGTCAGAGCCGTAGGGCCGGATGGGTCGCGGCCTCGTCGGGATGCAGCCACACGGTCGCGCCGCCGACGGTCACCGCGACGGCGTACTCGGGCGCGGCACGAAAGCCGGTCAGCGCCATCAGTTCCGGTTCGGTGAGGCTGCCGAAACGCTCCAGCGCCGCAGCCGGGTCGAGCGCGTTCGCGGCCGGGGCCAGTTCGGGTTCGACCGCGCGGACCGCGGCGAGATAGTCCTCGTACGGATGCCATCCGGCCACGACGGCATGCCCGAGACGGCCGTGGAACACCAGCGTCGGGAAGGCGTATCGATGACCGTCGAAGGTCTCCTTCGCGCGGCCGTTGTGCGGGCCCGGCGCATCGATGTCGAGGACGTCGGGCAGCGGCTGCCGGGTCTCGGCCCAGTCCCGCGATACCGCCTCGTGAACGGCCGGGTCATCGATATCGGCGGCCAGGCGGGCGTGGTCCAGGCTCGCGACGCCCGCGGTCGCCGCCAACGCGCGTTCGGTGGTGTCGGCGGGGCGGCCGAGCACGAAAGCACTCTCCCGCAGCCGACGCAACACGCGGTCGGCGACCGCGCCGCCCTGCGCTTCGGCGGCTTTCGCCGCCCACGATGCGGGCCGACTGGTGCTGGTCATCCACGCCAGCTCGGCCATCGGCGCATTCGTGTGCGCGCCGATGCCCGCCAATCGTTCGCGATACCAGAGGAGTTCGGCGTGCGGGTCCGGCGCGGGGTCGTCGTCGGTGTCGAACAGAATCCCGAAAACCCGCCGCCAGCTCGCCTCGGGCAGGCCGAGGCGCAGCCGCCGGAACGTCGGCTCCGAACCCCACGCCCACGGACAGACGGGGTCGGTGTACTCGACCACCGCCAGCGTCACGGCTGATCTTCCGGCCGCTCCACGGGCGCCCACAGGCTCGGCAGATTCACCACGATGCCCTCCTGGCTGCTGCGCGCGATGACCACGACCGCTTCCTCGCCGGTCGGGTTCTCCTCCCGGTGCGGGATGTACGGCGGCACGAAGATGTAGTCCCCCGGTTCGGTGTCGAAGCGAACCTCCTCGTCGCCCTCCGCGAAGACGAACGACGGGTGGCCGGAGACGATATAGATCGCGGTCTCGGCCTCACCGTGATGGTGGTCGCCCGAATTCGTATGCGGCGCAACATGTGTCTGGCCCATCCAGACCTTCTCCGAGCCGACGGTCTTGCCCGAGATCGCCTCCAGCCGGGTCATCCCGGTGGTCTGATTGGTCTGGCCGGACAGTTCGGCGGCCTTGATGTGCCGCAGCGGGCGATGCCAATGATCTGTCATTTACCTCTCCTGGCTTGTCACAACGTCGTTCAGCAACTCGACGAGGGTGATCCCGCCGAACATGTCGCGCACGGTGGTCTCGGCCCGTCGCCACAGGTCGGCGACCCGATCGGCGGGCGCGGCGTAGGTCAGCTCCCCGAGTTCGCCGCCGTGCACCGACAGCACACCGCCGTCGACGGCGTCGATGATGTCGGCCACCGTTATCTCGGCAGCGGGCCTGCCCAGCCAGTAGCCGCCCTCACAACCGCGCTGGCTGCGCACCAATCCGGCTCCGCGAAGATCGCGCACCACCGATTTCAGGAACCGGTACGGAATGTCCTGGGACGACGCGATGGCCTCGCAGGTGAGCGGTTTCGTGCCGTCCGCGGCGAGTTCGACCAACATCCGGATCGCATAATCGGATCGGGCCGAGACGCGCATATCCGCACTCCTGTACTTCCGTCGGATTCCGGGACTGCGGTAACACAACCCCGCCCCCGAATTGGCCATGCCAAAGTATCCTTTGGAAACCGCTCGAGTCAACGATGCCGGAATCCCCACCGTCGCGTTGCCATCCAGCGAGAACGAAGATCTTAGAACTACACTTCTAAGAAGTATACTTCTAAGCATGACGGCACTGGCGAAACCGGAGCGGGTCTTCAACCGCAACCGCGAGTGGGCAGGGCTCACACAATTCGCAACCTCTCCCAGCCCTGACGTGCGGTTGGGCATCGTCAGTGGTCGACGACGCCGAGGGAAGACCTTCCTGCTCGACGCCCTGGCCGACGTGGTCGGCGGCTTCTTCTTCACCGCGACGGATGCGACCGAGGTCGAAGCCCTGGCAGGGTTCGGCGAAGCCGTCGCCTCGTACGCAGGTGGCGGCCGATACGCGTTCCGGGACTGGGATGAGGCGCTCGAGCGCCTGTTCACCGTTGTCGGCGACGGCTTGGTCGTCATCGACGAATTCCCATATCTGAGCAAGGCGAGCCCATCGTTGCCATCGGTCCTGCAGCGTGCTCTCGACCCGCGTGGCTACGCACGTAAATCCGCATCGCGAATACTGCTGTGCGGATCGGCGATGCCGGTGATGGGAAAACTGTTGTCCGGCAACGCTCCGCTACGTGGCCGCGCCAGTATGGAGCTGATCGTCAGGTCGCTCGAATATCAGGACTCCGCGCACTTCTGGGGAATCGACGATCCGCGACTGGCGGTGCTCGTGCACTCCATCGTCGGCGGTACCCCGGCCTATCGGCGGGAGTTCGTCGCGGGAGACGCGCCGAATTCGTTGGCGGACTTCGATTCCTGGGTGCTGCGGACCGTACTCAATCCTCAGGTTCCATTGTTTCGGGAGGCACGTTATCTGCTGGCGGAGGAAACCGAGATCCGAGATGCGGCGCTCTACCACGCCGTACTCGGCGCGATCGCGGGCGGGCATACGACACGGGGTGGTATCGCCAATACGATCGGCCGATCCTCGACCGATATCGGTCACCCACTGTCGGTGCTCGAGGACGCACAGCTGATCACACGAACGATCGATCCGTTCAGTCGCGGCAAATCCGTCTACCGAATTGCCGAACCACTCATCGTGTTCTACGAGGCGATCATGCGCCGCGAATGGACACGGTTGGAACGGGGCAATACCGAAGCGGCATGGCGCAATTCGCAGGCGACATTCCGTTCCCAGGTCGTCGGACCACATTTCGAAGAGATCTGCCGCGAGTGGGCCATGTCCGTCGGCGACGAGATTTTCGGAGACCTCCCCGGGCATGTCGCCGCGGCGACCGTCAACGATCCTCGGGACAAGAAACAGATCCAGATCGACGTCGCCGTGCTGGCGCCCGAAGAGGCCGGACAGCCACGCCGCATCCTGTCCCTCGGTGAGGTGAAATGGGACCGGACCATGACACTCGGCCACGTCGACAGACTTCGACGAGCACGAGAGCTGTTGTCCGCCAAAGGATATGACACCAGTCGCACCCTGCTGGCTTGCTACAGCGGTGCTGGTTTCGATGAGAACCTACGAGCGGCGGCGACCGCTCCGGGCAGTGCCGTCAACCGGGCCGACGCCCCGATGCTGGTCGATTTGAACACCATCTACAGCCGAGCGTGACATCGATGCGGAGGCCCGACCGTAAGCCCTTGGCGAACCCTGCCGAAAAGCTGCGGGGTCGGCGACTTCCTCGAGTTCATGTCAGCACGGGATCGGCTGTCAGTCGATGAGATTCGGCGGCACAGTAGCCAGCAGGCGTGAGTCCGGTTCACCGCCGGCCGTGGCGAGGGCTGGTCCGGTGGGTCGAGCCCGTCGGCGGGATCTTGCCCAGCGGACCGAGATGTGTTCCCAACAGCCAGAATTCGACGATCACCGCATCACAACTGTGCCGTAGCCGCGATCGATCGAGTTGTCCGCTGCGCCACCGCCTCGGCCGTCCCCGGCCACTCCCGGCGGGTCTCGCCGAAAGTGGTTGGGGTCGAAGGTGTCCCGGGTTGAGATACGCACTCACTCATGGCCGTATACGGGTGATGCCGCGGCGGTGGCGTGGTTGGCGAACCGCGCGGATCAGGATCCGGTGAGGCCGTCGTAGCCGAGCATCAGATCGTGGACGACTCTGCTGCCGGTCACCCTGACCCGGCTGCTCACCGGCGGATAACCCCTGGTGACCACGGTGTAGCGGCCCGCGTCGAGGTCGGGGACGGTGTAGCGGCCGTTGTCGTCGGCATAGGCGTGCGCGATCGGCTCGCCCGTCGCATCGAGCACCGTAACCTGCGCATCCGGCACCGCACCCGCATCGGTCCGCACCCAGCCCGCGAGCGCGGACAGCGGCGTCATATCGATGTCGTAGCGCACCTGGCCGCTTTCGGGGACGGTCAGGGTCGTCGCGACGGGGCGCATGTGTTCGGCGTTGGCGACCAGGGTGTAGTCGCCCGATACCAGGCCGAAGCACTGGTAGCCGCCGTCGACGTCGGTGATCGTCGCGCCGACGACCTCGCCGCGCAGGTCGGTCAGCGTCACGGCGGCGTCGGCGAGCGGCGCACCGCCGGTCCCCCGGACCACCCCCGTCAGTTCACCCGAACCGAGCAGGGTGACGTGCTGATGCTGCGGCCCCGAGCCCGGATGCACCGTGACGGCCACCGGTCCGTACCCGTTCGCCGACACGATCAGCACATGGCTGCCCGTCTCCGGCACGTCGATGCGGTAACTGCCGTCGCTGCCGCCGGTCGCACGCGAAACCTGGTGTCCCAGTTGATCTATCAGCGTCAGTGCGACGCCGGGCACCGGATGGCCGGTCCCGCTGTGGACATGACCGGCGATCCAGCGGCCGTCACCGGAGGACGGCGAATCGACTACCGGCCACGCACGCACCGAAGTCGACACCCGCGCACGCCGCGCCGCGCCGCGCACCGGCAGCGGTTGTCCCGCGGTCGCCAATTGCGCTTGGACGGCGAACAATTCACGACTGACCGCATGAGCGCCGACGCGATATTCGCTGCCCCGCACCGGGATTTCCAGACGTGCGGCGAGATCGCCCAGCAGATCGTCCAGATATCCGAGGTAGTGCAGCACGTGCCGCAGCTGGGCGTTGGCCGAGGAGACGGACAGGGCCTCCTGCAACCGCTGAATGTCCGCGGCCTGGCGGACCCAGAGCTCGACGGACTCCGTGGCCGCGCTCTCGCTGTTCGCGGCCCGGTCCGCCACGATCCGCGCCAGACCATCGATCGAATCGGACAGGTTGCCGGTGATCCGCAGCAGCAACTCCCGCTGCCCCGAGGTCAGCACCGCCCGACCGCTGCCACCCGACATCTCCCGGGCGCAGACCGCGGCCGTGCGCAGCACCGAGCGAATCTCCTCGGCGGCTTCGTCGCCGGGGCTGCCCGGAAGACGAACCAGTGAGCGGGAGAACCTGTTCAGCTCGTGCGCCGCCTGGTCCACCGCTCGGGCCTGTTCCCGGGTGCCGTCGGCCCCGGCCGCGCCGCTCCAGACCTCGCCGGACTCCCGCACGAAAGTGGCCAGCGAGTGCACGTGGTTGGCCTCGGCGTGGCGCTTCAGCGTGCGCGTCGCGATGGGCAGGACCACCAGGGCGACCAGCGTCGCGATGACCGCGCCCAGGGCGTTCTCGCCCGCGCGCAACACCACAACCGAGTCCTCGTAACCCCCGGTGAAGGAGTAGAGCTGGATGAGAGCGAACGCCAGCGTGCCGGACCACACCTCGTAGTAGGCGCTGATCGAGTAGGCCCCCAACACCAGAGATACGACCAGCAACGCCAGCGTCGCCATCGGGTGGTGGGCCCCGAGGAACTCGGCGACGCCGATGCCGAGGAAGCCGCCGACGAGCGTGCCCAGGACACGCTTGATCGTCTTGCGCACCCGATCGTGCGAGGAGTCGGTGTTGCTCAACACGGTGAACGCGCCGATGACGGCCCAGTAGAACCGGTGACCGTTCAGCGCGTCACCGAGCGGAATGGCGATCATCAGCGTGATCAGCATCTGCACAGCGATGCGCAGCTGGGGGTTCGGCTTGCTCCAGAAGTTCCAGGGGCCGGACATGCCGCCGGCGTCCAGC
Organism: Nocardia miyunensis NBRC 108239; assembly: GCF_001613065.1. Taxonomy (GTDB): domain Bacteria; phylum Actinomycetota; class Actinomycetes; order Mycobacteriales; family Mycobacteriaceae; genus Nocardia; species Nocardia miyunensis. The sequence continues at coordinate 18,606 of NZ_BDBQ01000062.1, forward strand.
ACCCGTCCGGCCAGCAGATTGGTGCCGGGGAGCTTGCCCGCGACCAGTTCCACGGGCGTGCTGAAGGGCTCGTCGTCGACGTCGGCCTCCAGGTCCTCATCGGACGCGGTGGTCCAGGCGTCGCTGACGCGGTGCAGTTCGCCGAGCAGGGCGACGATCCGATACAGCGTCGAGACGAGCTGCTCGTGTTCGAGCTCCCGCGAATCGCTCTCGTGCTCGGACAGCCATTCGAGCAGCCGGGCGGTCGAGGCGGGAAGGGCGTCGTCGTGCCGGCGGCCGCCCCGGTCGAGACCGGTCAGCGCGGCCAGCAGATGCGCGCGAAGCTCCGCCGGCAGCGGGCGGCCGGACAGCTGAATCACGGTGCGGCCGAGCGCCTGTGCGGCCAGTTCGGTGTCGAAGACCAGCCGGTGCAGCCGGTCGGCGGACCGGCTCGAGCTCGCGGCGGTCGCCAGGTAGCCGTCCACCAGCATGGCCGACTCGTTGAGATGAGTCATCTCGTCGGAGAGTTTGCGGATCGCGCGGGTGGTCGGAGCCTCGGACGCGATCAGCCGGGTGGACCGCTCCACGACATACCGGGTGCGGGCGAGGAATCCACGTTCGACGTGCACGAGACCGGTTTCCGGACGCATCCGGCACAGCACCACCTGAACCACGGCCGCCGCGACCGCCGCGACCGCGACGATCGGCGCGATGTACGCCATTTTCGACAACTGCAGAGGCACCAGGACGCCGCTGAGGTAACCGCAGAAGACCATCACGCCCGAGTCCTGTCCGAACTCGCCGAAGAATGCGGGCGCCGAGAGTTGCACCACGACAGCCAGGGCGGCCACGATCAGCGCGAGAACCCGGTACTGCTCGACCTCGATCGCGCAGAACAGTGCGATCAGGAATGCCGGGATGCCCCAGACGCAACGCACGGCCAGCCTGCCCGCCTTGGGCCCGGCGACGGTCAGGCCGAGCAGCAGTCCGACCATGCCGCCGTACGTCAGACCGAATATGGCCGACTGCCCCAGCGCGAGTGCCATCCCGTAGCCCACGGCCAGACAGGCGACGAAAACCGTCAACATCCGCCAGGCCGCGCGCAGGCGAGCCAGGGCCGGATCGGTGGCCTGTAAGTAGTCACGTAGGCGTATGGGCCACGCCGGGCGGCAGGTCGGGCACCTGCCGCCGCTGCCGAAAACACTCGACAAAACGTCGTTCTCCTTGTTACGCAAAGTTTTTCAATCGCCCGTGGGGCCCGTCCGGCCGCACCACGCGCACGGCATCGTTGCCGCGACCCCACCGCTAGTTCATTAGACAGGCTAAGTTATTTTCTTTATTATTGCAAGTATGCATCGCTGCAAGTTTGCGGTAAAATAACTTATGTGAACAGTGCGAGCGCCGGTGTCGGCCTCCGGGAACGCAAGAAGCAGCAGACCCGAGAGGCCCTGCACCGCGCCGCGATTCGCCTCTACGCCGAGCACGGCCCGGATTCGGTCACGGTCAACGACATCTGCGCCGCCGCCGACGTCTCGCCGCGCACGTTCTTCAACTACTTCGATTCCAAGGAAGACGCCGTCCTGGACTGGCACGAGGAGCAGGCCGGTGGCGCGCTGGCCGAGCGAATCGCCGCCCGCCCGGCCGAGGAGGCCCCGCTGGACGCGGTTCACCAGGCGATCAACGCCGGTATCCGCCGCCTGCAGAACCGTCCGACCTGGCGCGAATACCAGCAGATGGTGCGGCAGAACCCTCGCCTGGTCCCCACCGCCTACGCCGAGAGCCGCCGCACCCTTGCCGCGATGACCGAGGGCGTCGCCCGCCGCACCGGCCTGTCCCCCGAGGACCTCTATCCCCGAGCTCTGGCCGGCGCCGCCCACGCCATCACCCGCGCGGCCCTGACCGAATGGAACCCGGAAGACCCCACCTCCGACCTCCTGGCCATCATGAACACCTGCTTCGAGATGCTCGTCTCCGGATTCCCGCCCCCGCAACCGACTGTCGAATGAAACTGGTTGCCTTCCTGTAGCTTTCACCGATCGAGGTCGCCCCGGCAAGGCTGAGGCCGGTATCACGGAAGGGGCGCGGGCCAGAGCGAGGTCGCGAAAATCGCCTGGCTTCGACGACGGTGGGACGGATACGCTCGGGCCCGCGCGGCGGTCCGTCCAGCCCCGTCGCGGGAACGGAGAGCCACGGGATGGCCGATTCGCAGAACGCCGGTGATCGACCGGAACCGGGTGGTGTCGATCCTACGGTGCGGCAAGCTGATCCGTCCTTTTCGAAGGACGGCGCGCCGGAGCAGGGTCTCGCCTACTACAGCAGCCCTGGGCAGGGAAATCCCGCGCCGTGGCCGTACCCGCCACAGACTCGGCCCGACCGGACGGGCTGGATCATCGGCGGCATCTTCGCGGTGGTCGTGGTGTTGGGTATCGGGGTCGGCATCGGGATGCTGGCCGGGGGCTCGGGCTCGTCCGGGACGGCGGGCAATCCTGTTGCCGCGCCGTCGATCTACTCGATGGATGGGGTCGGCAATGCCTGCGATCTGGTCGACACCGGGCCGTTGAAGAAATGGTCGTCGACGCCCATCAGCGCGCCCGAGCATCGGGAGGAGCGGCCCGGGCCCGACGGCGGCGGCAGCCTGAGTTGCCGGATCGGCTACTCCACCGACGGTGATCCGCTGCAAGAGGCGCGCATCCTGCTCGACGTCGATTTCACCAACGGGAGCGCACCGCCGTACTACGAGCACTGGGAGAAGCGCGAGACCGGCAAGATCGGGGCGGGGCTGTCCTCGGGGAAGGTCACCGGGCTCGGATCGGAGGGCTACTGGCACTCGGAGGTGACCGGCGATCTGGTCATCGATACGAGCTACATCGTGTGTGTCCTGGCCGACAACGTCACGGTGCACGTCCAACTCCAGTTCGTCCGGGACAAGGACGTCTCCCAGGTGAGCCGCGACAACCTCGATCCGATCGCTCGGGCGCAGGTCCGCGCGACACTGGACAAGCTCCGAAAGTCCTAGCGGCCGAAGCGATTCGCTTCCCGCGCGAAAATACCCCGCCGCGTAGCGATTTCACCCGAAATGGATGACCGATATCGCTCCGACCACGAGGCAGTAGGCCGCGAACGGGAGGAGGGTGCGAGTTCGGAAGTGACGCTCCAGGAATCGCACCGCCAGCCATGAGGATGTTCCGGATACGATGGCGCCCACCAGGATCGGGCCGCGGATGGCGGCCAGGCGGGGGTCGCTCAGTTCGGGTGCTTCGAACAGTCCCGCGCCCAGGATGGTGGGAGTGGCGAGCAGGAAGGCGAATTTGGCCGCGTGTTCGTTCTCCAGGCCGCGCCACAGGCCGCCCACCATGGTCAGGCCCGCGCGGCTGAAGCCGGTCAGCAGGGCGCCGGCCTGAGTGAAACCGATGCCGATGGCGTCCAGGAAGCTCAGCGCCGCCAGCGGACGATCCGCTTGGCGGGGTATGCGGCGTTCAGCGGTGAGCAGTGCGCCGTGCGCCTCGCGCCGGGCGAACCGGCGACCGTATTCGGCCAGCGTCGGCTCGTTGCGGCGGCGTAATCCCTCGCCCAGGACCAGCACGACACCGTTCAGGGTCAGGAAGATACTGGCGTCCTCGGGAGTGTCGAATGCCGCGTGCAGCGCGCGATCCAGCAGCGGCCCGAGCACCGCGACGGGAACGGTCGCGATCACGATCAACCAGGCCAGCCGCTGTGGAACGGTTTCCGCGCGCCGGGTGCGCAGGGTCGACAGAAATCCGGAGACGATGGCCAGCCAGTCGCGCCGATAGAACCCCAGCAGCGCCACCGCGGTCGCCACGTGCAGGACGACCACGAATGCGAGATACGTTGCGCCCCTGTCGGATTTGTTCACACTGACCGCCTCCCAGTGGCCGCCGAACCAATCCGCGACAAGCACGGAGTGGCCGAGACTCGAAACGGGGAACAGTTCGGTGACACCCTGCACCGCGCCGATGACGGCGGCTTGAGAGTACGTGATCATCGGCAGGAGTTTCGCACGCGCGCCGGGCGTTCACCCTGGCAGTCCCGACGATGTACCGGATGCCCGAATAGTCTTGTATACCAGTGATTTTCATCTCAATTCAAGATCAATAAACCGCACCCCAGCACACCTCGAGCAATCCCGGCGCACGTGCGACACGGGCAGGTAATCCGGCGGACATCTGTTGCGACACAACCGTTACAAAGGAGAATTCGCCGAACCACCTGAGGCACAACAGAACCGCGAATTCACCGTTCGGAATCGTCGACAATGGCCGGAAAGAGAACCGTATTGATCACGCCATCGCCCGATCCGGGCATGTTCGTCACTCTCGGTCGTATATTCAGGGTGACCGGCCGATATCGTGCCCCGAAAGTGGCGTGATCGACACTCGTAAAGTTTATTCTGCCACCGTGAATCGGTTTCATCGTATCGCCGCCGTGGTGACCCCGCCGCAGTCGACATTCGAACTGGCTTGTGTCGCAGAAGTATTCGGTATCGAACACCCCGGCGTCCCGACCCGCTATGCGTTCGACGTCTGCGCGGAGACCCCGGGCGCGCTGCCCACCAAGGCGGGGTACCGGATGCTCGTCGACCACGGTCTCGACGCCCTCCGCACGGCCGATTCGATCTTCGTGACCGGCTGGCCGGACCGGGACGAACGGCCCTCGGCCGGGTTGACGCGCGCGGTGTGCGAGGCGCATCGGCGCGGGGCGCGGATCGTCGGAATCTGTTCGGGCACTTTCGCACTCGCGGCCATCGGGCTGCTGGACGGGCGGGAGGCGACCACGCACTGGCGGATGGCCGAGGAACTCCGGGAACGGTACCCGCGGGTGCGGGTGCGACCGCACGCGCTGTACGTGAATCACGGCGACGTCGCGACCAGCGCGGGCACCGGCGCGGCCATCGATCTGGCCCTCGAACTCGTCCGCCGCGATTTCGGCGCGGCATACGCGGCCGATATCGCCCGGCACATGGTCCTGCCGCCACACCGGGAGGGCGGCCAGCGCCAGTACACCCGGACTCCCCCGCGCCGCCGCACGCCCCAGCCCGATATGCTCGCCCCCGCCCTGTCCTGGATCGAGGACAATCTGCACCGCCCGATCGCCGTCGACGAACTCGCCGCCCGATGCGCGGTCTCCCCTCGAACGCTGGCCCGCCTGTTCGACCGGCACCTGGGCACGACACCGGGAAAGTGGTTGATGCACAGAAGAATTCATCACGCCTGCGCGCTACTCGAACGCACCGACGCAACCGTCGCCGCCGTCGGCGCGGCCACCGGCTTCCCCGACCCGTCCAACTTCCGCCGACGTTTCGCCCACGAGGTCGGCACCACCCCCAGCGACTACCGCCGCACCTTCGCCCAGCCCCCGGGGCATTGAGCGAATTCGCCATCGCACAGGCCATGCCGTCGAAGACACGACCGTCACCGCCGCCCGCCGTACCGCGCAGCGCCGAACAGCCATGCGGCAGAGGCATTCCCGCCGATCGACGAGCACCGGACCGGCACACGGTCCGATACGGAACGACGGCCGCTCCGGACGGAATCACTTGTTGCGGTGAGGTTCCGGCCGGAGCGGCCATCACAGCGCGGACCTAGTGAACCGGCAACGAGGCCGCCTCGTCGTACCCCAGTTCCAGATCGTGGTGGATGCGCTCGCCCGCCACCCGGACGCTGCTGGCCACCGACGGGTAGCCGCGGGTGACCACCGCGTAGCGGCCCGCGGGCAGATCCGGGACCAGGTAGCGGCCGCTCTCGTCGGTGCGGGCGGCGGCGACGAGCTGTCCGGCCTCGTCCAGCACCGTGACCTGAGCGTCGGGAACGACCCGGTCACCGGCCTGCACCGCACCGGCCAGGGTCGCGGTCGGGGCGAGGTCGACGTCGTGCCGCAGTACGCCGCTCTCGGGCACGACGACCGTGCTCGCGGCGGGGCGCATGTGGTCGGCCACGACGACAACGGTGTGCGCGCCCGGGGTGACGGCGCAGGTGAACGCGCCGTCCGCCCCGGTGACCGCGGCTCCGACGACCTCACCGTGCGCATTGGTCAGCGTGACGGTCGCACCGGCCACCGGCAGGCCGCCCGGACCGCGCACCGATCCGGTCAGCTCACCCGAACCCGGCAGCGTGACCGTCAGCAGCCGTGGTCGCGCGCCGACGGCGACGGTGACCGCGACCGGCCGGTGTCCGTGCGCCGAGGTGATCAGCACGTAGTTGCCCGGAGCGGGCGCGGTGATCCGGTACCCGCCGTCCGCATCGCCGGTCACCCGCGAAACCTGTTGTCCGCGTGGATCGATCAACGTCAGCGCGGCACCGGAGACAGGCTGCCCTCCGGTACGCCGCACGTAACCCACGACCGCGGGCCCCGCGCCCGCATCGAGCTCCGGAATCGACCGCACGCCAACCGGATCGAGGCCTTCTGAGGCATCGATGATCCGTTGCGCCGGAACGACTTCCGCTTCGAACTCCGCCGAATGCGCCAGCTCGACGGACTTCGTCGCCCGGGCCCGCCCGGACGGAATGAACACGCTGACGAGCGCCGCCCCCGCGGAGACCGCGCCCAGGAACCAGAAGACGTTGGCATATCCCGAATCCGCCGGAAGTCCGTGCGCCGCATGCGCACCCGAGGTCAGGATGACCGAGGAGATCGCACTGCCGATCGCCCCGCCCACGGTCCGCACATTGGCGTTCACCCCGGTCGCCGCGCCGGTCTGCGCGGGCGGCACCGCGGCCACGATGATGGCCGGCATCGAGGAGAAGGCCATGCCGATACCGATGCCCAGCAGCACGGCGGCCAGGTAGATCTCCCAGCTCTGATCGTGCCCGAGCGCGAGCAGGAAGAAGGCGGGCGCGGTGATCAGGGTGCCCAGCAGCACGATCGCCTTGGAACCCAGCCGCGCGGCCAGCGGGCCGATGGCCAGGCCGATGACGAACATCGCCACCGACAGCGGCAGCAGATCCAGCCCGGATTGGGTGATACTCGCGCTGAGCCCGTATCCGGCAACGGCTTTCGGCGTCTGCAGCAACTGCGGCAGGAACGTCATCATCGCGTACATCGCCGCGCCGGTCAGCACCGCGACGATATTGGTCGTCCACACCGCCCGAATTCGCATCGTGCTCATATCGATCAGCGGTGTCTCGGAACGGATCTCGACCACGACCCACGCGACCGCGCACACCACGGCCAAGGCGAACAGACCCAGGGTGGTCCCCGAACCCCAGCCCCACTTCGGCCCCTGGCTCACCGCGAGCAGCAGGGCGACCAGCCAGGCGGACAGCAGAATCGCTGCGCCCCAATTGATCCGGCCTGGGCTGCGCACCGGCGATTCGGGCACGAACAGCACCGCGGCGACCGCGGCGACCGCCGTGATGATCATCGGTATCCAGAACAGCCAGTGGTAGCTCAGGTGATCGACGATCGGACCGGCCAGCACCAGTCCGAGCCCGGAGCCGACGGCGATCATCGAGGAGGCGATGCCCACCGCGCCGTTCAACTTGGCCATCGGGAATTCGTCGCGAATGATGCCGAACGCCAACGGAATCACGCCGCCGCCCAGACCCTGGATGACCCGGGCGACGATCATCACGCTCACCGATTCGGTGAGCGCCGCGATGAGCGAGCCGACCGTGAGCCCGACGAGCGTGACGACGAGCATCCGCTCCTTGCCGACCTTGTCACCGATCCGGCCGAGGATCGGCGTGGCCACCGAGGCCGCGAGCAGATAAGCGGTCATCAGCCAGGTCGCGGTGCTCTGCGTGGTGTGCAGGGCCGGAATCAACAGCGAGAACACCGGTACGACCATCGACTGGAGCATCGCGTACGCGGCGATCCCGAGCAGCAGGACCGCGAAGACGACGTTGTAGTGCGGGCGGGTCTTCACTAGCGCCATGAGATACGGGTTCCCTCCCCGGAGAGACTAAGCGGAGACTTTCTCCGTTTATACTCACGGTAACAGAAACCGGGGCAGACGCTCCAGGTGAGAACTGTGATCTGCGACTCGAAAACCCGGCATACAGCCGGGCTGCGGGTCCGCGTCCACGCCATTATTTGAAGCGTCTTGCGACACAGATCAATTCCCGGTACGGGATAATTTCCCACCACTGGGAGGTGGTGAGCCCGCCGCGCGCATGTGAAACACCGATTGCCGCAGGGCTCGGCCCTGCTCCGGCCCCACCGGCCCGATTCGGTGATGATCTGTGCGCCGGCGAGTTCGACTAACCGGTCGACATCCATGCGGCGGTGCTGGTTGAATGCCCGTGTTCGCTCGACCGAGCGTACGTCGGCACAGTGCCGCATATCGCGACTCGCGCCGAGTCGCAGACGCGCATCTCGACCGAGTTACCGAAGAACCTCCGGGGGTTGACATATGACAGATCTCAATTCGCTCGACCGACCCGTCCGCCGGTCTCGGCGGACCACCGCGAAGACGGTGGGCGCGGCGGTGCTGGCGACCTCACTGCTCGGCGCGCTCGTCGCGGGCTGCAGCTCGAACTCCTCCGACACGTCCGCCTCCGCATCGAGCACCCCCGCCGCGCCGCCGCCCAGCCAGCTCCCGGACGGCGCGCAGCTGATCTCCGAATCCTCCAAGACCACCGAGACCCTGCACTCGGTACACCTGGACATCAAGGTCAGCAACATTCCGAATCTGCCGGTCGACACCATCTCCGCCGATGTCACCAATCAGCCCTCGGGTCAGGCGATCGGCGAGGCGAGCATCCGCCTGAAGGAAGGCGACCCGTTCACCAAGACCAAGTTCCTGGCGGTGGACAAGAAGATCTACGTCTCCGGCGACGGCACCAAGTACGTCCCGGTCGGCGACACCCAGAAGGTCTACGACCCGGGCGTGATCCTGGACAAGGACAAGGGAATCGCCAACGTCATCGCGCACGTGAAGGACGCGAAAGCCGTTTCCCGCCAGACGATCAACGGCGTGAACACCGTCAAGGTCTCCGGCACCATCGATCCCACCGTGATCGACCCGGTCGTGCCGAAGATCGGTGACAAGGTCCAGGGCAGCCTGCCCATCACCCTGTGGATCACCGACGTCGCGCCGCCGTCGTCCGGCACCGCGGCGACCAGCCTGCCCTCGACCGCCGCCTCCCCCGGGACGGGCCCGAACCTGGTGCAGGCCACGGTGACCAAGGACAAGGGCACCGCCCAGATCGACCTGTCCAACTGGGCCAAGCCCGTCACCGTCACCAAACCGGCCGGCTGATTCCACATGAGCCGGTAGTCCGGACATGCGAGCCGGTCCGGGATCGCGTGACGGCGGCACTGTGCTGCCGTACGCCTCCCGGACCGGCTCGCGCCTATCGTTCCGGACGTCCGCGGGGGATTCCGGCCGGTGAGTTCCGGCATCGTTCCGCGCCCGAATCCCGGCGCCGGAACGCGGATCTCGGCCCGCTTAAGGGATTGTTCAGTCAAATACAAGGCGCCGCACGGAATCTGAACGCAACGACGCTCGAACGCGACGCCGGCCGGAGAACCTGATCGGCAGCACGGCCTCGAACAGCCGATCAGACATGGAGGTAAGAGAGATGACGACCGACCGCCCGGAAGTGCAGGAGCGGGAGGAGTTCAGTCGACCTCCCATTCCCGACGGGCCTCCGCCGGTCTCCAATGTCTGGATCTACAACGGCAAAGCTTACGATCTCAGCGATTGGATTTCCAAGCATCCCGGCGGAGAATTCTTCATCGGCCGGACGAAGAATCGGGACATCACGTCCATCATCGGCTCGTATCACCGCGAACCCGAGCGGATCGCGCGGATGCTCGAGCGATACTCGCTGGACCGTCAGGCCCTGCCCGAGGACATCCACCCGAAGAACAACGCCCCGGACTTCCTGTTCACCGAGGGCTTCGACAGCTGGACCGACACCCCCAAGTACCGCTTCGACGACGAGAACGACCTGCTGCACAGGATCAAGGCACGACTGCGCGAGCCGAAACTCGCCGCGCGCCTGGATCGTATGGACCGGATATTCAACATCGTCGCGGTTCTGCTGACCATCTCCTATTTCGCGGTCGAGAGTCTGCGGCTGTTCGAGCGCAGCTGGATTCCGTTGCCGGTCTTCGTGATCGCGATGGTGCTGCTGCGCAGTTCCGTGGCGGGTTTCGGGCACTACGGGATCCATCGAGCCCAGAAGGGGCTCAACAAGATATTCACCAACGCCTTCGATTTCAATTACGTGGCACTGTCTTTCGTGACCGCGGACGGCCACGCCCTGCTGCATCATCCGCACACCCAGAGTGAAGTCGACATCAAGAAGAACGTCTTCACCATGATGATGCGCATTCCGCGGGTATATCGGATTCCGGTGCACACCGTCCACAAATTCGGGCACACCATCACCGGAATGACGATCCGCCTGCTGGACGTGTGCCGCCTGACCCGCAAGGTCGGTGTCAAGGACATGTACGGCACCTGGGGCGGTGCGCTGCCGCATTTCATCGGATCCTTCGCGGTGCGATTCCTGCTGCTGGGCGAGCTCGTCGCCTTCGCGCTCGCGGGCGACTTCTGGGCCTGGGCACTGCAATTCGTGATCACGCTGTGGATCAGCACCTTCCTGGTCGTCGCGAGCCACGACTTCGAGGAGGAGGTCGGCGAGCTGCCCGAGGCCGATACCGAGGACTGGGCGGTCAACCAGCTCGAGCAGGCCTACGACCTGACCGTGGTCGGCAACCGCTACGTCGACTGCTTCCTGTCCGCGGGACTGAGCTCGCACCGCGTGCACCACGTATTGCCGTTCCAGCGCAGCGGTTTCGCCAATATCGCCACCGAGGACGTGGTGCGCGAGGAGGCGGCGAAATTCGGCGTCGAATGGCTTCCGGCGAAGAGTTTCTTCACCGATCGTTTCCCGAAACAGTGCCGCACCTACCTGCTGGCCCCCTCACGCGATGCGCAGGAACGCGATTGGGGCTTCGTCCGTGAGCACTTCGCACCGGACGCGCTCAAGACCTGCGCGGTCTACATGGTGCAGGGATTCACCGGAATCGGAACGGTGTAAACAGATTTCGCAATCACCGCGCCACGATTCCGGCGTGTGGATGTTTCGCTAGAAGGGGAGAATCAGTGAGTATCACGTTCGATGCGGGGGGCGCGATCCGGCCTGAGGCAACCGGGGAGCACGCCCTGGCTCAGTTGCCGCCCGCGCCGCCGACCACGGTGGGCGTCATCGAATTCATCGCCACCGGTGCGCCCGGCCGGGTCATGGACCAGGCCGCCTCCGCCGAGCAGGTGGCCACGCTGTTCGCCGATCCGGCACAGCGGGCGCGCATTCCGCGGATCTACAGCAAGACGATGGTGCGGACCCGGCAGCTCGCGGTCGACCCGCTCGATCCGGAATTCCTGGAATTCAGCCGCAAGCCCGCGACCATCCGCGATCGGATGAATCTGTTCTTCCGGCACGCGGTTCCGCTCGCGGTCGACGTCGCCGGACGCGCGGTGGCGGGCCTGGCCGACCCGGCCGAGGAGATCGGGCTGCTGGTGTTCGCCACCAGTACCGGATTCATCGCGCCCGGGGTGGACGTCGCGGTGGTCAAGCAGCTGGGCCTCTCGCCCACGGTGGGCCGGGTGATGGTGAACTTCATGGGCTGCGCCGCGGCGATGAACGCCATGCGCACGGCCGTGGATTACGTTCGCGCACATCCTGATAAGAAGGCGCTGGTCGTCTGCCTCGAGCTGAGCTCGGTCAACGCCGTGTTCGACGACGACATCAACGACGTGATCACGCACAGCCTGTTCGGCGACGGCTGCGGCGCGGTCGTCATCGGCGCGGGCCAGGTGCATCAGCCGCTCGCACCCGGCCGCGTGGTGATCCGCGAGAGCTTCAGCCATCTGCTCGACGACGCCGAGGACGGCATCGTGCTGGGCGTCAACCACCACGGCATCACCTGCGAGCTGTCCGAACAGCTGCCCCGATACATCTACACCGGCGTCGATCCGGTGATCGAAAAGATTCTGGACCGCAATGGATTACGGAAATCCGACGTCGATCTGTGGGCGATCCACCCGGGTGGTCCCAAGATCATCGAGGAGTCCGCGCGGTCTCTGGGCATCTCCGCCGAACAGGCCGCGCCGAGCTGGGATGTGCTCGCCCGATACGGCAATATGCTGAGCGTTTCGCTGATCTTCGTCCTGGCGGAGATGATCCGGTCGGATTCCTCCACGAGGCCGATATCGACCGGTGTCGCCTTCTCCTTCGCGCCCGGAGTCACCCTCGAGGGGATGCTCTTCGACATCATCCGCTGACAGCGCGCCGCGGCCCCACCGAGTCGAAAGACGAAGCATCATGCAACTCATCCGATTTCTGATCTCGATCTCCTGGACGCGGATCACCGCAGTCATCGCCGCCGGACTGGTCTGCGGTGTCGCGAACACCTATCTGGTGACATTGATCCGGGGGGTCGTGTCACCACCGCCGCATCCGCCGGTCACCATCACCAGTTTCGTATCGGCGGCCGTGGTCATCCTGGTCAGCGGCGTGCTGTCGCAACTGCTGCTGATCCGGCTGGCCCAAGACGCGATCTACCGGCTGCGCGCCGACCTGAGCACCGGAATCGTCTCCGCCCCACTGGAACACCTCGAGCGCCTGGGCACACATCGCCTCATGGCGACGTTGACCGAGGACGTGCGTTCGCTGTCCGAGGCGGTCACCGCGATTCCGAGCATCTGCGTCGACGTGGCGACCATCGTGGGCTGTTTCGTGTTCCTCGCGATCGTCTCGGGCCCGATCTTCGCCGTGACGATCGCGGGCACGCTGCTCGGAATCGCCTGTGTCGAACTGGTTCTCAAGCGAGTGCGCGGGCTGTACCGGGCCGCGCGCGAGCACGAGGACGGGCTGCTGGGCTCGTTCCAAGCGGTCACTCTCGGCATCAAGGAACTCAAACTGCACCGGGGCCGCCGCCGCGACTTCATGGATCGGCATCTGCTCGGATCGGCCCGCGATGTGCGGGCGCGCAATGTGGAGGCGGGATCGAAATTCTCACTGGCACAAGGGTTCGGGCAGTTGCTGCAACTGGGCACGATGGCGGTGATCCTGTTCGTGCTGGCCTCGGCGATGCATCTGTCGCTGGATGTGATGGTCGGCTACGTCCTGGTGACGACCTTCCTGGCGATGCCGATGCAGAACTTCATGCACCGCATGCCGGATCTGGTCCGCGGCGATGTCGCGCTGGCGAAGATCCGCACCATGAACCTGTCCATGGAGACGTTGCACGACGAGGAGGCGCTGCCGTACACCGAGCGACCGCCCGCAGAGCCGGAACCGCTGGTGCTGACGAATGTGAGCTACAGCTACCGGACCGAAGCGCCGCCGCCGGTGCCGCCGATCCCGGGTGCGCCTCCCCCGCCCGGAATGCCGCCGATGCCCGGCGGTCCCGGTCGCGGTGTGAAACGCGCGCGCGGTGGGCACCCCGCGGGCGCGCACCACGGTCGGCCCGCGGACGCACCCGATGGGCGGCCGGCGGGCGCGCCACTTCCTCCGCCGCCCGGCGCCCAGCCGCCCGGTGGCGCTCGGCCGGACGTCAATGGTCGGCGGCACCTGGATCACGGTCGGCCCGACAGCCGTCCGGTGCCGATGGCCCCGCCTCCGGGTGGTCCGGTCGAACCCGGTGACGACGATTCGGGCTTCGCGCTCGGCCCGCTGAATCTGGTCTTCGAACCCGGGCAGATCAGCTTCGTCATCGGCGGCAACGGCAGCGGCAAATCGACTCTGGCCAAACTGATCACGGGCCTGTACGTGCCGCGAACCGGTTCGATCTCGTTGGGGCAGGAGCGGATCGATCACGAGAACATCGAGTGGTTCCGGCAGAACTCCTCGGCGGTGTTCACCGATTTCCACCTGTTCGAGGACTACCTGGGCTTCGACCGTCCGGGAATCGACGAGGAGGTGCGCGGCTACCTCGAGGAGTTGCAGATCGCGCACAAGGTGACGGTGCAGGACGGACGGCTGTCCACCATCGCCCTGTCCCAGGGACAGCGCAAACGCCTGGCCCTGCTCACCGCCTTGCTCGAGGACCGCCAGATCTACGTCTTCGACGAATGGGCGGCCGATCAGGAACCTCGATTCCGCGAGGTGTTCTACACCGAGATCCTGGCCGGACTGAAGCGTCGCGGCAAGACGGTCATCGTCATCACCCACGACGACCGGTACTTCGACCACGCCGACCAGATCGTCAAGCTCGACTTCGGCAGGGTCGTCGAGGCGGCCGCCACGGCCAGCGAGGCTGTGGTCCGGTGAATTGCTCCGGCCGACAACAATATTCGATGCTGGCCACATCTCGCTCGCACACATGTGGCTCGAAGAGCGACACTTCCCGGCCCCCTGCTCATCAGCTCTGGCAAGGGGCCGTCAGGTCTGCGCCCGCCCCGGGCTGGGCAGGATGGCAACAGCGGCAACCATTCCGCCTCGTCTCCGGCCATCAGTCATCGCCCCCGGCAGCCTGGCTGACCGCACAGTTCGACCAATCGCAACGCTCCCGTTGCCTCCTCATGGTGAACGCGACCGGCTGGACTGCGGGCGAACTCCAGCACTCATGGTGGGATGCGGCCCCCATCTGATCCCTGTTCCACCCTCATCCGGTGATACGCAGGTGATCCCTACTGCGCAACGTACGGCTCCCCGCCCGCCCGCGGCGGGCGCACCTGCCCGACCGCACCGGCCACGGCGATCACGGTCAGCAGGTACGGGGTCATCTGCAACACCTCGGTCGGGATGGGCGTCGCGAGCACCTGCAACTGCCCCTGCAAGGCCTTGGTGAATCCGAAGAACAGTGCGGCGCAAGTGGATCCGATGGGATTCCACCGCCCCATGATCACCGCTGCCAGGGCGATGAAACCGTTGCCTGCCGCCATCTCCTTGGTGAACCCGCCGGTCGAGCCGATGGTGAAATACGCACCGCCCAGTCCCGCGACGGCACCGCCCAGCAGCACGGCCTGATAGCGAATGCGCAGCACGCCGATTCCGACCGTGGCCGCGGCGCGGGGATGTTCGCCGACCGCGCGCACCCGCATACCCCACCGGGTGCGGTACAGCACCACGGTGATCACGACGACCAGCAGCACCATCGCGTACACCAGCGCGGTCTGCTCGAAGATCGTGGGCCCGAGGATCGGGATCCGCGAGAGCACCGGCACCGCGATCGGCTGCATCGTCCCGGGCTCGTCGAACCGGGCGGAACCGTCGGGCAGGGCGGTCAGCTGGTCGAACAGGTAGCCGGTGAGTCCGGTGGCGAATACCACCAGGACCACGCCGAGCACGATCTGATTGACCAGATAGCGGATCGAGAACACCGCCAGCAACCACGCGATGGCGACCCCGGCCAGCATCGCGGCCACCGCGCCGACCAGGAAACTACCGCTCATCGTTGCCACGATCGCCGCGGCGCAGGCGCCCGCGAGCAACTGCCCCTCGATCGCGATGTTGATCACGCCCGCACGCTCGCACAGCACACCCGCGAGCGCACCGAGGATCAGCGGTGTGGACAGCGCCAGGGTGCCCTGGATCTGATTGGTCAGCGGGAACGTTTTGCCCGCCGCGGCCCAGCAGATGAACGTCACCACGAAGGCGACCCCGAACAACGCGAACAACGCGCCCGACCACCGTCGCGGCAACCCCCGCCACAGCTGGACCACCGCGATGACCAGCGCGACCACCGAGAGCACCCACCCCGTGGCGGCCGCGGGCAGGCGCACCGCGGCCGAGCCGGAGACGGACAATCCGAAGGCGACCGCACCGGATCGGGTCACCGCCGCCAGCCCCAGCGCACCGAGCGCGAACACCACCAGCAGCACACCCAGTCGCACTCTCCGGCGTCGCCCCTCCGGCGACTCCCGCACCGCGACAACAGGTTCCGGCACAGCCATCAGTTCCATCCCTTCGCCGCCACGGCCTCCGCGCGCTCGGCCCGGATCCGGAACACCGTGCGCACCAGCGCGGGCGCGGCGACCAGGACCACGATCACCGCCTGCAACACCGTCACCAAGGTCAGCGGTGTCCCGGTCGCGGCCTGCATCTCCTTGCCGCCCGCATCGAGCGCGCCGAACAGCACAGCGGCGCAGACGGTTCCGAGCGGAGTGCCGCGTCCGAGCAGAGCCACGGTGATGCCGTCGAAGCCGAACGATCCGGCGATCCCGTTCGTCAGCGGCAGATCGGTGCCGACCACCTGCTGCGCTCCGGCAAGACCGGCCAGCGCGCCCGCGATCAGCATCGCCATCACATAGGCGCGGCCGACATTGATTCCGGCGGTGCGCGCGGCGTCCGGGTTCGCGCCGACCGCACGCAGGCGCAGGCCCAGCGTCGAGCGCGACAGCAGCCACCACACCAGCACCGCCGCGAGCACCGCCACCAGCAGTCCCAGATGCAGCCGGGTACCGCCGAACCGGGGCAGCTGCGCGCTCGGGTCCACCACGGGGCTGATCGGCTCGTGGCTGCCGGGACGTTGCAGCGCGGTGGTGGTCAGCAGCCAGGTCAGCGCGTAGAGCGCGATGTAGTTGCCCATGATGGTGGCGATCACCTCGTGAGCCCCGGTGCGCGCCTTGAGGATTCCCGCCAGCGCACCCCAGACCGCGCCACCGGCGATTCCGGCCGCGATGGCGGCCGCCACATGCAAACCCGGCGGCAGATGCACCGCGAAACCCACCCACCCGGCGGCCAGCGCACCGGCGATCAGCTGCCCTTGTGCGCCGATGTTGAACAGCCCGGTCCGGAACGCCAGGGTGACCGACAAACCGGTGCAGATCAGCGGCGTCGCCGCGACCAGAGTTTCGGCGATCTGCTGACGCCCGCCGAACGCGCCCAGGAACAACGCTCGATAGGTATCGCGCACCGCACTCGCCGCCGCGGTGAACGTATCCGCCGGCCGGGCGAAGAAATAACCCGCCGCATCGGTCACCGCGGAGTTGCTCACGATGATCAGCACCGCGCCGACGACCAGGGCCAGCACCACGGCCAAAGCGCTGACCACCAACTCCCGCAACCACTTCCGATTCGTGATCGCGCGCACCCCGATGTCCGTCATCGCGCCTCCTGCGTCGGGACCCCGGCCATCGTCGGGCCGAGCCGATCACGCGGAGCGCGCCGACCCGCGACACCCGCGATACAACCGCCGCACATCACCAAGTCCACGGTCGCGCGCACCCCGATGTCCGTCATCGCGCCTCCTGCGGTGGCCGCACCCCGGCCATCATCAGGCCGAGCCGATCACGCGGGGTGTCCGGACCCGCGCTCCCCACGATGCGCCCGCCGTACATCACGAGGATCCGGTCCGAGAGCGCGTAGATCTCATCCAGTTCGGCCGAGACGATCAATACTGCCGCGCCCCGATCACGCTCTCGGACAATGCGTTCGTGCACGAACTCGATGGACCCGACATCCAGGCCGCGGGTGGGCTGACCGGCGACGAGCAGCTCGAGCGGCCGGGACATCTCCCGTGCCAGCACCACCTTCTGCTGATTGCCGCCCGAGAGCGCACCGACCGGATCCGCCGCCGATCCGGTGCGGATGTCGAACTCCTCGATGCGCCGGGACGCATTGCGCCGCACCGCGTTCGGTGACAGTACGCCGTGCCGGGAGAACTCCGCGCCGTCGACCAGATCGAGGATGAGGTTCTCCGCGACGCTGAAGCTTCCGATCACACCGTCGTGCGAACGATCCTCGGGCACATAGCCGATGCCGGCGTCCAGGTGTTCGCGCGGGGAGCGGCCCACCAACTCGGCGCCCCGCACGGTGATCGATCCCCGCACCGGTGTGCGCAGTCCCAGCAGTGCGGTGATCAATTCCGACTGCCCGTTGCCGACCACGCCCGCGATGCCGACGATCTCACCGGCCTCGACCTGGAACGACACGTCGTCCACCACAACCGATCCCGCCGCGTCGACGACGGTCACACCGTCCACGGCCAGCACCGGCCCGCTCGGCCGGGCCGGGGATTTGGCCACCACGAGTTCCACCGACCGGCCGACCATCAGCTCCGCGAGTTCGCCTTCGGGCGTGGCGGGATCGACCGTCGCGACCACCGCGCCGCGCCGGATCACCGTGATGCGATCGGCGATCCGGGTGACCTCCCCCAGCTTGTGCGAGATGAAGATGATCGAGGTGCCGCTCGCGGCGATCGCACGCAATACCTCGATCAATTCGTCGGTTTCCTGCGGAGTGAGCACCGCGGTCGGCTCGTCCAGGATGAGTACCTCGACCTCGTGCGCGAGTGCCTTGAGGATCTCCACCCGCTGCTGCTCGCCGACCGACAGATCGGCCACCGTCGCATCGGGATCTACCGGAAGCCCGTGACGCTGCGACAACTCGAGCACCCGCCGCCGCGCCGCCGCGTGATCCAGCAGGCCGAAACGGGTCCGCGGCTCACGGCCGAGGATCAGGTTCTCCGCGACCGTGAACACCGGCACCAGCATGAAATGCTGGTGCACCATGCCGATTCCGGCGGCGATCGCCGCCCGGGGCGACGCGCACGTCCACGGCTTTCCGTCGAGCAGTATCTGCCCCTCGTCCGGTTGCAGCAGGCCGTAGAGGATGTTCATCAGCGTGCTCTTGCCTGCGCCGTTCTCCCCGAGCAGACAGTGCACCTCCCCCGGTTCGACCACCAGATCGATCCGATCGTTGGCCACCAGGGTGCCGAATCTTTTTGTCAGGCCGCGTAATTCGAGCCGCATCGGAACATCATCCGACAGGTTGGGACTTGGACGCGATGGTGACCTTCCCAGCAGCGAGATCAGCTGCCAGCGCGGTGATTTCGGACTTCAGCCCGGACGGGACGGCGGCATCGAAACTGTGATAGGGAGCCAGGCTCACGCCCTTGTTCGTCAACGTCCCGACATAGGACGCGTTGCTGAAGTGCTTGTGGTACGCGTCGGTGATCACTTTGTCCACCGCGACGTCCATCGACTTCTTCACACTGCTGAGCAGCACCGAACAGTATTCCGCGGCGCTCACACAGCCATCGGTGTCGACCCAGACAGCGGTCACTTTGCCGCCGGAGGATCTCGCCGCCTCGAGCGCGCCCAGTCCGGCCGGACCGGCCACCGGCATCAGCACGTCCGCGCCCTGACTGATCAGATCGTTGGCCTTGGCCTTGGCGGTGTTCTTGTCGGAGAAGTCGTTGGTGATCACGCCCTGCTGGGTCGCCTCGTCCCAGCCGAGCAACTGCACCTGTTTGCCCTTGTGCTGGTTGTAATACGAGACGCCCTCGGCGAACCCGTCCATGAAGATGGCCACGGTCGGAATGTTGATCCCGCCGAAGGTGCCCACCTTGCCGGTCTTGGACATGCCCGCGGCCAGGTACCCGCCCAGGAATGCGGGCTGGGCCGCGTTGAAGGTCAGGCCCTGCAGGTTGGGCAGCGGTGGATTCTTGACCGTGTCGGTGTACGCGTTGTCCACGATCGCGAAGTCGATATTCGGATTCGCCTTGGCCGCAGCATATGTCGCATCGCCGAGCTTGAAGCCGACGGTCACGATGATGTTGCATCGCTGCCGGACCATGGTGTCGATGTTGCCCGGATAGTCGTTGTCGGACTTGGATTCCAGCTGCGCCTTCGACAGGCCCAGCGCGGTGACCGCGTCGGTGAGGCCCTTGTAGGAGGTCTGGTTGAACGACTTGTCATCGAAGCCGCCGGAGTCGGACACCATGCACGCCTTGAAATTCGCGGCGCCGGGCGCTGCCGCGGCTCCCTGTTTCGCGGGCGGGCTGCCGCACGCGCCGACGGTCAGGGCGAGAACGCCCACGGTGGTCAGAGTACGCAGCCAGCTACCCATATGTGCCTCCTGAAACGGGTATCGGGCAACATATCCCAACCCGGCCGACCTCGCACGACAACCAGAAATGGGAAGTCCACAGGAGCACCGCTCGGCACCGGAGCGCGCGGAGATGCCATGTAGATCCGAATTATGAAGCTTCACAACGATTCTGGTGCAGCGTCCGGCGTCCGCGCACCGACCACGCGTAGCTTCGGGCCGGTTACCGGATCTCTCCCCTCACCCCGTGACGCGCAGGGTGCGGACGAACTGTTCGCAGGGGGTGGCGATGGGTTGCCAGTTGCCCTCGACGTATTGGCAGCCGATACTGGCCTGCACGCCGGAGTCGACCAGGATCTGCCAGTGAACGGTGGTGCCGTCGCCGGGGGATTCCTGATAGGACAGGCCGGTGCGGTCGCCGAAGACGGCGTTGCGGCGCAGGCCGCCGACCTGATTTGCCGGGCGGCGTTCGATCTGCGCTGCCAGGGTGTCGGCCACGTCGTCGAGACCGGCGCCGGGGTTGAGCACCTTCTGCGTCAGCGTGATGCGTTGGCGCGCACCGTCGTTCGGGGATATGTCCACGCGGTCGCCGACGTGCGAGGCGATATGCCATCCGGCGGGGATCTGCGCCTGGATCCGGCCGAAGGTCTGTGTGGCCGGCCCGGAGGCGGTGGCCGAAGACGTTGGCGGACCGGATGATTCGGGACCCGCAGTGGTGCGGGACGAGCCCGAACGGGTCAGCGCGATCGTCACGCCCACGCCGATCAGCAGCAGCACGACGACCGCGGCGGCGGCGATGAGCAGCCGATTCGGGCCCTGACGCGGCGGCTGGACGGCCAGCGCGTGCTGGTGCAGCGAATCGAACTCCATCGGTGACAACCGCGCGGCCTGCGCGTTCTGCGCGATGGGCATCGGCATCCCCGGATGCGCACCGCGAATCAGTTCGACTCCGGTGAGCGGACGCACGTCGACCGGAAATCCGCACTGTTCGGCCAGGGTCACGGCCAGCGCGTCGAGCAGGCCCTTGTCCGTCACGCCGAGGGCCAGCAGATAGGTCGGCGCCTGTCCGGCGAGCAACCGGGCGATCACGCCGACGACGCCGGGCAGACCGTGGCCCTCCTCCACGTCGGCCAGGCCGACGGTCGGTTCGAACTCGCACGCCTCGATCCAGGTGTCCTGTCCGGACCTGCCGATCAAACTGACGGTCGTGGACAGCGGATCGAGTTCCAGTACCGCGATGCGCTGCTGCTGAGCGGTACTGACACCCAGCGATGCGGCCCGCCGCGCCAACGGCTCGACCGCCACCTGCGACACCAGCCGCCGGGCCGCGGTCTCCAACGCGGCCCGCCGCCGACGCCCCCAGGCCGAGGGCCCGGCGATGGTGAGCTGCTCACAGGGCGTGGGCAATTGCAGATTGGTCAGCACCGCGCCCAGCGTCACCGCCCAGGCATCGGCGATCGGCGGCAACGTCGGCGGGAAGGCGATCCGGTCGGCCGCGGCCATCCGGACCATCGACACCGCCGGATACTGCGGCCGAAGCTGTTCTCCGACAACGAAACTCCTGCCGTCACTGGCAGGAATGATCGAGGGCGGACCATCCCAGTGCGTCGACTCGCTGCGCGCCCACAGTCGCGTGTCGGTCAACACCAGATCGACATTCGACATCAGGTCAGCGGCAGCCATCCGGTCTGGATGAGTTCCTCGCCATTGCGGGTGACGTAGGTGCCGCGTCCGGGCGGCATGGCCGACGGACGGGCATTACCCCACAGCACACCCTCGTCACGGCTACCGCTCATGATCAGACCGGCCGAACCGAGATCCTTCATCCGGCCGATCACCGGTTCGTACATCGCGCGGCTGGCGCCGCCCGAACGCCGGGCGATGACCACGTGGAAGCCGAGATCGCGTGCGTGCGCGAGGCTTTCGAGCAGCGCCTGCACGGGGTTACCGCTGGAGGTGGCGACCAGATCGTAGTCGTCGATCAGGACGTACAGCTCCGGACCGTCCCACCAGGACCTGTCCCGCAACTGCTGCGGCGTCACGTCCGGGCCGGGAGTCCGCTTCGCCACATAAGCCGCCAGATCGCTCATGTTGTCCGTGAATTGCGGTGCGGTCGAACCGTATCCGGCCATGTACTGCTGCGGCAGCAGGCCCAGCATGCTGCGGCGGTAGTCACCCATGATGATGCGCGCCTGATTCGGGGTGTTGGACGCGATGATGCCCTCGGCGATCGAGCGCAGCAGGGTGGTCTTACCCGATTCGGAGTCACCGACGATGACGAAGTGCGGGCTGACGTTGAAGTCGATGAACACCGGGGCCAGCTCGGATTCGCTGATGCCGATGGGGAAACGCATGCACTTCTGCGACGCGTCGCCCGCCCAGTTTCCGGACAGCCGCAGCAGTTCCTGGCGTTCCAGCCGCTCGGGCAGCATGCGCACCCGCGGGGCCGGGCGGCCCGGATTCATCTGCCGCACCGCCGCGACCGCTTGGGCCACACCGGTACTGAGCGTTTCCGGATTCGGATCGCCGTCGATACGCGGCAGCGCGGTCAGCATGTGCAGGGTTTCGGCGGTCATACCGCGGCCGGGACGGCCCTTCGGAACCAGTGCGGCGAACTTGCGGCCCAGGTCGGAATCCATCGGATCACCGAGACGCAGCTCGATGCGGGTGCCGATCTGGTCCTTGAGCGCCGGGCGGGCCTCGGCCCACCGGTTCAGCGCGATGATCACGTGCACGCCGTACGACAGACCCTGCACCGCCAGGTTCATGATGCCCTGTTCGAGCGAGTCGAAGTCCTGGCGAATCGTGCTGAAACCATCGATGACCAGGAAGACGTCACCGAACGGATCCTCGTGCACACCGGTCGCGGCCGAGTTCCCGGCCGGATCGGCGCCGCGCAGGCGGCGGAATTCCGACATGGACTCGATGCCCAGCTGCCGGAACCGCATTTCGCGGGCACGCACGATGTTGTGCATCTCGGACAGGGTGCGACGGACCTTCTCCTCGTCCAGGCGACCCGCGACCGAACCGACGTGCGGCAGCCCCTCGAGGCTGATGAGGGTACCGCCACCGAAGTCCAGGCAGTAGAACTGCACCTGTTCGGCGGTGTGACTCAACGCCATCGACATGATCAACGACCGCAGCGCGGTCGACTTACCCGACTGCGGGCCACCGACCACGGCCACGTTGCCGCCGACGCCGGACAGGTCCACGACCATCGGATCCCGGCGCTGGTGGTACGGGCGGTCGACGATGCCGATCGGCACGCGCAGCGAGGCGATCTGCGGAACGTCGCCGGTGAGGATGGAACGCGGCAGGAGGAAATCCATGGTCGGCGCATCGTCCAGCGGCGGCAGCCAGATCTCGTGCGCGGGGCGGCCGTGTCCGCGGATGCGGGAGACCAGCATGCCGAGGTTGGAGATCTCTTCCCCGTCCTCGCCCCTGACGGCCTCCTGGATCAGTTCCGGCTCGGCCGCCACCGGAATGCGGTCGCTGGCACGGAAATCCACGTGACCGGCGGTGAAGACGCGGGCGTGGATATCGATCTCACCGCCGACGATTCCGGCCTGGGTGACCTGGCGCTGCGAACCACCGCCGACGTACGCGCCCGACACGTAGGCCGCCTGGAACCGCCGGATCTCGCCGTCACCGGCTTTCAGGTAGCCGCCACCGGGACTGGGCGGCAGGTTGTACGCGTCCGGAACACCCAGCACCTGCCGGGATTCGTTGGCGGAGAAGGTTTTCAGGCCGATCCGGTAGGACAGGTGGGATTCGAGGCCCTTGAGCTTGCCCTCCTCCAGACGCTGGGAGGCCAGCAGCAGGTGTACCTGCAGTGATCGACCCAGCCGACCGATCATCGTGAACAGATCCGCGAAGTCCGGATGCTGTTGCAACAGTTCGGAGAACTCGTCGAGCACCACGAACAGCGCGGGCAGCGGATCCAGATCCGCACCGGCGGCACGGGCCTTCTCGTATTCACCGACGTTGGCGAAGTTACCCGCCGTACGCAGCAGTTCCTGGCGGCGGTTCATCTCACCATCGAGGGCGTCTCTCATCCGGCCGACGAGGTCGGCTTCCTCCTCCAGGTTGGTGACGATGGCCGCGACATGTGGCACGCCTTCGAGCCCGAGGAAGGTCGCACCGCCCTTGAAGTCGACCAGAACCAGATTCAGCTGGTCGGGCGAATGCAGCGCGATCATCGAGAGCACAAGGGTCCGAAGGAATTCCGACTTACCCGAACCGGTCGCGCCGATGCACAGGCCGTGCGGACCCATACCCTTGTCGGCGGCCTCCTTGATGTCCAGATACACCGGCAGTCCGTCGGCGCCGACACCGAAGGGCACCCGCAACCGCTCGGGGCCGTAGCGCGGCTTCCACTGGCTCTCCGGGCTGAACGTACCGATATCGCCCAGACCGAGCATCTGCGCCCAGGAAGTGATGGCCTCGGCGCTCTCGCCCGAGGCGTTTTCCGCGCCGGTCTGGGTGACCACCCGGAACGGCGCGAGACGACGAGCGACCTGCTCGGCCTGCCGCGCGCTGATCCGGTCGATCACCGCGAAGCGCTCCATATTTCCGGTGGCGCCGCGACCGACGCACTCGCCGTTCTCCACCACCATCTGGATACCGCGCGAAACAGCAAGGCGCGGAGCGTAATTGCACAGGTCGATGATCGTGACGCCCTCGTAGCCGGACTCGCGCAGCGGGTCCTCCTCGGCCTCGAGCAGGCCGCCGTCGACCACGACGACGATATGGGTCAGATTCTGATTGGCCGGTTGATTGCGCGAGTACCGAACCCGGTTGACCACCAACGGATTCAGGCCCGCGGTCATCTCCCGTACCGAGCCGTACACCATCCGCTCGGCCCCGACGCCGTCCTGCGATTCCGGATGCTGGGTGTGCGGGAGCCACTTGGTCCACTCCCACTCGGCGATCGTGTCCGGACCGGCCACCACCGCGAGCAGCACCTGATCCGGCGCCTGGAACATGCACAGCTGCAACAACATCGCGCGCGTCATATCCCGGGCCTGCGCGCGGTCGCCGTTGAGCTGGATGGTCGCGAAACCCTTAACCGCGATGGCCGTGGCCAGGTCCGGCACGGTGGAATGGGTGCGCACGAACCGGCGCAACGAAACCGCGGCGATCGGCTCGAGTTCCTCGACCGGACCGGTCTCCGGCGACACCAGGCGCGTGGCCAGGCGCTGTCCGCCCAGGCCGATGCGGGCGTGGCAGAAGTCCTTGTCACCGGGGCGGCGCTCCCACATGCGGCTGGTGCCCGCGAGCATCCAGACCAGGCCGGGCTCGGGATGACTCCATTCCACCGCGGCACGCTGCTGCCGCGCGGTCTCGTCGACGTCCTTGCGGACCTGATCGAGGTACCGCAGATAGTCCTTGCGATCCTCGTTGGCCTCGGCCGCCTTCTGGCCCTTGCCACCCCCCTGGGTGAACATGCCGACCATCGAGAAGACCATCATCATCGGGAACATCAGCGCGGTCGGATTCGACCCTATGCCACCACTTTTGGTGAACATGACCGCCATCATGCCGACCATGCCGACCACCATCACGACGGGCATGAGCTTGCCCAGCAAACCGCCCGGAATGGACCGGGGAATCTCGGGAGGCGGCTGGAGCGTGACCTCACCACCGGGCGAACGCGGAACCTCCCGGCGCTGACGACGCTGGAAACGGACTGTGCTCATCGACTGAAGCTCCCCCTTCGGCGGCGTGGTGCGGCCTCAGTGTAGAGGTCACGGCCGACATGTCGTACAGTTCGAGCAGCATTCTGCACGGGTCAACCGCGCGATCGCAACTCGCGCGCTTGCGGAAACACCAGGTAGAGACGGAGTTGGGGGCAGCGTGACGCACGCGCGAATGAGCCATATCGAAGACGATTCGACTCGCGGAATCGTCCGTGCGCCGGATTTGGCCCGGGTCACGATTCTGGCCAAGCACACCCAGGTCGACATGGCGATCCCGGTGGATGTCCCGGTGGCACTGGTCATTCCCAGCGTCGTGGATATGGTCGCCCAGCACAGCGGGACGAACGATTTCGATTCCAGCGGAGAACAATTCCAGCCCGCCGAATGGGTTCTCGCCCGAATCGGGCAGCCGCCGTTCTCCAATTCGCTGAGCCTGGGCGAGCAGGGGGTGCGGGACGGCGAGCTGCTGATGCTCGAGAGCGCCGACCACGTCGCGCCGACACCGCTGTTCGACGACATCATGTACAACGTCGCCATCGCCGACGGCGACAACTTCCGCTCCTGGTCCCCGCGCATGGCCCGGATCTCCGGTTCGGCCATCGCCGTGCTGACCATGATCGTCGGCTGCGTCGGCCTGCTCGCCGCGCCGAATGCCATGCCCGGCTGGATCTCCGGCGCGGTCGCGGCCTTCCTGACGATTCTGCTCGTCGTCGCCGGCACGGTGCTCAGCCGCATGTACGGGGACATCCCGACGGCGATCGTCGTCGGCGGTTGTTCGCTGCCCGCCGCGTTCGCCGCGGGCATGCTGCTGGTGCCGCTGCAACATCACCACTACGGCTGGGCGAACATCCTGCTCGGTTCGGTGCTCTTCGGCGCGACCGCGGTACTGGCGTGGCGGGTCAGCGGCGTCGGGCTGGCGCTGTTCATCGGCGCGACCACGGTATCGCTGTTCGCGATCGTGGCCGCGCTGGTCGGCCTGCTGACCTCGCAGCCGACCCGGGCCATCGGAGCCGGTGCGGCCGTGCTCGCCCTCGGCGCGCTCTCGCTCGCGCCACGGGCGTCGATGCTGCTGGCCAAGCTGCCGTTGCCGCCGGTCCCCTCCCCCGGCACCCCGATCGACCCGACCGAGGACGACCCCGACGACCACCGCGCGCTGCCGACCATGGAGGTGCTGCGCGAGAAGTCCGAGCGGGCCCGGATGTATCTGGGCGGCATAGTCGGCGCGACCACGCTGGTCACGGCGGTCGGCGCGCTGGCCGGGTGCAATCCCGGTTCGCACGGCCCGTTCTGGCCCGGTATCGCGCTGGCGCTGGTCTCGGCGGTGGTGCTGCTTTTCCGCAGCCGGACCTACGCCAACGCCGAACTGGCCGTGGTGCTGATCGGCGGCGGCGCGGCCATCCTGCTGGCGGTGATGCTCGGCGCGGCCTTCACCCAGTCCCAGCCGCTGGCGGTGTTCGGCGCGGCGATGATCCTGCTGATCGGGGCGCTGATCTGCGGTCTGGTGATACCCAACCAGACCGCGACCCCGCCCATGCGCCGCGCGGTGGAACTGCTCGAATACGGTTTCGTCGCAGCGATTCTGCCGCTGGCCTTCTGGGTGGCCGACCTGTATTCGATCATCCGCTCGCTCTCGCTCTGAGCCGCGCGATGAACCCGAAGACATTCGGCCGCAACGTGATTCGCGTCGCCGTCGCGGTGGCCGTGCTGGGCTCGAGCGTATCGGTCGGCGCCGGAACGGCTTTCGCCGAACGGCCGCCCGCGGTGAATCCTGCCGATCTGCCCGCGGACGGTACGCCGCATCCATCCAAGACCACCGAGCCGAAGCCGAACACCCCGTGCATGAGCACCGTTCCCGGCGGCGACGGCCAGACCGTGCCGCAGGCGCAGCGGGTTCTGGGCCTGGACAAGGCATGGCGGTTCGCCACCGGTGCGGGCCAGACGGTCGCGGTCATCGATACGGGCGTGGCTCGCAATCCGCGCCTGAGGAATCTGGCGGCGGGCGGCGATTACGTCAGCAACGGCGACGGAACCCAGGACTGCGACGGCCACGGCACCGCGGTCGCGGGCCTGATCGCCGCCAGCCGGGTGAACGGACAGGGTTTCGCGGGGATCGCACCCGACGCGAAGATCATCGCCATCCGTCAGACCAGTAACTACTTCGAGGTCAAAGGTCAGTCCCAGGGGCAGACCCAGGAACAGATCGAGAAGAACAGCTACGGCGATCTGGACTCCCTGGCCTCCGCGATCCGGCACGCCGCGGATCTGGGCGCCCGGGTGATCAACATCTCCGAGGTCAACTGCGTCGCCGGTACCCCATCGGACGCGAAAATCGGTGCGGCAGTGCAGTATGCGGCCGCGCAGAAGGACGTCGTCGTGGTGGTGGCGGCCGGGAACAGCGACGCCTGCAAGGGAACCAACCCGGTCCTGGATCCGACCGATCCCGACGGTGACATGTGGAGCCGGGTCAACGAGAACGTCACCCCGGCCCGCTGGGACAACTACGTGCTCTCGGTCGGCTCGATCGATCCGGCCACCGGATCGCCCTCGAAGTTCACCGTGCCCGGCCCGTGGGTCGGCGTCGCGGCGCCGGGCGAGAAGATCACCTCGCTGGACGTCAACTACAGCTCGGCCAACAGCAGGGGCACCGCGTCCGCGTTCATCGAGAGCAGCAAGCAAACCGAGATGGCCGGAACGAGTTTCGCCAGCCCGTATGTGGCCGGACTGGCCGCCCTGGTTCGCCAGAAGTTCCCGCGGCTGAGCGCGTTCGACGTGATCAAGCGCATCGAGGCCACCGCGCACGCACCGGCCGGGGGCTGGAATCCGTATGTCGGCTACGGCGCGATCGACCCGGTCGCGGCCCTGACCGCCGAGGTGCCCACCCAGCTGCCGCCCAAGAAACCGTTCGCCGCCGAGAGCTGGCAGCTGGCGGTCCCCGCGCCGCCGAAGGCCCCGGACAACACCGCACGCAACGTGGCGTTGATCGGTACGGCCGTCATCGCGGTGCTGCTGATCCTGGGTTATCTGGCGTCGTTCCCGATCCGCCGCCGGTTCGGAGTTCGCGACTGACGGTGTGCCCGACCGGTAGTCCCCGGCCGGGCGCTCAGGCGCGATCGAAGAACCAGCGCGTCGCCCCGCCGGGCTCCACCGTGGACACGGCGGTAGCCGACGACGCGGTCACGCGGTAGACGTGCCATGGCGGCGGGCCCGCGGAGGGTGCGCTGAATTCGGCGGTCAGCGCCGTACCGGATTCGTCCACTCGGCAGGGCCAGTCCCGCGCCCAGAGCAGCGCCATGCGGGCCACCGTCTCCGGATCGGTGACCCGTGTCGCGGTGCCCTGCACGACCAGATCGAATTCGCGGGTGGCCACGCTCAGCGCGCACCGTGGATCGCGAGTGAGGTTGCGCGCCTTGCGAGTTCGCGGCCCCGTCTCGAACCAGAACGTCCCCTCGGCCCACAGCATGCCCAGAGCGGTCAGATGCGGACCGCCGTCGGGATCGATGGTGCTGAGCCAGCAGCTGTGCCGGTCCGGCCCACCGGAACGCGGCGCCTGGGGAAAGCCCTCTGCCAGACCGGCTTCGATATCGGACCACCGCAGCGCCGCGAGGCGGTACAGATCGGCAAGATTCTTGGTCTCCATAGCTGTAGGGACGCGGAGTCGCGGCAGGAATCATCGGTGTGCGCCGGATCGCCCTGTCCGGTCCGGACGAAACTCGCCGAAAACCAACTATTCACCAAATTTTCCTCAACGCGAACCAAAATTCCATCCGGAACCATGACAAACGCGGCGAAGTTGGGTTGCGGCGTGCCTCCCACATTGCAGAATGCGGAACGGCGCGGTCGAGCGGAATGACCCGCCGCACACCTGAGTAGAGGGCAGGGATACACATGGCCACCGCGGTACCGAAGGCACCCAAACCGAAGCTGACCTCCGACCAACGCAACTCGTTCATCGCCGCCCAACTCGGTTGGACGATGGACGCTTTCGATTATTTCCTCGTGGTGTTCGTCTACGCCGACATCGCGCACACCTATCACATGAGCAAGGCCGAGGTCGCCTTCCTGACCACGGCCACGCTGATCATGCGACCGGTCGGCGCGTTGCTGTTCGGCATGTGGGCCGACCGCGTGGGCCGCCGCATCCCGCTGATGGCCAACGTCTCGATGTATTCGGTGATCGGCTTCCTGTGCGCGTTCTCGCCCAACTTCACCGTGCTGGTGGTGCTGCGCATGCTCTACGGCATCGGCATGGGCGGTGAATGGGGCCTCGGCGCCGCGCTGGCCATGGAGAAGATCCCCGTCGAACGTCGCGGCTTCTTCTCCGGCCTGCTGCAGGAGGGATATTCGTTCGGCTATCTGCTCGCGTCGGTGGCCTCCCTGGTGGTCATGAACTGGGCGGGGCTGTCCTGGCGATGGCTGTTCGCGCTGTCGATCATCCCGGCGCTGATCATCCTGATCATCCGTACGCGCACCGAGGAATCCGAGGCGTGGGAGCGAACCCAGGAGCGAATGAAGGTGACGCAGACCAGGATTCGCGACATCATCCGCAATCCGATCATCGTGCGCCGGTTCGTCTACCTGGCCCTGCTGATGACGGCGTTCAACTGGATGAGCCACGGCACCCAGGACGTCTACCCGACGTTCCTGACCGCGCCGCATGCCCAGGGTGGCGCGGCGATCAGCGCGGTCGGCGCGAAATGGATCGCCGTGGTGTACAACATCGGCGCGATCGTGGGCGGCCTGCTGTTCGGTTCGCTCTCCGAACGTTTCGGCCGCCGGTACACCATCATCTTCTGTGCGGTCCTCGGCCTGCCGATCGTTCCGCTGTTCGCCTATTCGACGACCGCGGCGATGCTGTGTCTGGGCTCGTTCCTCATGCAGCTGATGGTGCAGGGCGCGTGGGGTGTGATCCCGGCGCATCTGACGGAGATGTCGCCGGACGCCATCCGCGGGTTCTATCCCGGCGTCACGTATCAGCTCGGCAATCTGCTGGCGGCGCTGAATCTGCCCATCCAGGAACGGCTCGCCCAGCATCACGGCTATCCGTTCGCGCTGGCGGTCACCATCGTCCCGGTTCTGATCGTGGTAGCGATATTGACCGCGGTCGGCAAGGAGGCCAAGGGGGTTCGGTTCGGGGCGGACACCGGGCCGAACGAGCCGATACCGGCCGCGTGAGCGAGGAACATCCCCGAATCCCTGTGCCGGCAGGGTAATTCGCACGATCGGCCGGGCCATACGGTCCCGATACGGAACGAGCGCACGGTCACCCTCGGCCGTGCGCTCGTTCCGTTGTCGGCGAATTCTGCGAAGCCGTTGTCCCGCAGACAATTTCGATCAGTTCGACGCCGCCTGCGAGGTCGCGGAGACCAGCGTCTTGGCCGGATCGGAATCCGGCGCTACACCGTCGTGGGCGACCATCGCGTCCTGACGGGACAGGGTCGGCCCCGAAGCCAGCAGGCCGACGATCGGCCAGGGCGCGGGCTCGTACTTGGTCTTGGAGGAGTCCATCCCGAGCGCCTTCTCCGCGTCGGCATCCCTGAGGCCGAAGCGAACGCCGGTGTCGGAGATGAAGAACACCGCGTCCTTGCGCTGGCTGTCCGGCTCGATTCCGGTGGTCTGCACCAGGATTCCCGTCCCGGGGGTGGAGTAGAACTGGTCGACCTTGTCACCGCCGGAGCTGTCGGCCTGAGCCAGGCGGACCGGTTGGGATCCGTCCGGAATCGGCAGTGCGTGCCCGGTGACCACGGACAACTCGGCGTGCATACTGCCGTCGGACTTGTCCGCGGAGTTCACCGGCTTCCAGGACATGCACTCGACGGGCTGGTCCTTGGAGTCGACGACGGTCGGCGCGGTTTCCGGATAGTCCTGCACCCCAAGGGTGTTCACGATCGGGGTGTGGGTGCGGCCGTAGGGACTGATCTGACCGTTGCCCGCGGTCGGATTCGAGTTGCGGATGATGTCGGCGGTCAGCGGGGAGATCTGCTGAATACCGTTCTCCAGCGCCACGAAGTACTGGTTGTCGGTGCCGAGCCGCACGACATCGCCGTTGCGATGGTCCTGCAGCGCCGAAGTGCCGCCCGGATCGGTGATGACCGGAGCGATGATCGGCAGTACCTCGGGGACCGAGTTCAGCAGACCCTGGCTGATCGGGCGCGGGGTCACGCCGGTGATCCCGAGCGCGTCGGTGACCGAGCGGTCGTTCATGCTGACGCGGGCGCGCTTGTTGTCGTAGACGAGGTAGATCGCATCCTTGCCCTGCACCAGAAGTGCGTTGTTCTTCGGCAGTTTCGAACCCTTGTCGCCGAGGGTCAAATTCCCGGCGATGGCGGTGCTGGTCAAGGTGTTGCTGCCATCGGTCTTCAACTCGTCGCACACCGTCCACTGCCGGCCGTTGCCGCTGCTGTCGAAGGTGAGCAGCGACGGCGCGCCGGGAATGCCGATCAGCGCGCCCATCGGCTTGCTGGACAGCTGCGATTCCTTGACGCTGGCCGGGCTGGCGGCATCGCCGACGGCCAGGCGCGCCGAGGCCAGGTTCAGGGCGGGATGGACGGTTCCATCGATGACCGCGTAGATCTGGCCGGATTCCTTGCCCATCAGGATCTTGCTGTTCCCGATCGACCCCTGCGGCTTGAGCAGCGCCAGCACCGCGCAACCGGCGAGCGCGACGATGCCGAGGATGAGTCCGACGGCGTAGGCGCGCGACTGAGAGCGCATGGGGTCGTGCAACATTCGCACATCCCGGCGCACCAGGGCGTGCTCCATGCGGCGTACGAGGAAGCGATAGCCGCTTACCTGCCACCGAGTTGTGGGTCTTGAAGGCATGTGTCCTCCCCCGAACAGTGCTCGCGTTCGTGGAACACAGTACAGTTCACGGGGACTTCAGTTCAGCTCGGCCATCGAATCTGGCCGACACCGGGTACATGGGGGACCACGATGGCCGAACCCAGCGGGGCGAAAAGGCGTCCGCTTCTCGGGCGTATCACGCTGTCGAATCTGCTTGCCGCACAACTGCTCGGCCTGGTGGTCGCGCTGGTTGTGCTGGCCGTGCGCCTGCCTGGCTGGTATGCGCTCGGTGCGGCGATCGTGGCGGGCCTGCTGCTGCTGATCCCGTTCGGCAAACGCACGGTCGCCTCCTGGATCGCCACGATCTGGCGCTTCTCGAGCAAGCGGGAGTACGAGATCGGCGACACGATCGACTTCCGTGGTCCGGACGGGCGATCGCTCGGCCTGTTCTGGGAGGGCAGCCGGGTGGTCGCGGTGGTCGAGGTGCTGCCCCCGCGCGGCGGGCTGACCCGGATCGACCGCAGCACCGTGCACGCCTCGCACCTGCTGCCGATGCCCGAGCTGGCGAAATGCCTGAATCAGCACGACATCCTGCTCAGCGGTATCGACATCATCAGTCACGGACACCGCAGCCGCTCGGGCACCCCGGCCGGGCCGATCTACGAATCGCTGCTGGGCCCGCTGCCCGCGACCGCGCATCGCACGGTGTGGCTCGCCATCAGCTTCGACGCCCTGGCCTGCCCCGGCGCGGCGGACCGGCGGGGCGGCGGGACCGAGGGCGCGTGCCGCGCGGTCACCGTGGCCACCCAGCGGATCCAGCGTGCGCTCGAGGATGCGGACTGCTACTCGCGCGTGCTGACCGCACCGGAGATCCGGCAGGCGGTCCTGCAGATCAGCGCCGGGATCGACCCGCGCACCCTGACCCACCGCTGGCGATACGCCGAACTCGGCAACGGCGTGAACATCGGCGCCGCAGTCGATCCCAAGCGACTGGGTTCGGATCTGCTTGCCCAACTGTGGGTTCCGCAATCGCGCGGCACCACGGTCGCGGTGCGGCTGCGGCCGGGCAGTTCGGCCGAGTCGGTCAACATCGGCGCGGCCTGGCGGCTGACCGCTCGCGAGATGCCCGAGCAGATCAAGCGCAAGGGCATGGTCTCGATGAGCGGGCGGCATCGGCAGAATCTGCTGGCGCACTTCCCGATCGGCATTCCGGACGTCGACGATACGGTGCCGGTGGCGGAGTTCCCGATCGACGTGATCGACGCACTGCATCTGCCCTCCTCCGGTTGCGGCCAGCTGATCGGCTCCGACTCCGAGGGCAACGGTGTCGCGATCCGGCTTGTCGGACAAGGCATTTCGACGGTGTACGTGGCCGGTGAGCTGTATCTGGCGCAGCAGCTGGTGTTCCGCGCGCTGGCGGTCGGCGAGCGCATCCTGATCCGCACCGACCGGCCGGGCGCGTGGGAGCAGCTGGTCAGCACCATCGGCAATCCGGAGCGGCTCACCATCGCGGTGGAGACCCATCAGAGCGATGCGGCGTTCACCGCCGCGGTCGTGGACGGGGTGCTCGCACCCGCGCCGCACGCCGGTGTCACCACCATCTACGTGACGGGCGATCCGATGGGCTGGCCCGCCACAAAACCCGATCTGCAGATCCATCAGCCCGGCGCGATCGGCAATCACGTCGTGCTGCGCACCGGTACCACGCAGGTCGATCTCAGCCTGGTCTCCATTCCGCGCGAGTCCACCTACATCGGCTCACCCCGCGGTCAGCAGCAACAGCAGCGCCGGGCGATGGCGAACGGCTGACCTCGGCGCTGTCGGACGCGTTCAGTTCTGCCGGGTCGGGCGGATGGTGATGTCGCCGATCTCCACGTCGTCGGGCTGTTCGATGGCGAAGGCGATGGCGCGCGCGACCGCGTCGGGGCTGATCCCCAACTCCGCCATCCGCTGCTGAATCTGTTCGCGCTGTTCGGGATCCTCGACGTAGTCGACCAGTTCGGTGCGCACGAATCCGGGCGAGACCGAGGTCGTGCGCAGGACGCCGTCGGTGGACTCCTGACGCAGCGCCTCCAACAGCGTGCGCACGGCGTTCTTGGTCCCGGCGTAGACGGCCTGGCTCGGCACGATCTTGAGCCCGGACGTCGAGATGGTGGTGACGAAATGTCCGCGGCCCTGACTGCGGAACACCGGCAGGGCGGCGGCGATACCGTGCAGGACGCCGCGCACGTTGACGTCGATCATGGCGTCCCAGTCGTCGAGGTCCAGGGATGCCACGGGTGCGGTTCGAGCGATGCCCGCATTGCTCACCAGCACGTCCAGGCGTCCGAAGCGGTCGACGGCCAGCTCAACCAGGTCCACGAGATCGGCTCGCCGGGTGACGTCCACCGCGAGCATCTCCGCGCGCCCGCCCTTCTCCCGGATTCGCGCCACCAGCTCCTCGAGCCGGTCGGTTCGCCGCGCGCCCAGTACGACAGCCGCCCCGCGCGCGGCCAGTTCCGTTGCCGTCGCCGCGCCGATGCCGCTGCTTGCTCCGGTGATGGCGACGATCTTGCCGTCCAGTCCACTCATCGAGATACCTCCTGGTCAGAGAATCGTTGGATCCCGTCGTGAGCGTACCGGACAACTGTCCGTTTAGCTGAGTGGCGGCTGCCCCATCGCGTGGGACAGCCCGAGTCGGGCGCCGAACGGGTCAGCCCGGATACGGATCCGTGCTGCGCGCCTCCCGCAAATGCCCTGCCCACCAGGCGAGTTGACGCAGCAGCCGCTGGGCCGCGTCGATCGCCGCGCCGTCGCGGGTCTCGCCGTCGGCGTCGAAGGCCCGCTTGGCCTGATGGAAGCTGACCGATTCGCGGATCGAGACCATGTGCACCTCGGCCACCACCTGACGCAACTGCTCGACGGCCCGCAGACCACCCGACAGGCCGCCGTAACCGACGAAGCCGATGGGCTTGGCACGCCACTCGTGTTTGGCGGTGTCCAGGGCGGTCTTCAGCGAGGCCGGATAGCCGTGATTGTATTCCGAGGTCACCACGACGAAAGCGTCTGCGGCGGAAAGACGTTCGCGGTAGGTTTCGGTCTCGGGCGTCTCGGACAGGTCGACCGGTAGCGGGGTGTACAGCAGATCGATGACGCCGACGTCGAACCGGTCGTCCGCTCGCGCGGTCCGCAGAAACCAGTCGGCGACGACCGGTGCGAACCGCCCCGGCCGCACACTGGCGACGATCACCTCGAGCCGCAGCGGAGTATCCATGTCCGCGAGCCTAATCGCACCGGCCGCCTCCCCGACCGGACCGTCAGGCCGAACCGTCGCCGTGGCGAATCCGGCCCGGCCCGCGTCCGGACCGGACACTACGAGCAATGCGACGATTCCGCGCAGCACAGCGAGACATACCCCTGAAAACCCACATCAACAGGGCTGATCCCGCGCCGAACTCACCTCTCGGGAACTATGGCCCAGCTGAGCGATGCCCCGACGATTTGAACAAGACCACGGCCAGGGTCGATTCTGTACTGGGCGAGGCGGAACCTCACAATCCAGCGCCGCCCACCCGAACTCGCTCGAGTTCCGCCCCCAGGGCAACGCCAGCTCCGAGGCCGGGGCCCGCCCCGCTCCTGGACCGGGTGGAGCGAGGGAGCGGAGGCAGGGAAGGACCGGGGTTGACAGGGCCCCGCCACGCCGCAGCGAAGCGGAGGCCGAAAGTACAGCCGGAGGCCAACGATCCGGTCGTCGGCGTGATGGTGCACGATGTTCGCTGGCTGTGGTGGACGCCACGGGTGTGAACCAGCGAATCCGGGGAGAGGTCGGACCATGGGTCTCGGGGATTGGCTGTTGATCGAGACGCTCGGCACAGCCGAGAGCTGGTCCGTGCTGGCCGTGGGCACCGCGCCACGACGGTGGAAGTCGTTGGCGCGCACGGTACCCGGCCGGGTTCTGCCGGTGATCGCCGCGGCGCACGCCACCGGCGAGCCGGTCGAGCGGATCCTGCCCAAGTCACGGCACGCCTGGTCAGAGCAGCCGACGCGGGCCATTCCCGTTGTCGGACCGGATGATCACGTGCACGCGGTGCACGTTCGGGTGGGCGAGGGCGATTCCGAGCCGGCGCCGGCCGCGCCGTACCTGTACACCAACGACGATCGGCGCCTCGAAGTCGTCTCCGCCGGACTCGGGCCGGACTTCGACCGTGGCCGCTCGGTGTGGATAGGGGCCGAAACCTTCGAGTACGTCGAACGTTTCGACGATGCGCTCGATTGGGTGGCGACCATGGCGCAGGCGACACCGGGCGCGCGCTGGCTGGGCGAGATGACCGTTCGCATCCCCAATGGCCTGCGCACGCTGATGACCGCGGCCCGCAGCGACGACGAGGACCCGCGCCGCTGGCGCGGAGTGATCGTCGACATCACCGACAGCGTTCCGCCGCAACGCAAATCGTTCGAGGCCGCGACGGTGGACACGCTCATCAACGCAAATCCTGGACTGTATCTGGCGGTCGTGGACACCGAGCAGGTCCGCGTGCTGCGCTGGATCAGCGAGCCGATCCCGGGTCTGCGCTGGTCCGGCGACGTCGAGGAACGCACTCTGCCGCATCCGGACGATCTGGACCGAATTCGCGCCGCCCGCAACGACGTTCGAGCGGGCGAACTCAACCAGACGCTGCCGGGACTGCGCCTGGCCGCCACCGACGGCAGCTGGCTGCGGGTGGACGCCGAGATCAGTCCGCTCCCGCACGGGATCTCCGACCACGACTCCCCCCGCTTCGCCCTGGTCCGCTTCGAGATGTCCTGACGCCCGGTCAGGGGCGCACGCCGGTCGCGGCGGTCGCGGCATACTCGGCCAGTCCCTGAGCCGGAGCCACGGCTGCGGTGAAATCCACAGTGCGACGGGCACGTTGCGGATCGGCGACGATATGCCGGGCGTCGGTGATCCGATACTGGCCGCTGACAACGGGATTCGGGCCACCGCGGGCCCGGGACATGATCGAGGCCACCTCCCACAGCGTGATCGGGTGTCCGGAGGCGATATTGAGCGGAACGAATCCGGACAGCGGACGCGCCACGACCGCCGCGGTGGCGGCCGCGATATCTCGGACGTGCACGAAATCCCGCACCTGCCCGCCGTCCTCGAAGACGTACGGCGCGCGTCCGGCCGCCAGTTCCGCCCGGAATTGCGCCGCGACGCCGGAATGCGCGCTCAGCGCGGCATTCTCGTGCATCGGATCGCCGTACACGTGGTGATACCGCAGCACCGTGACGCCCGCGCCGGTGGCCGCGCCCCACGCCATCGCGTAATTCTCCTGCGCCGCCTTGCTCGCCGCGTAACCGGTCCGCGGCCGCAGCGGTGCGTCCTCGCCGACCGGCTCCCAGGTCAGGATCTCCCCCGACCGCGGCGCGCGGTGGTCGAACATTCCGCGGTCCAGATCGGCCCGGCGGCGCACCCCGGGAAAGAACGGCCCGCTGCGCAGCCCGCGATACCGTCCCTCCCCGTACACCGACACCGAGGAGGCCAGCACCAGCCGCCGGGTTCCGGCGCGTTCCATCGCGGCCAGCAGGACCGCGGTGCCGAAGTCGTTGTGCGCGGCGAACATCGGGGCGCGCTGCACATTCGGGCCGTCCGGCCGCACCGCACGCATCGCGCCGGTGTTCGACCCGGAACCGTTGTTCTGCCGGGGCAGGCCGGGCGGACCCTGCACACTCGTCGACGAGCCGGTCCCGCCCCCGGCCGAGGATCCCGGCGGAATCGCGGCGGCCAGATGGACGACCACATCGATGCCGCGCAGCAGCGGGTCGAGCGCGTCCGGATCGCGGATGTCCGCGCGCACGATCCCCTCGGGCGGAACCGGATCGGGCCCGTGCACGGATTCGAGCAACGCGTCCAGCGCGACCACCTCGTGCCCGGCGTCGGTGAGCGTCCTGCGCACGTGCAGTCCGATGAATCCCGCCGCTCCGGTCAGCAATACCCGCATGTCATCCCCATCGGTCCGCGAATCCCCCGCATGAAGATCGGCACGAGCGCCGCTGGAGCCGAAGCCTGCGACGGTGCACCCATGACATCAGGGTAGTTCGAACGGCAGGCTCACACCGGCATGGACACGGCAGCTCGCACAGGTGTCGGTGCCCTCGACCGCCGCGACCGCGTGGCGCACGAGTCTCTTGAACGGCACCAGGTTCTGCTCGAACGCGGCGAAAACGGCAGCGGCGCTGACGCCTTCGCCCGCCTCCAGACCGGCGTCCAGATCGGTCACCAGAGCGATTGCCGCATAACACATTTCGAGTTCGCGAGCCAGGACGGCCTCCGGGAATCCGGTCATGTTCACCAGTTCCCAGCCCTGCGCGGCGAACCAGCGGCTCTCGGCGCGGGTGGAGAATCTCGGGCCCTGCACCACGACCATCGTCGCGGCCGATTTCAGCGGCAGCTCGGGAACCGCGGATCGGGTTGCCGCGCCGCGCAGTTCGTCGCAGTAGGGGTCGGCGAACGAGACGTGGATGCCGCCGTTGTCGAAGTACGTCTGTGGCCGCCCGGACGTGCGGTCGACCAGCTGATCGGGCACCGCGACCGTCCCCGGTCCCCAGTCCGCGCGCAGACTGCCCACCGCGCAGGGCGCGAAGATCCGCCGCACGCCGATCGACCGCAGCGCCCACAGATTCGCCTGGTAGGGCACGGTGTGCGGGGAGAACTCGTGTTTGCGGCCGTGCCGCGGGAGGAATGCGACCTGTCGCCCCTCGACCTCCCCGACGGTGATCGGCGCACTCGGCGCACCGTAGGGCGTGTCGACCTCGAGACTCACCGCGTCGTCGCCGAAGAAATCGTAGAAGCCGCTGCCGCCGATGATGGCCAGCGCGGGCCGGGGAACCGAACTCATGCGCCGATTCTCGCGCACCCCCGCGCCCCGGGCGGAAACCGGGGCGCGACCACTCCCACCAGCCTGTACCCTGGTGGGGTATCACAGACGGCAGGCTCGACGGGGCTGGGAGAAGAGGGCGATCCGGTGACCGAGGACGACATCACCACGGCGGAGACCGCGTCGGGTCACGATCACGCCGCCCACGGGTACATCACCGCCAAGGACGACTACCTCAAACGCCTGCGCCGCATCGAGGGCCAGGCTCGCGGCCTGCAGCGCATGGTCGAAGAGGAGCAATACTGCATCGACATCCTCACCCAGGTCTCGGCCATGACCAAGGCCCTGCAGGCGGTGGCGATGGGCCTGCTCGAGGATCACATCGGCCACTGCGTCGTCGACGCGGCCGTGCGCGGCGGACCCGAGGCCCAGGAGAAGATCAAAGAGGCCACCGACGCGATCGCCCGCCTCGTGCGCTCCTGAGCGAGCGGCACGAAACCACAGCGTCCGTCACGGGGGCCATCGCATCGAGCGGGGGCGTCCATCACATGCGACCGGTCAAGCGGGCTCGGCGATGAACGATCCGCGCTACACGCTTTCGACAGCGCCCGCATCCGTGCCTGCCGGGGTTCGGCGGCGGGTACGGATGCGGGCGCGAGGTAGGTGTCCGGCCGGTCAGCCGAGTGCGGCGGCGAGGGTGCGCAGGGTGCCCATGTAATCGTTGCCGAGCGCCTGGATGGCGACGGTGTCGGCGCCCGCGGTGAGATGCTCGGTCAGGCCCGCCGCGATCTGCTCGGCGGTGCCGTGCAGGGCCAGCGCGTCGATCAGCTTGTCACTGCCGGGCGCGGCGAGGTCCTCCTCGCTGAAGCCGAGACGGCTCAGGTTGGAGACGTAGTTCCGCAGACCGAGATAGAACTTGACGACATCGCGGCCGGTCGGGCGCGCGGTGGCCGGATCGGTGTCCAGGACGATCTTGTGCTCGGCGACCAGCAGGGCGTCCGGGCCGAGGATCTCACGGGCCTCACGGGTGTGCTGCGGCGTGGTCAGATACGGCAGCGCACCGGCGGTGCGGTCGCCGGAGAGCTTCAGCACCCGGGGGCCGAGCGCGGCCAGGGCCATCTGCTGCTTGGGCACACCGGCCCGGTCCAGCACGTCGATGTACTCGACCAGGGCGTCGTACGGCTTGCGATATTCGTTCTGGTGTTCGGGATGACCGATCCCGACGCCGAGGATGAAACGCCCCGGGAAACGCTTATCGATCCGGTGGAACGACTCCGCGGTCTCCGCCGCGGGCGCGCTCCACACGTTCACGATGCTGGTGCCGACCACGACGTTCTCGGTCGCCTCCAGCAGCGACTCCACGACGGGCAGCTCGGCGGCGGGTGACCCGCCCAGCCAGATCGAGCCGTACCCCAGCCCTTCCAATTCCTTCGCATCATCCGGAGTCACCGCCCCGTAGTATCGCCACGCCCCGAACCTGCCGAATCCACGAATCGTCATACCGGGTGTGAACCCCGACACTCCGGCACGTATTCCAGCCGCGCGAGGTCCACTTACACAAGTCCCGTTTCGAATTCCGGATGCACGTGGATCGGGAGCGGTTTCGCCGCGACGGGCAGGATCTGCAATCGCGCCCGCGCGACCACCTCGGCGACCTCGTGCGGAATCGCGTCGTCCTCCTCGGGCTCGTCCCATTCCACGCCCGCCTCCATCGCCGCGCGATCGTGCAGCATGCGCGCGTCCAGCGCGGCCTGCACGTGCCAGCGGAAGTCGCCGGCGGTCATGGGTTCCGCGTCGGCGGGTTCCTGCTCATCGGTCAGCCGCCGCGACTCCGTCAGACCCTCTCCGACGAACGGGGCCAAATCGTATGCGGCCCCGCAGTTCTCGTCGTCCACGAAGATCAGGAAGCCGTCCGTGCGGCCCGCCCGCGCGAAACTGCCGAACAGCGTCGCGCCCGTGCCCTCCACATCGGGCCAGCGGACGAATTCGCCCGCGGTGAGCGGTTCGTCCAGTTCGGGGACCCAGGCGGGCGGGACGACACCGGCCGCGGCGAGCCGATCGGCGGCCTCGCGGGCGACCGTGCGCACGGGCTCCACGGTGAGCGCCGTGACACAGCGCAGGAAGGCCAGCGCGCCCGGCGTCGCCAATTCCTCGGCCCGGTCGGCGAACAGCCGCACGAACACCTCCAGGTATTCCGCGCTCTCCCCGTATCCGACCGCGAGCAGCCCCGCCGCCAGATACTCGCCGTCCACCGGCTCGTCCACCCGCTCGAATTCCGTTATCCGCGCGATGACCTCGTCCATCATCTCGGCCACCCCGAGATCGTCGTCCTCGACGACCTCCGCACTGCCTCCCCGCACCTCTGCTCGCTTGTTCTCCTTGCCCTTACGGCCACGGCTCTGCGGACTCATGGGCCCCGAGTCTGCCACCTGCTCCGGCCGACGCACGAACACCCCTCGAAGCGAGTCGGTGCAGGCAGCCGGGACGCACCGTATCAGGTCGGCGGCTATCGGACATTTCCCTGCACCACTTCGGATTCCGCCCCACCCCGGACGCGTCGGCATAGGCTTGCCGAGAACGGCGAACCAGCACGGTCGCCTCCGGAGGGCACCGAGAAAATCTCATGACAACCTTGGTTTGGCTGGTCATCCCCTACCTGGCCTTCGTCTCTTTCGTTCTGGGCCACTGGTGGCGCTGGCGGCACGACCGATTCCGCTCCGGCGTCGTCGCGGCCCGCACCGATTTCTCGCGGGCGGGCCGGTGGTTGTTCCGCATCGGAGTCCTGGGGGTACTGATCCCGCGAGTCGGCCAAATACTGCTCAGCCGTACACATTTCGGTTTCCCCCTGAGCGTCTCGCAGGTGGTGGTCGTCAGCGAGACCGTCGCCGCCCCGATCGCCCTCACCGGTGCGGCCCTCCTGCTGCTGCCCGCCATGGTCGACGGCTCCACTCGTCCGGTGACCATCGTCGACCGCATCACCCTGCCGGTCCTGGCCGCCGCACTCCTGTCCGGTGTGCTGGTGATCTTCGACCCGAGATCCACCGGCTCCCAAGACATCGCGGCCCACACCCTGTTCGTCTGGTTCCCCTCCCTGTTCACCCTCCACCCCCGCCCGGCCGTCATGGCTCATGCTCCGCTGCTCTACCGGATCAGAGCTCTCACGGTGATCCTGGCCATCTCCCTGTGGCCTTACACCAGACTCGCGGGCCTGTTCTTCCGCCCGATCGAACGCAGCATCCACCGGCTGACCAGCGTCCTTACCTCAGCCATCCGCCGGGCGCACAGGGGTAGCGAGTCACCCTAGCGCACAACAGATTTCGCACACCTGCCACTCGCACCGGTGACATCGTCCATCCCGCAACCGATTCCGATCGAGCCCGACGATCTCATGATCGCCGTGGCGACCGCGCCCGCAGCACCCTACCGGGACCGACTCGCTCGGTGGTACCGCTGTCGGGTAGCGAGATCGCCTCGCCCGCACGGTGGTCGAACGTCCGGCGGGGTGGATCGGCGCGGCGGGGTCAATCGCCGCAGCAGCCCTCGGCGCTCGGGACGGTGCGCATCTCTCGGGTCTGGGCGTTGCGGGTGGCCAGGTCCTCGTCCGGCGGGTAGTCGACCGCGATCAGGCTCAGGCCGTGAGCGGGGGCTACGGTGACCGAGCTGGAACGGACTCGTTCGTTCAGCAGTCCGGCGATCCATTCGGCGGTACGGCGTCCCTCGCCGACCGCGAGGACGCCGCCGACCAGGCTGCGGACCATGGACCAGCAGAAGGCGTCGGCGCTGACGTGGGCGGTCAGCAGATCGCCGGTGCGATCCCAGTCGAAGCGCTGTAGTTCGCGGACGGTGGTCGCGCCTTCGCGGCGGCGGCAGAATGCGGCGAAATCGTGCAGCCCCAACAGTTTTCGCGATGCTTCCCGCATCGCGTCCAGGTCCACCGGACGACACGGAACCACGCTGCGGGCCTGCAACGGCGACGCGCCGTAGGGCGCGCTGGTCAGCCGGTAGACGTAGTGTCGGCGGATCGCCGAGAAGCGGGCGTCGAAATCGGCGGGGACGGGCCGGATTCCGGTGACGCGCACATCCTTCGGCAGGAAACGCGCGAGTCGATGCAGCAACTTGTCGACATCGAGTCCGGCGGCGGTGTCGAAATGCGCGACCTGTCCCTCGGCGTGCACTCCGGCGTCGGTGCGGCCCGCGACGGTCAGCTGGATCGGCTCCCGCAGCACCTTGCTCAGCGACTCCTCCAGCACGCCCTGCACGGTGCGCAGCTCCGGCTGCCGCGCCCACCCGGTGAAATCGGTGCCGTCATAGGAGACGTCCAGCCGTACCCGAATTGCAACGGTCCGCCCGGACGAATCGGACATGGTCACAGCGATCTCCTGGTTAACATGAGCGAAGCCCGCCGACCCGGAGGGGACGGCGGGCTCGCGCATGGCATCCGACGACAGCGGTCAGGCGTCCTCGGTGGCAGCCTCGTCGGCCTTGGCCTCGGCCGGAGCCTCGGTCTCGGCGGACTCCTCGGACTCCGCAGCCGCTTCGGCCTTGGGGGCCTCCTCGGCCTTGGCCTGCTGCGACGCGGCGACGCGACGGGCGCGATCGGCCTCGTTGCTCACGGTCTTCTCGCGGATCAACTCGATGATCGCCATGGGCGCGTTGTCACCCTTGCGCGGCACGGTCTTGATGATCCGGGTGTAACCACCCTCGCGGCCCTCGAACGACGGTCCGATGGTCGCGAAGAGTTCGTGCACCACATCCTTGTTGCGGATGACCTTGAGCACCTCGCGACGGTCGGCGAGCGTGCCGGCCTTCGCCTTGGTGACGAGCTTCTCGGCGTACGGGCGCAGCGCCTTGGCCTTGGCCTCGGTGGTCGTGATCCGACCGTGCTCGAAGAGCGCCTGCGCCAGATTGGCGAAGATCGCCTTCTGGTGCGACGCCGACCCGCCGAAGCGAGCACCCTTCTTGGGCTTGGGCATTGGTTGTTCTCCTTTGGGAAGGCCCCGGGGACGCTGCCCCGTACGGCCTAGAGCTGTTCGGTTTCGGCGTAGTCCTGCTCGCCGTTGTCGGTGTCGCTGAACGTGCCGCTGTCGCTCCAGGTGCCCGTGGCGGCGTCGTAG
This sequence comes from Nocardia miyunensis NBRC 108239, assembly GCF_001613065.1. GTDB lineage: Bacteria > Actinomycetota > Actinomycetes > Mycobacteriales > Mycobacteriaceae > Nocardia > Nocardia miyunensis. The sequence goes on from NZ_BDBQ01000062.1 coordinate 62,762, forward strand.
CCGACGACGCTGGAAGGATCGAAGGAGGCCGGGCTGTCCTTCAGAGACAGGCCCAGCGAGTGCAGCTTGACCTTGACCTCGTCGATGGACTTCTGCCCGAAGTTGCGGATGTCCAGCAGATCCGACTCGGTGCGCGCGACCAGCTCACCCACGGTGTGCACACCCTCGCGCTTGAGGCAGTTGTACGACCGCACGGTCAGGTCCAGGTCCTCGATCGGCAGCGCGAACGAGGCGATGTGATCCGCCTCGGCCGGGCTGGGCCCGATCTCGATGCCCTCGGCCTCGACATTGAGCTCACGCGCCAGACCGAACAGCTCGACCAGGGTCTTACCGGCAGAGGCCAGCGCATCCCGCGGGGAGATCGAGTTCTTGGTCTCGACGTCCAGGATGAGCCGGTCGAAGTCGGTACGCTGCTCGACACGGGTCGCCTCGACCTTGTAGGTCACCTTCAGCACCGGAGAGTAGATCGAGTCGACCGGAATCCGACCGATCTCCGCACCCGACGCCTTGTTCTGCACGGCCGGGACGTAACCGCGACCGCGCTCGACCACGAGCTCGATCTCCAGCTTGCCCTTGTCGTTCAGGGTGGCGATGTGCATGTCCGGGTTGTGCACGGTCACGCCCGCCGGGGGGACGATGTCACCGGCGATGACCGCGCCGGGACCCGACTTGCGCACGTACATGGTGACCGGCTCGTCCTCTTCGGACGACACGACCAGGCCCTTGAGGTTCAGGATGATGTCGGTGACATCCTCCTTCACGCCCGGGACGGTGGTGAACTCGTGCAGCACGCCGTCGATGCGGATGCTCGTGACGGCGGCACCCGGGATGCTCGAGAGCAGGGTGCGGCGCAGCGAGTTGCCGAGGGTGTAACCGAAACCCGGCTCGAGCGGTTCGATGGTGAACTTCGAACGGTTCTCGGCGATAACCTCTTCGGTCAGCGTCGGTCGCTGTGAAATCAGCATTTTCTTCCTCCTTCTGGACGCCCGCTATTTGACGTCCACGACTGGAATGAGTGGAACCACCCACAATCTCTCCACAGGCGGTTCCACCAGCGGCGATATACGCCTTGTTACTTCGAGTAGTACTCGACGATGAGCTGTTCGTTCAGCGGCACATCGATCTGCGCACGCTCGGGCAGCTGATGCACCAGGATCCGCAGCCGGCCCGGCACGACCTGCAGCCAGCCCGCGCTCGGACGGTCGCCGATGGTCTCGCGCGCCACCTGAAACGGCAGCGTCGGCAGCGACTTCTCCTTGACATCGATGATGTCGTACTGGCTCACCTGGAAGCTGGGAACGTCGACCTTGCGGCCGTTCACCAGGAAGTGGCCGTGCGAGACGAGCTGACGGGCCTGCCGACGGGTCCGGGCCAGACCGGCGCGGTACACGACGTTGTCCAGACGCGACTCCAGCAGGCGCAGCAGGTTGTCACCCGTCTTGCCCTTCTGGCGGTTCGCCTCCTCGTAGTACCGGCGGAACTGCTTCTCCATGACGCCGTAGGAGAAGCGAGCCTTCTGCTTCTCCTGCAACTGCATGAGGTACTCGGATTCCTTGATCCGCGCGCGGCCGTGCTGGCCGGGCGGGTAAGGACGACGCTCGAACGCCTGGTCGCCTCCGACGAGGTCGACGCGCAGACGACGCGACTTGCGGGTGATGGGGCCTGTATAACGAGCCATTTTTCGCTATTTCCTTTCCCGCTAGACGCGACGCCGCTTGGGCGGACGGCAGCCGTTGTGCGGCTGCGGGGTGACGTCGGAGATCGTGCCCACCTCGAGGCCCGCGGCCTGCAGCGAACGGATCGCGGTCTCACGGCCCGAACCCGGGCCCTTGACGAACACGTCGACCTTCTTGACGCCGTTCTCCTGCGCCTTGCGGGCAGCGTTCTCGGCGGCGAGCTGCGCGGCGAACGGGGTCGACTTGCGCGAACCCTTGAAACCGACGTGGCCCGAGGACGCCCACGAGATGACGTTGCCCTCGGGGTCGGTGATCGACACGATGGTGTTGTTGAACGTGGACTTGATGTGCGCGTGGCCGTGCGGGACGTTCTTCTTGTCCCTGCGCCGCGACTTCTGGGTCTTCTTGGGGCCGGAGGCCCGACTCTTCGGAGGCATCGGTTATCCCTACTTCTTCTTGCCGGCGACGGTCTTCTTCGGACCCTTGCGCGTGCGCGCATTGGTCTTGGTCCGCTGGCCGTGCACCGGCAGGTGGCGGCGATGGCGGATGCCCTGGTAGCAGCCGATCTCGATCTTGCGGCGGATGTCGGCCTGCACCTCGCGGCGCAGGTCACCCTCGACCTTGAGGTCCGACGCCTCGATGTAATCGCGCAACCGGGTGACGTCGTCGTCGGAGAGGTCCTTCGAACGCAGGTCCGGGCTGACGCCCGTGGCCGCGAGGATCTCCTTGGAACGGGTACGACCGATACCGAAAATGTAGGTCAGTGCGATCTCCATGCGCTTCTCGCGCGGGAGGTCGACGCCCATCAGACGTGCCATATGGCATGTTCCTTCATGTTGCGGAGGTCTGCTCCCTGGCCGTCCCCTCGTCTGGGGCCCCGGCCTCCGTTCCGGGGGTGGTTCCGGCATCCGCCCGCCTCGTCCGAGGACTTCGCGGGCTCGCCGATGCCGTGTGGCTCTGGGAGTTCTTCATATATGTGCCAATCCGAACCGCGTTCGGTGCTTGGCTGGTGCGCGAGCCGAGGCTTCCCTCGAGGGACTAGCCCTGACGCTGCTTGTGCCGCAGGTTGTCGCAGATCACCATGACCCGGCCGTTACGGCGGATCACCTTGCACTTCTCGCAGATCTTCTTGACGCTGGGGTTGACCTTCACGTCATTCCAATCTTCTCGGTGTTCACCGGCTGTGAACACAGGTTTTCCCCGACCGGTGCGGCCGGGGAAATCTATGGGGCGATCGCCGGAGCGATCACTTGTAGCGGTAGACGATGCGACCGCGGGTCAGGTCGTACGGCGAAAGTTCCACGACCACACGATCCTCGGGGAGGATGCGGATGTAGTGCTGCCGCATCTTGCCGCTGATGTGGGCGAGAACCTTGTGACCATTTTCCAGCTCGATCCGAAACATCGCGTTGGGCAACGGCTCGATGACCCGGCCCTCGACCTCGATGGCCCCTTCCTTCTTCGCCATATCCTCCGCGATCCCGTTTGCGCTGAAACCCTGATTGGTCGCAGCTCGTCGGCGGATCTCTCCGCCGTCACCGTCTGTTTTTGCGGCCGACTCTCGTGCACTTTCGCCGACCGGGTGCCATACTCACCGGACAGGAACATGCAGACATGAACCGACCGGCGAACAGATGCACCGCCGACCAAGCTTACCCGCGCGTAGTTCTCGGGCCAAACCGCCCCTTTCGCTTTGCGCGAAGCGCGCTCACGACAGCTCAGGCGAGGGGGCCGCGGCCTGTCCTCGGGCCCCAGACGCTGATCAGGGCGAACATGATCAGCAGGGCCGCGGTGATGATGGTGAAGACCGTGCCGGGACCGCGGCTGTCCAGGAGCGGGAGCAGCAGGAACGGCTGGATCGCGGTGCTGAGTTTGGACAGCGAGTAGGTCGTGCCCGAGGCGGTGCCGCGGACGCTGGTGGGGAACGATTCGGGCAGGTAGGTGTGGATCGCGTCGGAGAACACGTTGCTCGCCAGCGTGAACAGCCCGCCCGAGATCAGGATCAGCGGCACGCTGACGGCGAATCCGAAGATCAGGCCGAAGACCGCCATCGCGGCGGTGGCGGCCAGCACCAGATATTTGCGTTCCATCCGCTCGATCAGCGGGATCGCCAGCAGCGAGCCGATCGGATAGCCCAGATAGGTGATCGCCAGGTAGCCGAGCGAGTTGAAAACCGTGAAACCCTTGTGCTGCAACACCAGAACGGCCAGCGTGCCGAAGCCGTAGTAGCCGAAGACCTGCAGGATCATCGCCGCCGAGAACAGCAGCGTGCGGGTGCGCAGCGGTGCGGCGAGGATCTCGGTGAAGGGGGTGCGTCCGGCGGCGCGATCTCGATGTTGTTCCCAGCGTGGGGATTCGGGCATGAACCGGCGCGCGAAGAACACCAGCGCCGCGCCGAGTCCGCCGATCACGAAAAGCCAGCGCCAGCCGTCGAATCCCAGCGGTTCCAGCGGAACCAGCCAGCGCGCCAGGAATCCCACGGCTGGGACGGCGCAGAAACCGATCGTGTAGGCGATCGAGATCATCCGGCCGCGCACCTGCGGCGGCATCACCTCGGACAGATAGGTGTCCGCGAGGGTCATCTCCGCGCCGATGCCCAGACCGGCCAGCATGCGGGTCACCATCAGGAACCAAACATTCGGGCTGAACGCGCCCAGCAGCGTGAATCCCGCGTAGAGGCCGATATTGATCATGAACATCCGGCGGCGGCCGAACACGTCCGACAACCGGCCGAGCACCAGCGCGCCGATGAACTGGCCGACGAACGCCGAGGCCAGGATGCCGCTGAGCTGATACGTCGACAGATGCAACTGCGCTTTGAAGACGCCGGTGATCGTCCCGGCCAGGAACAGCTCGTACAGATCGAAGAACAGCCCCATGCCGACCAGGGCGACGAGCCTGCGATGGATGGGCCGTACCGGGAGTTCGTCGAGGCGCGCGGTGTCCTCGTGATCGACCGATGATGCCATTGCGCCCTGCTCCCGAACTCGTACAACTCGGCTACAGCGCACGCCGAGCCGGGCCGAGACTACACCTCGCACTCCTGTCGCACCTGCCTGCGCGATGCAGCGGCGGATCACTCGCCATCGGGTGCGCTCGCGTAAACTGCGGACTGTCCAGGTAATCGGCCGAGCAGATCCCAGGGGGACACCAGTGAGCGAGCGCAGCGACTACGTCGGCGACGCAGCGCACGCGGTCATGGCGAGCACCGGCGGGGTGTCGCTGTGAGCAACAACGAACTTCCCATGCTGCCTCCGTGGCTGTCGGAGAGCGAAGACACGCAGTCCGGATACGAAGCCCCGGTACAGAATCTGCCGCAGCGCGACCTGATCTCGGAGAAGCCGTCCAAGTTCCGCTTCGGCCGCAAGCCCGAGGGCGAGCGTCCCGATCCCGGACTCAAGGGCCGCACCAAGAAAAAGGGTAAGTCCAAATCCGAGGATGCGCCCGAGCAGCGACCGTGGGGTGAGCCACAATCCGAGTCGCAGGCGTGGGGTGAACCGCAGCAGAGCGCAGTCGCGCAGCGCCCCAACGGGGAATTCCACCAGCCCGGACCCGAGAATCCGCAAGCCATGGGGGGATTCCCGCAGCCCGACAACGGATTCGGGCCCGGCCCCCGGCCGGACACCGGCCCGCAGCAGATTGGCCAGGGTTTCCCGGGTCCCGATCAGCGCGGTCCCGGGCCGATGCCGCAGAACGAATTCGTTCAGCCGCAACAGAATCAGCCGCAGCCGCCCGGCCCGGTACCGCCGCAACAGTTTCCGCCGCGGCAGTCCGGTCCGATGCCGCAGGTCCCCCCGGCGCACCCGGACGGGCCGCCCGCGAACCGACCGCCGATTCCCGAGGCGCCGCAGGCATATTCGGGTCCCGCGACGCCGCAGTCCGGCGATTCCGGGGATATGACCGTGCGGGTCGGTGGCCGACCGGATCTGCCGCCTCCCCCGCAGCAGACACCCCAGCGGCCGCCGCTGCCCGAACCTCCGGGGCAGCACGAGGAACAACCGGCCCTCGACGAGGGCGAGAGTGCGCCCGCGTGGGTCGGCGGGTTGGATTCGGCTGCGCCGCAAGAGAATTCCATTGCTCCGGGACCTGAAGCCGAAGCGCCGCAGCGGCTGCCCGATTCCCCTGCCCCGCAACCGAATGCGCCCGAGGCATTCGCACAGCCGCCCGTCGCGCCCGAGCGTGGTATCGATCCCGACAGCGGGCGGCATCAGGCCTTCGACGCGCCCGCGCCGACCCACCCGGGCCCGGACGATCGGACCGTGGTCGCGGGCCGCCCGGACGAGCAGCATCCCCTGGCCCCGTATCCGCCTGCCGCACAGGGATTTTCCAGCGATCGGCCGTCGTCCGGCGGCTATCGCCAGGTGCCGCCGCCCGATGCGCCGAATTTCGCCGCGCAGCAGCCGCCGGTCGCCCCGCGCAACGAGCAGTACCCGCCCGGTCCGGCCCAGCCCGATCCGCGTTTCGGAGCTCCGGCGCAACCGCCCGTTCAGGGCAACCAGTGGCAGTCCCCGCCCCCGCAGCAGGGCGGTCAGGGTTATCCACAGCAGTACCAGCAGGGTCAGTACCAGCAGCAGCCGCCGCAGTATCAGCAGTTCCCTCCCGGGCAGCAGCCCTCACTGGACGACGTCCCGGTGCGCCGGGCCAAGAAGGCGCCCGGCACCGGATGGCGGCGCACCGTGCACCACATCTCCGGCGGCGCGATCAATCCCGGCATGTCGGCCGAGGAGCGGCGCCTACAGGAGTTGGTCGCCCGCATCCGCCAGCCGGTCCGCGGCGATTACCGGATCGCGGTGCTCTCGCTCAAGGGCGGCGTCGGCAAGACGACCACGACGATGGGCATCGGCTCGATCTTCGCCTCGATCCGCGGTGACCGCGTCATCGCGGTGGACGCCAACCCGGACTTCGGCACGTTGTCCCAGCGCGTGCAGTTGCAGACCCGTTCCACGGTGCGCGATCTGCTGCTGGACCCGTCGATCAACTCGTACTCGGACGTCCGCCGACACACCTCGCAGGGCACCAGCCGACTGGAAGTGCTTGCCAGCGAACGGGATCCGGCCGCCTCGGAATCCTTCAGCGATGAGGAGTACCGCAAGGTCGCCCGCGTCCTGCAGCGGTTCTACAACATCATCCTCACCGACTGCGGCACCGGCCTGATGCATTCGGCGATGGCCGGCGTGCTCGAGCTGGCCCACTCGCTGGTGCTGATCTCGTCCTCGGCGATCGACGGCGCCCGCAGCGCCGCGGCCACCCTGGACTGGTTGTCCCTGCACGGCCACGACCACCTGGTCCGCAACGCCGTCGTCGTGATCAACCTCCCCCGCCCCGGCTCCCCCAACGTCGGCATCCAGCAGCTGCGCGAGTACTTCCTGTCCCGGTGCCGCGCGGTCCACATCATCCCCTACGACGCACACCTGTCCGAGGGCGCCGAGATCGAGCTGGCCCGCCTGCACAAGACCACCAAGCGCGCGCTGGTCGAACTCGCCGCCACCGTCGCCGACGATTTCGCCACCGAACACCACCGCTTCAGCTATTGACCCGTTCGACACCGAACTGCCCCAACCGAATTCGCGCCCACTTCCACACGGAGGTGGGCGCGAACCCGTTCTCGGTCGGGATTAGTCTGCTTGCGCCGCAATGCACGACATCGCTCCAGTCGGGCACCATCCTCCAGGGCGGCCCCCCTTGTCGGCGTCCCGGTGCACAGGGCCGAGAAGGCTCCCGGCCCCGGATGGCAGCGCACCCCGCATCCCATCTCCGGCGACGCGATCAATCCCGGCATGTCGTTCGAATGCGTTGTCGGCCGGAAAGTTTCACTGACAGCCCATTGCGCACATCAGTATCCGGAAATCGACAGGAAAGCACTCACCGTCTGGAATTGCCCACGTGCAGTCGACGTGCGACAGTTCCTTGCCCAGTTGAGCGGCGGGGACCCAGCGCTCAGGCCACTGCGGCTCCGGCACGCATGCGTCGGTATTCCTCCTGCGGAACGGATTTCGCGGTGGGGGTGCCGAGTTCCTCGAGTGGGATGCGGTATGTCTCGCGCGCGGAGAGGGCGGCGATCGCCGCGAGCGCCGAGCAGCCGAAGGTGAAGGCGCCGACGATGAGCGGGACGTTCGCATGCGGCGGTGCGACGATCGCGAAGACCGTCGGCAGGAACGCGGTGACCAGGGTGCCGATGTTCTGCGAGACGGCGAAGCCGGTGACCCGGGTGCGGGTGGGGAACAGCTCCTGATAGAAGGCCGGGAAGACGGCGTTGTAACCCTGATAGACGATGCCCCACATGAGGATTGCCAGCACGAAGGTCAACAGCATGTTGCCCTGGCTGATGGCCCACAGGTAGCCGAAGGACAGGGCGCCCGAGCCGAGCGATCCGACGATGATGCACGGCCGCCGGCCGATCCGGTCGGACAGGTTGCCGACGAACGGGATCAGCAGTACCGCAACGGCATTGCCGACGACGGAGATCCACAGCAGGCCGGTCTTGCTCATCCCGATGCCGTAGCTCGCGTTGGTGGCGTAGGTGGCGCCGAAGACGGCGGCGGTGGTCGGGATGATGTTCATCAGCGACATGCACACCACGCGCAGCATGTTCGAGCCGCTGTCCCGCGCGGCCTCGACGATCGGGGCCTTCACTACCTGTTGCGCGTCCTGCTCGGCCTGGAAGGCGGGCGGTTCCTCGACCCCGCGACGGATCAGATAACCGGCGAGCAGCACGAAGAAGCTGAGCAGGAACGGGATTCGCCAACCCCAGCTCTGGAAGGCGTCCGTGGGCAGCAGCGCCGCCATCGGCAGGAACGCGGCGGCGGCGATCAGCTGACCGGCTTGGGTGCCCTGCAGGGTGAAGCTGGCGAAGAATCCGCGTCGCCCGAAGGGGGCGTGCTCCACGATCATCGCGCTGGCGCCGGACATTTCACCGCCGACGGCGAAGCCCTGGATCAGCCGCATGATCACCAGCAGTACCGGGGCCAGGTAGCCGACCGAGTGATAGGTGGGCAGCAGCGCCACCACGAAGGTGGACACGCCCATCATCATCATGCACAGGACCAGCATGTTCTTACGGCCGTGCCGGTCGCCCCAGTGGCCGAGGACGAACGCGCCCAGCGGCCGGGCTACGTATCCCACCCCGAAGGTGGCCAGCGACGCCAGAATGGCGACGGTCGGATTTCCCTTGGGGAAGAAGATGACCGGGAAGACCAGCGCAGCGGCCTGGGCGTACACGAAGAAGTCGTAGTACTCGAGGGCGCTGCCGATCCAGCCGCTGGCCGCGGCCTTGCGGGGAGTCTTGGCCACGGGCGGTGACGGAGGAGGTGTGGAGGTACTCACTGCTGATCTTTCTGTCCGGTCGACGTTGACACTCATGCAGGGGGCTGGAGGGCGAGACGGCGAGCGCGGTGGGAGCTCATCCGCACCGGGGCGTTGACCGCGCCGAAGCCGCGGTAGCCGCCCACGCGCTGGACGATCTCGAAGAACACGCGACTGCCGAGGAGTTCGGTGTAGAGGTGGTAGAACTCGCCGTGCTCGTCGCGGTCGTACATGATGCCCAGGGCGGCCATGCGGTCGAGTTCGGCTGGGGAGAAACCGATTCGAGCGCCGAGATCGGCGTAGTAGTTCGGCGGGATATCCAGTATCGGCGCGCCGCGGCGACGCAGCTGGGTCGCGGTGGCGAAGATGTCGCCGGTGCCGAATGCCACGTGCTGCGGATCGGGCACGCCGGGCGCCCAGGATCCGCGGCGCAGCAGGGTGGAACTCAGCACGATGCGCAGGGTTTCGCCGTCGTTGCTCACGGTGCGGTCACGCACCAGGCCGTAGGGCGCGGCGAATTCGGTCTCGGCGGCGATGTCCAGGCCCAGGGCGGCACGATAGAACAGCGCGGCCTCGTCGAAATAGTCGAAGGGCTGGGTGAGGCCGAGATGATCGACACCGGTGAGCCCGGCGGGCGCGGGCGCTTCGGCCGCGAGTTCGACATCGGCTCGGGCGGGGGCGAAATCGCCGAGCCAGCCGTCGAAACCGGTGCGGCAGAAGAAGACCGATGATCCGTCCGGCGCCGCGACATGGGCCAGGTCGGCCTCGGCGGGAGCGTGTACGCGCGGCAGGATCGGCGCCTTCATGGCCTCGGCGCGAGCCGCCGATCGCCCCGGGTCGTCGCTCTCGACGGCGAAAGCGCCGATCTCCGCGAGGTCGGGGTGGTGATGTTCGGTGACGGTGCCGTTCAACAGTATTCGCGCCCGGCCCTGCTGCCACAGCTGCACGGGTTTGCTTCGATGCGTTCCGGTATGTGTGAAGCCCAGGGCCGCAAGCGTTTCCGAGATACGTCCGGCGGCCGCCCCGCCGACGCCGAGTTCGGTGAACGCGTGCCCGAGCAGCTGCGGCGGGGCCGGCGGCCGTGACTCCTCGGCGCACCCCGTCCGGATGACGTGCTGTTCCTGCAACCACAGCAGCGAACGCATCGCGTCGCGCGCGGCCCGATGCGGATCGGCTTGGCGGAAAACGTCATTGAAGACCTCGAGTGAGAGCGGCCCGGCATATCCGGCGTCGAGGACATATCCGAGGAAGGCGGGCAGATCGAATGCGCCCTGCCCCGGGAACAGCCGGTAGTGGCGGCTCCACTGCAGCACGTCCATGGCCAGTCGCGGCGCATCGGCCAACTGCAGGAAGAAGATTCGGTCACCGGGCAGTTCCGCGAGACCCGCGGCGTCATCGGTGCGGGACAGGATGTGGAAGCTGTCCAGGCACAGGCCCAGCGCCGGATGGTCGGCGGCGCGCACGATCCGCCAGGAGTGCTCCCAGGTGTTGACGTGCCGTCCCCACGCGAGCGCCTCGTACGCGACCCGCAAGCCGCGCTCGGCCGCGTGTTCGGCCAGGACCCGCAGTTGTTCGGACGCGAGCTCATCGTTGTCGACGACATGTGGCGCAACCGATGAGCAAACGAGCACCGTGTCGACGCCGAGCTCAGCCATCAGGTCGAATTTGCACAGCGCTCGGCGCAGGTTGGCCTCGAAGACCTCCTTCGGAACGGCCTCGATATCCCGCATCGGTTGATACAGGTCGATCGACAGCCCCAGGTCCGCGCAGCGCCGCCGCACTCGCGAGGGGCCCAGCGGACTGGCGATCAGGTCGTTCTCGAACAGCTCGATGCCGTCGAAACCGGCCGCCGCGGCGGCGGACAGCTTGTCATCGAGCGTGCCGGACAGGCACACGGTGGCAATTGAGCGTGGGGTCACGGGTGATTCCAAATCCGATTCTGTTCGCATTGCGAACACATGTGCGTAATGTAGACACACAGTAAGGGTGATGCGAGTCACTGTCAATCAACCGAAGAGCTTAGCCGGTCACGACGATGAAACAGATAGTGCCATGTAGAAACCTTGAAACTGACACTTGAGCCACCGGATCGACGGGTCTAGCATGTTCGTATAGCAACCATTTGTTCGCAATGCGCACACAGGAGAATTCATGAAGGCAGCGACTCTCGTTGCACCCGAGCGGATTTCGGTCATCGAGGTACCGCAGCCCGCCCCTGGGCCGCGCGAGGTCCTGGTACGCATGCGAGGCGTGGGACTGTGCGGCTCGGACCTGTCGGTGTACCGGGGTCACCGCACGGTTCCGCAAGTCCCCTGGATCCTCGGCCACGAAGGCGTCGGCGATATCGTCGCCGTCGGCGCGGAGGTCGATGAGCAAAGAATCGGCGAACAGATCGCCATAGAGCCGAACTACTGCTGCATGCGGTGCGAGGCGTGCCGGCGCGGATTCACCTCCGCCTGTCCGAACCGGATCATCGTCGGCATCAACACACCGGGCATCATCGCCGAATACGTCACCGTGCCAGCCGATTTCGCATTTCCGGTGGCATCGCACGTGAGCCTGCGGGACCTGGTCTGCGCCGAACCGCTGACGGTGGCACGCGCGGCCATCCGGCGGTCGGGGATCACCGCCGGGGACAGCTGCCTGGTGGTCGGCACCGGTTCGCAGGGCCTGTTCCTGTGCGAACTACTCGTCGACGCGGGCATCACACCGCACGTGATCGAACCGCACGGGGGTCGGCGAGCCTTGGCCGAGGCGCTCGGCGCGATCGCGGCCGTGGAATCCGACACCGGCTTCGACTACCTGTTCGAGACCTCCGGCGTGCCCGCCGCCCTGCCGCCCGCCCTGGCCCGGCTCGCCACGGGCGGCACCGCCCTGCTGATCGGGCTCAGCACCGAACCGGCGGGGGTGTCCAGCTTCGACATCGTCTACCGCCAGCTGCACCTGGTCGGCTCGCTCATCTACGACCACCCCACCGACTTCGCCGACACCGTCGCCCTGCTCGACGGCGGCCTGTCCCCCAGCCGCGTCCTGCACGCCGAATTCCCGCTCGACGAGACCGCCCGCGCCTTCGAGGCCGTGCGATCCACACCCGGCAAGTGCTGGATCCGGCTCGACTGACCCGACTTACCGACGACAGCAACAGCAGTTCAGATAGTTCATATAAGGAGTGAGTGTGGCCGAGATTTCATCCTTGGCACAGGCGGTGGCCGAACTCGTTCGGGACGGCGACACCGTCGCCCTCGAGGGGTTCACCCATCTGATTCCGGTGGCCGCCGGACAGGAGATCATCCGTCAGCGCCGCCGCGACCTGACCCTCGTGCGCATGACACCCGACATCGTCTACGACCAGATGATCGGGGCCGGTTGCGCCCGCAAGCTCATCTTCTCCTGGGGCGGTAATCCGGGCGTCGGATCCCTGCACCGATTCCGGGACGCGGTGCAACACGCCTGGCCGGTCCCCCTGGAGATCGAGGAGCACAGTCACGCGGGCATGGCCAACCGCTATGTGGCGGGCGCGTCCGGACTGCCGTTCGCGGTGCTGCGCGGGTACGTCGGCACCGATCTGCCCGCGGTGACCGACACCATCAAATCCATCACCTGCCCGTTCACCGGACAGGAGCTGACCGCGGTGCCCGCGCTGAATCCCGATGTGTCCGTCATTCATGCCCAGCGCGCGGATCGGCGCGGGAACGTGCAGCTGTGGGGTCTGCTGGGAGTGCAGAAGGAGGCCGTGCTCGCGGCGAAACGCAGCCTGGTCACGGTCGAGGAGATCGTCGACGAGCTGACCCCGATGCCGGGCGCGATCGTGCTGCCCGCCTGGGCGGTCACCGCGGTCGCCGAGGTTCCGGGTGGCGCGCACCCCTCCTACGCGCAGGGCTACAGCGAGCGCGACAACGACTACTACGCGGCCTGGGATGCCATCGGCCGCGATCGTGAAGCCTTCGCCCGCTGGCTCGACGACACCGTATACACCGCCACCCCCGGGAGCCTGGTATGACCGTCACCGAAACATCGAGCGCCACAATCGAATCCGGCTACACCTCGGATGAGATGATGGCGATCGCGGCCGCCCGCACACTCCGGGACAACGCCCGCTGCTTCGTCGGCATCGGGCTGCCCTCCACCGCGGCCAATCTCGCCCGCACCACGCACGCGCCCGGACTGGTGCTCGTCTACGAGTCGGGCACGCTCGGATCGAAACCGGATCGGCTGCCCGCCTCCATCGGCGACGGCGTCCTCGCCGAGACCGCCGACGCGGTGATCTCCGTGCCGGAGGTGTTCAACTACTGGTTGCAGCCGGGGCGCATCGACGTCGGGTTCCTCGGGGCGGCCCAGATCGACAAGTTCGGCAATATCAACACCACCGTCATCGGCGGCGATTACGCCGATCCGGCGGTCCGGTTGCCCGGCGCGGGTGGCGCGCCGGAGATCGCGGCCTCGTGCGGTGAGGTGTTCGTCGTCGTGCGGCAGTCGCGCCGGGCATTCGTCGACCGGGTCGATTTCATCACCTCGCTGGGCCACGGCCGCGGCAACGGCGAGCGCCGCGCGCTCGGCCTGCACGGCGCGGGGCCGACGCTGGTGATCACCGACCTCGGTGTGTTGCGACCGGACGAGCGTGGCGAGCTGATCCTGACCGCGGTGCATCCCGGAATCACCGTCGATCAGGTTCGCGAGGCGACGGGCTGGGACCTGCGGGTGTCACCGGACCTGGAGACCACCGAACCGCCGACCGCCGCGGAACTGTCGACCCTGCGCGCACTGAAGGCGGCATCATGAGCGACGCATTCCTCTACGACGGCATCCGCACCCCCTTCGGCCGGTTCGGCGGCGCGCTGAGCGGACAGCGTCCCGACGATCTCGCCGCGCACGTGCTGCGGGTACTCATCGACCGGACCGGCCTCGACCCGGCGACCGTGGACGAAGTGGTGCTCGGCGCGGCCAACCAGGCCGGTGAGGACAACCGCAACGTCGCGCGGATGGCTGCGCTGCTGGCGGGCTGGCCGACCAGCGTTCCCGGCACCACCGTGAACCGGCTCTGCGGTTCCAGCCTGGACGCGGTCATGCAGGGCTCGCGGCTGATCGAAACCGGTGACGCCGCAACGGTTGTCGCGGGCGGGGTGGAATCCATGAGCCGCGCGCCGTGGGTCGTGCCCAAGCCCGCCAAGGGTTTTCCGGCGGGTAACGAGACGCTGTACTCCACCACGCTGGGGTGGCGGCTGGTCAATCCCGCCATGCCCGACCGGTGGACGGTATCGCTGGGCGAGAGCACCGAAATCCTCGCCGAGCGGTACGGCATCGACCGCGCGGCGCAGGACGAATTCGCCGCGCGCAGCCACCAGCTCACCGCGAAGGCATGGGACAGCGGGTTCTACGACGACCACGTAATTCCCGTGCCCGGAACCGAACTCGCCCGCGACGAATCGCTGCGCTCGGGCACGACCGTCGAGACGCTAGCTCGGCTGAAGCCCTCGTTCCGTCCCGACGGGACGGTCACCGCGGGTAACGCCTCACCGCTGAACGACGGTGCGTCAGCACTGCTGCTGGGCGACGAAAAGCTGTCCGAGCGAATCGGTTTCGCGCCACTGGCGCGAATCGCCGGACGGGGCGCGGCAGGCGTGGACCCGGACACATTCGGCATCGGACCGGTCGAGGCCGCACGAATCGCGTTGCGGCGCGCCGGAATCGGCTGGGACGACCTGGGCGTCGTGGAACTCAACGAAGCCTTCGCCGCGCAATCGCTGGCCTGCCTGTCCGATTGGTCCGAACTGAACCCGGACATCGTCAACGTCAACGGCGGCGCGCTGGCCATCGGACATCCGCTCGGCGCATCCGGTGGGCGGATCGTCAATCAGCTCGCGCGCGAGATGCGGCGCAGCGGCAGCCGCTGGGGGCTCGCGGCACTGTGCATCGGCGTCGGTCAAGGGCTCGCCGTGGTTCTGGAAGCCACAGCGTGACGACCCCCGTCCTCCTCGGAGCCTCCGACGCCGTCGATCCCGGGCCGGTGCGGATCCGGACACGTTACGGATCGAATAGGCGAACCCGCGGTTGCGTTACCCTTGCTGTGCTCACCGCCCCCGGGCAGGACGCGGCACGGCAACCATCGGCCGAGGAGGACGGATAACCATGGGGGAACTCGACGGTCAGGTCGACGACGGTACCCGTGGCGCCCACTACGTGCAGTCGCTCGAACGCGGGCTCATGGTCATCAAGGCGTTCGGCGCCCGGACCCCGCAGTTGACGCTGTCCGATGTCGCCCGCGAGACCGGCCTCACCCGCGCCGCGGCCCGCCGCTTCCTGCTCACCCTCGCCGACCTCGGGTACGTCCGCACCGACGGCAAGCACTTCTCGCTCACCGCCAAAGTGCTCGAGCTCGGCTATTCGTTCCTGTCCAGCATGACGCTGCCCGAAGTGGCACAGCCACATCTGGAACAGCTGTCGGCTCGGGTGCGGGAATCCAGTTCGGTCTCGGTGCTGAACGGTTCGGACGTGGTGTACGTCGCTCGTGTCGCGGCCTCCCGCATCATGACGGTCAGCATCAACATCGGCACCCGCTTCCCGGCCTACGCCACCTCCATGGGCCACGTCCTGCTGGCCGGACTACCGGCCCGCGAACTCGACGCCTACCTGCGCACCACCCGGCTCGAACAGTTCACCCCCAAGACCATCACCGATCCGGCCACGCTGCGCGCCGAACTGCAAACCGTTCGCGCACAAGGTTATTCGCTCGTCGACCAGGAACTCGAGGAGGGCCTCCGGTCCGTCGCGGCCCCCATCCACGACGCCTCCGGAGCCGTGATCGCAGCGGTGAACATCTCCACCCACGCCTCCCGCCGCACCGTAGAGGACATCCACACCAACCTGATTCCCCACCTGCACGCCGCGGCCACCGCCATCGAGCACGATGTGGCCACGGCGAAACCGGTCACCCGCCTCGGCTGAGCGGCAGGTGGATGCTCAATGCACCACACACCCCGGGGCTTGCGGGTCGCCTGCGAAGCGGTCGGCGAGGAAGTTCAAAGCGCCCAAGGCTTCGCCCGCGGCGGCTCCGAGGTGCATCGGGAACAGCGAATGGATCGCGGTGAGGGTGGCGCCGTGCGCGCAGTAGGTATCGACGAGGGCGCTGTAGCCGGCGACGGGAATCTTGTCGTCGCTGACGCTGTGGTACAGGTACAGCGGGGTGTCGGGGGTGGTACGGCCGAGTTCATTGGGCTTGGCCGCGTTGCGAAAAGCCGGTTGCGCCAACAGGTTCGGGACCTTGGCCAAATCGTCGACGTGGATGTCGGAGAATTTCCGAGCCTGATCCGCACCGCACGCGGAGGTGCTCGCGGCGAGCAGCGCGCGGCGGCCCCGGTCGTTCAGCAGATCGGCCAACCGGGAGCCGGGTTCGTCGCGGGCCAGCCCGAGCAGGATCATGATCGCCCCCGCGTCGCCGTTGGCGCGTTGTGCCATGGCCGGGATATCGGTGGGGACCCCGCCGGCGCTGGTGCCGACGAATCGCACGTCCGGTGCGTATTCCCGGCGCAACTGCGTGGCCCACAGCGTGGCGAAGGCTCCGGCCGAGTATCCCCAGGAGCCGATGGGGCTCGCGGCATCGATGCCGGCCGGCCGGAAGGACCGTGCGGCCCGGATTCCGTCCAGGACGCCACGCCCGGAGGTCACGCCGTCGAAGAGCCGGGACTGCGGTCCTTCGTAATCGCTCACCACGACGGCCCATCCGCGGCGCAGCGCATCCGCGATGAACGGCGCATCCTGCATGACGCTCGCCGGGTCGGCGCCGCGCAGGGTGGACGACGGTGCGCACCGGGTGTCGAGACTGTTCTCGGGCACCTGGTACGAAAGCACCGGGCGCGGCCCGTTCCAGGGCACCGGCGGCGTCAGCACCGTGGTCACGTCCAGCTGCGGATGCTGTTCGGAATCGGTTGTGCGATAACGTAATTGCCACGCCTTCACCGGTATCGGCAGACCGAGCAGCGAGATCGTCCGCGACCCGAGCACCGCGCCGTTCGGATGCGACGCCAGATCGGCGGGTGCGGCATAGAAGGGATCGTCATCGGGGGATGACACCGCGGCTCGCGCCATCGGCATCGACAACGCCGCCGGCAGCATGATCATGGCGAGCGTGAGGGTCGCAAGCCACAGCCGGCCGATCCGCCACCGCATCACCGGTTGCCCGGGTGCGCCGTCGACCGGAAGGCCGAGCGCATCGGTGGCCGAACACGCTGTGCGGTAAGCATTTTCTCGATATGTCGACAACATGTGCCCGAATTCCATCGCGTCTCCCGCGTCCGCTTCTGCGGTGTGCAGGCACTCTGTGCCCGCATCAACCCGCAAATGAGATTGGAATCACGGTAGCATAACGATTCGATATCGCAACGAAAAAGTTGCGGCAACTATCGATTCCCCGCGAAAAAGAGGACAGGGACCGCAGGGCCCAGCCGACACCGACGCTTGGCCATTTCAGGCAATTGCCTGGCATACGAAGATAATTCGCCGTCCAGCGATTCACACATGTTCGTTATCCCAACAAAACATCACGTCAAAGCCTTAACCTCAACGTAACCGAGGCGAGCACGGATGACGCAACTGTAAATCTCCACCGCACTGGTCCGCCTCCAGCAAACGGCAGTAGTGTGCTGTTTCGTGACCTCGAAAAATGGCTGTGCGGAATCAGGGACGCGCACACGGAGGTCTCGATCAGGAGTTGCGATGCCGATACTGTGGGTCCGATGGCTCGTACTGGCGGTCATATCCGCCGCCGCTTTCGCCACCGTGCCGGCGGGACGAGCAAGCGCCGATCCGGTCGATGACATCCCGCGTGGGCTGGAGTCGTTCTATCACCAGCAGTTGCACTGGAAGCCGTGTAACGACGCGACGCTCGACGGTGCGGGAGCGCAGTGCGCGGGCGTCGTGGTGCCGCTCGACTACAACCGACCGGACGCACGCAAGCTGACCATCGCGATCTCGCGTATCCCGGCCACCGACCCGGCCCGCAGGCGCGGGATCATGCTGTCCAACCCTGGCGGTCCCGGCGGTCCGGGCCTGGGCATGATGGCCGATCTGCGAGATCGATTCACACCGGATGTCCGTGCCCGGTACGACCTGGTCGGCATGGACCCGCGTGGCATCGGCCGATCGGACCGGATGAATTGTGCGCTGCCGCTGCCCACCATGCTGTTCTCGGCCGGTTTCGACACCTTCGGCTACGCGCGTGACGCCGGCCTGGCCGCCGCGTTCGCGGCTTCCTGTGTGACACCCGATCCCGAGAAGGCCCGGCTCATCACCACCCGCAATACCGCCCGAGACATGGATGTCATCCGCGGCGCATTCGGTGAACGCACCATCAACTATTTCGGCGACTCCTACGGCACCTACCTGGGCGCGGTCTACACGCAGATGTTCCCCCGGCACACTGACCGGATGGTGCTGGACAGCGCCCTCGACCCGGACCGCTACTGGCTCGGCGCGTACCAGGACATGGGCCCGGTCAACGAGGCAGCGCTCGACGACTGGGCGATCTGGGCGGCCCGCCGCGATGCCGACTACCACTTCGGCCGCACCGCACCGCAGGTCCGAGCCTTCGTCGAGGACATGATCCGGCGTGCCGCGTCGCATCCGGTCATCGGCAGCGGCTTCCTCATCGATGAGCACACCGTTCCGTTGATGCTGCTGTCGCTGCTGTCGAATCCGCGGAAGAACCCCACCCTCGCCGAGGCCGTGCGGACTGTGTCCGACGCGGTGTCCGGGCTGCCCATCGACTTGGAACAACTGAAGGCGAAGATCAACGGTCCCGTTCCGCTGGAGGCTCCGGGCATGGCCGCGGTCCAGTGCGGCGACAAGGCCGCACCCCGAGATCCGGCCTGGTATCTCCGCAACATCGAAAACGTGCGAGCGACCCAACCGGTGTTCGGCGCGTTCGCCAACAACATCACCGCCTGCGCGTTCTGGCCGGACCCGATCGAGCCACCCACCGCCGTGCACAACTCGACACCAGCCCTGATCCTGCAGGCAACCCGGGATACCCGCACCGCGTACTCGGAAGGCGTCGCACTGCACCACGACCTGACCGCGTCACGAATGGTCACACTGGCCGACACCCGCGTGCACGGCGTCCTCCACTCCGGCCTGAGCCACTGCGTGACCGACGTCGTCGACACCTACCTCCGCGACGGCACCCTCCCCGCCACCGACCTCACCTGCCAACGCGACCCCAACTACCGCGACGACTACTGAGCCCGAAGCCGAGCAGCCTGGTAAATCCACTGCGGTAGAACAACTCGCAAAACCCGTTGGCGGGCGACGGCGGCCACTGCTAACCTTCCGGCAGCCGTGCAGGAGAACGAGGAGGTGGTACCCGTGAACGCAGTATCGATATGGGTGCTCCCCTCAGGGGTCACGGTCGGGCGATAGGTCGTCCGGGAGCGCCGCTCGAGCGCACTCCCGAAAGGCACGACCATGCAATTCATTTCCGAACAACGTCTCGGCGACGGCGTCCTCGAACGCGAATTCACCCTCGGCGAGATCCCCGGCATCCTGTGGACGCCCGAATCCGCATCCGCACCGACACCGCTGATCCTGGTCGGCCACCCCGGCGGACTGCACAAGATGTATCCGCGACTCGTGGGCCGGGCCCGGCACGCCGTGGCGGAGGGTTTCGCCGCGGCCACCATCGAACTCCCCGGGAGCGGTGACCGGCCCCGTTCCGACACCGCCGAACAGGCCAACGCCGACCTGCACCGGGCAATCGCGGCCCGCAAGCCCGTCGACGACGAGATCGTCGAACGGCTCGTCCTCCCGCTGGTCGAAAAGGCGGTCCCGGAATGGCGCGCCGCCCTGGACGCCCTCCTCGCGCTGCCCGAGATCGACGGCCCGGTCGGGTATTCGGGAGGGGTGATCGCCATCGGCACCCGGCTGGTGGTGGTCGAGCCGCGCATCTCGGCCGCCGTTCTGTTCGCCGGGAGTTACGTGCCTCGCATCATGTTCGAGGAGGCTCGGCAGGTCACCATTCCGCTGCACGTCCTGCTGCAATGGGACGACGAGGGAAACGACCGGCAACTGGCCCTGGACCTGTTCGACGCCTTCGGCTCCGAGGAGAAGACGCTGCACGCCAATATGGGCGGGCACACCGGCGTCCCGCAGTTCGCGGGGGAAGCCGGGAACCGGTTCTTCGCCCGGCACCTGAAGTGAGGCAGGCCCGCCGGACGGGCAGCAGCCGATAGGAGTCGGCCAGGACGCCGCTGATCGCGGACGAGTTCGGCCCGCCTCCTCAGCGGTGGTCGGCAGACGCACAACCGCCCCGACCGGCCGGTACCGGCCGGTCGGGGCGTATCCGGCTTCACATCGTGCCCCTCAGAGTGAATGCCGATCGGCTGCGGCGGGATCTCCGCCGGTGCCGAACGGTATTTCCTGGAGGATCGAGGCGAGAGCGGCGGGCGCTTCCAGCGGTATGAGGTGGCCGCTGCCGGGGATGACACGCAGGTCCACGCTGTCCAGATACGGCAGGAGGTTGGCACGGAGCACCTCGACCGGCTCGACTCGGTCGTGTTCACCGGCGACGACCAGTACGGGGACCGCGATATCACGAACTTCGCGAGTGATGTCCCGGGCGATCCCGTGCAGCGGCCACTCGGCACGGGCTACCGGATCGCCGGCCCTCGAATCGGCCACGATCTGGGCCTGAAGATCGACGTTCAGGGGCGTGGCGGTGAGGATGGTGTCGCGCGCCTCGGCCACGGCCTCGTCGGAGTCATAGGCGTGCGACAAGACTTGCTGATACTCGGGGGTGATGGCAGCGGAAGGCTCGGCCGGTCCCGACCCGACGAGGACGAGTCCAACGAGTCCCGCGGGACGCGTGGCGGCAACGAGTTGCGCCACCTTGCCGCCCATGGAGTGTCCGACCAGGACGTAGTCGGTCACCCCGGCGTCGGCGACGATCTCTTGCGTGTCGCTGGCGAGTTGTTCCAGGGTGTACGGGCCGGGCAGGTGGCGGGAGCGTCCCCAGCCACGGGATTCGATGCTCAGCGTGGCGCGGCCGGGAAGCCGGTCGATCACCGGTTTCCAGGTGCGCGCCGCTCCTCCCCAATAGTGAAGAAATACCAGCGTCGATCCGGCCCCGGGCCGGTGGTCATAGGCGGGTATGTGAGACGAGACGGCGAAGGCCATACGAATTCCTTGCTCTCAGTGGCATTTCCGATACTCGATTCCATCACTCCGGGCGTCCCGTAGGCATCGTCATGAACGGACGCGGCATGGTTGAAAATGGACATATGATTCGGCAGCTCATCTATCGACCGCCACGGGAGACCCTTGCGCCGGTCGAGACGATGTCCTTCGCGACGTTGCGGCGGCTCAACGACGGCTGGACCCAGCGCGGTGATTTCCACGTGCTCGCGGTGGTCCGGCGCGGGCGCGGATGGGTGTCGATCGACTTCTCCGATCATCGGTTGGCGAGCAGAAGCGTCGTGTGGATCCGACCTGGTGTGGTGCACCGCTGGGAGAACATCGATGACCTCACGGGCGATCTGGTCCTGTTCGTGCCGACCCTGCCGATCACGCCAGGCAGCCGCGACCTGGCCGCCGACCCGCACGCCTCGGCCTGTTGGACCGCCACCGACGCACAGTGGCCGTTGATCACGGCCGCGCTCGGGCATCTTCGTCTCGAGGCCGCGGCAGCGCACGACACCCGAACCACAGAACTCCTCGGCCTGCTGCTGTCCGCGCTGCTGCTACGCCTCAGCCCGCCTACCGACGCGGTCCGGACCGCGAACGATGTCTTTCAGCGGTTCCGCGACGCGGTGGAGGAGGAATTCCGGGTTCATCACGACGTCGCCTATTACGCACGCCGACTCGGATACTCGCCGCGGACGTTGTCGCGCGGCGTCCATGCCGCGATCGGTCGTAGCGCCAAGGACTACCTCTGCGAGCGGCTCGTTCTGGAGGCCGAGCGGCTGCTGGCACACGATCGCCTGACCCCGGCCCGCTGCGGACAACGGCTGGGCTTCCCCGACGCATCGAACTTCTCAGCCTTCTTCCTGCGCGAAACCGGCGTACGTCCGGGTGCGTGGCAGACGGCAAACCTCACCGCCCGCCCTTGACGCGAGTTTCCCGCCCGAACCGGCGTTTCAGACATCGCCGACGACGATCCGTATTCTCCGATCCTCTGCCCATCCCGGCCGTCACGCTCCCGCGCCACCGAGCGACGCTGGGCCTGCGCATCGAATCGACTGCGGCGCAGGAGATTTCGCTCTCGCATATCGCGCGCCGCCGCGCTCGGACCGTGGACGATCGCGTCGAGGTGTGCGTCCTGATCACTATTCGTTCAGGCGAGCGGTCAGGCGAGTCAGGAGGGGCACGCAGTCTCGCAGCCGTTGCCGCTCCTGCGGGGTGAGCGTGTCGCGGATGGCGCTGTCGAGCGACGTGGCGCGCTGAGCGCGTTCCCGCCGCAGGCGGTCCCGGCCGGTATCGGTGATGTACAGCAGGTGTTTGCGGCCGTCGTCGGGGTGCGGTTCGGCACGCACCAGACCGGCCCCGATCAGTTCTTTGACGGATTTGGCGGCCGACTGATGCGTCACCTTGCGCCGATGCGCCAGTTCGGCGGTGGTGTGCGGGCCGTCGCGGTCGAGATAGCCGAGGACCGCGGCCTCCCCGGCCGACATGGTGTCGACGGCCCGCACGGCACGGACCAGACCGCCGATCGCATGCCGCAACTCTTCGGCCAGTGCATCACTCACCATCCCATCGTACCGAGACAGTGAAACCAAATTGTACAATCTAGTTGTACAGTTTGGTTGTATAATTTGAAAGGTGGAGGGGTCATGCAGCTCATCAAGTTCGGTCATGCCTGTGTCCGCGTCGAAGTCGACGGTCAGCGTCTGGTGGTCGACCCGGGCGGTCTCACCGATCCGCGGGCGCTGGAGGGCGCCGACGCGGTGCTGGTCACCCACGAGCACTTCGACCACTTCTCCGAGGAGACGCTTCGCGAAGCCACACAACAGAATCCGGCCTTGCGGATCTGGACCAACACATCCGTCGCCCGCGAGTTGGACGGCCTGGGTGCGCGAGTCACCGCTGTCGGCGCGGGCGAGGTCTTCACCGCCGCGGGCCGGGAGGTGAAGGTGTACGGCACCTGGCACGCGGTCATCCACCCCGATCTCCCACGCGTCGGCAACATCGGATTCCTGATCGACGACACCCTGTTCCATCCTGGCGACGCTCTCACCGTCCCCGACGTCGCCGTCGACACCCTGCTGCTACCCGTGCACGGCCCCTGGTCCAGCACCGGACAGCTGATCGACTACGTGCGGGAAGTGGCCCCACGCCAGGCGCTCGCCGTCCACGACGGCGCGCTCAACGACATCGGCACCACGATGATCGCCGGTTTCCTGGGCGACGACGGCCCCGGCATCGGAGCCCCATACCACCGGATACCGTCCGGCGCGTCCGTCGAAATCGGCTGAAATCACCTGCGGGACAACATCGGACACCCGCTGATGATCATGCCGCGGGCAGCCCCGAGTGCCGCGCGAACCCACGCGGAAGCGCTGCGAATCGCGGGATCGGAGACTTCGGAGCGCGTCCACGGGTCCGGGCGCGGCGCACGAAATGAAATCCGAAGCGGCACAAGCAGTCTCAGCTTGGGGAGGCCGAGCGGATGACGCTGTCGGCTTGCAACGGAAGGCGGGGAACGACCGCGGGGAGCCAGGAGTCGGCGCGGCGTTCGAACAGGGCCGTGGAGGGGCCGGAGGCTTCGGGGCCCGCCAGCCGGGCCAGGCGGAATCCCGCGCGCAGGTAGTAGTCGTGCAGATCGGTGTTGGTGGTCCAGGCGTCGAGACGGACCCAGGTGCGGTGGCGGGCCCGGGCCAGGGCGGCGGCGTGGGCCAGCATCTGGGAGCCGATGCGGTTTCCGGCGAAACGCAGATCGACGATCATGTAGTGGACGATCACCGCCTCGGCGGTTTCGCACGGTGTCCAGAGTCCTTCGTCCGCACGGTCGTTCACCGTGATGGTGCCCACCGATTCGCCGCGGTCCTCGGCGATCCAGGTTTCCCCGGCATGCACTGCCCGCCCGACCACGTGGGCAAATATTTCGATGGGAAGCCCTCGACCCTGTCTGGTCCACTGATCGGACCCGCGTGCCGCAAGCCAGGCCGTTCGTTGGAGCCGTAGTCGGCATATGGTGCCGAGGTCGGCCAGCGTGGCCTGGCGGATGCGGACTGTCATGGCGATCCGGGCACCAACGAGTTACCGAAGGAATGGGCGTTGCCCGGGGGATTCTGCGCGCCCAGGGTCTTGCGGATGAGTTCGGTGCCGGCGTCGTCGCCGAGTTCGTAGGCCAGACGGTTGCGCGCGGCGATGGAACGGTGCCTGGTCGCGCGGGTGATCCGCGAACCGTTCGCACCGATGCGCAGATGGTCCAGCAGCAGAGTGCCCGTCCCTACCCCCAGCACGTCCGCCTCCTCGGCGGTCGCGGGGCGGGCGATGACGGTGTCGCGATGCGCGGACTCGGCATGACCGCGCTCGGCCAGGCGGCGCGTGGTGCCCTCGGGGATGTCGCGCGGGGAGTCCACACCGGTGGCCTCCGCAAGGTCGCGTGGATAGAAGCTGACCTCCCAGGACCACGGCTCGTTGTCCAGGTACTGCACGACCGTGCGCGCGACGACCCAGGAATCCTCCGGAACACCCAGCCACAATGCCACATCCGGACCGGCCGGTTCCATTCGGGCGGTGAAATGTTTCGCCGGTTCACGACCGGCCGCCCGCGCGATCTCGGAGAAGATGTCCTGCGAGGATTTCGGGCGATCGGGCCGGAGCGGGGTCGTGACGACCGATTCCAGCACTTCCTGACTGCGCACGATGGTGCCGCGCGAAGTGGCTGTGTAGAGCAGGTTCTCGGCGACCAGGACCTGAATCGCGTTGCGCGCGGTCGTAATCGACACCTGCATTTGTTCGGCCAGCTCGTTGTGGCTGGGGAGCCGATCGCCCGGCTTCCACCTGCCGATGCGGATCTCCTCGCGGAGGAGATCTGCGATCCGTTGATACCTCGGACCGTCCGCCATCTCGCTCCTACGGGTTGTTACTTCAAGGTAAAGGAGTTTACCCCTGGTGCTGACATGCCGTGCGACCCTTGACACCCCGCTTCAGAGGTTTATTGTAATGAACGTCCTGAACGGGTGCTGTACTGCGATGACGGCGAGGCAACGTGGCGGGTTCGGAGACATCTCAGACGGTGGTCGTGGCAGCAGTGCCCGACGCACCGCAGAGTGTGACCGCGGTCCAGACCTTCGTGAGCGAGATTTTGCCGAGTTCTGATCTGCTCCTACGCGCATGTCGCGGCTATCGCGTGATCGGTGGGCCCATGCTGTGGTTCACCCGCGATCTCGCGGTGCTGCACGAGCGTCGGCTGATCGGGCGCGGCGGATCCGAACCGGACCATTCTCCGGCGACACTGCTCGAAATCGAGCGGCGCCGAAGCGAATTGGTGATGGCGATCGACGACTGGATATCCCGGTCCATCCCCCAGCATCGCCTCGGCGCGACCCTGCACACCGAAACCGTCGGCTCGGTCATCGACCGTCTCGCCGAGGCATCGGTCCGGGCCCACCACGCCCTGATGACGCTGGACGCCAATGACGAGATCCTGCACATCGCGTGGCATCACCTCGCCGAATTGGCCGACGCCTACGACGATCTCATCGCCGACGTCCTAGCCGGACGCCGCCGCCTGCCCGCCTGGTAGCGGCGTCTCTCGCTCCCCGTCCGGCCAAAATTACAGCGGTGGGAGGTTGGCGATCTGGACCATCTCCTGGCCGTGGGTGCGGGAGACCAGGATTCCGCGGCCGGGCGGGAGTTTGGACGGGCGCACGTCGCCGATGATCTTGCCCTCGTCGCGAGGGCCGCTCATGATCAGCGCGGAGACGGACATGTTCTTCATACCGCCGAGGATCGGGTCGAACAGCGCGCGGGACACGCCACCGGTTCGGCGGGTGACGATCAGGTGCATGCCGATGTCGCGGGCCTGCGGCAGATACTCCAGCAGCGGGGTGAGCGGGTTGCCCGCGCCCTGCACCACCATGTCGTAATCGTCCACCAGGATGTAGATCTCGGGCCCGCTCCACCAGCTGCGTTCGCGCAGCTCCCTCGGGGTGATGTCCGAGCCGGGGATGCGTTCGGACAGGAATCTGACGATATCGCCGACCATCGACCCGCAGGTCTGCGAGGAGGTCGAGTATCCGGCCAGCTGATCGCCCTCGACGACGCCGAGCATGGTTCGGCGATAGTCGATCATGATGATGCGGGCCTGTTCCGGCGTGGCGCTCTCGATGATGCCCATCGCGATATTGCGCAGCAGCGTGGTCTTGCCGCACTCCACGTCGGCAAAGGCCAACAGATGCGGTTCGGTGCCGAAATCCAGTACCAGCGGCTCCAATTCGTTCTCGCCGAGCCCGACGACGATGCGGGTGGGGCTCTGCTCGATACCGCGCTGGGCGGCCACGGCCAGCAACTCCTCGCGGGAGAACTGCATGGGCAGCATGCGCACCTCGGGCGCCTTGCGATGGCCCCACAGCTGCGCCAGGCCCTCGCGCGAGGCCGCGACGCCCTGGGACAGATCACCCGTCTCGGTCTGGGAGTCCAAGCGCGGCAACGCGATCAGCATGTGCAGTTCCTCGGGCGTCAGACCGCGGCCGGGACGGCCGACCGGAACCAACGCCGCCGAACGCCGATTCATCTCCGAATCCGTCGGATCACCCAGGCGCAGCTCCAGGCGGGTACCGACCTGGTCCTTGACCACCGCGCGGATCTCCGCCCAGCGGGACGCACCGATCATCAGGTGGATGCCGAGTGAGAGGCCCTGTCCGGCAATGGCATTGATCTGCGGCTCGAGTACCTCGAACTCCTCGCGGATGGTCGCCCAGCCGTCGATCACCAGGAATACGTCACCGAACCGGTCCGCCGCCAGCGGATCCTCCGGCGGCATGGTGCCGTCGGTACGGATCTGGGAGAACTTGCGCCGCCGGAACTCCGCCATGGACTCGATGCCCAGTTCGCTGAACCGCTCCTCGCGCTGACGCATCAGCGAGGTCAGCTCCGCGATCGTGCGCCGGACCCGGTCCACGTCGAGACGACCGGCCACCGAGCCGACGTGCGGCAGGCCGACCAGACCGGCCATACTGCCGCCGCCGAAGTCCAGGCAGTAGAACTGCACCTGTTCGGGAGTGTGCGTCGCGGCCGCGGACATGATGATGGTGCGCAGCGCCGTCGACTTGCCCGACTGCGGACCGCCGACCACCGCGACATGTCCTCGCGCGCCGGACAATTGGATGGTCAGCACGTCGCGGCGCTGCTCGTACGGCTTGTCGATGATGCCGATCGGCATCCACAGCTGACCGTGCCGGTTCGCGGGCGAACGCCAATCCGGGTCGGGCAGCAGCATATCCACCGACGGGGATTCGTCCAGCGGCGGCAACCACACCTCGTGCGCGGGACGGCCGT
The DNA here is from genome assembly GCF_001613065.1 of Nocardia miyunensis NBRC 108239. Classification (GTDB taxonomy): domain Bacteria; phylum Actinomycetota; class Actinomycetes; order Mycobacteriales; family Mycobacteriaceae; genus Nocardia; species Nocardia miyunensis. Next base: position 90,229 of record NZ_BDBQ01000062.1, read on the forward strand.
GCCCGGTGAGCCGCTTGACCACCACGGTCAGCAGCGAATCCGGGATACCCTCCTCGGCCGTGGGCGGTTCGGGCAGCTCGAGCGGATCGAATTCCGGCTCCGGCTCGGGCGGCAGTTCGGGAACCTCCACATGACTCGCGGTGAAGATCGTCGGCGAACCGCCCACCGTCCGGCCGCCGACCACGACCGGGCCGGTCGCCACCGGGGCGACATAGGGTCCCGAGACGTAGGTCGCGTTGAACCGCAACGGATCCGCGGCATCGGTCTTGAGATATCCGGAGCCGGGCACGCTCGGCAGGTGGTAGGCGTCGGTGATACCCAGCACGGCGCGAGATTCGTTGGCGGAGAAGGTGCGCAGACCGATGCGGTAGGACAGGTGCGAGTCCAGACCGCGCAGCTTGTTCTCCTCGAGTCGCTGCGAGGCCAGCAGCAGATGGACGTGCAGCGAGCGGCCCAGACGGCCGATCATCACGAACAGATCCGCGAAATCCGGCTTCTGCGAGAGCAATTCGGAGAACTCGTCGACCACGACGAACAGTGCGGGCAGCGGATCCAGCGCGGCCCCGGCGGCACGGGCCTTCTCGTAATCGGTGACGTTCGCGAAGTTGCCCGAGGACCGCAGCAGTTCCTGGCGGCGGTTCATCTCACCGGCCAGCGCGTCCTTCATACGGTCGACCATCGAGAGCTCGGCCTCGAGGTTGGTGATGACCGCCGCGACGTGCGGCAGCGGATCCAGGCCCAGGAACGTCGCACCACCCTTGAAGTCGACCAGGATGAGGTTCAGCGCGTCCGGGGAGTGCGAGGCCACCATCGACAGCACCAGCGTGCGCAGGAACTCCGACTTACCCGAACCGGTTGCGCCGATGCACAATCCGTGCGGGCCCATACCGTTCTCGGCCGATTCCTTGATGTCGAGTTCGACCGGGGTGCCGTCGGGGGTGACGCCGATCGGCACCCGCAGCCGCTCGCGCGCGGTACGCGGACGCCACACCTTGGCCGGTTCGATCTGAGCGGCGTCGGGAATCTTCAACAGCGCCATCAGACCCGGGTCGGTGCGGGTCTCCTCACCCAGGCTGACGATCTGCGCGGCGGTGGCGATCCGGTACCGCGCCAGCGCGCGGGCGAAGGTCTCGGCCTGGGCGGTGCTCACCTCGTCCACCGTGGCGAAACGTTCCACTCCGGCGGCGCTGCGCGCGCTCACCGCGCCGTCGCCGACGACCAGTTGCAGACCGCGTCGCACGGCCAGGCCGTTCTCCGGCGCGGTCAGGTCCAGCACCGTCACCGAGTCCAGGCCGGACTCGCTGACCAGGCGCTCGGTGCCGTTGACGAATCCGTCGTCGATGATCACGATCAGATGCGTTCGGCCCTGTGTCGGTTGGGGATTGCGCATGAACCGGCCGCGTTCCATCAGCTCGGCCGACAGCGCGGTCTCCAGCTCGCCCAGTGAGCCGTACATCATCCGTGCCGATCCCATACCGTCGCGATGGGTCGGATGTTGCAGGTGCGGAAGCCATTTCGCCCACGACCACGCATCGCCGTCGGGGTCCGCGCAGACGATCGCGACCGCGACGTGATCGGGTCCGTGGAATGCGGTGAATTCCATCAGCATGGCGCGCACCAGCATTCGGGAGTCCTCGTCGGGACCCTCGATATTGACCGCCGGGAAGGCGCGCAGCGAAACCGCGGTCGGCAACTGGTGCACGACCGAGTGGGTACGCACGAAACGGCGCAGCGCGACGGTCGAGACCGGTTCGAGGTCCTCGAGCGGACCGGTCTCCGGGCGAGCCAGTTTCGTCGCCAGGCGGTGACTGCCCACCCCGACGCGCACATGCCCGAAGTCGGGATCGTTGGGGCGGCGCTCCCACATCCGGCGGGTGCCGACGAGCGATTCCAGATCGACCGGTTCGGGATGGGACCAGCGCAGCGAATCCAACTGCCGCACACCGGTTTTACGCACGTCGCGACGGATCTGGTCCAGGTAGCGGAAGTAGTCCTTGCGCTCCTCGTTGAGCTCACCGGCGGACTTGCTGCCACCGCCGCCGCGGCCCATCATCATGCCGACCATCGACACGACCATCATCATCGGGAACATCATCATCATGGGGTTGCTGAGCAGCGATCTGCCCATCATCACCATCATCGCGAGCATGCCGACGACCGCGACGACCATCACCACCGGCATCAGCTTGGAGATCAGCGGGCCGGGCACCGGCCGGGTGACCTCGGGCGGCGGGCTCAGCGTCACCTCTCCGCCGGGCGCGCGCGGCGGAGCGATACGCGGACGGCGGACGAAACCTTCGGTAATCATGAGTCCTACCGATCGTGGTCGAGGGTATCGGCGGCGGTCCCGGGGCGGCGGCGCAGCGGAATCGCCAGTGCGATACCGATTCCCAGCACGGACAGACAGACGATCGAGCCGATCGTGGCGACCTTGCGCGGCAGAGTGTCCGCGGGCGGCGGCGAATAGGGCGTCGGGATGGCCCGTGGGACATCCGCACCCGCGGACACGGGACGGTCCGGCAGTACCGCGGTCATCGCGGCGACGGGATCGATCATCCCGTAGCCGACCGAGTCGTCCCGGGTCGCACCGGGATGATGCGCGGTGCGCTCGATCCGATCGATGACCTGCCCGGCGGTGAGCTTCGGGAAACGCGAACGCACCAGTGCCGCAAGGCCGGCGACGTAGGGCGCGGCGAAACTGGTGCCCTCGATGGGCCGGATGCCGTCGTTGCTCTGCACGGAGTTCACCAGGCCGGTGCCACCGGATTTGCTGTCCAGCGAAACGATCTGGCGGCCGACCGCCGCGGCGCCGATCCACGGGCCCCGCAGCGTCAGTTCCGAGGGGGAGCCGTTGGGATCCACCGAGCCGACCGACAGCACATACTCATCGAACCACGCCGGGCTCGGAATCGTCTGCACGCCATCCCAGCCCGATCCGGTGTTCTGCGTCTTGCAGGGTCCGTCGGACTGCATGTTCCCGGCCGCGGCGACCACGACCACGTTGTGGTTGTACGCGTATTGCACTGCCGCGCCGAGCGATCCGTCAGCGGTGTCGTACCCCGCGCCCGTGCAGGCCACCTCCGAGATGTTGATCACCGTCGCGCCCATATCGGTCGCGCGCACCACCGCGGCGGACAGGGTGAGCACGTTGCCGTATCCGGAATCGGAGATCGCGCCGGGCGTCTGCCCGCTGGATCGGTTGTTCTTGGCCGAGAAGGCCAGACTCAGCTGGCGGATGCTCAGAATCTGCGCCTGCGGTGCGACGCCGGAGAATCCGTCGTCCGCACTGGGCTGTCCGGCGATGATGCCCGCGACGATGGTGCCGTGCCCGTCGCAGTCGGAGGTGCCGTCGGAGTTGGAGACATAATCGCCGCCCGCCTGGAGATTCGGCAGGCGCGGATGCCGGTTCACCCCGGTGTCGATCACCGCGACCTTCTGGCCGGCCCCCTCGGAGAACTGCCATGCCGCAGGCAGATTCAGCACCCGCTGCGCGATCGGCGCGTCGCTGGGCACGGCGCCGCTGAGCATCGGCGTGGCGCACACCTCGCGCTGTTCGGTGGGCTCGAGCGGTGCGGGACGTCCGCTCAGCGCCTGGGCCGCGCCCAGTGCCCGGGGATCGACCGACGGCGGCTGGACCGCGTTCGCGGGCCCCGGGACGGCGAATATCGCCGCAGCGAGAACCGTTGCCGCGCACAGCATCCTGAGCACGCAACGACCGCGGCCGTAACCTTTCCCGCCCACCGGGCCCGCACCGGTCATATGTCGCGGGCCATCGAGTACACGTCCATGATCCACAACACCAGCGGGATCACCAGCACGATCAGCAGATATTCGAACAACTCGTTCATCCGGCGCATCACCGGGGTGATCTCGATGTGCGGACCGATCACGCCGAAGACCACCACCGCCGCGGCGAAAATCAGCAACAGCCCCGCCGAGATCAGCACCGCGCGCGAATCCCCCAGTGACACACCGGCCGCCGTCGCGACGAAGATCACCGCGCCGCCCGCGATCAGCGAACCGGCCTGGGTCAGATCGGCGAAGGAGCGGCCGCGCAGGGCCAGGATGATCGAGGTGACCACCGCGAGCGCGATACCCGGCCAGCGCACCCCGCCGAGCGGATCGGCCGCGGCGACCGCGCCGAAGACCGCCGCCAGAGTGCAGCCCGCGAGGATGCCGGTCTGATATGCGTTGGCCGCCTTGGCACGTCGGCCCAGGCCGACCGCCGACGGCAGCGCCGTCGCGCCGATCGCGCCGATGCCCTCGATGGTCGGGCGCGGCTCGTGGTCGGCCGGATCGATCGCCGCACCGGCGGTCGGCACGTGCGGCACGGGCAGCCGGGCCAGCACCGCGGACAGGCGAGGCACCGAGGAGATCACGATCAGCGCGCCCACCAGCATGCCGCCCCCGATACCGGACAGCGCGACGTCCCAGATCATCCGCACGGCAGCGGCGATCCCGCCGAACAGCGCGACGGTGATCGCCAGGGGGAACAACGTCGTCCCGATACCGGTCGCGCGATAACCCACCGCCGCGGCCACCAGCGCGACCGAAAAGCCAAGCAGCAGATGGGGACTGCCCAGACCACCCGGTACGAAGAACACACCGGCGGAGAACAACAGCACCAGCGAGGCCAGCGACAGCCAGGTGCCCGCGAGCGCATCGCTGTAGCGGCGCACCGCGATCGCGGCGGCCACCATGGCCGCGATCCCGACACCGGCCGCGACGAACCCCTCGGCCAGACCGTTGACGTGGGACCGGCCCGCGGCCAGCAGCAGCATCGCCACGACCGCGGACAGCACGGCGGCGACCAGGCCCGTCCAACGGGCCGCCTGCGGCGACCAGCCGCGGAAGGTGTCCGCGGTCAGCCGCGACACCGCGTCGATGACGTCGTCGAACAGCGCCGGGGTCTCCTTGGCGCTCACCGCGCGCAGCACGAGCAGATCGCCGTCGTGCACCTCGGCCTCGACCAGGGTCCGGCTCGGCGGGATCGGATCGCGCCCGAGCCGCGCCAGCGTCCAGTGCTGGGTCTGCAACGGGCCGGTGTCTTCCTCGCCGTCCGAGACGTCCGGGTTGCGAGATTCGATCAGCGAGACCAGGTCACCGATGAACGAGGCCACCGGGATCGCCGTGGGCAAACCCACATCCAGCTGCGTATTTCCTCCGATGACCGAGACTCGGCAGAGTTCGGGCTCCGCGGCGGTCCGCCCGCCCGGCGATGGCGTCGTCATGAGGCCGCCGATCCCGGACCCACGGTAACCAACGGTGTATCACACGACGATCTGTCAGCTGGCCGAACCACTTTCACCCCGTCAATTGCCTTCGCGTTGCGACCTTTGTGCAGCGAACCCTAATGTATCGGACAGGTGAGTAGTGCGCGATCGGTACGCTGGTCAGGAGAGATACGGAATGGGCCTTCACAAAAGAAAATTCGGGGTTCGAGTGTTATGACCAGCAACCGCCAAGCTCAACGCGCCTTCGACGCCGGCGTTCTGTCGCTGGGTCTGACCATCGATGGACAGGAGGCCACGCGCGACCTGGAGTACGCCAAGTTGGCGTTCCAGCGTGCCACCGAGTGGGATCCCACGATGTGCGATGCCTGGCTCGGCCTGGCCATCGCCGGTGAGATGACCCCGGAGGTGCTCACCCAGCTGCAGAAGACAAGCGGCGCAACGCTTTACCGCGAGCAACGCCGGTTGGGACTGCGCCCGCGCGAGCTCGCCGGGCGGTTCGTCACCGGCCTGTACATCGACTACCCGCTGGCGAACTACACCGAGATCTGGGTCGCCCAGGCCGCGCAACTCATCTCCGACAAGAAGTTCGACGAGGCCGAGCAGGTGCTCGACGAGCTCGCCGAATTCCGTCGCGGACAGGCGCCCGCGCCGGAAACCGAGCCGGACAACCGGATCTCCGCCTACGTGCGCGGCGTACTGCACTACAACACCCAGCGCTGGCCCGATGTGATGACCGTGCTGGCCGGTTCGGCCGAGTGGGACGATCCGTTCATGGCGGCGGGCGCGCATGTCATGGTCGGTTCGGCCTGTGCTCAGCTGGGCCTGTTCGGCGAGGCCATCCGCCGCATGGAAATGGCCGAGCACGGCCCGATTCCGGCCGCGCGCACCACCGCCATGTTCTGCCGCGGGCTGTGCCTGCGCGAGAACGGGGCCGAGGAAGAGGCGCAGAAGCTCTTCGAGAAGGTCTATTCGCAGGCACCGGATTTCGCCGCCAACACCGAGGCGATGCGCGATCGCACCTACCGGATCACCATCACCTCCAAGGAGACCATCGCCGCCCGGACCGACCGCTGGGACCCCGACTCGGCTCCCTCGATGCAGGAGCAGCAGGAGGCGGACTTCCAGGATCGCGCCAAGAAGACGCTGGAGGAGGCGCGCAAGGAACTCGATCGGCAGATCGGTCTGGTCTCGGTGAAAACCCAGGTCGCCCGGTTGCAGTCGAGTGCGCAGCTGGCCAAGATCCGTGCGGAGAAGGGCCTTTCGGCCAAATCCCGCGGCAATCACTTGGCGTTCACCGGCCCGCCCGGTACCGGTAAAACCACGATCGCTCGCGTCGTCGCCAAGATCTATTGCGGCCTCGGCATTCTGAAAACCGACAAGGTCGTCGAAGCGAAGCGAATGGATCTCGTCGGTGAACATTTGGGTAGTACCGCGATAAAAACCGATAAATTGATCGATAGCGCAATGGACGGTGTGCTTTTCATCGATGAGGCGTACACGCTGATCCAGACCGGCCTGTCCGGCGGTGACGCCTTCGGTCGTGAGGCCGTGGACACCCTGCTGGCCCGCATGGAGAACGACCGCGATCGGCTCGTGGTGATCATCGCGGGATACGACGGCGAGATCACCCGCCTGCTGGCCGCCAACGACGGTCTGGCGTCCCGTTTCTCAAAGCGTCTGCAGTTCCCGTCCTACACCGCCGAGGAACTGGGGCAGATCGGCGAGGTGATCGCCAAGTCCCGCGACTCGGAACTGGCCGAGGAGGCCACCGCATTGCTGGTCGAGGCGTGTCAACGGCTGTACGAGATGGAGAGCACCGATCAGAACGGCCAGCCGCGTCGCGGGGTCGACCTGGCCGGTAACGGTCGTTTCATCCGTAACGTCATCGAAGCCGCCGAGGAGGAACGCGAATTCCGCCTCGCCAACGATGATTCGCTGGATCTGACCGACGTGGACGAGGCGGTGCTGATGCGGATCGAGGCGCCGGACATGCGGGCCGCCCTCGTGACCATTCTCGCCTCGCTCGGCCTGAGCTGAGCGTCACCGCGGCTCTGCTGCTTTCGAATCCACTTCGAAAGTGACAGAGCCGCTGCTGTTTCGGTTCCGCGACCCTCAGTTTGACGCGGTGGTGGTGTTCGACGAGTCGTCCGAACTCGACGCGCTGGGCGGCACGCTGTCGTAACTCTCCAGCGCCGATGTGCGCGACAGCGTCGGCCCCGGGACCAGCTGGCCCACGATCGCCCACGGTGCCAGATGCGGCGTCTTGCCCAGGCCGAGCATCTGTGCGGTCGCCAGATCCGGTATGGCGTAACGGATTCCGTCGTCGGTGATGTAGAACAGGCTGTCCCGGCGCAGGCTGCCCGAATCCATCCCGGTGGTCTGCACGAACTCACCCGTCATCGGCTGGACGAACACCTCGTCGACGTGATCGCCGCTGCCGGACGAGGTGGCCAGCTTGACCGGATGCTCCGAATTTCGCAGCGGCAGTTGAGTTCCCAGCACCAGGGAGACCTCTGCCTTGTCCGCCGGATTACTCGACTCGACCTGCTCGGTGGCCAGGCCCGAACTCTTGTTCCAGTGCACGCAGGTCACCGGATCATCCTCGGCGGAAACGATTTTCGGCACCTGTGTGGGGAAATGGCCCAGATTCAGGGTGGTCACCACGGGGACGCCGTCGAGCACGTCCGGCGGGACCGTCTTGATCTCGCTCATCCCGTGCGAATCGTCGTTGCGGATCAGCTGCGCGACGAACGGGCCGATGTGCTGCACGCCGTTCGCCAGCACCACGTACAGATCCGAGGCGCCGCCGCCGTCCAGCGGCGCGACCGAGATCACCCCGCCCACAGGCACATTCGACAGTTTCCCCGGTCCCGGACGACCGGCGTCCGGGATCTTCGGCGGGGCCAGCGGCGGCACCGGGACCGCGACGTCCAGCAGGCCGGTGCCGGTCGGCCGCGTCGGGTGCGCGCCCAGGTTCAGGGTGCGGGCCATCACGGTATCGGTGGGATCGATCTCCGCACGCTTACCGTCGTAGAGCAGATAGGTCTTGTCGTCGTGCCGGACCAGCACCGCCTCCCCCGGGTCCGCGGTCCGCGCCTGGCTGCCCAGTTCGGGTTGTCCGGCAACAACAGTCGTGGTGACGGCCGAGGAACTCGTCGCGCTGCCGCTCGCCGACAGGGCGACCGACTCGCACAGCGACCAATCCGAATGATCGCCCTGCGAGGTCCCCGGCAACGCGTTCGGCGCACCCGGAATACCCAGCAGCGGACCGCGCGGATAGGAGGACAGCTTGGAATCCTTGACCGAGGTGGGTGTTTCGTTACTGCCGCTGATCAGCCGGGCCGAGGCCAGATTCATGGCCGGATGCAGGGTCTGATTCCCGGACTGATCCTTGACCAGCACGAAAAGCGCCGCGCTGTCCTTGCCGACGATGATCGACGCCTTGCCGACCGAACCCTGCGGATGGATGAACGACAGGATCACGCAACCGGCCACCGCGATCACGCCCAGGATGGCGCCGATGATCAGCGAACGGGACTGTGAGCGCATGGGATCGTGCAGCATCCGCACATCCCGCCGGACCAGCGCGTGGTCGAGGCGGCGCAACAGGAAGCGATATCCATTGACCTGTGCCCGAGTTGTCAGCTGTGCCGGCACTGGATCTCCCTCGAACGGTAGGGCATCGGTCGAACGCGCAGGTATGGCCGCCCATCAAGGAGACTCCCCGCAAGGAAAAGACTAGGCGGTTGCACGGGTCGACCGCCACTCACAGGCCGAACACAGTAACGTGGTCCGTGAAACCGGCCATTCGCAGCGCGCTTCCGGCCGTACAGGCCGGCTCCATTGAAGAGGAAACGATGGTCGAAGAAGCGATCGTGTACACCGGACCCGAGGAATCCGAATCCGGATCGGCCGACGGGCGCTCGTCGCAGAACGGCGGCGCGGGGCGCAGCGTCCGCCCACCGATCGCGCTGCACGATCAGGACTTCTGGGTGTTCCGGGATTTCCCACTGCGCCAAGTGGTTCCGGTGCTGCTGCTGGCCGCGCTCGCGGGCTGGATCGCCACCGCCTGCGCTCTGCCGTGGTACGAGATCGTCCCGATCGGCGTCGTCGTAGCGCTGATCGGACTCGTGCCGCTGCGTCGCCGTCAGCCGCGCAACCTCGCCGGAATCATCGGCGGCGCCATCTCCTTTCGCTGGAACCGGTGGCGGCACGATCCCAGCGCCGAGCCGCCGGAGACATTCGACGTCCCGCTGCCCGAGGGCGGCAGCTACGGCGTGCGCTGGGATGACGATCGGCTGATCAGCATGCTGCGGATCGAACCGCCGCCGGACTCGATGACCTGGCTGCGCCCGGGCTCGCTCGGGTCGAACCAGGAGTTGCCGCTCAGCGAGATCGCGAACTGCCTAGGACAATTCGACATCACGCTGGATTCCATCGACGTCATCAGCACCGGCGCGCGCACCGCGGGCAACGGCGCGGTGGCCTGGCTCTACGACCGCATCCTCGGCCCGCTGCCCGCGATCGCGCGGCGCACGGTGTGGCTGGTGTTGCGATTCGATCCGCTGGCCAATGCCGAGGCGGTGGACAATCGCGGCGGCGGCGGAGCCGGGGCGCTGCGCGCGGCGATCATCGCCACCCGCCGGGTCGCCAATCGGCTCGCCGCGCGCGACATCACCGTCTCGGTGCTCACCGCGGGTGAGATCAACAGTGCGGTAAGGCAACTCACGCACGGCATCACGCCGGACCAGTTCACCGAATCGCCGAATACGCTCGAATACCAGGGCCTGCACCTGACCAGTTACGCGATCGGGCGGGATCTGATCGCCTCCCCCGGTTTCGCCGATCTGTGGGCCGCGCAGAGCCTTTCCACGACCATCACCGTGCGGCTGCGCCCGCAGGCCGTGCGCAGCGCGCGGGACGAGATCCGGCCGGGCATCGCACTGCACGCGCTGGTGCGGTTCGACACCCTGAGCAATCCGGCCGATCCGCCGGTGCCGGGTCTGCGGCGGCTGCCCGGACAGCAGCTGCGCGCGTTCCTGGACAGCCTGCCCATCGCGGTGGCTCCCGGAGATGCCCCGGAGGATTATCGCGGCCCTCTGGACGCGCTGGACGGGCTTGCGGTGCCCACCGCGGGATGCGGGCAGCTGATCGGCGCGGATCTGACCGGGCAGGGCATCGCGGTGCCGCTGATCGGTGAGGGCACAAGGCATCTGGAGGTCATCGGCAAGCTCGACCTGGCGCAGCAGGTGGTGCTGCGGGCGATCGCGCTGGGCGCGCACACGGTGGTGCACACCGTGCGCCCGGACGCCTGGAACGCCATGGTCGCGAGTGTGGCCGCGCCGCATTCACTCTCGCTCGCGCCGCGTTCGGCGGGCGCGAGCCACCATCCGCCCGCGCCCGCGATGCAACCCGGAAGTTCTTATCCCACAACGACTGTCGTGGTCTTCGACGGCATCACCCCGACCGCGCTGCCGGGCGGGGCGACCATTCTGCACGTGCGCGAGGAGAACGGTCCGGCGAGTCCGTTCGACGCCGATGTCACGCTGCTGCAGGATCCCGCGTCGCCGAATATGATCACCGTCCGCACCGCGACCGATTCGGCGACGGTGCACATGGTCACCACACCGGACGAGATGCAGTACATCGGGGAATCGCTCGCCACACGCTGAATTCCCGTGCGTCGGCGGGAATATCGATGTACGCCCGTTTCCGAATCAGTCACATATGTGGATGCGCAGTCACATATGTGAACGGAAAAAATCAGCGACTGTTCATGATCGCGACATCGGCGGGAAACCGGCCCCCACCCCCCGAAAATTCAGTAAATGAAAAAATTCGTTCGCGCACAATGAAATTCCCGCGGAATCACACCGGACGCACCCGCTATTACAGCGGCCCGCGGCACCGCGATGACGCTGCCGGACAACAGAGCAGGCCGCGCGAGAACTTTTCGCGCGGCCCGGAAGTAGAAATGCCGACGGCCGTTCGGAGGATCGACTCCGAACGGCCTTTCGGGGATATGCGTTCGGATCAGAAGACGTGGAAGCCGTCGCCGACCGCGGAGTCGGCCGCCAGCGCGCGGTGCAGCGCCTCCTCGACCGAGTTGGACAGCTGGTCGAGAACGCCCAGGTGCTGGCTGAACTCGTCCGACCACTTCTTGTGCACCGAGTCGAAGTTGGACGACGCATTGTCACCCTGCAGCGCGTTGTGGAACGCGGTGGCGTTCTGCTCGAGGTTCTGGCCCTCCTGCTTGAGCTGCGAACCGGAGTGCTGCAGGTCGTCGTACAGCGTGTTCATCGTGGCGGGGTCGTAAAGGATATCGCTCATGGATGTATCTCCTCATCGGGAAATTTCGGGATGCGGCAGGACTGCCCCGGCGTCGGCCGAGACCCGCAAGAGATGATCAGGCGTTGCTCTGGTCCATCGACAGCAGCTTGTTCTTGCCGTCGACAACGGCCTGGTGCAGCGCGGTGAGGTTGGCCTTGAGCGTCTCGGCCTCCTCGTGCCACTGGGTGGCGGACTTCACGAACGAGGCGTTCGCATCGCCGTGCCATCCGGCCTTGGCGGCATCGGCGGCATCTTCGATCTTCTGGATGTGGCTACGGATGTTGTTGATCGAGGTGTCCATGTCGTTGGCCACCTTTTCGATGGCGGCCTTATCAAGACCGACTGCGCCTGCCATTTTCCCAACCTTTCATCACGGTTCAGTGCTGCTCGGAGGTCATCCGACCTCTTCAGAATAGAAGACTTCGGGACATATTTCAGAACTTATAGCCGCAGCCACCTTTCCCCGGGCAACATCTCGATCAGCGCCGAAATCGCCTGCGCGATCCGGTGATCGGTGCCCGGCGTGACCGTCGACCAAGACTGTTGATCGGGCGCCAGCCCCGGAATGGCGATAATCCGGCCGCGGCCGGTGTCGTACATCGCGACGGCGCCCGGTGTCCGGGTGGCTATGCCGTCCTCGTGCGTATAGGCCACGATTTCGGCGTAGGCATAACAGGATTCGAAGGCCAGACCCAGAATGGTGGCCTCCCGGTCGGGCACGCCGAGCGCGTAGCAGGCGTCGGCGTACTCCGTCGCGGTGCTCGCCTCGCTGAGCCGCTCGCTCAGATCATGGGACAGCACACTGAAATCGGGGATCTCGGCCGGTGCGCACGTCCCGAGCGCTCCGAGCAGCGGACGGGCCAGCGAATCGCCCGAACCGTCGGACCAGAAGGTCCGCAACTCGAAATCGTCGCCGGTGCGCACGGCGATCGCATGGTCTTCTCCCCTGCGCGCCAAGCACACTCGCACCACGTCGGCAGGGGCGTCGGCCGCCTCGCCCGCGCGATCGGGCGCGACGCGATAGATCCGCGCCACCAGTTCGCGTTCGGGTTGCGCCAGGACGAACAACGCCTGCGCCAGATCCGAACTCACCTCGCCGTAGGAATCGAACACCCCGGCATCGGTCAGTCCGGCCACCGCCTCCTCCTGCGCGGCCTGCCATTCCTCATACGAATCATGCTGCGGCGCAACGGCGAGCACCAACGGCAGGGTCTGCACGCCGAGCCGTTCGGCCACCGCGAACAGGCCGTCATTGGTGAGTGTCGCCATCAGGCCGCCCCGGACTGGGCGTTACCGGGCGCGCTCTGCTGCGGACCGGCGGGCGAACCACCGAGAACCGCTGGGGCACTGACGATTCCGTTGTCGATGCCGATCGCGTCCGCACCCTCGACGGCGATTCCGGCGCGATGCTCCTCGTTCTGCAACCCCGCGGCCGCGGCACCCGGTGCGACCGCTCCCGGAATGCCGCCGGCGGGAATCTGGCTCGTCGCGGACGCCGGGACCACCTCCGCGGCCTCCTCGGCGGCGGTCGTCGATTCCACGAAAGACGGTGCGCGATAAGCGGTCTTCATCGGCGGGGTGATGGCGAACGCCGCGGGATCGAAACTCGGCGGCAGCACCGGAACCCCCTCGGGCTCGGGCAGTTTCGGCACCTGGGCACCGGCCTGCTCGGCCGCCAGCGCGGTGCCGGAGGTCAGCTCCGGCGGATGATCCTGCACCCACGGGGTGGCCAGCGGTTCGGTGGCCGCCTCGTAGACGCGCATCACCCGCGACGCGGTGGCCTTGGCGATATCCGAATCGGTGTCGGTGACCGCCGCGATCGCCTGGATCGGCGCGCCCAGCGAGATGCCGATCTGCTGCAACATCTGCTGCGCTTCCTGAATTGCCTTGATATCAGCCATATTCGGCATCGTCAGGCGGGCGAGCTCATTGGCCGCGGCGTGCTCCTGCGCCTTGGCGGCATTGGCGGCCGCCGCCTGCGCGGCGCCGGCCAGCCAATCGCGCAACGCCGAAATGCGGTCGTGCACACCGACACTGGCCGTCGACTGCCACGCACCGCGCAAGCTGACCATGATGGCCTCGTACTCGACCGCCGCAGCACCGAAGCTGGTGGCCAGACGGGACCAGGTGGCACCGGCCTCGGCCATCGGAAGTGGGCCGGGGCCGGTATCGAGATCGCGTGCGAGCCTGTCGGGTTCGCGCGCCTCCCAGACGACCCCGGTGAAACCGGGCTGCGGTGGTTCGATCATCTAGACCGACCGCGCCTGCTCGATTCCGGTGCTGTTCTCGCTCTCGACCCGGCCGAAGTGGGTGACCTGGGCCCGCAGCGAGGCGGCCAGCTTCTGCAGTTCGAGCACGCCCGCGTCCGCGCTGGTCGAGAACGAGCCCGCGACATCGTTCATCGTGTGGGCCGCGCGCACCGAGACCTCGTCGGTACCGGCCGCCGGAACGGTCAGCGCGGTCTTGCTGGTCTGCAGGTCCTGCTCCAGGCGCTGGGCCAGCGCGTCGAGGCGGCCCGCGGCGTCGGTCGCGGCGGCCGGGCTGAAGTAGACCCCGTCGAAGTTGTTGTCTGTCATGACGATCCCTCCACTTGATTTCCGCTGCACCATCACAACGTCAGTTCTTTGTCGGGTGGCGCCTCGACGGCCCGGACGTAGGCCCCGACCACCGGCAGGGTCGCGCCCTCGAGGTCACCGACGACCGCGTCCCCGTTCGAGCTGGTGACCAGATTGCCGTTCACGCCGCCACCGGCGTCGCCCGCGCCCACCCCCTTGGCCGCGGCGGCGGCCGCGCCCGCGCCGCTCATCGGCATCACCCCGGGGCTGGTGCCGGACAGCTGCGACGAGGTCGCCACCGGCTCGGCCGCCAACGCCTCGGATGCTGCCGCGGCACCGCCGGGCCCGAAGGTGGAACCACCGGCCAGCTGGGTGCCGATGTACGGGGTGAGCGGCGTCGCGGGGACTCCGGCGATACCGCCGACACCACCCCCGCCGCCCTCGCCACCGGCGGACGAGCTCTTCGAGTCCGAGCCCTTGTACGCGCCGAGCGCGGATGCCTTGTCGGCGGAGACCGGAGCGGCTGTCGGCGTGGTGGACACACCCGGGATGAGCGTCTTGGCCGCCTCGCCCAGCTGCGTCGCCGATTGCACTCCGGTGGTGAGCAATTGGCTCATCGGCGAAATCAGCTGCATGAGCTGTTGCAGTTCACTGCTGGACGAAGACGACGCCGCCGACGCGGTGTCCGCCGCGGTCGACGCCTCGGTGGCCGCGTTGACGCCCGTGGGCGTGGAGCTGACCTCCACCTTCTGACCGGCCTCGACCATGTTGGCGGAGTGGATCGTCAGCTCCACTCGCGTCTTGGTGATCACCGCCAGCGCCTCGGCGATGGCCTCGGCGGTCTCGGCGACCATGAACGCCGCTCCGCCGGGCACCGACAAGGCCGGTGCGGTGAGCGCCATCGTGGTCATGTACTTGTCCATCACGGCCGCCATCAGCGCGCCGCCGGTGAAGACCGAGGTCGCGCCCGCGCCGAGAATCGACTTCTGCCCGGTGCTCTGGGTGGCCAGCTGACTGCCGGAGGACTCCGCCCGCGCACCCGTCGAGGCGGCCTGCTCCGCGCCCTGGCCCTGCCACATCTGCATCACCACCTGCAACGCCGACGTGCCGAGTTGCATAGCGGTCTGCAGACCGGTGGTGATGGCCGTGAGTACCTGGGTGGGATCGACATTCGGCTGTGCCGCGGTCGGCGCGGCCGGCGCGTTGCTCCCCGCGGGCGTGCCCGG
>NZ_BDBQ01000063.1 GCF_001613065.1 Nocardia miyunensis NBRC 108239
TTGCGTTGATGATCCATCACGCTGCCAGCGTTCGCTACGGCCTGGCGATCCAGAGACAGGCCGCCGAGCTACCGGACGACGCCCTCGCCCCGGCGGCCGCGTCCACCACACAGGACGCGTATTGTCCTCACACCGATCCGGCACCGCGTCCATTCGGTGGCCACGACGCAGACCTCACCCCGAACGCACATCAGTCGCGCCGACCGGACGCGTCCGTCTCCGCCGACCTACTGGGCACCGCGCGAACGCGCAGGACCGTCGCCGGGCACATACCGAAACCGATTCGGCCACGGCCGCGTGCCGCGCGTGTGCTCTACGCGCTTCCTCGCCGTCGCTCGACCATCCTCGAGGTTCGCCGCGCGGCGACTGGGTGGCAGGACGCGTCGGCTCACGTCCGTAGTACGCGTACACAGACTCCGGACGCGTCAACTCCTGAATCCGAGCGACGCGGACGCGCGGACACTGTGAATAGCGCCACCGGTGGTGGCAATGGCCGGCAAAAGGTCGACCGTGAGCAGATTCTCCGGATAGCTGCGGAAAACCCTGGCTGGTCCAATAGGCAGATCGCCGACGCGTACGGATGTAGCCACAGCGCTGTGGACAAAATTTTCCGAGCCATTCCGCGGCCCAGTGTGCAACCGCGTCCCGGCATGCCGCAGGCGCAGTAATCGTTCTCGTTCGCTGTTGCGGTGTCGGCGAATTCTCTACCGACCGCCACTCGCAGTGGCACCACAACTGGTGGGCTCGGAATCTATGGACGGGCAATCATTTTCGTGCCTGTAATGGGATGAGGAAAGCCCGTTCCGAACCGGTACGGCTATCGGTCCGATCCGGGCACGCGCCGACATTCTCGGAACATTCGACTCTGAGGATGCCCCATGCCGGAAACCGCTTATGTACCTGTGTTGCCGTCGCCGTGGCTGACCCGTCGCCAGCTCGCGCAGCGGCTGGGTTTGAGTCCCAAGACACTTGCGAATTGGGCCAGTGCGGGCAAGGGGCCGAAGTTCACCAAGAAATTCGGCAACGGCGTCCGGTACCACATCGCGAATGTCGAGAAATGGGAGAGCTCCCTCGCTGACGAATAACAGAATTGTTTCGGCGACATCTGCCGAGTAACGGAGACAGGCATGCCCAAACGAGGTCGGCCCGCCAATCGTGAAGGCGTGCCCACCAAGCCCACATTTCACACGAGTCCCAATGGCAAGAGCGTTATCGCGAGAGGGTATCTGAGGCTCAACGGCAAGACTGATCCTCTGCAGGGCACCGGCCCGACCAAAACCGCTGCGCGTGATGCCTATTACGAGAATGCCGACGAGCGGAAAGCCATGCGCCGCTCCGAGGTCAACGAATACACCAGCGACTCGAAACTGCGCGTGGTCATCGATGAGTGGCACAAACGGCAAAGCACGAAGAATCCCCGCAACCGAGACCAGGCGTCGCTGAACCTCTACTACACCGAGGTCTTCCATTCGAAAGATCCCCGGGCGTCCAAGAAGGTCATCAAGATCGAGGACCTTGCGAACCTGACCATCCGCCAGGCCACCGCGCCCAAACTCATCGCCCACGTGGACTCGATCCTGGCTCTGGGGTACAACGCCAAAGCGCAACGGCACCGGCAGTTGCTGATCGAGATCATGGAGATTCCCAAACAATGGGGGATCATCGACACAAACCCCGCCGAGGCGATCGAGGAGATCCCGGATAAGACCCCCAACCCTCGCGGGCTCACCGAGACCGAGCTTCCGCGCCTGCGCGCGCAGCTACAACGCTGGGCCGCCGGCGAGGCCATTCCCGGCACACCCGCCGGACGTGTCTTCGACCGGAACCAGACCATCCCCGACATCTTCGAAGTCGGTCTGGCCCTGACGATCCGACCCGGGGAAATCCTCGGCCTCGTGTGGGAGGAACCCGATCGAGAGGACGGCGTACCCGGCGGCATCGATCTGGACGCGGTCGACCAGAACGGCGACCCCGCCCCGTACGCCTGGATCACCGGTATCGCCAAACCGCTACGGGGCCAGTCGATCACCCGTCAGCCCCACACGAAAACCGGCGAGGATGGGATCCGGCGCATGCCGATCCCGCTGTGGGCCCTGCCGATCTTCCGGCGCTTATACCAAGATCACCTCGCTCGCACCACGCCGAACCCGCTGGCGCTGGTGTTTCCCTCCACAGAGGGGACCGTGCGCTATCCGAACAATGTCCGGCGAGCATGGGTCAAGGCCTGCGGCACCGAGTTCGCCTGGGTCACTCTCGGCACCACCCGGAAAACCGGCGCCGCCGCGATCATGGACGAACTCGGCTCCAAGGCAACTGCCGAGCAACTCGGTCACACCAGCGAGAAGAACGTCAAGTTCTACGCCAAGACCCCGCCACGGGTCGTGTCGCACGAGAACGCCGGGGCGCTGCGCCGATTTCGCCTCGAGGTTGCCGATGACCCGCGCCCAGGCGATACCGGGAGCCCGACAGCCGACGGGTCCGCACATGGTTATGCGCATGAAAAATCAGGGAAACCGCAGGAATCTCCGGGAACCTAGCGGGAACGCCCAGGGAACACCTTCCCGGGCATTCCCGCAGGTAGAAGACAAAAAAACCCCGGTCACCCGGGGTTTTATGCTCCCCCATCTGGACTCGAACCAGAAACCTGCCGATTAACAGTCGGCTGCTCTGCCAATTGAGCTATAGGGGATTGCTCCCGGTCATCCCGTATCGGGCGACCGGGAGAAACTTTAGCGTATCGCCGGGTGTGACCCCAAATCGCGGTCCTACCTGGGGCTTGTCTCGGTGGCTGGTGGGGGTGGTGTGGGCTGTGGTGGCGGAAATCGTGCGGTGGGTGGGGGTGGCTGGGTACTGTCGGCGGGGTCTCTGCGCGGTCTCGGTGACGCTGGAGCTGGTTGCCTCTGCGGTTGCCGATGGTCTCGCTGTTGTCCGAGTTCACTTGCCGAGGGAGTGCGCATGAAACGTTCGATCAAGGCAGCATTCGCCGCGTGTGCCGCCGGTGCGCTGGCGCCGCTGCTGTTCACCACGGCGGCGCAGGCCGACGGGCCGGTGTATTTCTCGATGGGGTCGTTCCAGTGCGCGATCATGCCGGATGGCACGGTCGGCTGTGACACCTCGCCCACGCTCATGTCGATCAAGATCGGCGGGGGATATCTGCCGATCTCGTTCCAGGTGCGACAGGTCGTGATCGATGTCCCGTGGGCGCCGGCGCATCCGGGCTTCGCGGCGGGGACGCCGTACACGTTGCCCGGCGGAAATCCGAATATCTCCACCGTGGCCACCGGTCACGATATGTGGGGCCCGAGTATCAGCCATGCCGGGGCGAGTTGCGCGGTGGGCTTCCACGGCAGCGTGACGTGTCAGTCCAAGGGGCATTCGTGGTCCTACTACGAGCAGATCACCGCGGGCTGAGATAGGCTGCGGCCCCGCTGTTTTCGGCAGCGGGGCCGTTTTGCGCGCGCGAAATCGCCGGTGCGCGTTCCGAACTCGGCGGCGCGCTCGGCGGGTGGTGCGGAAGCTGAGAATCACCGGCGCGGTTTCACCGTCCCTACAGCGTATTTGCCGTATGTTAGCCCTGTGGAGCATACAGCGACTTTGGAGTCACCGGTACTGGCCCCGGCCGCACATGCGACGGCGATGGTGGGCCACCACTACGTCACCGAGGACCACTATGTGGTCGGCAGGGAGAAGATTCGGGAATACGCCAAGGCTGTTCAGGACTACCACCCCGCGCATCACGACGAGAGCGACGAGTTCGCGTCGGCAGCCGGGGGACTGCTGGCGCCGCTGACATTCGCTTCACCGATGGGTATGCACGCACAGCGCACACTGCTCGAACGGATCGCTGTCGGATACGACCTGAGTCGCCTGATTCAGACCGATCAGATTTTGCGATTTCATCGACCGATCGTGGCCGGTGACCATTTGATCTGCGATATTTCGCTGGATTCGTTTCAGCAGGTGCGCGGTCGCGACATGATGGTGCTGGAGAGCCGGGTGTCGAATCAGCGCAACGAACTCGTGCACAGCGCGTCCAGCACGTTGTTCCTGGGCCATCGCCGCGACGGCGCCGAAACGTTGGCGGCCACCGCGCGCGGTCTGGTCGCGCACGATATGTCGAGTATCGTGCCCGACCTCGCGCAGCCGATCCAACCAGCGGGCCCGGTCCGGGCGTCCGTACCCGGCCGGAACCGGCTCGTCACCGTCGAGCCGCCCACGCCGCGTGGCCGGCGCGTCGGCGAGGTGTCGGTCGGTACGGAGTTGCCGCGGCGCACCGTCCGCCTGACCCGGGGCGATCTGGTGAACTACGCCGGAGTCTCCGGCGACGGCAATCCCATTCACTGGAGTGACGAGTTCGCGACCCTCATCGGTCTGGACAACGTTGTCGCGCACGGCATTCTGACCATGGGCCTCGGTGCCGGATACATCACCTCGTGGCTGCGCGATCCGAGTGCGGTCCAGGAGTATTCGGTCCGGTTCGCCAACCCGGTCTACGTCGGGCGGTTGGCCGGTGCGACGATCACCTTCGCCGGGACGGTCAAATCGCTGGACCCGGAAACCGGAACCGCGGTGATCGCGATGAATGCCAGCTGCGAGGGCCGCAGAATATTCGGGCACCGCACAGCCGTGAAAGTCCGTCTGGCACAGGACTGATCGCCGCCCCACACGATCGGAAGTACCGCCATGGCAGACGAGAACATCCGGACCTACGACGTCATCGTCCTGGGCGCGGGTCCGGTGGGCGAGAACGTCGCCGACCGGACCGCCGCCGCCGGACTGAGCACCGTCATCGTCGAATCCGAACTGGTCGGCGGCGAATGTTCGTACTGGGCCTGCGAACCCAGCAAGGCGCTGCTGCGGCCGGTGCTGCTGTACGGCGAGGCGTCGCGGTTCCCGGGCGTGAGCACCGCGGTCACCGGGCCGATCGATGCGGCCGCGGTGCTGCGGCATCGCGACTACATGGTCGCCGACTGGAACGACAAGGGGCAGGCGGACTGGGTGGCCTCGGCCGGTATCACGCTGTTGCGTGGGCGCGGCAGGCTCGCCGGGACGCGGCAGGTGACGGTCGAAACCCCCGAGGGCGAGACCGTCCGGCTGACCGCGCGGCACGCGGTGGCGGTGTGCACCGGCAGTCGCGCGGCCCTGCCGCCGCTGCCGGGGCTGGACACCCTGCGGTACTGGACCAGTCGCGAGGCCACCAGCGCCGAACAGGTGCCCGGACGCCTGGTGATCCTCGGCGCGGGCGTGGTCGCGACCGAGATGGCCACGGCCTGGCAGGCGCTCGGCGCGCAGGTCACGCTCGTCGCGCGCGGATCCGGGTTACTGGGCCGCGTCGAGTCCTTCGCCTCGGAAATGGTCGCCGACCGGCTGCGGAGCGCGGGTGCGCAGCTGCGGTTCGGCTCGGGCATCGAGGCGGCCGAACGTCCCGACGGCCCGGACGGCGAGGTCCACGTGACCCTCACCGACGGCAGCCGGATCGTCGCGGACGAACTGCTGTTCGCGACCGGCCGCGCACCCCGCACCGACGACATCGGGCTCGACACCGTCGGCCTGGAACCGGGTACCTGGCTCAGCACCGACGACACGTTCACCGTCGGCGCGGTCGAGGGCGACTGGCTGTACGCGGTCGGCGACGTGAATCACCGTGCGCTGCTTACTCATCAAGGCAAATATCAGGCGCGGATCGCGGGCGGCGTCATCGCGGATCGGGCGCGCGGTGCGGCTCTGGACACCGGAACCTGGGGCAGGAGCGTCGGCACCGCCGATCACCTGGCGGTGCCGCAGGTGGTCTTCACCGATCCGGAGATCGCCGCGGTCGGGCTCGGCACCGAGGACGCCGCCCGCGCCGGGCGCACGGTCGAGGTGGTGGACTACGAGATCGGCCACGTGGCCGGTGCGGTCCAGTACGATCCGAAATACGTTGGCAGAGCACGCGTTCTGATCGATCCGGAGCGTCGCACGATCCTGGGTGCGACCTTCGCCGGTGCGGGAGTCGCCGAACTGGTGCATTCGGCCACCATCGCGATCACCGGTGAGGTTCCGATCGATCGGCTCTGGCATGCGGTCCCGTCGTTCCCGACCATCAGCGAGATCTGGTTGCGGCTGCTGGAGGCCTATCGCGATCAGCAGGCCGGTTCGGCCGGCGGCGAATAGCCTTCACGCCGCGGCTACCAGGTCAGGACCGGCTTGACCACACGTCCGGCACGCTGATCGGCCAGCGCGGAGTTGATCTCGGTGTACGGGTAGCTTCGCACCAGGCGTTCCAGCGGCAGTCGCCCGGCGGCGTGCAGGGCGAGCAGTTCGGGGATGAACCGCTGTGGCACCGCGTCGCCTTCGAGGCAGCCGCGAATCGTCTTGCCGGACAGGACGATATCGCGCAGATCGATCGGCGGGATGCCGGCGCCGAGACCGACGACCGCGACGACGCCGCCGATTCCCAAGTCCGCCACCGCATTCGCGAGCACCTCGGGTTGTCCGGTGGTGTCCAGGGCGTGGGTCGCCCCGCCGCCGGTGCGGTCCGCGATGGCTGCCGTCGTATTGCAGCCGGCGGGATCCAGCGCCTGCGCCGCACCGAATTCCATTGCCAGGGAACGGCGTTCGGGTGAGAGCTCGACCACGATCACCTCGACGTCGTCGAGCGTCTTCGCGGCCAGCAGCGCGGCCATGCCGACGGCCCCGGCGCCGTAGACGACCAGCGAGGCGCCGGGCTCGGGCCGCAGCGCGTTGAGCACCGCACCGGCCCCGGTCTGGAATCCGCAGCCCAGGGGAGCGGCCACGACCGGATCGGTTCCGGGCGGCACGACCACGGTGTTGTCCGCGGTGGCCAGGGCGTATCCGGCGAAGCTGGACTGACCGAAGAAGCCGTCGCGCACGGTGGTCGCGCCGATCCGCACCCGCGGCGTGCGGTCCGGGCGGGACCCGAACTGGTTCAGTTTCGTCGCGCGGGCGCAATACGCCGGACGACCCAGACGGCAATTCCGGCACGCACCACAATGCCGATAGCTCAGCACGACGTGATCGCCCGGCCGCACGCCCCGCACATCGGCGCCGACCGATTCCACGACGCCCGCGCCCTCGTGCCCGAGCAGTATCGGCCGATCGGCTGCCCCGGCCGCGCGGGACACCAGATCGGTATGGCAGATCCCGGCGGCCGCGATTCGTACGAGGATCTCGTCCCCTCGCGGGTCGTCGATCTCGACGGGCTCGATGGTGAACTCGGCGCGGGGATCACGGGAGATCGCGGCCGATGCGGCGGGCATCAGGCGCGCTCGAGCAGGAAGTAGAAGTATTCGCCGTCGGCGAGCACCAGATCCGGCCGGCCGTTCATGATGCCCATGAGCGCGGTGTCGTCGAGGCGCTTGAAGTGGTCGAACACCGGGCGCTTGTCGTACACCATCGTCGCGGTGACCTCGCCGCGGAACTCGATGTTCCACAGCGATGCCTCACCGCCGCCGCCGAGCTGGACGTCGGAGAACAGCGATCCGTCCTCGGCCCGGCAGATCAGCGGCTTGGCCTCGAACGGGGACAGGAAGGTCTTGCCGTACCAGCGGTTGTGGTCCAGCGCGCGGCACAGCGGATGACCGGTGCGGAAGGCGGCGCCCCTCCACTCGCCCAGGATGTCCTCCGCGCGCACGGTCTCGAGTCCGGCCCACAGCTGGTCCAGCTCCGCGGTGGAAACCCCGTCGGGCAGCGACGCGAGCTCGCGCCAGGGCCGGGTCGTCTCGGTCATTTCATCTCCCATTTCCCGAACCATTTGGTTCGGGAATCTACACCCGAACCAAATGGTTCGGCAAGATAGGATGCCGGGATGCGTTCAGCCGGACATGCCACGAGGGAGCGGATCCTCGCCGCCGCCAAGGCGGAGTTCGCTCGGTACGGGATCGCGGGTGCGCGGATCAACCGGATCGCCGAAGCCGCCCATGCCAGCAAGGACCGCCTGTACGCGTACTTCGCGGGCAAGGAGGAGCTGTACGCGGCGGTGACCGCGCAATGGGTGCGCGAGACGACCGCCGAAACGGCGCTGGACGCCGAGGACGTCCCCGCCTACATCGGCCGCCTGTTCGACCACTACCTGCGCAATCCCGACGACGCGCGGCTACAGGCGTGGGCGGATATCGAATGCACCGAGATCCCCGCGGCCGACGCGGCGATCCGGCATGCGGTGACGCCCAAGCTCACCGAGATCCGGCGGGGTCAGGCGGCGGGACTGATCACCGACACCTTCCACCCGCTGACACTGCTGACGCTGCTCACCGATCTGGCCCGCACCTCGGCGGTGCACGCGCTGCACGACGATCGCGCGAACGCGGCAGAGCGCCGCGCGGCGACGGTGCTCGCCGCCCAGCGGCTCATCGCCCCGTGAACCGGAATACGCCGTGAGCAGCTCACAGCCGTGCCTCGCGACACACTCGCCCGCACCGGCGGTGTGATCATCGTGAACGAAAACCTTCCAGGTCGGGACGTCAGCGTGCATCATTGTTGATGTCCCCGCATCCGGGGGCGCCTGCCCAGGGAGGCTCCGCCAGCGGGACATCGCGCGTCCCGCGGTGAGGTCCGTAACGGTTCGGCCGATATCGGCGTCGAGAGGGCTGAACGGGATTCGGACCGGGAACTCCTGTGCAACCCCCGAACGCAGGGGGAACGAGGAGGTCCGTCATGAACGAACTCGTCTGCGGCGACTGCTGGCGCCGCGATCATCTGACCTTCGCCCAGCGTCTGGATCCGGCGTTCATCCGCCACGGATCCCGGTATCTGTGCCCGGAACACCGCACCCTGCGCGCGGAGCTGTGCCGGGCGGCCGGTCCCGTGCACAGGCACGTACCGGATCCCACGGAGAACCGGGCGGCCTGAGCCTGCCCGCTCCCGGACGTCGTGGTTCGATCGGATCATGACCGACCACGCCGATGTTCCCCGAATCGCCACCGCCCGACGCGAGGTCGCGGCCGATGCCGCCCGCATCTTCGAACTGATCGCGGATCCCGCGCGGCAGCCCAGCTGGGACGGTAACGACAACCTCGCGGCCGCATCCGAGGGGCAACGCGTGCGCGGAGTCGGGGAGGTGTTCCGGATGGAGCTCACCAACGGCCAGATCCGGGAGAACCACGTGGTGGAGTTCGAGGAGGGCCGCCGAATCGCCTGGCGGCCTTCCGAACCCGGCAATGAGCCGCCCGGACATCTGTGGCGCTGGGAGCTCGAGCCCCTGGCGCCGGGGCGTACTCGGGTCACCCACACCTACGACTGGACGCAGCTGACCGACGAGCACCGCATGATCCGTGCGCGGGTCACCACCTCGGACAAACTCCTCGGTTCGGTCGACCGGCTCGCGGAGCTCAGCGAGAAGGACTGAGCCGCAACGTCGTCCGGGCGCTCGCGAGCGCATCTCGCCGGCGCTCGGCTTCGTCGTGTGCGATGGGCGCTGTGTCGATGGTTCGCTCACACGTCGACGGGGACGCGTTCGTCGATGACGGATCGCTCCCCGTTCAACGTCCAGTCTCCGGGCAGTCCCTCCACCTGCATGGTGTCGCCCTCGGCCTCGATACCGACCGTGACCGAGCCCAGCCGCAGATCGGTCAGCTGCAACCGTCCCCAGCGCTCGGGCAGGTTCGGTGCGATGTCGAGCGTCCGCTTCGGCACGTCGGGGGACAGGCCCAGGAACGACCGCACCAGCAGCAGTGGGGCGGCGCTGGCCCAGGCCTGCGGCGAGCACGAGGTCGGGTAGGGCACGGGCGAGCGGAACTGCTCGCGGTCGAATCCGCAGAACAGCTCCGGCAGCCGGCCGTGGAAGTGCAGCGCCGCGTCCAGTAGTCCCCTGGCCAGACGTTCGGCCAGCTCGCACGCGCCGGGAATGTGCCGGTACCGCATCAGCCCGGCCACCGCCAGGGCGGTGTCGTGCGGCCAGACCGAGCCGTTGTGGTAGCTCATCGGGTTGTATGCGCCCATCCCGGCGGACAGGGTGCGCAATCCGAATCCGCTGTCCATATCCGGATCGGCGAGCCGTTCGATGAGCTGTTCGGCGCGTTCGTCGGAGACGATGCCCGTCCACAGGCAGTGCGCGACATTGCTGGACAGGGCGTCGACGGGACGCTTGCGATGATCGAGAGCCAGTGCGTACCAGCCTCTTTCGGGTATCCAGAACGCTTGATCGAAGCGCTCCTTCAAAGCCATCGCCTGATGTTCCAGACGTATGGCCGCGGACTCGTCGCCGCGCGCCCGCGCCAGTTCCGCGCCCGCCAGTCGTGCGGCATAGGTGTAACCCTGCACC
This sequence comes from Nocardia miyunensis NBRC 108239, assembly GCF_001613065.1. Classification (GTDB taxonomy): domain Bacteria; phylum Actinomycetota; class Actinomycetes; order Mycobacteriales; family Mycobacteriaceae; genus Nocardia; species Nocardia miyunensis. Next base: position 10,262 of record NZ_BDBQ01000063.1, read on the forward strand.
TCGCACAGGGCGATCGGCGGCTCGGCCAGCCGGCCCGTGACATCGCTGATCGAGTCGAAACTGTCCTTCCAGCCCTGATTGACAAGTCCGCGATCGGTTTTGCGGCGGTATTCGACCAGGCCGTCGTCATCGCAGTCGCCGAAATGCTCGAGCCAGTCCAGCGCCGCGCGGGCGGCCGGAATCAGTTCGGCGACAGCGGATTCCTCCGCGCCCCAACGGCGGCACTCGGCCAGCAGCATCACGAACAGCGGTGTGGCGTCGATCGAGCCGTAGTAGACGCTGCCGCCCAGGACGCGCTCACCCGCGGGCCCGCGTCGCATCTCGTGCATGATGCGGCCGGGCTCCTCCTCCGTGATCGGATCGACCGTCGTGCCCTGCAACGTCGCCAGCTGACGCAGAGTGCCCACGGCCAGTTCGGAATCCAGCGGCAGGGCCATCCAGGAGGTGAGCAGGCTGTCGCGGCCGAACAACGTCATGAACCAGGGCGCACCGGCCGCGACGTAGGTGGGCAGGCCGTCGCCCTCGTCGATCCGCAACGCGCCCAGATCGTTCTCGGTGCGGCGCAGGATGTAGGTCAGCCGCGGGTCGGTTGAGGTGAGATCCGTTGCGGTGGCACGCCATGCGTGCATCCGGGTGACGGGGCTGTCCTCCTCGCCGCAGGAGATCTGCACCCGGCGGTGCCCGGAGACCGGCTGGGCGAACACCTGGGCTCGCCACTGATTGCGCGCGGGCACCACCACGCGCCAGCTCAGTGCGCCCGGCAGGACGACGGGATCGCCTGTGGCGCTGACGATCAGGCCGCGGCCGGGATCGGCGTGATCGGTGAAGTGCAGCTCCGATCCGGCGACGGTGACTTCGGCGCTGCCGTGATGACTGCGGCCCTCCTTGACCAGGAACAGATCCGCGAAATCGGCCTCGGCGTGCAGGATCAGCCGCAGGGCGGTGTCCTCGTTGCCCAGATTATGTACTGTCACAGTCTCTTTCAGCCCGTCGCCGATCAGGCGGCTGCGCACGATCAGCAGCGTGCTGTCGGCCACGCCCGCCCGCGGCGGCACGCGCATCACGAAGCGCGCCTTGAACGATTCGGGAGTCAGCACCGTCAGCTGTTCGGCGTGCTGCCCCTCGACGCGCAGCTCCCAGCGTGAGATCGTGCGGGTGTCCTGATAGAACAGGCCCTGCGCGGTACCGGGATGGATGTCGCCGAGATTGTCGGACAGGCAGAAGGTATTCGCCTCGACGAGGGTGATGGTGGACTGGCCACCGCCGAGCCCGACGGGCGGTCCGGCGTTGAAAACCTGTGGGGAGCTCACGATTTCACCTCCGCGATCGGTGCGCTGGCCGCGCTCATGCGTTGCTGACCCGGGTCTGCGCGGCGGACGGGGGCCGCACGACCATGGTGCTCACCGAGCCGCCGAGCACTGCTGAAGCACGCTGTGGGGCAAGGGCTTTGAGATACGCCGACTCGTAACCGGCGCTGAGCCGATCCACGCAGAAGTGCTCCTCGACCCGGCGGCGGCACTTCTCCGGGTCGATCTGGCGCACCGCCTCGAGGGCCGCGGGCAGCTCGGCCTCGTCGTCGCAGATGATGCCGGTGACGCCGTCCTCCACCACCTCCTCTACCGCGCCGCCGCGCAGCGCGACAACCGGTGTGCCGCAGGCCATCGCCTCGATCATCACCATGCCGAAGGGTTCCTCCCAGCCGATCGGGAACAGCAGGCAGCGCGCGGAGGCCAGCAACAGGCGTTTGGCGACGGCGTCGGCCTCGCCGAAGACGCTGTCGTCGGCGGTCAGCAGCGGGCGCACCCGCGATTCGAAGAACGCCTTCTCTTCCGGCTCATTGCATTTCGCGGCCAGCACCAGCCGCAGGCCCGCCGCGTGCGTGGCCCGCAGCGCCCGGTGCGGGCCCTTGTATTCGGCGTAGCGGCCCAGGAACAGCGCGTAGTCCTTCTTCTCCTGGCGGAACGGCCATTCGCTCGGACGCACGGCGTTGTACACGCGCCCGACCCAGTTCAGATCCGGGGCCAGGCTGCGCTGCCGGTCGCTGATGGCGACCAGGTTGGCGGTGTCGTTCAGGGCGCGGTAGTACTCGCCCGGATCGCCGTCGACCGGACCGTGCACGGTCACGACGGTCGCGATGCCCATCTCAGTGTAGAAAGGGGCGTTGAGCGGCCCGGCGAAGGTGTGGTCGTGCACGACATCGATGTGATCGACCTCCGCGATCCGCTCGATCGCCTGCCGGACCTTGAGCGCGTTGTGGACCTCCGGACCCGCTTGGCCGAGTAACTCGGGAATCGTGGATTCCCACACCGGGACGAAACGTGCTCTGGTACCGTTCTTTCCCGCCCCGAGGAGAGTCACCCGGTGCCCGCGGTCGATCAGTGCGTCGGTCAGTTCGGCGACCACGGCCTCCACCCCGCCGTAACCGGCGGGCGGTACGTCGAAATACGGCGGCGCCACCATGACGATATGCAGTGGCCCGCCGGGAACGGGCAGTTCGCGAACCGTCGAATCGGCATGGGAAACGGTGCTGCTCACGGTATTTCCTCCTCAGCTACGGTGCTGTGAGACTGTGACGAGGCAGAACATCGGTGTGGACTTGTCGAACCGAACAGGCGATGGGCACATGAGAACTCGGCGCTGGCACCGCCTAGCGCCGGGGTGAATCGGAGTGAATCTTCGAGCCGTGGCGTCGAGGGGGCACACGTCGCAGGTGCCTCCTGCCCTCGATACCGATTCCACGCTACTACGTTTTGCCGGGCGATTGGCCAACTCCTGGCAACCTTTTCGCGCCGAGGCCGCGCGCCAGCGTTGCGCCATGCGCAGACGCCCCGGTCGCGGCGCGGGCCGTGGGGATCCGGGCGTCGCGCTCGCGGGGCGTTTTGGTTGACTGGCGGATATGGCCGATCTCTTCGTCAAGATCTGTGGGCTGCGGACCGAGCGGGACGTGGACGTCGCCGTGGCGGCCGGGGCCGACGCCGTCGGGTTCGTCTTCGCTGCCGGTCCGCGGACCGTCGACGCACCGACCGCGCACCGGCTCGCCGCTCGCGTGCCCGATCGTGTGCTGACCGTCGGCGTCTTCCGCGGCCAATCGGTCGAACAGGTTCGCGAACTGACCGAACGCAGCGGTATCCGCGCGATCCAGTTGCACGGCGACGAGGGGCCGGACTATTACGAGACGTTGCGCGCGCCCGGTCGCACCCTGATCCGTGCGGTCGCGGCGGGGGAGAAGACGCCGGGCATCGGCGCATTCGGCGAGGACCTGTTGCTGCTGGACGCCCCGGATCCCGGCTCGGGCAAGGCGTGGAACTGGGGCGCCCCGGATTTCACCGCTCCCGCCGGGCGCTGGCTGCTGGCCGGTGGCCTGCGCCCGGACACCGTGCGCGCGGCGGTGGCGGCGACGGGGGCATGGGGAGTGGACGTCTCCAGCGGCGTGGAGAGCGAGCGAGGAGTCAAATCACCCGAGCTGATCCGGGCCTTCCTCGCCGCCGCGCGCACCTAGGTCGACCAGTACGGAAAGCGCCACTACGGAACTGCTGGCGACCCTCCAGCTACTACCGGCAATCCGGACGATTTCCATGCCCGGAAGCCGCCGACGAGATCGGTGGCCCGGTGCAGCCCGAGCTCCTGGGCGTCGGCGGCGGCCAGGCTCGAGGCGTAGCCCTCGTTGCAGACGATCACCACCGGGGTCTCGGCCGTCAGGTCCGGTAGCCGGTGCTCGCCGTGCGGATCCAGCCGCCATTCCAGAACGATGCGTTCCACCACGACGGCATCGGGAATCTCGCCCTCGGCGAGGCGGTTGGCGTGCGGGCGGATGTCGACCACCAGCGCGCCCTCGCGTTGGAGTGCGGCCGCGCGCTCGGGATCGACCCGGTGCAGTCGGGCGCGGGCGCGGGCCAGCCTGTCCTCGATGCTCATCGCGGCACCTCCTGTTCTGCTACCGCGACTGTTCCACACCCGCGAAGTCGGTGAGTGCGCGGTATTCCCGCACCGGCCGCAGGGGCGGGGAATAGGCGTGCACCGTGACGGCCGGGCCGGTGCCGTTGTTGCCCAGCTGATGGGCGCGGCCCGGACCGAAGGCGACGGTGTCGCCGGTGTGCCAGTGCGCCGCGCGGACCGGGCCGCCGCTGTGCCGGTACTCCTCGTCGAGTTCGCCGAGGGTGACGGTGAACGCGCCGGACGCGCCGCCGTGATCGTGCGGTTCGGTGCCCTGACCGGGCGTCCACGACAGCAGCCACAGTTCGAGGCCCATCGTCAGGGCAAGGCGGGTCCACCAGCGCTGCTGGGTGTCGAAACGCACGATATCCCGCAGTTGGGTGGCGAATCGGGCTGCCACGGTGCTGGTGAGGTCGTGTAACTCGGCGGGGGTCCACAGTGTGCGTTCGGCTCGCACCGCCTCGTGCATCGACGGTAAGTCGATACCGGGATGAATATCCTTGGCGTGCTTGAGTTTCACAGGCAGTGACGTGGTCACCCAACCTCCCGTCGTCGAGCGGACAGCCCGGACGCGGCGGCGCGTCCGGTGAACCAGCCCCCGAATTATCCGCCCTCCCATCGCGATTGCCATCGGCCACGATCACCGTGAGTAAAAAGCCGGGACGGATCGTTTCGGGCCAAATCGATCAGAATTTTCTTTCGAATGATCAGAACTGATGTACGTTTGAACGATGGCTTATGGCGAGAGCAGGCAGGCGCAGATCGTGCGGGCGTTGCGTTCGGCGGAATCGGTGAGCGTGGCCGACCTGTCGCGGGCGCTGGGCGCCTCCGAGGTGACGATCCGGCGTGATCTGGCCGAACTCGAGCAGGCCGGGGTGCTGCGGCGGGTGCGTGGCGGGGCGGTCAGCGCCATGCTGCGCGGGGAGGGGCTGCCCTTCGCGATGCGCGAACTCGAGCGCGCGGAGGCCAAGGCGCGGATCGCCGCGGCGGCCGTGGCCCGGATATCCGACGGCGAATCGGTCGTACTCGACGGTGGCACAACGGGTTCCGCCGCCGCACGATATCTGGCCGAGCGTCGGCTGACGGTCGTACCGCTCGCCCTGTCCGAGTTCGGCGCGCTGGCCTCCGCGCCCGGTGTGTCGCTGCTGCTGCCCGGTGGGACCGTGTGCGCGGGTGAGTCCTCGCTGGTGGGCCCGATGACCGAGCAGAACCTCGCGCAACTGCGGCTGGACACCATGCTGCTGACCTGCTGCGGATTCGATCCGCGCCGCGGTGTCACCGCCTACGACCTGCAGGATGCGGCGGTCAAGCGGGCCGCGATGGCCGCCTCGGCGCGCACCATCGCGATGGTCGATTCGAGCAAGTTCGCCCGGACGGCGATGGCGGTGGTGTGCCCGACCGCGGCGGTGGACATGGTGATCACCGATGTCGACGCGCCCGATGACGTGGTCGCGGCGTTACGCGCGGACGGCATCGAGGTGCACTGTGTCTGAAGTACCCTGCCGCACGACACAGGGCCGGTCGGTTGCATCGAAACGACCTGGGCTGGCGACGATTTCGGTCGGGACGACGTTCTTCGCGCAGGCGGTCCTGTTCGCCTCGTGGACCGCGCACATCCCGGGCGTGGAAGCGGCGCTCGGCCTGAGCGACGGCACCCTGGGCACCGCGCTGCTGGGCCTGCCCATCGGCTCGGTCACCGCGATGGCGCTGTGCGGGTGGCTGTTGCCCCGGCTGGGCAGCCCGCGGTTGATCCGGATCTCCATCGCGGGTTACGCGATCGCGGGAATCGGTGTGGGCCTGGCAGATTCGCCGGTTCTGCTGTTCGTAGCGCTGTTCTTCTGGGGGCTGATGCAGGGCATGGTCGATGTGGCGATGAACACCCAGGCGGTCACCGTCGAGAAAGCGCTGGCCCGCCCGATCATGTCCCGGTTGCACGGCATGTGGAGTGTCGGCGGGTTCGCGGGCGGGCTGATCGGTTCGGGCGCGGTGGGGCTGGGCATCGGCCTGACCGCTCAGCTCGCGGTGCTCGGTGTGCTGGCGGTCGTGGCCGTGGAAGTGTTGTCGCGGTATCTGATTCGCGATACCGCGGACGCCCGGGCGTGGTCCGATGCCGCACCGCGCCGCAGACGGTGGTCGGCGCTGATCGTACTGCTCGGCGCGGTCGCGTTCGCCTCGATGCTGTGCGAGGGCGCGGCGGCGGACTGGTCCGCGGCCTACTTGCGCAACGAGCTCGGCGCCGGCGCCGCGACGGCGGGTCTGGGCTACGCCTCCTTCGCCCTGGCGATGGTGGCGATGCGGTTGAGCGGCACGGGATTACAGCGCCGATTCAGACCCACGGCATTGCTTCCGGCACTGGCCATGGTCTTCGCCTGCGGTATGGGCGTGGCGCTGATCCTGCGTCAGCCCGCCGTGGCCCTGCTCGGATTCGCCTGCATGGGAATCGGATTGGGACTCGTCGTACCGAGCGCGTTCAGCGCGGCGGGCCGGGCGGCCGCCGACGCCAACCCGGGCCCGTCGATCGCCGCCGTCGCGGCCCTGGGCTGGTGCGGATTCGTCTCGGGCCCACCGCTGATCGGCCATCTCGCCGATCTGGTCGGACTCGACACGGCCCTGTGGGTTCTGCCGTCCCTGGCCGTGGTCCTGGCTCTGGTCGTCCGTTTCGGCAGAGCCTTCACCGAACCCGCACTCCCGTAATGAGATTCGTTTCGTCAGGGATCACAACGCAGTCGGCATGCCGCCGGGTTGTGCGCCGTTGTATGGCTGCCGTGCGGACCGTGCTGGGCTTCGCGGCCCGCTCCGGCATGGCGTCGGCTGGGTTCGCGCGGATCGAATGCGGAGTGATGCTCAGTGGGATAACCCTGCGCACCGTGAGTCGGCTGTATGCAGGGCTGTGGTCCGCACAACCAGCCGACGGGAATCTCCGGGGAGGGCGCCCGTGCGACGGTAGGTCCGGGCGAGGCGCGGCTCTGCGGGCATGCGGATCAGGGACGGCGTGCGATCCAGATCGGGCGTTCGTCGCGGACGGTGAGGTCGGGGCGACTGGCGAGGCCTTCGGGGCCCGCAGTCAGCAGAGTGTCCAGCGCGGTTGCGTCTGGTGCTGACAATCGGTCGGCGAGGCCGGTGCGCATGCGTTGCAGGGTGCTGTGCGCGAGGCGGGCGGCGGCCTCGGGCAGTGGGGGAGTGAGCGAGATGAGGATGCGACGCTCGGTTTCGATCTCGAATCCGGCCTTGGTCAGCAGGGTCGTCCAGTCCGAGCCGAGATGCGGGACGTGGTCGGCGGTTTCGGCGGCCAGGGCCTCGTGGGCGCGATCCTCCAGATCGCCGAGTTCACCTGCGGTAGAGAGGAATCGGGGCATCGAGTTCAGTTCCGCGAGGGCCAGCAGGCCGCCGGGGCGGATCGTGGCGAACAGGTCGGTCAGCACGCGATCCGGATCGGCCGTGTGGTGCAGGGAATTCGCCGCCCAGGCCAGATCCACGGGTTCGAGTTCGGGCCATCCGGCGTCGAGATCGGCGCGCAGGGTGCGGATGCGGTCGGCGACGCCGCGGGCGCTCGCCTTGTCTCGCAGTCGCGTCAGCATGTGTTCGGAGATGTCGACGGCGGTCACCTCGGCGTCCGGAAAACGCCGCGTCAGGGCGAGTGCGCCGGTCCCGGTGCCGGTGCCCATGTCCAGGATGCGCCGGACGGGCCGGTCGTCGAGGTGATCGCGAATCAATGCCGTCACCTCGGGGAGGTATTCGGGTAGCGCCTGCGCGTCGAGGTCGAGCAGGTCGGCCAGGGCGGATTCGTCACCGTGGTCGTGGCCGCCGTGCTGGTGCTGGTGATCGTGGCTCATGGATTCGACGCTACGCACTGTTTGCTCAGAAGGCATACAATCTTGCCTATGACGCAAGACGGCGATCTGGACGGCGTGGTCCGCAAGCGGATCCGGGGCCTGCGCGTGGCGCGCGGCTGGTCGCTGGACGACCTGGCCACCCGCTGCTACCTGAGCCCGTCCACGCTCAGCCGCATCGAGACCGGTCACCGCCGCATCGCCCTGGATCAGCTCGCGCCCATCGCGCGGGCGCTGGGCACCACACTCGATCAGCTGGTGGAGTCGGTCAGCGACGAGGACGTCGTGATCCGGCCCGAACGCGATACCGTCCGCGGCGTCACCACCTGGCTGCTCACCCGCGATTCGGGCCCGAACGGCGTCACCGTGGCCAAGATGCGCCTGACCAAACCGGCCGGAGAGCAGCGCGTTCATCCGGGCCGGGACTGGTTCACCGTGCTGTCCGGCGCGGTGGAACTACGCCTGGGCGAGCGCCGCGTCCGCGTCGAGGCCGGTCAGGCCGCCGAATTCTCCTGCATGGTCCCGCACGCCTTCGGCGCCCTGGACGGCCCCGCCGAAATCCTGTGCATCCTGGACAACGAGGGCCAGCGCACCCATCTGCACTCGTCCTGAGCGGCAGGTGTCATGCGGTGCGCAACGCCACAGTGACGTTGTCGGCGACCGCGGTGGGCAGGTAGTCGTCGCTGTTGCGCAGTACCTCGAGCAATTCCGGGCTGCGGTCGGAATTGTCGACGATGATCAGCGCGCCGGGGGACAGGTTCGGCTCCACCAGTTCGAGGATCTCGACGTACATCTCCTTGGCGCCGTCCAGGAACAGGATGTCGATCTCCTCGGGGAGGTCGCGGGCGAGGGTTTCGCGAGCGTCCCCGTCGCGAATCTCCACCAGATCACCGAGACCGGCGGACTGCAGGGTGGCGCGGGCCGCTTCGGCCTTGGTCGGCTCGTATTCGGTGCCGATCACCCGCCCGCCGCCGTTGTCGCGCAGGCCCGCGGCCAGGCACAGCGTCGAGACTCCGAACGAGGTGCCGAATTCGACGATCGTCCGGGCGCGGCGAGTGCGGGTGAGGATGTACAGCAGTTTGCTGGTATCGGGCCGCACCGCCATGTACAGATCCTTTGCGGCGGCGAAGAATTCACGGGAACCGCCCTCAGGCCGCTCGGTGGGCGGCAGGGAGTCCATGCGGGCCCGGAACTCCTGGTGGCTGCGCTCGGCGTTCGCGTACAACTGGGCCAGCACCTCGGCGGCCGGGGAGCTGGTGAGGGTGGTTGCCATGGGGAAATCTTTCGTCCGGCGAATTGTTGGCATAATCATTGACAATCGAATGTCACCCTATCGCCAGGATGTGTCAGTGTCGCAGAGCAGTGAACTCGAACGTGGAACCCACGGCAAGGCCATTGCGGTGGAACGACTTCGGCATGCCATCGTGCAGGGGGAGGTGGCTCCCGGACAGCGACTCGTCGAATCCGAGCTGGTCGAGCAGTTCGAGGTCACCCGCGGCAGCGTGCGCGCCGCTATCGACGAACTGGTGGCCGAGGGGCTGATCGAGCGGATCCACAATCGCGGCGCGCGGGTGCGCTCGGTGTCGCACGAGCAGGCGGTGGAGATCCTCGAATGCCGCAAGGTGCTCGAGGGGTTGATCGCGGCCAAGGCCGCCACGCGCATCACCCCGGCCGATGCCGATCGGCTGCGGGAGTACTCCACGCGGCTGTCGGCCGCGGTGCGGGAGGGCGAACTGATGAAGTACTCCGCGCTGAATCACGAGATGCATGCCGTGCTGAGGGAAATCGCCGGTCAGGAGACCGCGGCGGATCTGATCGGCCGACTCAACGCGCAGATCGTGCGGCATCAGTTCCAGCTGTCGCTGCGTCCCGGCCGTCCGCAGGTTTCGCTCGGCGAGCACTTGGCGATCGTGGACGCGGTCGTGGCGGGCGATCCGGACGCCGCGGAACAGGCCATGCGTGACCACCTCGACAGCGTGATCAGCGCGCTCGGCCGGAACGCCTGACCTTCCCTCGAATACGCTTCCACCTGCTCCGACCTCTTCGTTAACAGGATTGTTGACATTTATGTCGGCAATGCCTACGGTCGAATTGGAACGTGTCGTGCGGCACGCTCGCGCTCGGCCCGCTGGGGCGAGCGACCGCGGAGCAAGTGAGGTGAGTCGATGCCCGAGGACGCGTCTGTCGTTGGCGAGTCCGCGCCGCTGCGGGTGGCGGTACTCGGATTCGGCGAGGCGGGCACGGAATTCGCCCGTGACCTGGCCACGCTGGGTGCGGATGTGCGCGGGTTCGATCCGAAAGCGCCTGCGCCGCAGGGTGTCCTGGAGTGCACGAGCGATGCGGATGCCGTTCGCGGCGCCGAGCTGGTATTCGGTCTGACCACCGCGCACGAGGCCGAATCCGCCCTGCGGCAGGCTCTTTCGGGCCTTACGCCCGGCGCGGTGTGGGCCGAGGCGAATACCGGTACCCCCGCTGCCAAGGTGCGGCTGGCGGAGCTGGCCGCCGAGGCCGGGGTGGACCTGGTCGACGTGGCCATCATGGCTCCCGTGCCCGGTCGCGGGATTCGCACGCCGATGCAGGTATCCGGTTCGGCCGCACCGGGTTTCGTGGACCTCATGGCCGGGATCGGTGTTCCGGTCGAGCTCGTTCCCGGACCGGTCGGAGTGGCCAGTTCGCGCAAATTGCTGCGCAGCGTCGTGTACAAGGGGCTGGCCGCGGCGGTCGTGGAAGGGCTGGCCGGTGCGGAGGCGGCGGGATGCGCGGACTGGTTCCGCGATCACATCGCCGGGGAATTCCGCTCCTTCGACGAGGACACCCTGGACCGCCTGATCAGCGGCACCTATGCCCACGCCGCCCGCCGCGCCGACGAGATGACGGCGGCGGCCGGGCAGTTGACCGAGCTCGGCGTTACCCCCCGTATCGCCACGGCCGCACGAGATGCTTTGCAGGACATCGCCTTCGGAGACGAAGGCGCGAGTCGCGATTCGAGAGGACAGTGATGGAGAACGTCGTGGTGACCGGGTGCCCGCGGGCCTCGATCGAGGATGCCGCCGCACTCGGCGAGTACGGTACCGCCACCGTCCACGAGGCACAGGGGCGCACCGGCTTCCTCGGTCCGCGGCTGCGTCCGGCGTGGCCCGGTGCGCGGATCGGCGGTACCGCGGTCACCGTCCTGTGCTGGCCCGGTGACAATCTGATGATCCACGTCGCGGTGGAGCAGTGCCGCGCGGGTGACGTGCTGGTGGTGGCGACCAATTCGCCGTCCAGCGACGGGCTTTTCGGCGAACTGTTCGCCACCGCGCTGGCGCGCCGGGGCGTGCGGGGCGTGATTCTGGCCTGCGGTGTGCGCGATGTCGCGGATCTGCGTGAGATGGGCTTCCCGGCCTGGTCCACGGCGGTCAGCGCGCAGGGCACGGTCAAGGCCACCGCGGGCGCGATCAACGTGCCGGTCGTCATCGAGGGTCAGGTGATTCATCCCGGCGATGTGATCGTCGCGGACGATGACGGCGTGGTTCGCGTGCCACGCGCGAAAGTGCCGGAGGCGCTGGAGCTCTCGGCCGCGCGCGTCGCCAAGGAGGAGGCGGCGCGGCAGGCGTTCCGCGAGGGTGAACTGGGCCTGGACCGGTACGGTCTGCGCGATCGGCTCGCCGAGTTCGGCATCGAGTACGTGTCCTACGAGGACTACCAGGGCGCCCGGGAGCGATCGTGACCAGGCGCCCGGATCCGCTCGGCGAGACGGCCGCCGATGAGGGGACGGCCGTCCCGCCGAGCGTCGACCGGGACGGCATCGACTGCGTGTGGATGCGCGGCGGCACCTCCAAGGGAGCGTTCTTCCTGGCCGCGGATCTGCCCGGCGACCCGGCCGAGCGCGACGATCTGCTGCTGCGGATCATGGGTACGCCGGATCCGCGCCAGATCGACGGAATCGGCGGCGCGACCTCGCTGACCAGCAAGGTCGCGGTGGTGTCGCCGTCCGAGCGGCCCGGCGTCGACGTGGACTACCTGTTCCTGCAACTCGGCGTCGAACAGCCCACGGTCTCCGATCGGCAGAACTGCGGCAACATCCTGGCCGGGGTGGGGCAGTTCGCCGCCGAATCCGGACTGGTCCCGGCATCGGGCGAAACCTGTTCCGTGCGAATATATCTGGTCAATTCCGGTGGCACGGCCACGGCCACGTTCCCGGTTCGCGACGGTCGTCCGGTGTACGACGGCGACACCCGCATCGACGGCGTGCCCGGGGGCGCCGCACCGGTGACGCTGGCCTTCGAGGACACCGCCGGCTCGGCCACCTCCGGACTGTTCCCCACCGGAAGTGTGCGCGATACCGTCGAGGGCATCGAGGTCACCTGCGTCGACAACGGCATGCCGGTCGTGGTCGCCGAGGCCGCGAGCCTCGGGCTCACCGGCTACGAATCGCCCGACGAACTGGCCGCCGATACCGCGCTGACCGACCGCGTCGATCGGTTGCGCCGCGCGGCCGCGGAGCTGATGGGTCTGGGCGACGTCGCGGAATCCTCTGTGCCCAAGACGATTCTGCTCGCACCGGCCCGTGACGGCGGCCGGGTGTGCACCCGCTCGTTCATCCCGGTGCGCCCGCACACCTCGCTCGGGGTTTTCGCGGCGATCAGCGCGGTGACCGCGATGACCACGCCCGGTGCGGTCGGTCACGACCTCACCGCGGCCTGGCCCGCGGATCTGCGCCGGGTGGATGTGGAACATCCGTCCGGGCATCTGCTGGTCGACATCGACCTGGATCACACCGTGCATCCGCCCCTCGTGCGCAGCGCCGGTGTGGTCCGCACCGCCCGGAAACTGTTCGCGGGCAAGGTTTTTCCCCGCGCCTGAGGCGCGCCCCGTTTGTCGAGGAGGACAACACGATGGCCCCCGGTCATGACATCGCGCATCTGGCGCACGTACAGCTGCTGACACCGACGCTCGAGCGCAGCGTCGAATTCTTCACCGATTTCCTCGGACTGCACGTCGTCGGCGAGGGCAAGGACGAGGTGTACCTGCACGCCTGGGACGACTATCAGCACCACAGCCTCACCCTGCGCGCGCACCGGCACGGCGGCATCGCCCGCACCCATCTGCGGGCGACGAGTCCCGAGGCGCTGACCCGGCGGGTCGCCGCGCTGGAGGCGGCCGGACGCGGAATCGGCTGGACCGACGGTGAACCCGGTTTCGGGCCGACCTACCGTTTCACCGATCCCGACGGCCATGAATTCGGTCTCTACTACGAGGCGGAATGGTACGAGGCCGGTGACGAGGACCGTCCGTCGCTGAAGAATCAGGCCAGTGCCTATCCCAGCGGCGGCGTCCCGGCGCGCAGGCTCGATCACGTCAACTTCCTGGGCCGCACTCCGGTGGACAACCGCGACTTCCTCGAGCAGACCCTCGGCGCGATGACGACCGAGCAGATCGTGCTGAACGACGGCACGGTCGCGGGCACCTGGACGACGTTCACCAACAAGAGCTACGACCTGGTCTACACCCGCGATAACCTGGGCCTGTCGGGGCGGTTGCACCACATCGCCTTCGCCGCCGACAGCCGCGCGGACATCCTGCGCGCCTGCGATGTCGCGCTGGATCAGGGCGTGTTCATCGAAACCGGCCCGCACAAGCACGCCATTCAGCAGACGTTCTTCCTCTACGTCTACGAACCGGGCGGCAATCGCATCGAATTGTGCAATGCCGGTGCGCGTTTGATTCTGGCTCCGGACTGGAAGCGGGTGGACTGGACCGAGGCCGAACGAGCCAAGGGACAGGCGTGGGGACTCAAGACGATCGAGTCCTTCCACACCCACGGGACGCCGACCGCCGAGGATCTCGCGCAGTCGCAGGACTGAGCCGGCCGCCCCTGTCGTCCGGTCGGCTCGCCGTGTGGCCGACCGGACGAATTAAATGTTAACAATTTTGCTCGAAATACTGTTGATGATATTGCTGCGGATGTAGCGTGCATCACTGGATATAGCTCTACGGACGAAAGGGACACAGGTGTCCTCGCTCGAATCCGGTGGTGTCACGACCACCACCTCCCGGCGGTTGTGGCTTCAGGTCACCGCGGTCTGCTGGTTCCTCGTCCTGCTCGACGGACTCGATCTGTTCGTATACGGCGCGACTCTGCCTGGGGTGTTCAAGGACAAGGCATTCGGGCTGAGCCCGGCCGTGGCCGGGGACATCGGCAGCTTCAACACCTTCGGCATGCTGCTGGGCGCACTGGGCGCCGGGGTGATCACCGATCGGCTCGGGCGCCGCAAGATCATCCTGGGCGGAGTGCTGGTGTTCACGCTGTCCGCGGCCGTCTGCGGTATGGCGCCCGATGTCGCGACCTTCGGCGCCGCGCGGTTCACCGCGGGTATCGGCCTGGGCGTACTGCTGCCGACCGCGATCACGATGGTCATGGAGTATGCCCCGGCCGCGCGCAAGAACATCGCGGTGACCTTCCTGATGACCGCCCATCAGGCCGGTGGCGTGGTCGCCGGAGCCTTGGCGATGAACATCGTCGAATCGCTGGGCTGGCGATCGGTGTACTGGCTCGGCGCGGCGCCGATCGTCATCGCGGTGCCCGCGATCATCTTCCTGCTGCCCGAATCGCTGACCTATCTGCTGGCCTCGGGCCGCACCGAGCGGGCACAGCGGGTCGCGGACCGGTTCGGCGTCTCGCTCGCGGCCTACGCACCCGAGCGCGATGCGGAGCAGCGGCGCGGCAAGCTCTCCGAATTGTTCACTCCCGCACTGCGTTCGGTGACGCTGCTGTTCTGGATCGCCTCGTTCGGCGGACTGCTGCTCGTCTACGGCGTGAACACCTGGCTGCCCACGATGATGCGCTCGCACGGTTACAACCTCGGCTCGGCGATCAGCTTCCTGGTCGTGATCAACTTCGGCGGCATCGTCGGGCTGCTGGTCGCCGGGCGGCTCGCCGACCGGTTCGGTCCGCGGCGGGTCACCATCATCTGGTTCACGGCCACCATGATCGGGATCGGGCTGCTCGCGGTGCACATGCCGCTGGGGTTGACCTACGTCGACGTCTTCCTGACCGGCGGATTCCTGTTCAGCGCGCAGACGCTGATCTACGCCTCGGTCGGCACCTACTATCTGCCGAGCATCCGGGCGACCTCGCTGGGCTGGGTTTCGGGCATCGGCCGGTTCGGTGCGGTGTTCGGGCCCTGGTTGGGTGGCGTTCTGGTCGCGCACGAGCTGTCGAACTGGGGCTTCACGGTCTTCGCGGTGGCGGCGCTGATCTCGGCGGTGATGGTGGCCTTGGTGCGAGCCCGGCCGGTGTCCGATCCGGCCGGGAGTGGAGCGCCGGTAGTCGCCGCCGGTTAGCGCGGGTGACCAGCGCTGATCTCGCGATGCGAGTGCTGTAGCGGCAGGGGATCCGGTATGCCCAGCGATGCGCGTCGTACGGTCGTCCGGGTCCGGTGCGACCACGCAAGGGGTCGAGGGTCCGCATCGTGATGGTGTGGGTGCCGGGAGTGACTCGGGATTCGGATTTGCCGCTGCGACATGGTATGTGAGGGAAGTCACGGAGGTCGGGAGCGTTCTGCCCGTAACGGGAGGCTGCTCCTACGTGATGCACAGGTTCGGTCCATAGCGTCGGGTGTCGAAGATCGTGAACGGCAATCCGGCACTCGAAGGAGATCGACATGGGCCACGCCGCACCGACTACCCCGCGCCAGTTCCGCACCGCCGTGGTGCCCGCGGCCGGATTGGGCACCCGGTTCCTGCCCGCCACCAAATCCGTTCCCAAGGAACTGATTCCGGTGGTGGACACATCCGGCATCGAGCTGGTGGCCGAGGAGGCCGCGCAGGCCGGCGCCGACCGGATGGTGATCGTCACCTCGCCCGGAAAGAGTTCCGTCGCAAAGCATTTCACCGAGGACCGGGAGCTGGAGAACACGCTCGCCCAGCGCGGCAAGTTCGGCCTGCTCGAGCGGGTGCGCCGCGCACCCAAACTGCTCGAGGTGGACACGGTTCTGCAGCAGCGTCCGCTGGGACTGGGACATGCTGTGCTGCAAGCGGAATCGGTGCTGGCCCCCGACGAGAACGCGGTCGCGGTGCTGCTGCCCGACGATCTGGTGCGTCCGCCCGCCGGGACCGCCGCGTCCGAGCAGGACGGCGTGCTGGAGACCATGGCCGCCGTGCGCCGCCGCTGGGGCGGCAGCGTGCTGTGCGCGTTCGAGGTGCCTCGCGAGCAGGTCAGCGCGTACGGCGTCTTCGATGTCGCGGCGGCCCCCGACGCGCATGCTCCGGATGTGTTGCGGGTCGAAGCCATGGTCGAGAAGCCCGCCATCGAGGACGCCCCCTCGACCCTCGCCGCCGCAGGACGCTACCTGCTCGATCGGGCCATCTTCGACGCCCTGCGCCGCATCGAACCCGGTGCGGGCGGGGAGTACCAGCTCACCGACGCCATCGCCCTGCTCATCGCCGAGGGGCATCCGGTCCACGTCGTCGTGCACCGCGGCGTCCGCCACGACATCGGCAATCCGGGCGGATACCTCCGTGCCGCAGTCGATTTCGCCCTCGAACGCGAGGAATACGCAGCGCCCCTGCGGGATTGGCTAGTGCAGCGTCTCGCGGCGTGAGTCCACCTGCGAGCGGTCCAACGGAACAGCGCGGTTCGCACACGACGAAGCCGAGCGCGTCATGAGCGACCGACGCAGCCGAATACGTTGGGAAGCAAACGCATCCGCTCGAGCGAGCGGATGCGTTCGCGCCGCTCGCGTGACTACTTCGTCGCGGTCATATACGCGGCGACGTCGTGCATGCCGCCCAGGTCGCCGGGCAGTTCGGGGGCCGGGCGGTCGTAGCGCGCGGACAGTTCGGTGACATTCGCCGAATCCACCCGCCAGCCGCGGTCGGTCAGCCACTGGATCGGATCGGTTCGCTCGTCGTCGTAGAACAGCGCGGTGACGTCGATGTCGCCGAACGGGCTGGTGCTCATCTCCTGCTTGGCCGCCGCGGAGATGCGGGCGATATCGGGCCGGCCGGAGAAGCCCTCCACCGCCAGGTGACTGCCGGGGGCCGAGAGCGTATGGATCCGCTCGAACAGCGCGTCCTGAGCCGCGGACGGCAGATAGGGCAGCAAACCCTCGGCCGACCAGGCGGTCGGCCGGTCGGCGTCGAAACCGGCGGCGGACAGTGCGGCAGGCCAGTCGTTGCGCAGATCGACCGGAACGGTGCGCAGCACGGCCCGGGGCACCACCTCGTTGTCCGACAGCACCTGATGCTTGAACTCCAGCACCTTGGGCTGGTCGATCTCGAAGACGGTCGTGCCCACGGGCCAGTCGAGCCGGTAGCCGCGTGCGTCGAGCCCGGACGCGAGGATCACCGCCTGCCGCACGCCCGATGCCGCGGCGGCGAGGAAGAACTCGTCGAAGAACTTCGTCCGCACCCCGGTCATGCGGGCCACGGGCAGGAATTCCGCCTCACCGGGCGTGGCGAGCGCCTGTAGCGAACGCGGTTCGCCCGCGGCCTCGATGAACAGCGGGGCGCAGTCGTCGTGGATCAGAGCGTCGGGCTGGGCGGTCTCGACCGCCCGAAATGTCGCGACCCCCAGGGCGGTGATGCCGACACTACTGATGATGTCCCAGGTATCTCCATCGGTTCGCACTACTAGTCTCCTCAATCTTACTGGCGCACTGAAATACTCAGGCGTGCGACAACCGGTCGGTACTTGCTCCGCGAGCCAGCGTAGGCGCAAAAATGATCATCGTGTTGGCCACACTCGTCGATCCGGGTGGACGCACCCGTGACCCGAGCGCCGTTCGTGCTGGTCCGGCGCGGTCCGTGCAATGCCGAGATCAGCAGAACCGAATTCGCTCCGAGAGGTGGTCACACCTCGGCGGTGAATGTGATCCGGTCGTATCGCACATCACCGCCCCGGTGAACCGCCGACCTGCCGGAAAGCGTTGGTAAGCAAGCACTTCGAGAAGCGAACCGGCTACACTCCGGGACACTGATCCGTGTGGCCGTGTGGCCGTGTGGCCGTGGGCGGCTTCTTACCGCAAGCCCGAAAAGTCGCGCAGCACAACGTGGTTACGGTCGGCGCAGCTGCCCAGGGAGTGATCGGGGTGCAGGCCGAAATACTGTCGGCGGGTTCGGGTGCTCCAGCGCAGTGCGGGCTCGGCGCGGGTCTTGTAGAAGTTCACCATGTAGCCGCCGGAGTAGATACGCAGCAGCAGATAGCCGCCGGGATATTCCTTGACCGCGGCGCCCTCGAGGAATTCGACGTCCACGGGGGAGTCCGGGCGGCCCACCCGATTGCGGTGGGTGTGGCCGGTGTGATGCAGGAACACGCCCGGCGCGGCGCGGTACAGCGAGTGCAGTGTGGCGGCCGAGGCGCGGTCGAGCACGAAGCCCGGTCCGGCCGGATTGCTCACCGCCGCGGAGGAAGTCACCGGATGATGGCCGAACATCAGGGTCGGCCGGTCCGGATCGGTTGCCAGCACCTCGCGCAGATTGCTCAACTGCGGCGCGGTGAGCGTGCCGCCGGAACCGCGCGGACGGGTCGTGTCCAGCGCGATGATGCGCAGCCCGTCGACGTCCGAGACGTCCACTCGGCCCCGCGCATGGAATACCGAACCCCAGGGATCGCCGTCGCGGCAGACGTCGTGGTTACCCCGGCAGACGAAGTAGTCGCGGCCCGCCGCACCCCAGGCATCCAGTCGCGCCCGCACCGCCGCCGACTGCTCGAACGTGCCAGAGTCGGTCATGTCACCGGCCACTATGAGGTGATCGATGCCTCGATCGGGCGCGCGCAGGTCGGTCAGCAGCGCGTCGAGCATGATCTCGGGATGGTTGTCGGTGTCGTGCCGCAGACCGTTCGGGAATCCGGCCACGATCAGGCCGCTGGTGCTCTCGCCGTAGTGCACGTCGTTGGCGAGCGCGATGGTGCGCAGCAGCGGACCCGGCGGCGGCGTCAGCGTGGTGAAAATGCCTGTGGTTTCCGGTGATCCGGCCCGGCGGGTCACCAGGGTCCGCGCCGGGCCGGCGCGGTGACCGCCGGAATACGCCTCGAATCGGTAGGCGCGGCCCGGCTCGAGTCCCTCGATCTGCGCGTAGTGGTACGCGGTGGGCCGGGAGTCGAGGCTGTATCGCCGGGGCGGATGCGAGGCGTCCGCGGGCGCGATGCGAACCTCGGTGTCCGCCGGCGCCGGATGCAGCCGCCCGGCGTGGTCGCGGGCCCGGGTCGTCCAGGTCAGGATCGCCGACCGGTCGGTGACGGTCACCACCTCGAGATCCGAGACGACCAGCGAATCCTGTTGCACCCGAATACGATCCGCGCGATGTACGGTGAATGTCGTCCGGCTGCGGAAGGGGGTTCCCACCGTGACGGCGGCCGCTCCCGTTGCGGCATTGGCGACCCAGGTCGCTCGCAGACGTGCGTTCAGCATGGCATCCTCCGCCCGGGTACGGCCCGATGATTCGACGGTAGAACCACCGGTTGAACGGTCCGGAGCCCGCACATGACCATTCGGCCGCCTGTGCTGAATATTTCGGTGCCGTCGGATGACGCCGGGATGTTGTCAGCCTGCCGACCTGCGGTTTCCCGAGCTGTGAGCTCTAGCATACCTGGCCGCGCAGGGCTGAGTGAGATATCGGACAGTGCCCCTGAGCTCGGCGTTTGCCGGGGAGACCCGCCCCTGGACTTGACATTGCCTGGTTGCGGAGCTGAGATAGTTGGCGTATGAAACTAATTGCGTAATACATGTATCGCTGGGGTGTGCCCGGCAGTGGACCGCCGGACGAATCCGAGGGAGGTCGGGTATGGACGAGGCAGCGCAGCAGGAACTGGTGCGTCGCATGACGGAGCTGGTCGCAGCCGATCCGCAGATTCGCGCGGTGATGCCGGATGCCGAGGTGGGCGCGGAGATGGCGCGCAACGACGTGCCGCTGGCCCGCGCGATCGCGACCCTCGCGCAGGGATACGCGGACCGTCCGGCGCTGGCCATGCGGGCGATGGAATTCGTCACCGACGAGACCGGCCGCACCCGAGGACGGCTGCTGCCGCGCTACGACGCGATCACCTACGGCGAGATGTGGCGGCGCGTCACCGCCGTCGCCGCGGCGTGGTATCACGACCCCGAATCACCGGTCCGCGCAGGTAATTTCGTCGCAACCCTCGGATTCACCAGTACCGATTACACGGTGGTGGATCTGGCCTGCACCGCGCTGGGCACGGTTTCGGTGCCGCTGCAGGCCGGCGCGCCCGCGGCGCAGCTGACCCCGATCGTCGCCGAGACCCGGCCGCGCGTGCTGGCCGCCAGCGTCGAACAGCTCGACACCGCGGTGGACCTGGTGCTGGCCACCGGATCACCGAGCACACTGATCGTCTTCGATCATCATCCGCGGGACGACGAACACCGCGCCGCGGTCGAAGCCGCCCGCGCCCGCCTGGCCGATCGCCCGGTGGTCGTGCGGACTCTCGCGCAGGACATCGCGCGCGGTGGCGAACTCCCCGAAGCGCCGCTGCACACCGGCGCGGGCGAGGATGCGCTGGCCCTGCTCGTCTACACCTCGGGCAGCACCGGAACGCCCAAGGGTGCAATGTATCCCGAGTCTCTGGTCGCAAGGATGTGGCGCAACGGCGCGGACCGGCCGTTCCCGTCGATCGGGTTCAGCTTCATGCCGATGAGTCACGTCGCCGGACGCGGCTCGCTGCTGTCCTGCCTGAGCCACGGCGGCACAGTGTATTTCGCGGCCCGCAGCGATATGTCCACGTTGTTCGAGGATCTGGCGCTGGCGCGTCCCACGATGCTGTTCTTCGTACCGCGCGTGTGCGACATGCTGTTCCAGCGTTTCCGCGGTGAGGTCGATCGCCGGGTGGCCGCCGGAGGTGTACCGGAGACCGTCGAGCAAGAGGTGAAAATCGAACTGCGCGACCAGGTTCTGGGCGGTCGCTTCATCATGGCCATCAGCAGCAGTGCGCCGTTGTCGGCCCAGCTGCGCGAATTCATGGCCTCGGTACTGGGATTCGGCATGGTGGACGGATACGGTTCGACCGAGTCCGCGGGCGGGATCATCGTCGACAACGTCGTCGTGCGGCCGCCGGTCACCGATTACAAGTTGATCGATGTCCCGGAACTGGGCTACTTCAGCACCGACAAGCCTTATCCGCGAGGGGAATTGCTGCTCAAGTCCGAGACGCTCATTCCCGGCTATTTCAAGCGCCCCGAACTGAACGCGGAGATCTTCGACGCCGAGGGCTTCTACCGCACCGGCGACATCATGGCCGAACACGGCCCCGACCACCTGGTGTACGTCGACCGGCGCAACAACGTGCTCAAACTCTCGCAGGGTGAATTCGTCACGGTCGCCAAGCTCGAGGCGGTCTACGCGGCGAGTCCGCTGGTCCGTCAGATCTACGTGTACGGCAGCAGCGAGCGGTCCTATCTACTCGCGGTCGTCGTGCCGACACCCGAATCTCTTGCCGCACATCCCGATACCGCAGACCTGACCACGGCGATCACCGAATCGCTACAGCAGGTCGCCCGTGCGGCCGAGCTGAACTCCTACGAGATCCCGCGTGCCATCCTGCTGGAGACGAAGCCGTTCACGCTCGACGACGGACTGCTCTCCGGAATCGGGAAACTGTTGCGGCCCAAGCTCAAAGAGCGTTACGGCGATCGGCTCGAGCAGCTCTACGCGGATCTGGCGCACGAACAGGACGCCGAACTGGCCGCACTGCGCCGCGGGGCCGCGGATCTGCCGGTACTGGAGACGGCCGGGCGCGCCGCGCGTGCGCTGCTGGGCTGCGCGACCAATGATCTGCGCCCGGATGTGCACTTCACCGATCTGGGCGGTGATTCGCTCTCGGCGCTGACGTATTCCACACTGCTGCAGGAGATCTTCGGAGTTGAGGTCCCGGTCGGCGTGATCGTCGGCCCCGCGACCGATCTGACCGCACTGGCCCGGTACATCGAGGCCGAGCGCGATTCCGGCGGCAAGCGCCCCACCGTCGCCGCGGTGCACGGGACCGGAAAGCAGATCCGCGCCGCCGATCTCACCCTGGACAAGTTCATCGATCGCGCGACCCTCGATGCCGCCCCGGACCTCCCGCGTGCGGCGCAGGCTCCCGCGACGGTTCTGCTGACCGGCGCGAACGGTTATCTGGGCCGCTTCCTGTGCCTGGAATGGCTGCAACGACTCGACGCCTCGGGCGGCCGGCTGATCTGCGTGGTGCGCGGCAGCGACGCGGACGCGGCCCGCGCCCGGCTGGACGAGGTCTTCGACAGTGGTGATCCGGAGCTCACGCGGCACTATCACGCGCTCGCCGAAGGTACCCTCGAGGTGCTCGCCGGTGATATCGGCGAGCCGAATCTCGGTCTGAGCGAGCAGGATTGGCGTCGGCTCGCGGAAACGGTCGATCTGATCGCGCATCCGGCGGCCCTGGTCAACCACGTGCTGCCGTACGGACAGTTGTTCGGCCCCAACGTGGTCGGCACCGCGGAGGTGATCCGCTTGGCCCTGACCGCGACGATCAAGCCGGTCACCTACCTGTCCACGGTGGCCGTCGCGACGCAGGTCGAGCCCGAGGCGTTCACCGAGGACGGTGACATCCGCGAGTTCAGCGCGGTGCGCTCGATCGACGACGGGTACGCCAACGGCTACGGCAACAGCAAATGGGCCGGTGAGGTGCTGCTGCGGGAGGCGAACGAGCTGTGCGGCCTTCCGGTGGCGGTCTTCCGGTCCGATATGATCCTGGCCCACTCGCGTTATGCCGGGCAGCTGAATGTCCCCGACATGTTCACCCGGCTGATGCTGAGCCTGCTGGCGACCGGGCTGGCGCCGAAGTCCTTCTACGCCACCGACTCTCAGGGAAATCGACAGCGTTCGCACTACGACGGGCTACCCGCCGATTTCACCGCCCTGGCGATCACCGTGCTCGGCGGCGAGGTCGCCGCGGGCTTCGAGACCTTCGATGTGCTCAATCCGCACGACGACGGCATCTCCCTGGACGAATTCGTGGACTGGCTGATCGAGGCGGGCCATTCGATCGAGCGGATCGAGGATTACGGCGAATGGTTCCGCCGGTTCGAGACCGCGGTGCGGGCGCTGCCCGAGGAACAACGTCAGCATTCGCTGCTGCCGCTGCTGCACGCCTACCGGTACCCGGGTATGCCACTGCGCGGTGCCGCCTTGCCCGCCAAGAAGTTCCAGGGCGCGGTGCAGGCCGCCGAGTTGGGACCCGATCGCGACATCCCGCACCTGAACCGGGCGTTGATCGAGAAGTACGCGACCGACCTGGCCTCGCGAAAGCTGTTGTAGGTCAACCCCATACCGGCCCGCTCAACGGTGCGCGGGTAGCTGTGTCCGTAGCTTCGGAACACAGCCCAGCGGCGCCCCGGCGACAACCCGGGACGCCGCCGGTATCTTGCCGGGACGGATATGCGATCGAGTGGGACGGTGTTCCTAGGTGATGATCCGCAGCGGATGTTCCAGCAGATCCTTGAACTGCTGCAGGAACTTCGCCGCGACCGCGCCGTCGATGGCGCGGTGATCGGCGGAGAGGGTGACCCGCAGGACCTTGCGGGACACCACCGAACCCGAGTCATCCAGTCGCAGTTCGTCACTCGCGCCGCCGACGGCCAGGATCGCCGATTCGGGCGGGTTGATGACCGCGGTGAACTGCTCGATGCCGAACATGCCCAGGTTCGAGATGGTGAACGTGCCGCCGGACATCTCCTCGGCGCGGAGCTTGCGGTCACGGGCGCGTTCGGCCTTGTCCCGGCTCTCGGCCGCGATGTCCGAGACGCTCTTGCGGTCCGCGTCGCGGATCACCGGGACGAGCAGCCCGGCCGGTGTCGCCACCGCGACGCCGAGATGAATTCCCTTGTGCTGCAGGAGTTTGTCACCGGCGAAGCTGACGTTCACGGACGGGTCCGTGCGCAGCGTGGCCGCGACCGCCTTGACGAGCAGGTCATTGACGCTGACCTTGCCCTTTCCGGCGGACTCGAGCGTCGCGTTGATCTGCACTCGGAAGGCCAGCAGGTCGGTGACGTCGATCGCGCTGGTCAGATAGATGTGCGGGGCCTGCTGCTTGCTCTCGGTGAGGCGGGTGGCCGAGACCTGCTGAATGCGGGTCAGCGGAATCTCGTCGTAGTCGCCGGGCGGAAGCGGGGCGGCCGCGGGGGCCGCGGGCTCCGGAGTAGCGGGTGCGGATTCGGTTGTGCGCTGGGCGGATTCGACGTCGCGACGGGTGATCCGTCCGCCGGGACCGGTGCCGGTCACCGAGGCGATGTCGACACCCAGTTCACGAGCGATCTTGCGTGCCAGCGGTGAGGACGGTCGGCGTTCCCCGGTTGCCGTCGCCGTCGCCGGAGCGGCGGGTTCGACCGCGGGCGCGGACTTCTCGGGTGCGGAGCGCTCGGGTTCGGGCGCAGCGGGGGAGACCTCGGATCCGCCGGTAGCGGCCGAGGTCCCCGGTGCCGCAGCGCTTGTGGCGCGCGCGGCCCCGCTGCCGTCTCCGACGAGTGCGATCGGTTCCCCGATCGGCACTCGCGCTCCCGCGTCGGCGAGGATCTGTTCGAGAACCCCGTCGTCGTAGGCTTCCAGCTCCATCAGAGCCTTGTCGGTCTCGATCTCGGCGATGACCTCGCCGCGAGCGACCGGATCTCCCACCTGTTTGAGCCAGGACGCGATGACGCCCTCCTCCATGGTGTCCGAGAGCCGGGGCATGGTGATTTCAGGCATTGCGTCCTCCAACGGCCGCAAGGGTTTCCATGGCGGCGGTGTACAGCGAGTCGGCCGACGGCAGGGCGAGCCGCTCGAGCGGCTTGGCGTAGGGCAGCGGCACCTCGGCCATGGCCACGCGGCGCACCGGCGCGTCGAGATAGTCGAAGGCACCGTCGGAGATGGAGGCGGCCACCTCCGCGCCGATGCCGTAGGTGAGCCAGTCGTCCTCGCCGATCACCGCGCAGCCGGTCTTGCGGACCGAGGCGACGAGCGTGTCGCGGTCCAGCGGGCGCAGGCTGCGCAGGTCGATGACCTCCGCCGAGATACCCTCGGCGGCAAGCTTTTCGGCGACCTGGGTGCAGACCGTGGCCATACGGGAGTAGCCGATCAGCGTGATGTCCGACCCCTCCCGGGTGACCGCGGCCTTGCCGATCTGCACGGGCGGAAGATCCTCGGGCACTTCACCTTTGGTGTTGTAGAGCGAGAGGTTCTCCAGGAACAGCACCGGATCGTCGTCCTGGATCGACGCCTTGAGCAGCGCGGCCGCGTCGGCCGGGGTGCTGGGGGCGACCACCTTCAGGCCCGGAACGAACGCGTAGTACAGCTCGATGTTCTGCGAATGGGTCGCGCCGAGCTGCTGACCGCCGCCGCCGGGCGTGCGGATGACCATGGGCACACTGGTCTGCCCGCCGAACATGCCGTAGATCTTGGCGGCGTGATTGACGATCTGATCCAGCGCGAGCAGGGAGAAGTTGATGGTCATGATCTCCACGACCGGGCGCAGTCCCAGCATCGCCGCGCCGATGGCCGCACCGGCGAAACCCTCCTCGGCGATCGGGGTGTCGCGGACTCGCTTCTCCCCGAATTCGGCCAGCAGACCGGCGGTGATCTTGTAGGAGCCCTCGAAGACGCCGATCTCCTCACCGATGAGGAATACGTCGTCGTCGCGTCGCATCTCCTGGCGCAGCGTCTCGCGCAGGGCTTCGCGATATGTGATGACGGGCAACGGAATAGACCTTCCTAGACGGCAGCCGCGGCCGGGAACAGCGGATCGGCGGGCAGGCGGCGCAACTCCCCGGGCACGGGGGTGGCATACGTGTAATCGAACAGGCTCGACGGATCCGGATGAGGGCTTGACTCGGCGAATTCCACAGCGGCGGCGACCTTCTCGGTGACCTCGGCCTCGATCGTCGCGGCCGACTCCTCGCTCAGCACACCGGCGGCGAGCAGCCGCGCGTGCCAGAGTGTGATCGGGTCGTGTTCGCGGGCTTCCGAAACCGCCTCGCTGGTACGGTATTTGGCCGGGTCCACCACCGAGTGGCCCTTGAGCCGATGGCTGACGGCCTCGAGCAGCGCCGGTTTCCCCTCGCGCCGGGCGGATTCGATGAGATCGCTCGCCGCGTCCCGCACCGCCAGCACGTCGGTGCCGTCCACGCGCTCACCGCGCATCCGGTAGGCCGCGGCACGCTTCCACAGATCCGGCTCGGCGGAGGACTTCTCGACCGTGGTGCCCATTCCGGTGTAGTTGTTGATCACCAGGAACACCACGGGCAGATGCCACAGCGCCGCGATGTTCAGCGATTCGTGGAACGCGCCGATATTCGTCGTGCCCTCGCCCATCTGGCAGACCACCACGTCGTCCTCGCCGCGATAGTCGATGGCCAGCGCCGCGCCGATGGCCAGCGGAACTTGACCGCCGACGATCGCGTAGCCGCCGAGCAGCCGGGTCGCGGTGTCGTACATGTGCATCGAGCCGCCCCAGCCTTTGGAGGTGCCGGTGGAGCGGCCGTACAGCTCGGCCATCACCCGGCCGGGCTCGATGCCCTTGGCCAGCGCGTAGCCGTGCTCGCGATAGTTGGTGAACAGGTAGTCGGTGGGACGCATGGCCGCGCCGAGCCCGACGACGGTCGCTTCCTCGCCGAGGTTCAGGTGGCAGTAGCCGCCGATCCGGGCCTGCTGATACGCCTGGGCGGTGCGCTCCTCGAAGCGGCGCACGAACAGCATGTCGCGATACAGCTCGCGCAGCGATTCGGGATCTGTTGCGGCGATCCGGCTTTCGACCGTCGATGCTTCGGCATCGGTGCGGTCGGCGAGCAGGCCCTGCTCCGGTGCGGCGCCGGGGTCCTGCGCGGGATCGGATTCGGCGGCGGGCCGGCGAGCCTTGCGCGTGGATTTGCGCGGAGTTGCGGTGGTCACTGTAGTGCTCCTCGAATTCGTTGCGGCATGGGCGGAATCGCGTTGTTACGCGCCGCTGCCGCCTCCGGCCCGCGTCGGCCGTGACTTGCGCGGTGGTGCGATGTGGACCGGCAGCCCGAGACCGGCCAGGGCCGCCTCCATGCCGATCTCGCCGAGGGTGGGGTGGGCGTGGATGGTGCCTGCGAGTTCGTCGAGGGTGGCCTCGATCGAAATGGCCAGTGCGCCTTCGGTGATCAGATCGCTGGCCGACGGCCCGATGATGTGCACGCCGAGCACCTCGTTGTGGCGCTGCCCGGCAACGATTTTCAGCATGCCCTCGGTATCGCCGTAGGTCTTGGCCCGGCCCAGTGCCGCGAACGGGAAAGAGGCGGTGACGATCTCGTGTCCCGCCGCGCGGGCGGCCTCCTCGGTCAGCCCGACGCTCGCGATCTCCGGATGGGTGAACGTCGCGGCCGGGATGACGGCGTAGTCGATATGCGTCTCGTGCCCGGCGATGGCATCGGCGGCGGTGAGACCCTGATGCGAGGCGACGTGCGCGAGCAATGCTTTTCCGGTGACATCGCCGATCGCGTAGACGTGCGGCACGCCGGTGCGCATCTGATCATCCACGGGGATGAAACCCCGTGCGTCGGTAGTGATTCCGGCGGAATCAAGATCGAGTGCGGCGGTATTGGGACGACGGCCGACGCCGACGAGCACCACATCCGCGTCGATTTCGCGCGCCTGCGGACCGCCGACCGCGACACGCAGCCCTGCCTCCGCCTGGCTGATGCCGGTGACCGTGGACCCGGTCAGCACGGTGATGCCGCGCTTGGTGAACGAACGTCCCAGCGCGGTCCCGATCGCGCTGTCCTCCAACGGCACCAGGCGATCCTGCATCTCCACGACCGTGACCTGCGCGCCGAAGGCGTGGAACAGGCTGGCCCACTCCGCGCCGACCGCACTGCCGCCGATCACGACGATCCGCCCGGGCACCTCGGTCAGCCCGAACGCGCCGTCGGAGGTGATCACGCCGGGCAGATCCGCACCGGGGACCGGCAATACGGCCGGTACCGAACCGGTCGCGACGATGACGTCGGTGGCGCTGATCTCCCGGACCGCGGCCGTGCCGGGCGCGGCGGCGTAGCGGGGGCCGCCGGGGAAGATCGGTGAGGTACCGGCCTCGAAGACCTGTACCGTGGTCGGCCCGGTGAATCGGGCGTGGCCCTCGATCACGGTGACGCCGTTGGCTTTCAGCAGTCCCGCGACACCGTCGGTGAGTTCCTTGACGATGCCGTCCTTGCGCTGCCGCACGGCGGCGAAGTCGAATCGGACGTCATCGGCGTATACCCCGAAATCGGCTGCGGCGCTGACGGTCTGGAATACCTCGGCGGACCGCAGCATGGCCTTGGTGGGAATGCAGCCCCAGTTCAGGCAGACCCCGCCGGGCCGTTCCTTCTCCACCAGCCCGACCGTCAGGCCGCGCTGAGCCGCCCGGATGGCGGCCACATAGCCACCCGGACCGCCGCCGATCACCAGTAGATCGAATTCCGGCACTCGTGGTGCTCCTCGTCTCGTACGAATACGACCGCGCCCGGATGTGGCACGTGTCATCACCGTCGAGTCTTGTCGCCACTGGGAGCACAAACAATGCACCGCAAGCCCAGGAATTCTGTTCCCAAACTGGGCGCAGCGCCCAATCCGGTGGTGCTATCGGGAGGTGTCGAGTCCGAGCGCCGCGAGGGCGAGGGAGAGTTCCAGCGCCGCGCGCTGATTGTCGATCGGCCGCCCCAGCAGACCGGAAATGCGCTGCAAGCGATTGATCACGGTATTGCGGTGGCAGTGCAGCCGGGGTGCGGCATTGGCCGCGGAACGGTTCTCCGCCAACCAGATCGACAGTGTGCGCAGCAGGATGTCGCGCTCCTTGTCCGGCAGTTCGAGCACCGGGCCCAAGGCGTGGGTGAGCAGTAGATCGGTCAGATCGGGGGAGCGGACCAGCAGCGCCTCGGGATACCGCTGCTCCAACGACACCAGACCGCTCGCCTCCCCGGACAGTGTCTGTAGCGCGATGAGCGCGAGCGCGTGCGCCGAATCCACCTGCGCCAACCCGGGCACCGGGGGCGAGGCCCCGGCCCGCCCGCGCACCTGCGGCCGAAGTTGTTGCAGCACAGCCTCATCGGTGCGATGTTCGAGCGAGACGATGCCGATCGTGGTGTCCACCCGGTCGTGCCAGACCGATCGGATGCCCGAGGCCGCCAGCGCCGTCTCGATGCCCGCGCGCAGCGGTCGCCCGGCGCCGCGTGCCGCCACCACCAGATATGCCCCCTGCGCGGGAAGGTTCAGCTCTCGCGCGGCTCGTGCGGCGAAGACGGCGTCGTGCGCCCGGCCCGACAGCAGATCCTCGATCAGCGCGTGGCGACGGCGCTCGTCCCGCCGGACCTGCTCGAGTTCGGTGTTGCGGTAGGAGGTCACCAGCGATGACGACAGGCCGTCCACCACCGCCCACATCGCCGTCCCGGTCTCCCGGATCTCCTGTGGCCCAACGTTTCCGGCCTTGTCCAGCAGCGCCTCCCAGACGATGCCGCCGCCGAGCCGGAAGGTGCGCAGCATCGCCTCCATCGGCACGCCCTGTTCGGCGCGATGCCGGCCGATCCCGGCGGCGACGTCGTCGGTCTCGGGATCGCCGCTCGCGCCGCCGAGCAGATCCAGGATCCGGGTCAGATAGCGGCGGCAGCCCTCCCGCAGATCCGCGCGCGGGACCGAGGTGTAGTCGGTCCATTCGGGGTTGTCGGTGAAGATCGCCGCCAGCAGTCGCCGGGTCATCGCCGGAACGTCGGCCCGGCACGCCTGGACCAGGGTGCGCGTCCCCGGGGTCGAAAGGGCAGGTTGTGGCGATGCCATGGCCAGCACGGTACGCCGAATCGATCAGGCGAGCGCGAGCGCCAGGAAGAAGTCGACCCGGTCCTCGAGCCGGGACAGATCGCGTCCGGTCAGCTCCTCGATCCGCGCGATCCGGTAGCGCAGCGTGTTGACGTGCAGATGCAGGAGTTCGGCGCTGCGGGCCCACGAGCCGTTGGTCTGCAGGAATATCCGCAGGGTGTGCACCAGATCCGCGCCGTTGTCCCGGTCGTAGGTGGTCAGCGGGTCCAGCAGGCGCAGCCGGAACATGCGGCGCACCTCGTCGGGGACGCTGGCCAGCAGCATCATGTGGGTGGCCAGTTCGTCGTGGCCGACGAGTGCGCCCGGGTGTCCGCGTCCGGCGGCCATGCGCCGGGCGTAGCGGGCCTGTTCGACCGCGCCGCGCAGTCCCTCGCCGTCGACGACGCCGCTGACCCCGATCGACAGCCGGATGCCGCCCAGACCGGGTTCGAGGGTGCGCAGAGCCGAGCCGATCGCGGCGACCGCCTCGTCGTCGGCGGGGATCAGCGCGATCGCCTCGCCGTCCACCAGACCCGTGGCAGGTGTTCTGCCATAGAGTATTTCGCGCAACAGCGCACGTAACTCCCTGGGCCGCAGCACATCCTCGGCCGCGGCGGCTACCGCGACGTAGCTGTCGCTCACCCCGAGACCGGTCAGCTCCAATCGCGAAATGATCTCCGCCGGTTTGGCATCGGAGACGATCAGCTGAACCAGTTCCTCGGCCAGCCGGCCCTCGGCGCGCTGGCGGTCGTCGTTGCGGGCCCGTTCGAGCGAGACGATGGCCGCGAGCTCCCCGGCGAGCGCGCGACGTTGCTCGGGCCAGTCCGAACAGTCCGAATCGAAGACCAGCAGCCAGTCCGCGACCCGGGAGGTGCCGAATTCGTCCACCGCGAACAGCGAACAGGGCCGCGGCTCGGTGCGGACCACGTGCGGCAGCCGCCGGGCGGACAGGAATTCGGTGACCGCCCGCGCGGGTGGCGGCTCGACCGGTCCGGCCACGACGCGGCCGGTCGTGGACATCACCCAGCAGCGCATATCCAGATCGCGCTCGATCAGCTCGAGGACCGACCCCAGGCCGGTGCCCGAGACCAGCTGCCGATGCCGGTCCAGAATCGCGGTCAGATCCGCCGCCCGGCCGGTGGACAGCATCCGGGTGACCCGCTCGGTGACGGTCGCGAACGCCACTCGCTCGTGCACCCGGAACAGCGGAATCCGGTACTTGCGGCAGGCCTGCACCACATCCTCGGGCGGTTCGCCGTACCGAGCGTCCCCGGCGGCCAGGGCCGCGGCCTTGGATCGGGCCAGCGCCGCGACGAAGATCTCGCTGTCCTGCGGCCCGCTGTGCCACTGCATACCGGTGAGCACCAGTTCACCGCCCGACAGATAGCGGCTGGGGTCGGGCAGATCCTGGGTGACGACCCAGCGCACGAACCGGTCGAGCTCCTCTTCCCCCGTGACGAGTTCTAGCCCCAGATCCGTCATCGCGAGCAGGGAACGTAGACGCATGATTGCGGACGCTAACAGCCGGCACACCCGGTTGTCGCCGTATCGTCGGCACTGGTGACCTCGCCGTAACGCGGGCGTCATCGCATTTGGAGGTACGTACGAACGACCCCGGGCGAACCGGTGCGCAGTTCGGAGTTCCGGTCGTGGCCGCGCGATGCCCCGGACGGGTGTACTGACCTGACACGTTTCCTGCCGATGGAGTGAAAGGCGACAGCGCAATGAGTAAGGTATCGCAAGCTGATCCGGCGGGGTCACCGTCTGCGGGCCGCCGGATCATCATCGAAAACGCTTATATCGCAACGGTTGTCGGCGAGGAGATCGCCAACGGGTACCTGACCGTCGACAACGGCAGGATCACCGGTCTCGGTACCGGGCTCGCGCCGGTCATCGAGGACGCCGAACGTATCGATGCCACCGGCTGCCTGGTCACCCCGGGCCTGGTGAACACCCACCACCACCTCTACCAGTGGGCCACCCAGGGCCTGTTTCAGGACGCCACCCTGTTCGAATGGCTGACCGGGCTGTACCGCACCTGGGCCCGCATCGATGCCGACATCACCTACGGCGCGGCCGCGGCCGGACTGGGCTGGCTGGCGTTGAGCGGAACCACCACCTCCACCGATCACCACTACATATTCCCCTCGGGCCGTGGCGATCTGTTCGAGGCCGAGGTTCGCGCGGCGGCCGAGGTCGGCATCCGATTCCACCCCTGCCGAGGCTCGATGGACCGCGGGCAATCCGACGGCGGTCTGCCGCCGGACGAGGTCGTGGAGACGATCGATCGCATCCTGGACGACACCGCCGCGACGATCGACAAGTACCACGATCGGTCCTTCGATTCGATGCTGCGCGTGGCCGTCGCGCCCTGTGCGCCGTTCTCGGTGAGCGAGACGCTCATGCGTGAATCGGCGATGCTGGCCCGCGACAAGGGCGTTCGCCTGCACACCCATCTGGCCGAGACGCTCGACGAGGAACAGCACTGCCGCGAGCAGATGGGCTGTACCCCGGTCGAATACATGGACAAGCTCGGCTGGCTGGGCCCGGACGTCTGGTTCGCCCACGCGGTTCATCTGCACGACAAGGATATTCAGCGTTTCGCCGAGACCGGCTCCGGCTCCGCGCACTGTCCGAGCTCCAATGCCCGGCTCGGCGCGGGCATCGCCCGGGTGCGTGATCTGCTGGCCGCGGGCGCACCGGTCGGGCTGGGGGTGGACGGCGCCGCTTCCGCAGAGCTGACGTCGATGGCCGGTGAAATGCGCCAGGCCATGCTCTTTCAGCGCGCGGTGCACGGTCCAACGGCCCTGACCGCCCGCCAGGCACTCGAGCTCGGCACCCTCGGCGGGGCGCGAAATCTGGGCCGCCACGACGAGATCGGCAGCCTCGAGCCGGGCAAGCTCGCCGACATCGCGATCTGGCGAGTGGACGGATTCCGTTCCGCCATCGACGATCCGGTGTGCTCACTGGTATTCGGTCCGACCCCGCCGCTGGCACGGCTGCTGGTGGGCGGGCGCACCGTGGTCGAGAACGACGAACTGCGCACCGTCTCACAGGATGTCATCGCCGCCGCCGGAAGCGCCGCCCGGAAAAGGCTTCTGCGAGAGGGGCTCGCATGACGGCGGTCCGATCCACCGCCCGGCCCCCGGACACACCGTGAGCCCGATGGCGTCCGCCGCCTACTGAGGAGGCCGTGCCATCCAGGCCGCGACCTGGGCCCGCGAGGCGAAGCCGAGTTTGCCGAGGATGTTCTCCAGATGCCGGTCGACGGTGCGCGGCGAGACCACGAGCCGTTGCGCGATCTGCCGGTTGCTCAGGCCCTCGGCGACGAGTTCGGCCACCTGCAGTTCGCGCGTGGTCAGTACGGCGTCGTCCTGCCGCGTGGGTTCGGCCGCACTCTCACGATTGTCCAGCGCCCGCGCCATCACCTGATCGTGATCGAGACCTTCGCCGCGCATGCGCTCGGCTCGCAGCACCGATTCGGGAAGCGCCGCGGCGGTTGTCCGCTCGCAAGCATCGTGCGGCTGCGCCAGGTAGGGTCCGAACGCGGTGATCGAGGTGCCGATCCGGCGCCATTCCGACTCGATCGCTCCGAGCAGCCACGCCGCCCGTCGGTATTCACCGCGAGCGGCGGCGATCCAGGCCAGCAGTTCCAGCATCAGGCTCGTGGCCACGCGATCGTTGAACGCGGTCTGGATCTGCAGTGCGGCATAGGTCGAGGTGACCGCCTCGTCGTTTTCGCCGTGCGTGTGCTGGTAGAAACCGAGGGCCCACAGGGCCAGCGACTTGCTCCATTGTTCGCCGCTCGCATCGGCCAGGGCGATCGTCTGCCGGGCCGTCCGGGGTGCGGTGTCGGGGCCGTCGCTCGCCTGGGACATGGCCAGCTGGAACAGGGTGAACCGGGTGAGACTCTCGTCGTCGGGGAAATCCGCGAGGACGCGCTCATAGATCACGATGGACTCCGCGTTATGGCCGCGGAACCTCGCGGATGTGCCGCGCAGACTGCTCGCCCAGCCGGTGGAGCGGCGGTCGTTCACGGCGACCGCCCGGGTGATGCACTCCTCCAGCGCCTGGTCGGCCGCGTCGCGATCGCCCTGCAGCAGCATCACCCACGCCGCTACCCACAGCGCCGGGATCCGTTCGGGGCTGTCCGGGTCGCCACAGCGCAACGCTCGCTCGGCCCATTGGCGTCCGTCGCTGAGGAATCCATCGGCACACCAGTGGTAGCGAAGTGCGGTGACCAGCGCCAGCCCCTTGTGCGCGGCGGTCGGCTCGTTGGTGGCCCAGTCGAGTGCCGCTCGGAGGTTGTCGTGCTCGCGGCGCAATTCGGCCAGGCTGGCCGCCTGGCCGGGGCCGTTCCACTCTTCGGCGCTTCGCTCGGCGAGCGCGAGGTAGTAGTCGCAATGCCGCTCACGCCGGACATCGGTTTCGCCCAGTTCGGTCAGCCGGTGCCCGCCGTACTCGCGGATCGTTTCCAGCATCCGGTACCGGGGCGGACCGTCGCTCGGGGCGAATGTCAGGATCGACTGGGTGATCAGGTGGTCGATCAGGTCCAGAATCTGTTCGCGCGGCAGGTCGGGACCGCTGCACACGCCCTCCGCCGCGGCCAGGGTGAATTCGCCGGCGAAAACCGACAGGCGCGCCCACAGCAACTGCTCCGCCGGTCCGCTCAGCTCGTAGCTCCAGTCGATCAGCGCGCGCAGGGTCCGCTGTCGCGGCACGGCCGCCCGCGAGTCGAAGTCCAGCAGGGTGAACCGGTCGTCGAGTCGTTCCAGGAGCCCGGACATCGTCAGGGAGCGCAGCCGGGATGCGGCGAGTTCGATGGCGAGCGGGATGCCGTCCAGCCGGTAGCAGACGCGCGCGACCGCCTCTGTCTCCCCTTCGGTCACCGTGAATTCCGGACGTACTGCCCGGGCGCGTTCCAACAGCAGCGTCGGCGCTTCGAAAGCGGTCAGTGCCGTCGGTGTGATCGTCGTGCCCGAGTCGGGGATCGACAGCGGCAGGACCGGGTACACATGCTCGCCCACGATCCGGAGCGCTTCCCGGCTGGTGGCCAGAATCCGCAGCTCAGCGCATGATTTGAGCAGGTGCTCGCACAGCGCGCCGGTACTTTCGACCAGATGTTCGCAGTTGTCGAGAACGATCAACGCATCGAGATCGGCGAGATGGTCGACGAGTTGACTCTCGGCGGTCCGGTTCGACATATCGATGATGCCCAGACTGGTCATCACCGCCTGTGCCACCAGAGCCGGATTGCTGACGCAGGCGAGATCCACGAACCAGACACCGTCCGGGAATGGAGTGGCGGCCGCGACCTCGGTGGCCAGCCGTGTCTTACCCACCCCGCCCACACCGGTGAGCGTGACCAGTCGCGCGGTCGTGAGCAGCTTGCGGACCTCGCGGATATCCCGTTCCCGTCCGACGAAGCTGGTGATCGCGAACGGCATGTTACCGACCATGCGAGCGTGCCTGCGTCTGGCCACGACACCAATCTAACCGCGTCGAGTACCCAGCATCCCCGTAGCGAATAACGAGTTGATGCGAAAGCTGCGTCGCCGTCCTCCGCCCTGTTTTCGGTGCCTGGTTCAGCCGGGAGGCAGGTATACGGGTACTTATCTGGGTACGAGGATGGGTAATTCCACGGATGCCGGATGGGTGTAAAAGACGAGAATTACAGGGGCAAGCGACAGAAGTGCCAGCCTTTCGGCGGAGCGTTCACCGCACGACGACCCCACCGGCACGGCTTGCGGCCCCTGCGGCTCACAACGGAGTGCAGCCGAGGTCGAGCAGTGCCGCTCGGTGGGGCCACGACCTTGTGCGGCGAACCGAAACCGGATCATCCGATGCACACTGTATTGCCCCTCGCCTACGGATACCTACGCACCGATCTACTGCGCGATCGCGACCCGAATTCGGTTGAACAGCGGCTACGAGCCGCCGCGGACTCACTCGGGTACGCACTGGGCACCGTCTTCTACGAGCCGGTTCCCCACGACGGGACCCTGCCACCGGCGTTCGTCGAGCTGGTCCAGGAATGCCGCCGAACCGAAGCGCACACGGTCCTGACCATGCACGGACACCTGTCCTGCATGTCCGTGTGTCACAAAGTCCTCGAGGCGATCCTCGGAGGACACCCCGGCGGCATGATCCGGGAAGTCGAGCCGGAATGGGAGGCCTGCTGATCATCAGCAGCGGCACAGTCCGCACGACAACCGCCTGAACTTCGACCCCCCACCCGGGTCCCGGGTGCACGTCGTCTCCGATGAGACGGTGCGTCCGGTGATGGCGGCCGCGGTGACGGGGTGCCATCTTTGCGGCGGAAATCTTCGACCGCGGTCATCCGTCGAGCCATCGTTCGATCTCTCGTCGAGTGTTTCGGTGGGGTCTGCGGGTAGCTTCAGTGCGATGCTTGCTCGATCCGCATCGCTCGGCTCGGCGAGGCTCCGCCTCGCAACGCCCGAGTCCCATGGCAATTCGCTCGCCGAGTTCATCCATACGTCCCCCTGAGGCGGAGCCTGCTTCTTCGTAGACTTGAAAAGCTCTGTGGTGCAGATGGAATAGTCTGATCATGTCGTCCTCGGCCCGGCAATCGGCAGGTGCTGTCGAAAGTGTTGCGCGCTTTCGTATTTCCGAATTGCATTCCCGCGCATGCGGGATGGCAGCGTGTCACTCGCGAGGCGAATCCCGTGGGCTCTCCCGGAATCGCCGACAGTCGCAGATGCAGCACGGCAGTTGGAACTGACAGCTCGGCGGCAGCGGAGAATTACCGAAGATCCTGAATTCTCACTGGAAGTGCTGTTGTCCGAGGCAACCTTGCGGCATCAGGTCGGCAGCCGGGAGGTGATGGCCGAGCCAGTGAGGCACCTTGCAACACCAGGCGTCTGGTGCTGGAGATCGCATCGCAGAGGAGTACGGCGCGTGAGCAAAAGGCTATCCGGCGCAATCTGGTTCAAGAGTAGTCATAGTCAGACGGCGGAGATTGCGTCGAGGTTGCCCATCTCTTCGGCGGATCGGTCGGTGTCCGTGACTCGAAGAATCCACTCAGTCGTTGATATCGTCGGAGTCGTAGTCGATATCCAAGTTCTCGGGCCGCGGCGGCCACTCGGGAGTCGTAACCAAATTTCCTGTCCACGGATCTATCCGTACAATCGGATAGTTGGTCTGCGCCGATAGTCCAGTGCGAGTCCACAGCGACGTTTCACCGTCATATAGTGTGACCTCGGATGCCTCGGTGCTGTCAGTGAGAAGGAGTTTCCATCCGTTCCTGAAGGCGATCCTGGCGGCACCCGATTTGAAGAATACCGGTGATACGACCGGGGAGCCGAGATATTGTTCAACGGCTTCTCGCGCCCAATGCGTGATCGTCTGCCGTTCTGGCGCATTTTTCGCGAGCGATCGGGGCGAAAGTTGTGCATCGTATCCGACGGTGAGCTTGAAGGAATTGTTGAAGATCAGCTCGATGATATTTGGCTGCCAGATGACTCGGCAAACCTCGCCGCCCCGCATCGGCGATATGATCCAGCGATCGTTATATTCCTTAATTTGTTGATCTGCAGCATTCCCGTTCATCAGTTCCCCTCGAGTTCGTCCAGGATGTTTCCGATGCTGTCTTCCGAAGGGGTACCATCCGGCATCTTTACGTGTACCTCACCGGAATCCAGGTCGACTACGACATCCGGATTTTTATTGCCGCCGTTACCTCGTCACCCGCCTTGCGCTTTGATCTTGTGAATCGCATCCTTGACTGCAGCCGGAGGGTATCCGAATGTGCTCGCAATCTTGTTGACCTTGGTCGTCATCGAGTTGGCGGCGAATGGCGCCGACCACGGCGGTGACGACGATAGTGGTCTCGAGAGTGTTGATCGCGCTGGAGGTGTCGTGACCAAGAGCGACAGTGGCGTCGTGATAATTGCCGATAGGGGAGGCTACGTTTTGTGTGGCCGTAGCGACAGTGTCAGCTCCGTTTTTCAGAGTGATGAAGTGGTCCTGGCTCAGCTGCAGGTTCTGTCGGTCATCCATCCCGTCGAACATCGCCGAGTACTCGCTGACCTGATTTATGGCAGGGCGGGTTGGCGCGGGATTGCTCTTGTTGGCGATGCCGTAGTTGTAGCCCATCGCGTACAGGGCTGTCCCGTAGTTGGTGAGGGCGTTGGCCAGGCTCGAGCACGCCTGCATTGTCTGCTGGGCGGCGGTGTCGTATGCCTTGCCCCATTCTTTGCAGCCAGGCGCATCGCCTGCCATACCGGCGCACTTGCCTTTGACGGCATCATGTACCGGTTTATCGGTCCTACGCAGATCATCTGCGAGATCGTGACATTTCTTGGCAGCGTCGTAATAGGTCTGCCAATCGACGATCATGTTTGTCCGCTCTCGAGTATGCGGCGATTGGTATCGATCGCGGTCGTGTAGCGGCCGTGGGCTTTTTTGGCGGCATCACTCATCTCGGAGATGCCTTCGGCGAGTTCCTTTGCGCTGGAGAGCCATTGGGTGTGGGCGTCGGAGTACGCAGCTGCGGCAGCGGATTCCCAGCTGCCAGTGGAAAGAGTTTTTACCTTGCGGTCGAGCTCATCGAGGTGTTCACGCAGGAATCCGGACAAGCCACTCAATTGGCCAACGATCCGGTCGAGTTGGTCGAGGTCGACGGTGAACTCGGAACTCATGGCAGATCCAGACTTGAGATGCGGTTGGCATTACCGGTATCGGCCGAGCGGTAGCTGTCAGCGGTCACGCCGAGTTTCTCGGCCAGACTGGTGAGCTCCTGCATGAGTTGCGTTCCGCCGTGGTGGGCTTCGCTCCACCCGGCGGAGAATTCGGCGGCGGCGTCGCCGGTCCAGTGCTGGCCGAGTAGAGCATCGACCTCCCGAGCGGCTGAACTCAGTGCCTGCTTCATGGTGTCGGCGATGTTGTATACGTACTGCCCGACCGCTTGCACATCGTCGGGAACTACTGACAGGTTCTGACCGAAGATCCCCCGCTACTGCTCATGCTCGTGACAATATCGGCGTGATCCCAGCTGCGTCCAGAAGCTGATGGCCGAACTCGCACCTCCCTGGACAGCTCGCCGTCGCCTGCTTCGGCGACCCCGCGTGCTGTCAGGATCGTGCAACGCCAGCCGCACTGTCGTACCAATACCTTGGGATCAGGCCGGATTCAGCTGGGACGCTTCAGATCTCGGTGCGATTGCGATCTCGCTGTTCCCCGGTAGTGTCCCCACGCTCGAATGCGGTGGCGTTCGATGCCCGCGGTGCGTTGCCGCCATCCTTCGCGGGCTGTAGATCCCGCGCCGCGCTCTGCTCCCGGATGGCCGCACGTCTGCGGCTGCGTCTACTGGGCCTGTGCGGTGCCGAGGTGGTCGGTTCGAGCAGGGTGCGGATGCGTTGGGGCCATCCGGGGGCGACGTTTCCCTCGCGTGCGCGTTCGGAGAGATATGCGCCGGCGATACAGTCGATGAAGGTTTCCACGTCCAAATCCCTGCGAGCGCCGCCCTGTTCGGCGGCGGTCTCGACGACATGGGCGAGTGCGGCGCGATGTCGCTGTACGACAGTGCGAATCGCGGCGGTCGACTCGGAGCCGTTGTCGACGAGCAACGCGCCCACGCCGCCCGGGCCTATTCCCGTATCCACTGAAGCCCCCGCCGACGCTCCCGACCGCGTCGTGCTGCTCGTGACTCCGACCGCAAACGGCACCCAATAGGGTAATCCGCCCGGGCGCGCGACAATCCACTAGTGCCACAGTGACATTCGCATCTCAGCAACATTGCGACAAGTGTCACGGCGCAGGGTGGCCGATGTGCGGGAGACATCGGCCGGAGACAAGTCCGTCTCGGCCGACCTTCCGTATGGTGGAGCAGATGGCCGAGTGGGGCCGGTGCCGGAACGGTCCGCATCAATTCTCACCACGGTCACCGGTGATGTTGCACTACAAGGTAGTTGGTGCTCCGTCTCAGAGGGGCGGGATGGCAGGCCGGGATCGCTCGATCAGTGCGGTGGCCTGGTCGA
The DNA here is from genome assembly GCF_001613065.1 of Nocardia miyunensis NBRC 108239. Lineage (GTDB taxonomy): Bacteria > Actinomycetota > Actinomycetes > Mycobacteriales > Mycobacteriaceae > Nocardia > Nocardia miyunensis. Next base: position 49,794 of record NZ_BDBQ01000063.1, read on the forward strand.
GTTGGGTGGTGAAGGCTTCCGGGGTGAGAGTCGCGATGCGAATGAGCAGGTGGCGTGCTCCGGCCTGGACGTACTGATCCAGTTGGGCGGCAACCTGTTCCGTTGATCCTGTCATCATCACCTGGATCTGCTCGACCTGTTCCAGGGGCATGCGGTAAGTGGCTTCGCAGTAGTCGGCCAGGGCGGCGCGGCCGCGGACTGGATCGTCGTCGATGTAGACGGTCGCGAAAAGAGCTGGGGTGATGGAGGCTTCGTCGCGTCCGGCAGCTGTGCTCGCCGCGTGGATCGCGGTCAGGCCGGATTCGTAGTCGCGGACATCCGGTGGATAGGGGAGCCAACCGTCGTAGAGGCGACCTGTGCGGCGCAGGGCTGCGGGGGTTATTCCGGCGAGCCAGATCGGTGGTCCGCCGGGACGGTGGGGACGCGGCACCTCGGGCAGCCAGTCGTAGTGTAAAACCTTGCCGTGGAAGGGGTTCGAGTTACCCGACCACAGTTGACGCCAGAGGCGCACGGTGTCGTCGAGATATGCGAAGCGGGTTCGGAAATCGACTCCGGACAACTCGAATTCGGGCTCGCTGATGCCCGGGAATCCGGCCCCGACGCCGAGGACGATGCGGCCCCGCGACAGCAGATCCAGCGAGGTCAGGGTCAGTGCGGTGTGGACCGGGTTGCGGTAGGCGGGGATCAGGGCGGCGGTGCCGAGGATGATGCGTTCGGTTGCTGTCGCGGCGGCCGCGAGCAGTGTCAGGGGTTCGATTCGCGCGCGCAGGAGGGAGTCGCCGACCCAGGCCGAATCGAATCCTCGCTGCTCGGCGGTCACCACCAGGTCGAGCAGCGCGTGTGCCGAACCTCCGGCCGCGAGCTGGGCTTGTCCGGCGGGAAGCAGTAGTCCGTATCGGATGTCTTTCACCGCTTCAGGATTCGCCGCGGCGCGGTCGGGAGACAATTCCCTGCAGGGTATCGCGAGGCGTTGTTCCGGCTGCGGAAAATTTGCCGAATGCGCAATGCTTTTCAGCGCCGCGCTGTTGGTGGTCTGTGCGGTGGTGGTGCTACTGCTGACGCGGCGGAATTCGGACGCCGACGATTCCCTGGCCGGGGCGCGCTCGGCCTGAGCCGCGCCGACCGAGGTGGCACCGTCGGCGAATTCGACAGTGCTGGAGGGGAATCGGGTCCGCGTTTCGGCGAAAGGCGCACGGTCAGGCGGGGCCTGCGGCATCGAGCGTTGCGAGTAACTCTCGCAACGTTTCTCGCTGGGTTTCGGACAATGCCGCGAAGGTCTCCGCCGCGGCTTCGCGACGGGCCTCGGACATTCGGGTCAGGATGCGGTGCCCGGCTTCGGTGGGGGTGACCAGGGTGGATCGGCGGTTGGCGGGGTCGGGGGCCCTGTTCACCAACCCCGCGTCCACGAGGGCGTCGACGACCGTGGTCGCGGACCGGGGGACGATGTCGAGACGTTCGGCCAAGGCGGACATGCGCAGCGGCTCCGGGGCGCGGCCGATGGTGCGCAGGGCGCGGCTCTGTGCGGGGGTCAGGCCCAGGGGTGCCAGGCGGGCCATCTGGTTGCGGTGGATGCGTTTGCTGGTCCGCCGGAACAACTCCGGCAGATCTGTCTCCGTGGTGGGAATCCGGGTGGCATCGGCCATGATTCTGAGCTTAGCTCATTGTTGTATGGAATAATTGTGAGCCAAGCTCAGTTAGGGCGAAGTAGTTCCCGAAAAGGAGGCGCCTATGGCAGCCCAATCCCCACCCGAGTTTCGCCGCATCCTGCGGCTGTTCCGGCCCTATCGCGCACGGTTGACGCTGGTCGCCGCGCTGGTCGGGCTTTCCTCGGTCGTCTCGCTGGCCTCGCCGTTCATGTTGCGCGCGGTCCTGGACGACGCCCTGCCGCACGGCCGCACCGGACTGCTCACGGTCCTGGTCGCGGGCATGATCGCCGTGGTCGTGCTGACCAGTGTGTTCAGCGTGTCGCAGACCTATATCTCCACCGCGGTCGGCCAGCAGGTGATGCACGACCTGCGCGCGTCGGTGTACGCGCGGCTGCAGAGCATGCCGCTGGCCTTCTTCACCACCACCCGCACCGGCGAGGTGCAATCGCGCATCGCCAACGACATCGGCGGCATGCAATCCACCGTCACCACGACAGCCACATCCATCGTCTCGAACTTCACCTCCGTGACCGCCGCGATCATCGCGATGTTCGCGCTGGATTGGCGGCTCGCGGCCGTATCGCTGCTGATGCTGCCGTTCTTCGTCTGGATCAGCCGTCGCGTCGGCGACGAGCGTCGCCGGATCACCGCGGCGCGCCAGCGCAAACTCGCCGGAATGTCGGCGATCGTCGAGGAATCGCTGTCGGTCAGCGGAATCCTGTTGGGGCGCACCATGGGTCGCGCATCCGCCCTGATCGATGAATTCACGGGGGAGTCGCGCGGGCTGGTCGATCTGGAGATCCGCTCCAGTATGGCCGGGCGCTGGCGGCAGTCGACCATCCAAATCGTCATGGCCGCAATGCCCGCGGTGATCTACTGGGTCGCCGGGCTCAGCTCCGCGCGCGGGCATTCGCTGGTGTCCATCGGCACCCTGGTCGCCTTCACTACCTTGCAGACGAGCCTGCTGCGTCCGGCGGTGCAGCTGCTCTCCACCGGAGTGGATATGCAGAGCTCGATGGCGTTGTTCGGCAGGATCTTCGAATACCTCGACCTGCGTTCGGATATCGAGGAACCGGCTCGTCCGGTCGCGCTGCCCGCCTCGGGCGTCGCGGGGACGGTGCGGTTCGAACACGTCGGATTCGCCTACGATCCGCAGGATCGACAAGTGCTGGGGGACATCGACATCACCGTTCCGGCCGGGACGTCTCTGGCGATCGTCGGCGAAACCGGTTCGGGCAAGACGACTCTCGGATATCTGGTGGCCCGGCTGTACGACGCGAACTCGGGGCACGTCCGCATCGACGGAATCGACGTGCGGGACCTGAGTTTCGCCGATCTGTCCGCCGCCGTCGGCGTGGTCTCCCAGGAGACGTACCTGTTCCACGCCTCGGTCGCCGACAACCTGCGCTTCGCCAAACCCGATGCCACGGATGAGGAATTGATCGCCGCGGCGCGGGCCGCGCAGATCCACGACCACATCGCGAGCCTGCCCGACGGATACGACACCCTCGTCGGCGAACGCGGCTACCGCTTCTCCGGCGGTGAGAAACAACGCCTGGCCGTGGCCCGCGCCATCCTGCGCAATCCGCCGATCATGGTGCTCGACGAGGCCACCAGCGCCCTGGACACCCGCACCGAACGCGAGGTCCAAGCCGCCATCGACGCCCTGTCGGCCGGTCGCACCACGATCACCATCGCCCACCGCCTGTCCACCATCCGAGACGCCGACCAGATCGTCGTCTTGGACGCCGGATGCGTCGTCGAACGCGGAACGCACCGAGAACTCCTGGAGCGCAACGGTTTCTATGCCGACCTGCTGTCCCGGGACGCGATTCTCGAGCCCGCCGCATGAAGGGCCGATAACAACCGGCCCGAAGGATCCGGCGGGGAACTATCGTGGGGATATGACCGCCGTGGACTATCAGCACCTGCTCGTCGACCGGGACGGTGACACCGTCCGCATCACGATGAACCGCCCCGAGCGGCGCAATGCGCTCTCGGCCGAGCATCTGGCCGAATTGCTGGCCGCGTTCCGGGCCGCCGGTGCCTGCGATGCGACCGGGATCGTGCTGGCCGCTCGCGGCCCGGTGTTCTCGGCCGGTCACGACTTCGCCGACGTCGCGGCCCGGGATCTCGTCGGTGTGCGCGAGCTGCTGGAGTTGTGCACCGAGCTGATGCGGGCCATCGAGGCCGCGCCGCAGGTGGTCATCGCACGGGTGCACGGTCTTGCCACCGCGGCAGGATGCCAGCTGGTCGCCTCCTGCGACCTCGCGATCGCCGCCGAATCGGCCGGTTTCGCGCTGCCCGGCGGTAAGGGCGGCTGGTTCTGCCACACTCCGGCGGTCCCGGTGGCACGTGCGGTCGGCCGCAAACGCCTGATGGAACTGGCCTTGACCGGCGACCCGATCGATGCCCGCACCGCCGCGGAATGGGGTCTGATCAACCGCGCGGTTCCCGACGAGGATCTCGACGCCGCCGTCGCCGAATTGCTCGGCCGCGCGACCCGCGGCAGCCGTGCGAGCAAGGCCCTCGGCAAGCACACCCTCTACGCCGAACTCGACCGCCCCGAAGCCGACGCCTACACCTTGGCCGTCGAGGTCATGGCCGCCGCCTCCCAACTGCCCGGCGCTCGCGAGGGCATGGCCGCGTTCCTGGAGAAGCGCCCACCGGTCTGGCCGGACTGAATATCGTTGTCGCGCAGCAGAACTCTTGCTATGCGGCGCGGCGAGCAAGAGTGACGGCACTCCGGCGTCTCAGGCCGGTTCGCGTCGCGGCGTCCCCGCCGACCCGCTGACGATATGCCTTCTCGTCATTGCTGAAGCCGCTCATACGCAACCTTCACTGGACGGAGTAGTCGAGGTAGTCCGCCCCGCCGACGTACACGGTGTGCCCGAGCGGGTGATCGCCGAAGGCGGCATCGGCCACGGCGGTGGCGAATTCCTCGACCGTCGGGAGCGCGCCGTGCTCGGTGCGGGCGGCGACCGCGTCCGGATCACGGCGTTGCAGCAGGCGCACGATGATGGTGCCGTCGATCATATCGCCCGAGACGACGGTGAAACCGATTCGGCGCGAGTCGAATTCGGGGATCAGCTCGCGCAGGGCGTCCTCTCCGGCGCGTTTGCTGGCGGCGATGGGCGCATAGTCCGCGGGCACGGGTTTGCGGCCGTGGAAGTGCGCCTGGTGACTGGTGACGAAGATGATGCGCGCGCCGGCGGGCATATGCGGCAGCAGCAGCCGGACCAACCGCAGCTGCGCGTCACGGTTGATGGACATCGCGTAATCCGGCGACGCGCCGCGCTCGAGACCGCCGGATGCGTTGAGTACCAGCACATCCAGGCGTCCGAACTCCCCGACGATCTCTCGGACCAGTGCGTGCGCGGCGTCCTCGTCGGACAGATCGGCTCCGGCGATCGACGCGCTACTGCCGGACGCGGCGATGTCGTCGGCGAGATCCTGTGCGCGCCTGCGTTTCTCACGGTAGTTGACGATCACGTGGTCGCCTCGGGCGGCCAGAATCCGGGCCGTGGCCGCTCCGATGCCCCGCGATGCCCCGGTCACCAGCGCGATTCTGCTCGAATCCACTCGGCCTCCTTACTCGATCACTTCTATTTCAGAAGCAACTATGGTAGTTCTGAATGAGAAGCGCAAGAGATCCGAGGACACCGCGGCGGGATCCGGCCGTGGCGCCCACGCACGCCATGGAGCTGCTGGGCCAGCGCTGGATGCTGCGGGTGATCTGGGAGCTGGAGCCGGGTCCGCTGGGCTTTCTGGAGTTGCGCCGTCGCATGGACAACTGCTCGTCGAGCATGCTGTCGGTGCGCCTGCAGACGCTGCAGACCGCCGGAATCATCGTCAAACGCTTCGACAAGTCCTATGAGCTGACCTATCCGGGCGTCGAACTGGGCCGGGCGCTCGAGCAGCTCTGGGCGTGGGCGGATCGTTGGCACGACACGATCGGCGGATCGGCCGCCGAAGGCCCGGCCTGAAACGTCCGCGCGTGTCGGGTCGATAGGCAGATAACGTAGATATGGCCCGCGACCAGGAGAAACATTATGATCTCATGCCGTACCGCGGCAGTGGCGTCGGCCGCATTGGCGACCATGGCGGCGGTCACCGCGGCACCCGCGCAGGCCCGGCCCACCGATCTGCCGCCCACGGTCCTGCTGCTCAGCGTGTCCCGGAGTCACGCACCGGCGCTGGGCACCGTCCTGTTGACCTGCTCGCCGGCCGTCGCGGGCAACCATCCCCAATCGGACGCGGCCTGCGACGAACTCGAGGCCGCGGGCGGCGACTTCGGCGCGCTGCGCGGCCGGGCCATGCGGTTCTGCCCGATGATCTACGACCCGGTCACCCTCTCTGCCGAGGGCATCTGGCACGGTACGCGGGTCAGCTATCGCCAGACCTATGCCAACGCATGTCAATCCGGTGATCGCAGCACGTACGTCTTCGCATTCTGAGACCGCGCAGCGCCTCGCCGCAATGTCATTGGCGCTCAACCGTGTTGGGCGAGCACCTCCGCACGCCGACGGGCCATGGTATCGGCGGGATCGTCACCGTTCAGCAGAGCGCGGCACAGCGCCGCCGCATCGTCGATGGCATTGCGCGCACCGACACCGGACGACGGGCTGAGCGCGTGATCAGCGTCCCCGCAAAGGATTACGGGTAGTCGAGGCGGAAGAGCCTTGGCCAGCGGCACACGGCGGGCATTGGAGACGTGCACCATCGCGGTGTGGTCGAGCAGGGTGTCCAGCAGATACGGAATCTCGGGCAGGGCGCTGCGAATCGGTTCGATCCATCGGGCCAGCGGGTGAAATCCGGTGTAGCCCACCTCGATCGGCTCGCGGGTCAGGCGCACGAACCACACCGCGACGGTGTCGTTCCAGAAATGCCCGAAGGTGGCCGGAGTGTCGCCCGCGTGCCGGTGGAAATGCAGCACCGACGGGGTGGTGTTGGGCCGGGTACCGGGCGCGGCGGTCGCGTAGAGCACCACCTGCCCGGCATATTCGGCGACGCGCTCGGGCTCGAGCCGGGTGCGGGCGATCGAGTCGATGCCGTCGGCGGCGATGAGCAGGTCGGTCGCGGCGCCGCCGGGATACAGCATGCCGCTGTCCGGATCCAGATCGCTGAACGCCGTCCCGTAGCGGATGTCCGCGCCTGCGGCCCAGGCGAATTCGGTCAGCACCCGCATCAGATCGGTGCGGTGATACAGCCGATGCCCGGTCGCGGGCGATTCGTGCACGTCCGAGGCCGGCGCGCCGACCCGGAATCCGTCCACGGGATAGGACGCGTCGTCGAGTTGATCGGCGGGAACTCCCAGATCGGCCATCGTGCGGTGCGCGTGCGCGTCCAGGAACAGGAACGCGCCGCCGCGCACGTTGGGTCTGCGTTCGTAGACGACGGCAGAGTGGCCCGCTCGCGCCAGCCCACCCGCGAGCAAGGTGCCCGCGATGCCGCCTCCGAGGATCGTCACCATATGTGATCCCTAGGCCGCCGGTGTCCGGTGCAGCCTGGTCAATTTTTCTCCTAGCCTGGCCATGCCGTCGGCCTTGCGCGCCCCCGCGGAACGACGTCCGGTCCGAATCGATGTCCTCCAATTACTAGCATTGTCAACATTTCTGCGCCACTGAGGCAGTCTCGCCCCGACAGCGATCGCACCCCGTTTCGCCTCGCTCGCGGCGGGTGTGTCGCGGTGTGTCCGGGGAGTGCGTTAGCCTGCCGGAACCTGCGGCGGTGCTGCGGTCGGCCACGTGAGGGTGATCGGTGACGGACTTGGGAGCGCGAACATGGTGAACACGAGAACGAATCGCAGGCGTGTGCGCATCGGATGCTGTGTGGCGGCGGCGGTGCTCGCCGCGGTTGCCGGATGCGGTTCGCAGAATTCCCCGTCGCCGGGCACCGGCGTCCGGTCGGCGGGGCAGTCGAATTCCCTGCCGGACGTCCTGGACTGTTCGTTCGACAAACCGGCCGTGCGGCCGCAGAACCTGATCCTCGCGTGCGCGGATCTGGGTGTGCAGGTCGAGAAGATCACCTGGAAGTCCTGGACGGCCGACAAGGCCGAGGGCGACGGCACCGAGCACGACAACACCTGCACGCCCAACTGCGCCGCCGGGAACTACGTCGACAAGCCCGTGCACGTCGTACTGTCCGATCCGGCCCAGCCCGCGAACCTCTACACCAAGGCCACCACCATCGACTCGACCGGAAAGGCCTCGCACTTTCCCCTGGAAGAGAAGCGGTGACCGCCCCGAAGCTATAGATGTAACTCCCAGTCGCATATACACCCGAAATTTTGCTACGCTCGGGTATCGGCGGCGGTGACGTCGCACGACGAGACCAGGAGTACCGATGAAGCTGCTTCCCCAGTGGACGCCTCGGGACGGGACCGATCCGGGCGAGGTAGCCCTGCACGCACGGAATGTGCGGTTCGACTGGCGCGACACCCCGTTGCGCTGGATGCCGGACGAGCCGATCGCCTCCCACCTGATCAACGCGCTGAACCTGCTGCTGCCCGAGGGCGAGCGGATGTTCGTGCTGGCGTTCTCCGAGGCGCTGGCGCTGGTGCAGGACGAGAAACTGCGCGAGCAGATGCTCGGCTTCATCGGTCAGGAATCGATGCACGCCGAAACCCACAACGACGTGCTGCAACAGGTACTCACCGCGCACGGCATCGATGTCGACGCCTACGTGCGTCAGATGGAGTTCTTGTTCCGCAAGACCCTCGGCCCTCGCCCCGCCCAGGGGGCCGCCGCGCAATTCCAGACCCTGGTCGAACGCATCGGCTTCATCGCCACCCTCGAGCATTTCTTCGCCTACCTGGGCGACTGGGTGCTCAACGCCGACCTCGAGCGGTTCGGCGCGGACCCGCGCGTGCTGGATCTGTTCCGCTGGCACGGTGCCGAGGAGGTCGAGCATCGGCACGTCGCGCACGATGTGGCGCAGTACTTCGATGTCGGCTATGTGCGCCGATCCGCGCTGATGCTGATCGTCTTCCCGATCTTCCTGGCCCTGGTGCTTCGTGGCACCAAATACCTTGTGCACGAAGACCCTTCGCTGCCGAATATGCGTTATCCGCGCCTGGTGCTGCGGGTGTTCGGCGCGATGTGGCGCGGTGCGCTGCCCGGGGTGCCCGCACTGCTGTGGAGTGCGGCCACGGTGCTGCGGCCCGGGTACGATCCCGGATCCGTCGGCTCGACCGCGCAGGCCGTCGCCTATCTCGCCAAATCGCCTGCCGCGCAGGCAATGGCGTCGTGAGCGCGCGGCGGGTTCCGCTGCTGCCTCCGGCGGACCTGTACGGGAGACGCCGCAGCGACAGGGCGATTCGCGTCATCGATGCGGTCGCCGAGACCCGGATGCGCTGGACGGCCCTGATCAATCGCCGAACGGCCGCCGGGACGGTGGACGATCACCGCATCGCGCTCACGGTCGCGCAGCGGCGGGTGGAGGCGCACGACACCGATGTGGTGAGCCTGCTGCTGACCGCGCCCGACGGCCGCGCGCTGCCGCCCTGGCGGCCCGGTGCGCATCTGGACCTGGAACTGCCCTCGGGCCGGTTGCGGCAGTATTCGCTGTGCGGAGATCCGGCCGAACGGCATGCGTATCGCGTTGCGGTGCGGCGCATTCCGGACGGTGCGGGCGGTTCGCGTGAGGTGCACGAGGCGTTGACGATCGGCAGCTCGGTCACGGTGCGGGGTCCGCGCAACGCCTTCCCGTTCGTGCTGCCCGGACACGGATCCGCCGCCGCGCGTGTGCATTTCGTGGCCGGGGGCATCGGGATCACGCCGATTCTGCCGATGGTGCGGATGGCGCGACGGCTCGGCGTCGACTGGTCGATGGTCTACACCGGGCGCAGCCGCGACTCCATGGCCTTCCTCGGCGAACTCGAACTCCTGGGCTCTCGGGTGAGCATCCGCACCGACGACGAGTCCGGGCTGCCCGAGGCCGGGGATCTGCTCGCCGGTGTGGACACCGCCACCGCGGTCTACTGCTGCGGTCCGGTCCCGATGACCACGCTGATCGCCGACCGGGTTCGCGAGATGCCCGGTGTGGAACTGCATTCCGAGCGGTTCTCCCCATTGCCCGTCCGGGACGGCACCGCCTTCGAGGTCGAATTGGCGCGTACCGGTGAGGTCATCGCGGTGCCCGCCGATCGCACGGTTCTGCAGGAGTTGCTGAAAGTCCGCCCGGACAGCCCGTATTCGTGCCGTCAGGGCTTCTGCCGCACCTGCCGGGTGAACGCGCTGTCCGGACCGGTCGACCATCGCGACACCGTGCTGACCGACGCCGAGCGAGCAGCGGGCGACCTGCTCATCTGCGTATCCCGTTGTGCTGGTGAGCGTCTGGTGCTGGACCTATGAGGCCCCGCGCCCACCCGCGTCCCCTCCACCGGCTCCGAAGGGAGATATCGTGACCGATCAGACCCCCGTTCCAGATGCCGAACGAATCGTCCGCAACGGCGAATTCGACCTCGCCGTCTACGAATACGGCGACGCCGCCGCCGAGACGGTCGTGCTGGTGCACGGCTGGCCGGACGATCATCACCTGTGGGATCGGGTGATTCCGCTGCTGGCCCGGCGGTTCCACGTCGTCGCCTACGACACCCGGGGCCACGGCCGCTCCACCCGCACCAGCCGTACGAGCGACTACCGGCTCGATGCCTTCGCGTCGGACTTCTTCGCGGTCGCCGATGCGGTCAGTCCCGAACGGCCGGTTCACGTGCTCGCGCACGATTGGGGATCGGTGCAGATGTGGGAGGCGGTGTGCGAGCCGCGGGCCGACGCGCGGATCGCCTCGTTCACCTCGGTCTCGGGGCCGAACCTCGATCACATGGGAAAGTGGATGCGCGCCAAGCTTTCCCGTGGCGCGGCGTGGGGCCCGTTCACCCAGTTGCTGTCCTCGGCGTACACGTTCCTGTTCATGACCCCGGGTGTGCCGCGCGTGGTGTTGCGGCCGCTGTCGGCGGCCACGATCTGGCAGCGTTTCGTCGGCTTGATGAACGAGACCGCGCCCGCGAATGTGCGTCTGGGCCCGAGGTTCCGGGAGGATTTCTTCGACGGGATGCGCATCTACCGCGCGAATATCCTGCAGCGCCTGGTCAACGCCCGCGACCGCTACACCGAGGTGCCGGTGCAACTGGTGATCGCCGGCCGCGACGTCGCGGTGCGGCCGGCGGGATACGCGGACGAGGCGCGGTGGACCTCGCGGCTGTGGCGTCGTGAGGTGCCCGCCGGACACTGGCTGCCGTTCTCGCATCCGGAGCTGTTGGCAACGGCCACAACCGAACTCGTCGATTCGCTCACCGAGGGCGCGTCCCCGCGCGGGCTGCGGCGCGCGGAGGTCGCGCGTGGCCGGGAGCGTCGTGAGTTCGAGGACCAGCTCGTCGTGATCACCGGCGGCGGCAGTGGCATCGGCCGGGAGACCGCGCTGTCCTTCGCTCGACGGGGTGCGGAGATCGTGGTCTCGGACCTGAATCTGGATGCGGCCAAACAGACCGTCGCGCTGGTGGAGGCCGAAGGCGGTGTGGCACATGCCTATTCGGTCGATGTCTCGGACGAGAAGGCCGTCGCCGAGCACGCCGCCGCGGTCATCGCCGCGCACGCGGTACCCGACATCCTGATCAACAATGCCGGAATCGGTCAGGCGGGCGACTTCTTCGAGACCTCGGCAGAGGATTTCGACCGCGTGCTGCGGGTGAATCTGGGCGGGGTGATCAACGGCTGCCGCACCTTCGGCGCGGCCATGGCCGAGCGCGGGCTCGGCGGGCACATCGTGAATCTGTCCAGTATGGCCGCCTATATGCCGCAGCGCGGGTTCAGCGCCTACTCGACGAGCAAGTCGGCGGTGTTCATGTTCTCCGACTGCCTGCGCGCCGAGCTGGCCGGTAAGGGCATCGAGGTGCACACCATCTGTCCCGGCATCGTGCACACGAATATCGTTGCCACAACCCGATTCTCGGGCTTGTCCGCCTCGGACGAGGCGGACAAGCAGGCGAAATACGATGAGCTGTACCGCAAGCGGCACTACGGCCCGGAGAAGGTCGCCGAGCAGATAGTGCGGGCCGTGCAGGACGGCCGCGACATCGTCCCGGTGACCCCGGAGGCCCATCTGCAGTACCACTTCCAGCGGCTCGCCCCCGCGGTCGCCCGGTTCGTCGCGGCGCGGGTCAAGCTCACCTGAGGCGCGGAGTATCCGGGCTCACCACTACGGTGCGGGAGTCTTCGGGGTGGAATCGCTTTCGCTCTCACCCCGGGTGGACCACAGACTCGTCGCGGTGACCGCCGCCAGCACCACGACGATCACCAGAAGCGAGGCCGCCGTCGACACCTGCGGCACGCCCGCCCAGATCTCGTGCGCCCAGTGCAACACCAGTTTCACGCCGATGAAGGCGAGGATCACCGCGAGCCCGTAGGCCAGGTGCACCAGTCGGTTCAGCGCCGCGTGCAGGACGAAATACAGAGCGCGCAGGCCCAGCAGCGCGAAGGCGTTGGTGGCGAACACCAGATACGGGTCGCCGGTGACGCCGTAGACCGCGGGCACCGAATCGACCGCGAATACCAGATCGGTGGTCATCACCGCGGTGACAACCAGGGCCAGCGGCGTCAGCGCGCGACGTCCGGCCTCCCGCACGCTCATCCGGGCCTCGCGATAGCCGTCGGTCACGGGCATCACCCGGCGCAGCAGCCGCACCGAACGCATCGTGGTGACCTCGACCTCGGTCTCCTGTCCGGTGATCGCGTCCTTCAGCAACTTGGCGGCCGTGACCAGCAGGATCGCGCCGAACAGCAGGAATGCCCAATCCAGTGCGGCCAGCGCGGCGGCGCCCAGTGCGATGAAGATGCCGCGCAGCACCAGCGCACCCGCGATGCCGAACAGCAGGACCCGCTGGGCCAGCCTCGCCGGCACCGCGAATGCGGCCAGGAGCAGCATGAAGACGAACAGATTGTCCACCGACAGCGATTTCTCCAGCAGATAGCCGGTGAAGAATTCCGTGCCCGGCCGCGACCCGTACGCCAACCAGATCACGATGCCGAACGTGACCGGCAACGCCAGATAGAACGCCGTCCACCCGAGAGCCTCGCGCATCGACACCTCGTGTGGGCGTCGGGTGACGGCGAAGTCGAGCACCAGCAGCAGCAACACACCGGCGATGGTCGCCGCCCACAGCCAGGGCGAGCCGATGGTGTGTAGCTGAGATGATGCGAGAACGGTCGGGGTCGAACTCATGAGACTCCTCGGGTATGGCAAACCACCCGAGGTCTCCTTCGCCCGTGAAACGGGCGGCCACCCGGGGATCTCAACCGTGAAATCCGTACTGACCGGTATAGCGCTTGGGAAGTACTCCCCTCGCGGGTGATCGTATCCGGAACCGGCCGTGACCGGCAAATCCTTCGCGACGTGTTCTCGCTCTCGGCGAACGGGGATTGACCTCAACTCAGCTCGAGGTATCAGGCTGGTCGCATCGTTCGAGACGAGAGGATGTGGCCGATCATGCGTGTTGTGGAAGTGAAGTCGTTCGGGGGACCGGAGGTGCTGGCGCCCGCCGAGGCGCCCGATCCGGTCGCCGGGCCCGGTCAGGTGGTCGTGGACGTCGCGGCGGCCGATGTGATGTTCCTGGATGTGCGGCTGCGCGGGGGTTGGGGCCGGGACTTCTTCCCGGTCGAGCCGCCGTACGTCCCCGGTGGCGCGGTCGCCGGTGTGGTCTCGTCGGTCGGCGAGGACGTCGATCCCGGCTGGATCGGCAAGCGAGTGGCTACGGCCACCGCGGCCAGCGGTATCGGCGGCGGAGTGCCGACCGGCGGCTACGCGACCAAGGCGCTGGCGAAGGCGCAGACGCTGGCCGAGATCCCCGACGGCCTGGACGACATCCGAGCCGCGGCCCTGGTACACGACGGGCGAACCTCGTTGATGCTCGCCGAACAGGCCCGGATCCGTTCGGGGGAGTGGGTGCTGATCACCGCCGCGGGCGGCGGATTGGGCACGCTGCTCACGCAATTGGCGACGGCGGCCGGCGCCTCGGTCATCGCGGCGGCGCACGGCGAGACGAAACTCGCACTGGCACAACGCCTCGGCGCGAAAGTGGTGCTCGACTACGAGGCCCCGGGCTGGGTGGACCGAGTCCGGGAGACGACCGGCGGGGCGGGTGTGACGGTGGTGCTCGACGGCGCGGGCGGACCGATCGGCGCGGATGCCCTGCGCGCCACCGCTCCCGGTGGCCGCTTCCTCGGATACGGTAACGCCGCAGGCGGATTCCTGGAGAATATAGCCGAATACGCAGCCGCACAGAACATTACTGTGCGACCGCTGCTGGAGATGACCAAGGCCGATATCGACTGGCCGGCCCTCGGCCGCCGCGCACTCACCGAGGCGGCCGCAGGGAACTTGGAAGTCGTTGTGGGACAGACCTTCCCGCTCGACGAGGCGACGGCGGCCCATGCGGCCATCGAGTCGCGTGCCGCGGTAGGACGGACTATCCTGACGGTTTGAGCCGGTGTCGGGGGCGGTTCGCGGTCAGCGTGGACTCAGCACGACGACCGCGATCGGCCGCTCGGTCTGCTTCTGGTACTGCGAATACCGCCCCTGATTCACCTTGTCGACCAGTCCCCAACGTCGCGCGTAGTCCGCATCGTCGGGATACGTCGCCCGTGCGCGCACCGCGATCTTTCGCCGCCCGACCTGAATCTCGCAGTCCTGCTTGGCTTTCAGATTCGCCAGCCACCCCGGCGGCCGGGGCGAGCCGCCGTTCGACGCGGTCACCAGATAGTCCTGCCCGTCGCGCGCGTAGGTCAGCGCGCTGGTCCGCGCCTGCCCCGACTTGCGCCCGACCGTCCGCAACAGCAACGTCGGATTCCCCGCCAGCAGCCGATGCCCCACCAGCCCGCCACTGTGCTCGTAAACCCACTGATGCGCTCGCAACACCTTCACGAACAAATCCGCCACGCCCGATCCTCCCGTCCGTCCCCTTCAACGGCCACACTATCCGCTACCCCGTGTCCTGGAAAACGCCGTTTCCGGCGATCCGAATAGGCGAACAGTCGCCCGACCCGGTACCATCGCCCTGCCCGAGGATTACTCGCGGTCGGGGGCGGTAGCTCAGTCGGTTAGAGCCGCGGACTCATAATCCGCTGGTCGTGGGTTCGAGCCCCACCCGCCCCACTTACTCCAGCCTAGGCGTCCCGGCCGATCCAGACGGTCTTGGCATTCATGAACTCGCGCATGCCGAGATCGGACAGCTCGCGTCCGTAGCCGCTGTGCTTGACGCGGCCGAACGGGATCTCGGGGTAGCTGGTCGTGTTGCCGTTGATGAAGGCCATGCCCGACTGCACTTCTTGCCCATTTCCATGGTGATCATCCGGCTGACGCTCTCGGCCTCTTTCTCCAGGCGTTCGGCCGCGTGCTGCAGCAATCCCACCCGCTCCTCGACGCTCGTGAGCCGGTACAAGGCAGCCGCTGCTGACGCGCGGGCGAGCTTTTCCTCCAGTTCTTCAGGAAGTCAGTTCGTCGAACCTCCTGAGGACCTCACCCGTCACTGTACTGGTCGTTGCGATAGCCACAAATTAACGGTACGACCGCCTAACATGACCCGCGATACACCCATTTGCACCCTCGTCCCACCCACAGCGAAACGAGGAACACGTGATGCAAATGCGAGCAGCCCGGATGTACGGGTACCGGGAGCCCCTTCGGATCGAAGAGGTTCCGGTGCCTGAGCCCAGGCCGGACGAGATTCTCCTTCAGGTCGCCGCGACGGGCATGTGCCGAAGCGACTATCAACTCCTCGACGGTTACTTCAAGGACCCGTTCCCCCTCGAGTTCCCCTACATCCCCGGTCACGAGGTCACGGGCCGAGTAGCGGGACTGGGCAGCGGTGTACCGAAGACCGTGGCTTACTCGGAGGGCGACATGGTCGTGGTGAATCCGAGCTGGGGAGACGGCACGTGCCGGCAGTGCCGCGAAGGCAACGAGCAGTTGTGCAGCGGTGGCGGCAGGTGGGTGGGCTTCGGCCCTCCCGGAGGCTTCGCCGAGTACATGGCCGTGGAGTACCGCCATGCGATCCCGGTCTCGGAGGACGCCGCGAAAGCTCCCGAGCTTCTCGCCCCCATGACCGACGCGGGCATGACCCCGTATCGAGGGATGCGCAAGCTTCGGGACGCAGGCAAGCTCGGCCCCGGCCGCACCGTCGCGGTAACGGGCATCGGTGGGCTGGGAAGCTACGCCGTCCAATACGCGAAGCTGCTTGGAGCCGGGGCGACCGTGGTGGCGCTCGCACGAACGGACAGCAAACTGGATGTGGCAAAGGAGAACGGCGCGGATCTCGGGATCAATGTCAAGGACAAGTCCCCCGCGGCCATCCAGTACGAACTGGAGAGGCTGACCGGCCGGAGAACAATCGATGCCATCCTGGACTGCGTCGGCAGCGAGGCATCCGTCTCGATGGGGTTCGATCTGCTGGGGCCCGAAGGCGCGCTGGCGGCTGTCGGTCTCATGAGCCACCGCGTCGAACACCGCCAGTTCCCCTTCGTGGGCACGGAGCTGTCCTACCTCGGTTCCTTCTGGGGCAACCACCTGGACCTGGTCGAGGTGCTTTCTCTCGCCGAGGCGGGCCTCATCAAGCACAACGTCACCAAAGTCAGGCTCGAGGACATCAACGAGAACCTGGAAGCCCTGGGCCGCGGCGAGGTCGTCGGACGCCAAGTCATCGTCTTCGGATGAAATTCGCGGCGGGCTATCGTCACCAATATGTGCGGCGGATATGCCAGTCGCACGCTATATCGATGTGGACTAGGCGAGGTGACCAGCCGCATAGCCAAAATGTAGACCGAGACGTGGTGGACGGTGCTGCATTCGGCCGACAGCGAGACGCGGCACCGGGCATGGTTCCATCTGGGGGAGGCCTGTGAGGGTTATACGGCGATGGTGAACGAAATACGCTGGCGACATCTCCAGTTACCGCTGGGCTGGACCGGAATTCGCGGGGACAGCGATGAAACAGCTGCCTCTCGTTATGCCTCCTGAAGGCTGTCGAATGCTTTCACGACCCTCTCGGCTGCGCTACGCGCACTTGCCGGATTGGCTCCGGTGATGACTCGACCGGCAGTGATGGAGTAGTCGTCGAACGGATGCATGGGAGAGCTGTAGTCCGCTCCCACGCTGCTCACTGCTTCGACGACGGGCTTCACCCCGTCGGAGTCGAGTTTTTCGAGGACACTCAAGACGATCTCGCCCTCGATCGTGAATCCGGTCACGGTTTTTCCCACAATGACCGAATTGCCGGTCTCGGAGTCGATCATCTTGGGCAGGATCACCGGTCCGTGGCAGATAGCGGCGACGATACCTCCTCGATTCCAGACGTCTTCGCCGACAACCTGAAGCCCTCGAGCGCTCGGATAGTCATAGAGCGCTGCGTGCCCGGCAGAAGCGAAGAACAAACCGTACTCCGCTTTCTGCAAGTCGGATGCTTTGCGCAATTGCGAATTCAACTTCACGTTGAACGGATGTTCGGGGTTGTCGAAGACCGCCTTGTCGTCACCCGCCAGAAAACGTTCGGTAAGCGAGAGATCATCCAAACCGTATGTGCCTGTTTCCGTGGCCAGATCCACCTCGAACCCAGCCTTCGTGAACACTTCGAATGGATGAAGGGCCTCGGTGTAGAAGAGGCCCGTTTTGGTGCCGTCCGGATAGATCACCCCGTGGTAGCTACTAATGGCGATCAGCGCCTTGCGGGGAAGATTCTCGGGCATGATTCACCCCTTCACTGAGTTGTTTCGTGTAGAACGCATCTCATCAGGCCTGGCACGCGATTTCCCGTGCTGACTCCCGGAGTCGATCGAAAATTCTACCAGCACACGCTTATTGGGCCGAAGCTATTCGGTTTCCTCGATTCAGGTGTAGCGGACGCGGATGCGCCGAAGTAAGCCGCGTACCGAGCGAACGACCGTAGCCGATGCCTGGAGCGTGCGCGGTGGTCAGCTCCGCTCGGCGGTCAGGTGGGTGGTGTCGGCGAGGCTGAGCAGGGTTCGGTTGCGCCAGTAGTCGTCGATTCGCAGGTGGGTTATCGCGCCCGGGTTGTCGCGAAGGACGCGAATCCGACTGCGCCGAAACTGATCTCGCGGAGGCGCGCGTCTGTAGTTACCGGGGAGTGCAGCGCGGCGGCGAGAATCTCTGCGGTTTCGGCACATCGGACGAGGTCGGATGTCGTGATCCGAATCGGTCGCAGGGGGTTGTGACGGCGCTCGAGTTCATGAGCCACCAGTTGCGCGTCGCGGCGGCCGCCTGACGTCAGGTGTGAGTCGTACCAGCCGCCGACAAGATCGAGTTCTGTGTGTTCGGCGTGCGGGTGGCTCACCACATAGAGGTTTTGCATGGAAACTCCGGTTTCGCTGTTCGAGCCGTCGACCGCGGGGCAGTTCCGTGCATCGGGGGAGCGGTCTGAACAGCTCGGCGATGCGCTATTGACAGCGATAGTGCGGTCGATCACACTGGGCAAGTTGACATGACTGTCACGTCACTAATGGATTCAGCTAGGAGGCAGCGGTGCCTGAAGTTCCCGATATGCGCGCGTTGGGCCAGGAGGTCAGCAATTGGGGGCGGTGGGGGAGCGATGATGAGCGGGGGACGACGAATCTGCTCACGACCGAGCGAGTGCTGGCCGCGGCAGGGCTGATTCGCACGGGGCAGGTTTTCACGCTGGGCATTCCGCTCGACGGCGACGGCCCGCAGCCGGGTGGGTTGCGGATCAATCCGATCCGGTTGATGTCGGAGAACGGGCAGGAGCAGGTGCTTCCGGGCGGGTTCAAATGGGCTGACGACTTCGTGTTCATGCCGCTGCAGGCCGGTTCGCAGTACGACTCGCTGGCGCATGTGCACTACGACGATCAGCTCTACAACGGTCACCCGGGCGACGGGGTCACGGTCAAGGGCGCGGACAAGTGCGGCATCCACACCCAGGCCGGTGGCATCGCCGGACGGGGCGTACTGCTGGACATCGCGCGGGCGCGCGGGGTGGACTGGCTCGAGGCCGGAACCGCGATCGGCCCCGAGGAGCTCGACGAGGTCGCCGCGGCGCAGGGCGTGCAGATCGGCTCGGGTGACATCCTGTTGTTCCGCACGGGGTGGCGCCGGAAATTCCTGACCGAGCGCGATCCGAACAGCTTCATGGCCGGTGAGCCCGGATTGAGTCTGGCCTGCGCGAAATGGTTGCGCGAGAAGGACATCGCCGTCGTCGGCTCGGACAACTGGGCCGTGGAGGTGATGCCCGGCGAGCATCCCGGCAGCGCATTCGAACTGCATATGGTGCTCATCCGCGACATGGGCGTGACGCTCGCGGAAATGCTGGACTTCGAAGACCTTTCGCAGGCTTGCGCGGCCGACGGCCGATGGGACTTCTTCTACGCCGGGCCACCGCTGCCGTTCACGCGCGGTGTCGGCTCACCGATCAATCCGATGGCGATCCGGTGACGGTGCGGCGGATTCGAATCGGCAAGGAGCAGAACAGATGTTGATCGGTGACATCGTCGAATACGGTGCGCGCAAACACCCGGAGCGGATCGCGCTGCGGTTCGAAGCGGAACAGGTCACCTACGGGCAGTTGCGAGATCGCTGCCGCCGCTTGGCGAATGCGCTGCTGGGCGTGGCTTCGCCCGGGGATCGGATCGCCATCCTGTCCTCGAACTGCACGCAGTACATGGACTGCTACTACGGCGTCCCGATGGCGGGTATGGCGCTGACGATTCTCAACGTCCGGCTGCATCCGGACCAGATCGTCACTCTCCTGGAGCATTCCGAGGCACGGGTGCTGATCATCGCGCCGGAGTTCGCCGAGGTGGTGGACCGTATCCGCGATCGCATCCCGTCGGTGACCACGGTGGTGTCGACCGGAACCGCCCCCGGAGCGATCGGCTGGGACGAATTCCTTTCGGGCGCTTCGGCGGACGTGCCCGAGCACACTCCGAGCCCCGACGATCCGGGCTGGCTGGTGTACACCAGCGGAACCACGGGCGCGCCGAAGGGAGTGCTGATCTCGCACCGGAATCTGCTCGCCGGCGTGACCTCGTCGGCGCTGCAATGGGAGGTGCCGGAGGAGACGGTGTTCCTGTTCTGCTTCCCGCTGTGTCACATCGGCGGATATGTGGTGATGATCAACCATCTGCTCGGCTGCACGGTCGGGATTCTGCGGTCCTACGACAACGCCACGTTCCTGCGTCTGGTGGACGAATGGCAGGTCACCCAAACGGGTTTGGCGCCGACGATGATCAATTTCCTGCTGCAGGACCCGGAGCTGGACAAGCATTCGCTCGATACTCTCCAGGCGGTGGGCTACGGCTCCTCGGCCATCCCCGCCGCGGTGCTGCGCGCCGGGCTCGAGCGGTTCGGCTGCGATTTCTATCAGGGCATGGGCATGACCGAACTCGCCGGCAACGTCCTGCATCTGGACGAGGACGCACACCGCCGCGCCGCGAACGGTGAGACCGGACTGCTGGCCTCGGCCGGAAAACCCATGCGGCTGGCCGATATTCGCATCGTGGACGACGAATTCGCTGACGTGCCGACCGGGCAGGTCGGGGAGATGATCGTGCGCGGCGATCAGGTGATGGTCGGCTACTGGAAGGATCCGGAGGCCACCGCCGAGGCGTTCACCGACGGCTGGTTCCACACCGGCGATCTGGTCCGCCAGGACGAGGAGGGCTTCGTCTACATCGTCGACCGGAAGAAGGATCTCATCATCAGCGGCGGTGAGAACGTCGCCTCGCTGACCGTCGAGCAGGCCCTCTACCGGCAGCCGGGCGTCGCCGAGGCGGCCGCGATCGGCGTCCGCGACGATACCTGGGGCGAGGTGGTGTGCGCGGTGATCGTGCTGCGCGAGAACGCCTCCGCGACGTCCGATGACATCATCACCGGATGCCGGGAACATCTGGGCGGGTTCCAGGTGCCGCGCCGGGTGGAGTTCGTCGACGCACTGCCGAAGAATGTGACCGGCAAGATTCTGAAACGGGAACTGCGCCAGCAGTTCTCGTGAGCGGATGCGAACCGATGACGCCCGTTCCCGTTGGGAGCGGGCGTCTTCGGAGTCCGGACGCGACCGCGATGCGGTTCTCTCCGGGGCCCGAGCCGATGGCCGATCCGATCCTGCGACGGCCGCCCCCGGGGTGTGACGCCCTCCGCATCGACCGGTGTTGATCGGCCGAGCGAATTATCCTGAGGTACGGGACCTTTCCATCGCGCGCTGGTTCGCCTGCCGGTGGAGTTCCTGGCCACGACGTCGATACACACCGCCACGTCGTCGAGGTCCGAACCGGACGCCCGCTTGTAAGGAGTTCCCGTGACGGACGATCAACCCATCGTGCTGGATCCGACCGGCACCGATATCCACGGCGAAATCGCCCGTATACGAGACCTCGGCCCGGCTGCCCGGGTGGAGCTGCCCGGCGGAGTGGTGGTGTGGATGGTCACCGACTACGCCGCGCTGCGGCGTCTGATGACCGATCCGCAGGTCTCCAAGGAACCACAGGACTGGACGACGTTGCGGGAGGGGCGGATTCCGGCCGACTGGGTGATGAACCCGTGGATCGGGCTCCGCAACATGCTGCGGAGTTCGGGGGAGGAGCACGCACGACTGCGCAAGGCGGTCGGCCCCGCCTTCGGCCCGCGCCGGGTGGCGGATCTGCGGCCCAGGATCGAGGCGATCGTCACCGATCTGCTGGACGGGCTCGCGGCCGCCCCGGTCGGCGACATCGCGGATCTGCGAGCGGATTTCGCGCGTCCGCTGCCGATCAAGGTGATCACCGAGCTGATGGGGGTGCCGCCGGAGATCGCGACCCCGCTGTGTAAGCACGCCGACGGCTCACTGGACACCTCCGCCGCGCCGGAGCAGGTGCAGAAGGATTTCATGGGGCTGCTGGATCAGGTCGCCAAGCTGATCGCCTACAAGCGTGAGCATCTGGGCGACGACCTGACCAGCACCCTGATCACCGGCCCCGACGAGGCGACCGGCCCGCTGCTGAGCGACCAGGAACTGCTGGACACCCTGACGTTGATCATCAGCGCGGGGCACGAGACGACGGTGAATCTGATCGACCACACGATCGTCGCGCTGCTGACCCATCCGCAGGCCCGTGCCGAGGCTCTGGCCGGGGAGGTCGAGTGGGAGGAGGTGATCGAGGAGAGCCTGCGCTGGCAGTCGCCGATCGCGAATATGCCGTTCCGATACGCCCGCGCGGACCTCGATCTCGGCGGCGGTGTCCGGATACCCGCGGGCGAGGCGATCCTGGCCTCGTTCGCCGGAGCCAATCGCGATCGGAATACGTTCGGCCGCAACGCCGACGAGTTCGACCCGTCCTGGGACCGGGAGACCGGCAGCAAGGGCCACCTGGCATTCGGTTACGGCGTGCACCACTGTCTGGGCGCACCCCTGGCCCGCCTCGAGGCGCGAATCGCCGTGCCCGCGTTGCTGTCCCGCTTTCCGGACCTGCGATTGGCCGCTGCCGCGGATGAACTGCGTCCGATGCAGACCTTCGTCATGAACGGCCACAAGTCGTTGCCGGCCCGCCTCAGCGCTTAGTGAGCGTCCGGGAACTCTTGTCAGTCTGGCTGGTGGTGGGTTGTCGGCGGGGTGACCGTGGGGTGCGGGGTTTGTCGAATGTGGTTGCGGGTGAATGGCGTTCGGTCCGGTGTGTGGGCGCCTGAGATGAAGAACTCCTGGTAGATCAGCGGTTGTCGAGACGATGTTCTGCCAGGAGTTCGTGTGCCAGTATTGCCGAGTTGTCTGTGTTCGTCCTGCCCAGTCCATGACTCGTCGTTGATCCGGGTGTGTCCGGGGTATCCATCCTCGTGCAGTGACGAGCAGTGGGAGCTGCTCGAACCGCTGCTGCCGCCGCCGGGAAACACCGGTGGCAAGGGCGGGCGCGGTGAGAAACACCCTCGCCGCCTGGTGCTGGACGCGATCTTCTACCTCGTGCGTGGCGGCATCGCCTGGCGGGCGCTGCCCAGGGACTTCCCGCCCCCGACAACGGTCTATGACATCTTCTGCCGATGGACCAAAGCCGGTGTGTGGCAACGTATCACCGATGTTCTGCGTGATCGGATCCGAGTCCGCGCGTGCCGCCGGCCGACCCCGACCGCGGCGATCATCGACTCCCAGTCGGTGCGGGGCGCGGACACCGTGCCCACCACATCAGGCGGATGGGACAACGGCAAGAAGGTCGGAGGCCGCAAAAACACCGCCGCTGCGTCCGCGACTACGAAACCCGCCCCGACCACCACGAAGCCATGGTCTACATCGCCACCATCATGACCACCTCACGCCGACTCACCCGAACATGACCGGCGCGAGGGAGTTCAGTTGGTCGGTACGGGGTGGAATGCGCCTGTCTCGGGATTCCATCCCTTGACCAAGACGGCGCCGGTGGGTGCAGCGGGCCAGCACTGAATCCGGATGTGTTGCCGATCGGCGGGATCGTCGGAGTCCTCGTCGTATTCCTCGTCATCGGGCGACCTCGTCAAGGACACGCGCAACCGCAGCCACCCCCTCGGAACTGTCACCAGATCACCGTCGTCCTCGCCGTAGGCCGGAGAGGTGAGCCTCAACGTGCCGGAATCGGCTCGGAGGCCACACTCCGTCACAGTGTCGAAGGCATCCATGTCATCGGCGGGCGGGGTGGCGGTCACGTCGATGGTGACGATGACGTCGCCGTTGACCCCTGTGCGGATGCCGATCGCGTCGTCCTCCAGCGCCAAGTAGTTGAGCAGTGCGGAATTCGCCCAGTCAGCCAGTTCGGCGGACGAGTCGCTATCAAGAAGATGGATCTGCTGGTAGTCGGAGAACACAGTCAGCTCAGTTGCCACAGCCCTCCTTTATACCCGGCCCTGAGGGCTCCGCCGACAGGGAATGTCAGGCAGCAAGGGAAGTTCCCGGACGCTCACTTAGAGACGCGCTGTCCGAACCGATTTCGGGCCCGCGGCACGACATCGAACAGGAGCAGCGCCCGCCCCCATCCAGGGCGGCCGCTGCTCATTGCGAAGCTGATCGAACGGGCCGTAGTTCCACGCCGTCGAGGTGGACTAGCCCGAATAACGAGGATTTGCGACCTGTAGGCGGGACAGGACGGCGAGCGAGACCACTCGGCGAACCTCGTTGTCGGAGTAGGACAGTGATTCCGAACGCAATCCCGCGGCGAGCTCGGCTTCCGACTTGCAGCCGAGCTCGCCGAGCAGCCCGGCGACCTCGGCGGCGGCCGTGGGCCCGGCTCGGACTTCGCGCGACGCGGTGCCGAGCAGGTTGACGCAGATCCGCAGCAGGAATCGCTGGCGCTGCTGCTCGGCGGTCAGGGTGGGTGCCATCTCCTCGGTGAGCGTCTCGGCGACCAGATCGAGAATCTCGGTGAGGCCGGGACGATCGTGGACCGCGGTCAACGGTTCGGATGACGCTGGGACGCTGACGGATTCGTCGAGCAGGCGCAGGGCGGCCAGCAGATCGTATTCGGATTCGCAGACCCGTCGCCCGATGGCGGCCAGTTCCACCGAGTGCTCGTCGCCGCCGAGATGACGTTCGGCCTGAAATCTGCTCAGCACCAGCCACTTCAGCGTGCCGAACGTCTCCCACCAGTGCAATTCTTCGGAGGTGGGCCGGATTCCGGTGGTCTGCGCGTAACCGTCCAGGAGCTGTTCGCGGGTGCCGAGCCCCCCGACCGGGGCCGCTGCGCCGAAACGCCAGGCGCGCACGCACAACCAGCCCAGATCCTCGACCGGGTCGCCGCGATGAGCCAGCTCCCAATCCAGCACCGCGCGGACGCCGTCCGGGCTGATGAGAAAGTTGCCGAGCCGGAAATCGCCGTGCACCAACGTTTTCCGGCGGGGTGGCGGGCGATGCTCGCGCAGCCAGCGCAGACCCATCTCCACCGCGGGGCGGGGCTCGTCCAGGTCCAGGTAGATCTGCTCGATCGTCTCCAGGGGGTCCTGGTCGTCGAGCGTGTCCAGGGTGTCCAGCGGGGTGCGGTGGATCAGGCCCAGCACGCGGCCGAGATCCGCGGCGAGCCGATCGCGCACCGGGGCGAACTCCGGATCACGGTGCAGCTTACGGGGAATCGACTCGCCCTCGACCATATCCATCAGCAGATACGGTGCGTCGATTCCGGGCGCGGTGTCCGCGGCGGCGAGCACGGCCGGGACGGGCACCCCGGCCGAAGCGGCCGCCCGCAGGCAGGCCGCCTCGGCGCGCATCCGAGTGGCGTCGCCGTGCCCGGGAGGATCGCGGCGCAGTACCGCGTGCACGGGCTCGTCCGCATCGTCACGGGCGGAGACGGCGTAGACCTGTTTACTCGCGCCTCCGGTGAATCGGCGCAGCGAGACCGAGTCGATGGTGCGCCCGGTGGCTTCGCGCAACACCGCGCCAACGCCCTCGGCCAGCGTGATCGACTCCGGCGCAGGGGAATCCGGCGTCACAGCCACGGCGCTGCCTCGGGGGAGCGCAGCAGGCGGCGCGCGGTGGACATGCGGTGCACCTCGTCCGGACCGTCGTAGACGCGGGCGTAGCGCGCCTGCCGATACATGCGTTCGAGCGGGGTGTCGGCCGTCAGGCCGAGCGCGCCGTGCACCTGGATGGCGCGATCGATCACGTTGTGCAGCATGCGCGCACCCCAGAACTTGATCAGCCCGACCCGCACCCGGTAGTCCTCCCCGGCGTCCATCGCGCGGGCCGCGTCGAGCGTCATCAGCCTGGCGGCGTGGATCTCGGCGGCGGATTCGGCGATGTACCGGTGGATTTCGCCCTTCTCGGCGAGCAGCGAACCGTGCGCGTACCGGGTGTTGGCCCGCTCGCACATCAGCTCGTAGGCGCGCTGGGCCTGCCCGAGCCAGCGCATGCAGTGGAAGATCCGTCCGGGCCCGAGCCGATCCTGCGCCACCGCGAAACCCTTGCCGCGCTCGCCCAGCAGGGCCTCGGCCGGGACGCGCACATCGGTGAGCCGGACCTCGTAGTGGTCACTGGGGTCGTGGCCCATGGTCGGGATGGAGCGGACGATCTCGAAGCCGGGGGTGTCGGTCGGCACGATGATCGCGCTGATCCGGGAATGCCTCGGCACGGAATCGGATTCGGTGTTGGCGAACACCGTGCAGTAGGCCGCCTGCGCCGCGCCGGTGGTGAACCACTTGTGCCCATTGATGATCCAGGTGTCGCCGTCGAGTTCGGCGCGGGTGGCGATGAGGGTCGGATCGGATCCGGCGACCTCCGGCTCGGTCAGCCCGACCGAGGGCAGCACATCCCCGGCCACCATGGGCGGAATCCAGCGGCGGCGCTGCTCCTCGGTGCCGTGCCGGTGCAGCATCAGGGTGTCCTGCATGGAGACCGAACCGACGGCCAGCTGGCCGAATTCCGACCGGCCGATGATCTCGTTGAGATAGACGAAATCCAGGAAAGGCACTCCGCCGCCGCCGATCTCGGCCGGATGTCCCAGCGCCCACAGGTGCAGTTCCTTGGCCCGGCCGCGCAGCCGGTCCAGCTCGGCGCCCGCGGCCGCGTCGTCCCGGATCAGCACCGGCTCGGACGCGATGACCTCGCCGTCGATGAATTCCCGCATGCGCGAGGTCAATTCGGCGATACGACCCGCGGGCCGGTCCATTTTCGTCATCACTGCTCCCGTGGCGAGGCGGATACCGCGTAGAGCGGCTGGATCGCGGCCGAGTCCACGTATTCGTCGATACGCGTTATCCGGCCGTCCCGCACCTGCACGAACAGTCCGGCGGCGACCTCCAGCGGCCCGTGGCCCGGCAGGTTACCGCGCACGACGTGCTGCTGGGCGAATCCGTCGGGCAGCGGATAGCGCCGGATGTCCTCGTAGCGAAGGTTTTCCACCGTCCGCGACAGCCAGCGCAGCACCCGCAGATTCTCCGCGACGGTCTCCTCGGCGTTCTTGTCGTTGTGCCAGATGCGCGCATCGGGTGCGTACATATCGGTCAGCGCCGCCGCATCGCCGCTGCTGACAGCGGCGAAGAAGCGATCGGCCAGTTCGTTCACGATTGGGACCTCTTCCCGGGGTGGATGATTCGCTGCTCGTCGGGGCGGATCAGGCGGTCGGCACCGACCGGCCGCCCGCGGCGAGCAGATTGCTGGCGACGGGTTTACCGAGCAGACCGGAGATCAGCCGGGCCGCGTCCAGGGCCCGGTCGATATCGATGCCGGTGGCGATGCCGCCGTCCTCGAACATGTAGGCCAGTTCCTCGGTGGCGATATTGCCGCTGGCGCCCGGCGCGAACGGGCAGCCGCCCAGACCGCCTGCGGTGGAATCGAATTGGCGCACGCCCTCGCCGTACGCGGCCCAGGCGTTGGCCAGCCCCTGACCTCGGGTGTTGTGCAGGTGGACCGCCGGTACCGTCCTGGGCGCGGCAGCCCGGACGCGGCCGAGGACATCGACCATCCGGATCGGTGATGCGGTCCCGATCGTATCGGCTATCGCTAGTGCGTCCGCTCCGGAAGTCATTGCGCTCCTGGCGATCTCGGCCGCTCGCTCCGGCGGTGTCGGCCCGTCGAAGGGGCAGTCGAACGCGATGGCGATGATCACCTCGAGATGCCCGCCCGCGTCGTGCACCAGCTCGGCGATCGGCGCGATGAGCGCGACCGAGGCCGCACTGTCGCGCCCGACGTTGGCCCGGCTGTGCCCGTCCGAGGCGGAGACGACGTACTCGACCCGAGTGACCCCCGCGGCCAGCGCCCGCCGCGCGCCGCCGAGGCTCGCGACCAGTGCGGAGAATTCCACGCCCGGCCACCGATCCAGCTGGGCGGCAACGGCTTGCGCGTCGGCCAGCGATGGCACCGCCCGCGGGGAGACGAAGGAGGTCACCTCGATCCGGCGCACGCCCGTCGCCACGAGCGCGTCGATGAATTCGAGTTTGGCCTCGGTCGGGATCGGGTGCTCGATCTGCAGTCCGTCCCGTGGGCCGACCTCGCGAATATCCACGGCGCTCATGCGATCGTGCCCTTCTCGCGCAGTTGGGTCAGGCGCTCGGCGTCGTAACCGAGCACCTCGGTGAGCACCTCGTCGGTATGCGTCCCCGGACGACTCGCACCGCCCCACCGCACCCCGCCCGCGGTCTCGCTGAGCCGGGGCACCACGCCGACGCCCTTGGCGGGCACCGGGTCGAATCCGGCGTCCTGGCTGGTCAGCGACGGATCGGCATGATCGACGAAGATGCCGCGGGCGAGGAATTGCGGATCGCTCATGACCTCGGCGACGGTGTTCACCGGACCCGCGACCACGCCGTGTTCGGCGAGGTTGTCGATCAGGTCGGTAGCGTTGAAATCCGCTGCCCAGGAACCGATCAGCTCATCGAGTTCGTCCTGGTGCTCACCGCGCGCGCCGTGGTTGACGTAGCGGGGATCGTCGGCGAGTTCGGGGCGTCCCATGGCGGCGGTCAGGCGGCGGAACACCGTGTCCTGATTGGCCGCGATGATCACCCACAGTCCGTCCTTCGACCGGTACAGATTCGACGGGGCGACCCGGTCCAGCCGGGTGCCCGAGGGCTGCCGCACGTGGCCGGTCTTGTGGTAATCGGGGACCGTGGACTCCTGAATGGCCAGCGACGCCTCGGTGAGCGCGGCGTCCACGATCTGCCCGCGCCCGGTCCGCTCACGCACCAGCAGAGCCGCCAGCACGCCCTGGAAGGCGAACAGGCCGGCCAGGCTGTCACCGATGGACAGCGCCATGCGCGGCGGCGCCTGACCGGGGAATCCGTTAAGGTGCCGCAGACCGCTGATGCCCTCGGCGACCGAGGCGTATCCCGGACGCGCGGCATACGGCCCGGTTTGCCCGTATCCGGACACGCGCGCCAGCACCAGCCGCGGATTTCGGGCGGTGAGTTCGTCGTATCCGATACCCCAGCGTTCCAGCGTGCCGGGCCGGAAACTCTCCACCACGACATCGGCCGTGGCCGCGAGATCCAGGAAGATGTCCCGGCCCGCCTCGGTGCGCAGATCCAGGCTCATGCACCGCTTGTTGCGCGCGTGCACGGCCCAGAAGTACTGGTTCCCGCCCTCGGCCTGACCCCAATCCCGCAGTGGGTCGGGACGATCCGGCGCTTCGATCTTGATCACGTCGGCGCCCATGTCGCCGAGCAGGCGACCGCAGTACGGCCCGGCGATGAGCGTGCCGAGTTCGAGGACGCGGAAGCCGTCCAGCGGTCCGGGGGTGGTGCTCGCATCGCCCGTGGGGGAGAGAGCTGATGTCATGGGTGCCTCCTGACTCGGCGCCGATGTGTTACTGCTGGTCCGGATCGAGTCCGAGTGCGCCTACGGACATCCGGTCGAGTGTGTCCAGCAGAGCGTCCTCGTCGGCGTCCTCGCCCTGGATGAGCCACAGGTAGATGGTGTGTTCCACCATCGCGGCCATGACGCGCGCCGCCAGCTCGGGATCGAGTTCGGGGCGGACCAGCCCCTCGCTCTGCCAGCGTGCGATGGCCTTGGAGGTGCGGTCGACGAGCTGGCGGCGGTGTTCGTGCCGCAGCTGCCGGAACTCCTCGTTGAAGGTCGCGACCTGTTCGACGATCGCCATCATCCGGGCGTTGCGTCGATACGCTCGGTAGTAGGAGCGGTTGGCCGCGACGAGTTTCGCGGCGGGGGACAGGTTCGCCGCGGTCGGTTCGCGGCGGTGCATATCCTCGAACAACTGGGTGCTCAGTTCGCCGAAGACGTGTTCCTTCGACTCGAAGTAGCGATAGAAGGTGCCGTAGGAGACGTTGGCCTCCTGCGATATCTGTTCGACCCGGGTGTCCAGGAAGCCGACGGATTCGAAGACCGTCCGGGCGGCGTCGAGCAAGGCCTCACGCGTCTTGCGGCCCCGCGGCGTCAAGGTTTCGGCCGCGGCGGCGGGGCTATTGACAGATGACTTCGCCACGGACCACACTATCCAACAACATGACATGA
This sequence comes from Nocardia miyunensis NBRC 108239, assembly GCF_001613065.1. GTDB lineage: Bacteria > Actinomycetota > Actinomycetes > Mycobacteriales > Mycobacteriaceae > Nocardia > Nocardia miyunensis. The sequence goes on from NZ_BDBQ01000063.1 coordinate 79,341, forward strand.
CTGTCAAGTCATTTTGTGGGCGTCCAAGCCGCGCGAGTTCGTGGTCGCGGCCCAGTAGGAAGGAATGCCATGAGCCCCTCCAATCCGAAATACGAACTAGGCGGGATCAATCACCTCGCGCTGGTGTGCTCCGATATGCGTCGAACCATCGACTTCTATTCGGGGACACTGGGTATGCCGTTGATAAAGACTATCGAACTGCCCGGAAACCTGGGGCAGCATTTCTTCTTCGACTGCGGGGGCGGCAACAGCCTCGCGTTCTTCTGGCTCGCCGACGCGCCCGACGCCAGTCCCGGGCTCACCGCCCCGAAGGGGCTGCCCGATGAAGGTGAGCTGCTCAGCGGGGTGGGATCGATGAATCACGTCGCCTTCGCGGTGCCGCCGGAGCGGTTCGACGAGTACTACGAGCGCGTCGCTGCGGAGGGTATCAAGGTCAGCCGGATCCTCAACCACGACGACAGTCCGCGGGGCGTCTCGCGCGAGGTGCACGAGGGAACTTTCGTTCGGTCGTTCTATTTCCAGGACCCCGACGGTGTGCTTCTCGAATTCGCCTGCTGGACACGTACTTTCACCGAGGCAGACGTCGCGCACGAGCCGAAGACCGCTGCCGACCGGCACGTGTCCGCAGGGCTCTGACCGACTTCCCGAATCTCCACCACCCGAGAGGATTACGTACCATGCCGCGTCTTCGCGAAGTACCGCGCGCCGAAGTCACCGACGAACGGATTCTGTTCTTCTACGATCGGCTGTTCGGCCCCGACAAGGATCCGGCCGTCGATCACGGCACCATCCATGCCACTCCCGGTGACTGGTGGACCGTATTCGCTCAGTCCCCGGACGTATTCCGGCATGCGGTAAAGGGTTTCGCCCTCTACCGCAACGCCACACTGGACCCGAAACTGCGTGAGCTCGGCCAGAGCCGGGCCGGATATGCCCGCGGCAGCCAGTTCGTATTCTCCCAGCACTGCAAGCAGATGCGTTCGCTCGGCGTCGCCGAGGAGAAGATCGCCGCGATCCCGCACTGGCAGATCGCCGACTGCTTCTCCGAACTCGAGCGCGCCGTCCTCGCCTACACCGACGGGCTGGTCCTGTCCGGCGGCCGGGTTCCCGACGAGGTGTTCGCGGTGCTCAGGGCCAATCTCAGCGATCCGGAAATCCTGCAGCTGACCTACATCACCGCGATGTACGACATGCACGCCACCATGGCCCGCGCGTTGCGGCTCGAATTCGACGATCGCCCCGAACCCGTCGAGGAAGTGCAGATCCCCGAGGGGGTCGAGGTGGCCGACCTGTCCGCCGATCTGTCTGGAGGACAATGACTTTCGGTATCCGGCTACCGGCAGGCGTTACGCGACCAGCGGAGCGCCCACCGGGAGCCGGAGTTTGCCGCCGATGCCGCCGGCGACGCCCGCCGCCGAGGCGTACCAGGCACACAGCGCGGTGATCACACCGATGTAGCCGCCGATCTTCACGGTGGCGTCGCTGACCGCGAAATTGCCTGCGAACAAAACGATCTCGGTGATCTCCAAGGTGAGGAAGACCGCGAATACCGCGCGGTTCACCTGGGCCGACATGATCAGCATGTAGGTGTTGAAGATCGCGAACGCCAGCAGGATCCAGCCCAGATCGTGCGAGGCGCCCGCGCCCGTGGCGTGCGGGGCCACCAGCCGGGCCCACAGCCCCAGGCCGATCCAGAATCCGCCGTAGGTGGAGAACGCCGTCGCGCCGAAGACGTTGCGGTTGCGGAATTCCCACATCCCGGCCAGTAGCTGACACAGTCCGCCGTAGGCGAAGGCGTAGCCGACCCAAGCGTCGCCGGTGGAGGCGGTCGCCCAACCGGCGTTGACCACCGATAACAGGAATGTGGTGAGTGCGAATGCGCCCAGACCCAGCGGCGCCGGATCGGCTATCGCGGAAGTGGGTTGAACCGTGCGGTCATCGGTGACGCTCATGGTTGATCCTCTGGAGAGTTGCTCGCCTGACGTCGCGTCCGGCGCGAACGCCCCCGGCGCAACGCATTCGTCAGGGTAACTCCGCCCAGGTCGCGAAAAGGCCGGTTTGCCCGCTTCCGGACTTGCGACACGCGCGGGCCCGCGGTGGCGGGATGCGGCCGCGCGACTCGGACACGCCGGTAGGCCGAGGTCGACAACGGATTCCGAAAACACGTGGTAACCGGCGTGTTCGGAGGAAGCGCCGGATGCGTTCGTGGCCGATCGCCGCTGAGGTCCGCGCGGGCACGTTAACCTGGCTGACATTTCGTATCCGCAACGTTGTTGACGCTGGATGTTTCCGACCGGAACCGAAGTGTGGATCGAGGAGGCAACTCGTGCGCTGTCGAATGGTAGTGACGGGGATGGTCGCGGCCGGGGCGTGCCTGATCGCGGGGCATGCTGCGGCGGATCCAGTGCCGCCGGACACGACTCCGACCAGCATGAACATCCCCGGCGTTCCTGGCCGAACCTCGATATCGATGCGGGTGGCGTTCCTGAACCTGCAGTGGGGCACAGCCAACGCCACCCAGTCCCGCGCGGGGCTGTCGTTGGTGAAGCTCTACATGGTGGATTACGCACTCCGCCACGGCGATCGGTCGGCACAGGACCGCCAGCTCGCTGAGCGAATGATCCGCTACTCCGATGATTCGGCGACCGTCGCCATCGCGGCGAAGTATCCGAACGCCATCGATGCCGAGGCCGCCGAATACGGCCTGCTGGCCACGCACTCCGGCCCCACCTGGGGGCAGTCCTACACCAGCACCGCCGACATCACGAAGTTCCTGGACCGCAAGATGACCACCGATCCGGGCTCGCCCGTCCTGCGCTGGATGGCCATGGCGAGTCCGGTGGCCGCCGACGGCACCGCGCAGAACTGGGGCACCGCCCGGGTGCCCGGCGTGATCGGAAACAAGTGGGGCTGGTCGGATCTCGGTCAGCAGCAGGTGGGTTCGGCGTCCTTCGGGCCCGGCTTCGCCATCTCCGCGCAGACCGACGGCACCCCCGCCGACCAGACCGCCGACGTGCTGTCCGCACTGCCGCGATCGGTGCTGGGCGTCCGCCTGCCGGTGCCGTCGCCGAATGCCGGATCGAACCGCTGATTTCAGATGCGCGCGCCCTTGGCGCGATTACAGGACCGGCACAGGACCTGTAGATTTCCCGGACTGGTCGCGCCGCCGCGGCTCAGCGGGATGACGTGGTCGAACTCCAGATAGTGCGTGGCGCCGCATTCGATGCAGGCGCCCCCGTCCCGATGCCACACCTGCGCTTTGATCTCCGGCGGGATCACGCGGGTGTCGCGTCGGCCCGGGGCCAGGGTGAGCCGTTTGGCCACGCGCAGAGCACCTTCCAGCACCGCTGCCACCAGATCCGGGTCCTCGACGTCGAATTCGGCTCCGCCGCGCGCCGAGGTCGCCGCCAGTGCGACCAAGCCGTCGGCGATGGATACGGAAACGATTCGGGACCAAGGGATTTCGATGCCTGCCTCGGGGCCGATGAAACGCAGTTTCTTGTTCGTGCCGATCAACCGGCCAGCCGTGGCGCGCTCACCGCGGGCCAGGTGGCGGATGCGGGTCGCCTCGATGTCCAAGTGGACGCGTTCCTCGGGATCCAGATGCAGCCCGTGCGTGCGCACCACCGGCAACTCCCCGGCACGCAGGCGGGAGAGCGTGCGGCCGCGGTGCATGCGGCGTCGCAATTCCTCCACCTGCGGGCCGGACAGATCCAGTTCCCGCAGGGCGGTGTCGAACTCCTCGACCTCCTGCGCGGTGATCTCCTCGCCGGCGAAGGCGGCCAGCCGCTCGACATATGCCAGACCGGGGCCGCGCAGGGCCGCGCGCCCGGTGTCCTCGGGAATGCGCCGGTAGCGCAGGGCGGTCCACAGCTCGGCCCAGGCCGTGCCGCGCGGGCCGTCGCCGGTCAGGACGCGCCAGGCGCGGGCCCGCCAGCTGTCGAGGTACTCCTCGATCTCGGCGGCGCAGGACCGGCACGGCGCGGGTGCGCCCAGAACACGCCAGCCGCGTCGTCGGCCGCAGTGCGGGCAGACGCGGGCGTCGGGCGTGGGCAGCGGGACGGTCGTATCGGACCACCGCGCGCCGTCCCACCAGCGCAGCGTCGCGCCCTGCGGATGCCAGTCCGGGCGGGGATCCTCCGGCGGTGCGGCCGTGGGGCTTTCGATGGCGCGGTTGCCGAATCCCTTTCGGCGCAGCGAAATCCGGTCGCATCCCGCCGCTGTGTTCGGGGCGATGCCGAAATCTTCGAACAGCTGCGACAATTCGGCCCGAGACCGGTCGAGGGGGCGGAAGAGCCAGCGGTCCTCGTCTCGGCCGAACTCCGCGAACGATATCGCCGTCACCTCGCTCGACCGCGGCGCGGGAACGTCGCGGCGGGCCACCAATCCGGCGGCGTCCCGCACCGCCACCGTCAGAGCCGCGAGTTCGTGCAGTGGACCCTCCGACGAGACGCCCAGCACCATCCGCACGACCGCCGATTCGGTACGGGGCAGTGAGACCGAGAGCCGGGCCGTACGCGGCTCGGGCTCCTGGTCCAGGGTCACCGCCTGCGACGGATGCCGGGGCGCGTTGAAGAACACCGCATCGCGCGGTGTGCGGACCAGGCCGTCCTCGCCGAGCAACAGCGCATGCGCGTCCAGCGCGTGGGCCGAGCGCCACGAAAGTTCCACGCTCAGCAGCGAAGTCGGTATCGGCGTCGCGCCGTTGTCGGTGAAAGTCATCGTCGTGGAACTATGCCAGGCGACACCGACAGACCGTAGGGTCTGTCGTGCGCGGGCGGGACGCGCTCGATGCGGCACGATGGGGGCATGAGCGATCCGAAGGATCCCGCCCGCAAGCCCGGAACGCCCCGCGTGCCCGGCGCGGGTGAGCTGATCGCCGCCGCCCAGGCCGCGGCGGAGGCGGCGCAGCGGGCGGCCGGACAGGCCCTGGACGCCGCGCAGGTGACCGCCGGACAGGCATTCGATACCGCGATCCGGCTGCCGCCGGCCTCGGTGCAGCTCGCCGCGCAGCTGCCGGATCTGATCGAGAACCTCTCGATGGCGATCGATCGGCTCAACCGGACCATCGACCGCCTGGACCGGACCCTGGCGCTGGCCGATCCGGCGTTCGCGGCCTACGACCGGCTGCTGCCGCGGCTCGAGGCGATGGTGTCGATGGGCGAGGAGGTCTTCAACCGCCTGTCCCGGTTGCCGGGTATATCGATGATCGGACGTCTCGCCGGACGGGAGAACGCCCCGTCGGAGCCGATCGATCGGCGCCGGCGCGGGCGGGGACGAGGAAAATAGGACTGCCCACGGCTGCGCCTCGCCGGCGCTCGGCCGGCGTGCCGCCGGTTCGCTCGTTCAGGCAGGCGTATGCGCCGCGGCGACCTCGGTGACGGCGCGCAGCGCGGCGGTCGCCTTGAGCACCATCTCGTGGTACTCCTGCTCGGGATCGGAATCCAGCACGATCGCGCCGCCCGCGCCGACCCGCCAGCGCCCGCCGTACCGGACCGCGGTGCGGATGACGATGTTCAGATCGGCCGTGCCGCCCAGGCCGAGGAATCCGATGGTGCCCGAATAGATGCCGCGCGCTTCGGTTTCCAGGTCGTCGATGATGTCCATGGTGCGCAGTTTCGGCGCACCGGTCATCGAGCCGCCGGGGAAGCAGGCGCGCAGGCAGGCCACCGCGTCCACCTCCGGGCGCAGGCGGCCGCGGATGGTGGTCACCAACTGATGCATCGTGGTGTAGGTCTCGGTGTGCATGAGCGCCGCGACGCGCACGCTGCCCAGCTCGCACACCCGGCCCAGATCGTTGCGCAGCAGGTCGACGATCATCAGGTTCTCCGCGCGGGTCTTGGGATCGGATTCCAGCGCGCGGCGCAGGATTTCGTCCTGTTCGGGGGTGTTCCCACGTGGTGCGGTGCCCTTGATCGGCTTGGTCTCCACCACGCCGGTGCGGTCCACCTTCAGGAATCGCTCCGGCGAGGAACAGGCGACCTCGAGTTCGCCGAATCGCAGGAACGCCGCGTAGGGGGCCGGATTCGAGCGCCGCAGCGCGTGATACACCGCCAGCCCGTCGCAGTCCCGCTCGACGTAGGCACTGTCGGTCAGGTTGACCTCGTATGTCTCACCGGCCCGTAGTTGCGCGTGGATCCGGGCGATATCGGCCAGATAGCGCTGCCTGCCCCGGGTGAGCCGGGATTCCACGGCCCCCTCGTCGGCCGCGAGCTCGAGCCGGATCGGCGTGGCCCGGTCGGGCAGCGTCGCGAGGGCCGCCCGGGTCGTGGACAGCCAATCATCCGCTGCCGCAAGGGTGTCCGCGTCGGCCAGGGCGACCAGATAGGTGTGTTCCGCGACGTGATCGACGACGATCAGGCGATCGGCGAAGATCCACTGCGCGTCGGGCGTGGGTGCGCGATGCCGGGCGGACGCGCCGCAGTCGGCCTTCATCTCGTAGCCGAGATAGCCCACGTATCCGCCGACGAAATCGAAAGGGACATCCGGGAATTCGATTTCGGTGCGGGCCAATTGTCTTGTCAGATAATCGAATACGCTGCCCGGCACGGTAGTGCGACCCGCCCGCCGAGCGATCTCCACCCGCCCCGCGCCCACCCGGTACCGCACCGTCTCGGCCAGTGGACCGGTCGCGTCCCCGAGATAGGAGAACCGGTCGAGCCCCGGTTCGGCATGCGTGCTGTCGAGCCAGAACGCCGTCGCCGACTCTCGGTACAGGGCCAGGAAGACCGCCTCGGCATCCAGTGCGCGATCGATCCGCTCATGCAGCACCGTCAGCGTGATCGGCGGTTCCCCGGTTGCGGACTGGTACCGAGTGGTCGCGGCTATCGCGCTGCGCTGGGACTCGGCGCGTCCGGTCGGCATAGACCCGCTGTGTGGCGATCCGGCCGCGGGTGCGGTGGGGAGTTCGTGATCAGCGGCCGTCGATCGGGTGCCTTCGGTGGGATCTGATGCGGGCCCCGGTCGGACCCCGGGGCGGGTCTTGCGCATGGGTTCACCGTAGTCCGTGTGGCCGGGCAGGTCGGACGGCCTATTGAGGGCGTGTGCCTTCAGTTTCGCGTGTCCTCTGGTGCACAATGTGGGACATGTCTGTGGTGCAACCGGCCGATGTGGACCGTGATGTGGTCGACTTCGCGATCGTCGGCAAGTGGATGGAAGAGCGGGGGCTGCCCGGCGGGCCGTTCGAGGGCGTGAGCGCGCTCGGCGGCGGCACCCAGAACATCATGCTGCGGTTCACCCGCGCCGGGCGTGACTACGTCCTGCGACGCGGCCCGAAACATCTGCGCGCCAAGAGCAATGACGTGATCCGCCGGGAGGCGCGGCTGCTGGGCGCGCTCGCCGGGACGGGTGTGCGCGCGCCGGAGGTGATCGCGGCCTGTCCGGACGAATCCGTCCTGGGCGCGGTGTTCTATCTGATGGAGCCGATCATCGGTTTCAACCCGCAGAACGAACTGCCCGAACTGCACGCCGGTGACCCGGAGATCCGCAGGGGGATGGGTTTGTCAGCGGTGGAGGCGATCGCCCGGCTGGGCGCGCTGGACTACCGGGAGCTGGGTCTCGAGGACTACGGCAAGCCGGACGGCTTCCTGGAGCGGCAGGTGCCGCGCTGGCTCGCCGAACTCGACTCCTACAGCGCCAACGAGGGCTACCCCGGTCCGGAGATCCGCGGTGTGGAACGGGTCGGCGAGTGGCTCGAGCGCAACCGGCCCGCTCGGTGGGAGCCCGGAATCCTGCACGGCGACTGTCATCTGGCCAACATCATGTTCCGCTACGACGGTCCGCAGGTGGCGGCGCTGGTCGACTGGGAGATGTCGACGATCGGCGATCCGCTGCTGGACCTGGGCTGGCAGATCGCGACCCGCCCCGAGCCCGGCACCGCCGGTGCGGGCCTGTTCGGCACGCTCGGCCAGGTCGGCGGGCTGCCCACCGCCGAGGAGATGATCGCGCACTACGGCAAGTTCTCCGGCCGCGACCTGAGCGATATCACCTGGTACACGGTCCTGGCCTGCTTCAAACTCGGCATCGTGCTCGAGGGCACCCACGCCCGCGCCTTCGCCGGCAAGGCCCCCGAGCAGGTCGGCGATTTCCTGCACGCGATCACCCTGGAACTGTTCGAGAAGGCGAATCAACTGGTGGAGTGAATCGTCGTCCTCGTCGGGTGCGGCCGCATCTCGACGAGGTTTGGCGGTTTATTTGTGGTAGATGATTTGCGGCCAGATTAGATTACCGGTCATGCCGATCGTTGCCGAAGACAAAGACTGGACCTGGGTGCTGGACGAGTCCTGCCCCGAATGCGGATTCGACGGCCCGGCCATCGCCTATGACGCGGTGCCCGGCCTGACCCGCGCCGCCGCCGCGCGTTTCGCCGCCGCCCTCGAGCGCCCGGACATCGCCGTACGCCCCGACGAATCCACCTGGGCCCCAATCGAATACGCCGCCCACGTCCGCGACGTATGCCGAATGTTCCGATACCGCCTGGACATCGCCCTGGGCAATCCCGCCACCCCGCCCGCGATCACCGCGTTCGAGGCGACGACCGGGTCCGCCGAGGGACTGCCCGTCTTCGCGAACTGGGACCAGGACCGCACCGCCGAGGCCGGCGCCTACCTCGCGCAGACACCCGCCACGGTAGCCGCCGAACTGACCGATGCGGCCGAAACCGTTTCCCGCGCTTTCGAATCCGTTCCCGAAGCCGACCGCAGCCGCGCCGCCCGCCGCAGCAACGGCTCCCTGTTCACCGTCGACACCATGGCCACCTACTTCCTGCACGACCTCGTCCACCACCTGCACGACATCCAGGCCTGACCGTCGTGATCCGCGATGCCGACGGGTGAGCCGATCCGGCAAGAGCATCGGTGACTGTGACTCACCGGAACACCCGAAAGTGTCCGCCGACCTCCGACTCGACATGCAAGTCTCGCGGCGTCTTTCGAAACGCTGACGTCCCGGCAGCGAGGGGAGCGGTCCCGGGGCGGTGGCGAAATGGCGAGTTCTAAGCTGATCTGCGTGCGAGCGTTGGAGCAGATTCGGGAATGGCCGGTCGGGCATGCGGCTGCGGGCGTGGCGACCGCTACGGGGAACCTGGCGACCGAGGGGGACCTCGACCGGGAGTTCGCGTTGGCCTCGGTGACGAAACCGCTTGTCGCCTATGCGGTTCTGGTCGCGGTGGAGGAGGGGGCGGTCGAACTGGACCAACCGGCGGGGCCGCCGGGGTCGACGGTGCGGCATCTGCTGGCGCACACCTCGGGGCTGGCCTTCGACACCACCGTGATCATGGCCGAGCCGGGGACGCGGCGGATCTACTCGAGTTCCGGGTTCGAGGTGCTGGCGCGGTTCGTGGCCGATCAGACCGGGATCGAGTTCAAGGACTATCTGCACGAGGCGGTATTCGAGCCGCTCGGGATGAAATCCTCGGCTCTGGACGGCTCGGCCGGCCACGGCGCCCGGTCGACGACCGCCGATCTGCTGAGTTTTGCCGGTGAGTTGCTCAATCCGAGTTTGCTTTCTCCGGAAACTCTCGGTGAAGCCATCACCGTGCAATTTCCTGGCTGCAATGGAGTGCTGCCCGGCTACGGTTCGCAGCGCCCCAACGATTGGGGGCTGGGATTCGAGCTCCGCGACCACAAGACTCCCCATTGGACCGGAAGTGCGAATTCACCGCGCACCTACGGCCATTTCGGGCAATCCGGCACCTTCCTGTGGGTGGATCCCGCGCAGGGGGTGGCGTGCGTGGCGCTGAGCGACGAGAATTTCGGCGACTGGGCTCGCGCGGCCTGGCCGCCGCTGAGCGACTCGATATTGGCCGAGATCTCGGCGGATCGCGACACGTCGGCAAAGTAACACACGTAACTCCGGACACTCCAGTACACTCGGGCAACGCCAGCTCGACCGATCGTTGGGGAAGACGTTCCAGGTCGAGGCTGGAGGTGTTACTGGTGCGCGGAACGAGTCAGTTCGCGGACGCGACGTCTGGAGTGGTGCATATCCACGCGTCGCCGGCCGCGCTGTGCCCGCACATCGAATGGACGCTCGCCTCGACGCTGAAATCGCCCGCGCAATTGCGGTGGACCGCGCAACCCGCCGCCTCGGGACAACTGCGCGCAACCACCGAGTGGGCAGGTCCGGCCGGTACCGGATCGAAGATTGCCAATGCGTTGCGAGCCTGGCCGGTTCTGCGTTTCGAGGTGACCGAGGATCCCAGTGAGGGCGTCGACGGCGAGCGCTACAGCTTCGTGCCCGGACTCGGCCTGTGGTGCGGTGCGATGAGCGCCAACGGCGATGTGATGGTCGGGGAGATGCGGCTGCGGGAGATCGTGCGTCTGGCGCGCGAGCGGGGCCGGTACAGCCCCGTCGAGATCGCAGCCGAGATCGATCGGGTCCTCGGCGCCGCCTGGGACGAGGATCTCGAACCGTTCCGCATCGGCAGTGAGGGCGCGGAGGTCACCTGGCTGCGCCGCGACGTCGGCTGATCCGCTCTTCCGGGCAGTGCCCCGAGCGACTCTCGGCGAACCCGGCGCAGCCGTGTGGCAGAGTCGATTTCCGGCACCGAGGAGGAGGGGTGGAGTGAACAGCGGCCGGGTACTGATCGAAACACTGGGAGAGTACGAGGACCGGACCGTGCTCGCGGTCGACGAGCGCCCGGCGCGCTGGCGGTCCGCGGCGCGGGTGCTGCGGCCCGAGGTGCAGCGCATGATCGAACCGGTTTGGCGTCGCGGGGAGTCCGTCGAGATGGCGGCACGACGCCGTTCGCGCGATGCGGAACAGGTCGAGATCGTGTGCGCCTCACCGGTGTTCGGCCCCGATGGGCAGGTCTACGCGGTGCAGGTGCGCAGCGCCGCCGTGGGATCCGAGCTGCCCGAACCGTATTCGGTTGTCGCATTCGACTATTCGTCCCGGCGGCGATCGATCCATCTGGCGGACAACCCTTTCGGATGGAATTTATCCGAATCCAGGTCGCACTGGACGGTTCCGGAGGCGTTCCGGCACGTGCGGCGGTGCGACGGCTCGATGGAGCTGATCCTGCAGACGCTCGACCCGCAGGAGCGGATGCGCTGGGCGGGCGATGTCACCGCCTGCGTGGGCGGCACGCCGCGGCGCTACCACATGGCACTGCGCAACGGCACCGGAACCGATCTCACCCGGTGGCGCGGACTGTTGCACGACGTCACCGAATTCCTTGCGCCCGAACCGGCTTCGGTGGACACCGCGGCCCTCGCCGCGCTCGGCCGCCAGCGTCCCGGCCGCTCCCATCTGGTGCTCGCCGATGTGGAGAAGGTCCGGCTGATCCGCTGGGTCACCGATCCGGTACCGGACATCCAGTGGAAGGGTGTGGTCGACGATCGCGACACCCCGCACCCGGACGACGTCGCGCGCATCTTCGCCGAGATCGGCCGGGCCGTCCGGGCACAGGAGACGGGCGGGCGCCTGACCGGAATTCGTCTGCGCCGCAACGGCGGCGGCTGGACCGTGGCCGATGCCGTGGGCACCCTGGTCCCCACGTCGGACTCGCCCAAACTGCTGCTGATCGAACTTACCGTCACCGGATACTCCGACGAACCGGACCCGACCGAGCCCTGACCGCGGCGAATGTTCCGGCCGGGAGGAATTCAGCCCTCCGGCGGCAGCTCGCGTCCCCGCAGCAGCCGCAGTTCCTCCTCCTGCGCGGCCAGCCGCACCGTCACCAGATGTTCGACAGCGATCAGATCGTGCCGCATATCGATCTGCTCGTACTGCATCTGGACGTAATCGCCCTGGATGCGCAGATAGTCCGCGTGCAACCGCGCGGTATCGGTCCGGGTGTTGTCCAATTCGCTTCGGGCATAACGCAATTCGGTGGCAAGTGCGCTCTGCTCGGCCCGCGCCCGCGTCAGTTCGGCCCGCAGGGCGGTCTGCTCGGCATAGGAGGCGTGCAGTTCGTCCAGGACCGCCATGAGCCGCTCACGCAGGTCATCCATGCGTCCCCCTCGATTCTGTTGTGAGGTAATGATTTACGGGTGGCCCCCGAGGAGACCACCCGCAAATCGTTGTAGTGGAAGAGATGTCCGCCGGGCTACAGCGGAATATTCTTGAGATGACTCGGCCGGGCGGGCGCGGCGGCCAGCGCGGCGGCGATGGTGGAGCGGGTCTTGGCCGGATCGATGACCTCGTCGACCACGCCGATAGACATCGCCCGGCCCAGACCACCGGCGATCTGCTCGTGCTCGACGGTCAGCCGCTCGATCAGCGCCTCGCGCTCGGATTCGGGCGCGGCGGCGATGGCCTTCTTGTGCAGGATGCCGACGGCGGCCTTGGCCCCCATGACCGCGACTTCCGAACCCGGCCAGGCGAATACCGCGGTCGCGCCGAGCGAGCGGGCGTTCATCGCGATGTACGCGCCGCCGTAGATCTTGCGGGTCACCAGGGTCACGCGCGGAACGCGGGCCTCGGCGAAGGCGTGCAGCAGCTTCGCGCCGCGGCGCACCACGCCCTCCCACTCCATGCCGACACCGGGCAGGTAGCCGGGCACGTCGGTGATCACGACCAGCGGGATACCGAACGAGTTGCACAGCCGCACGAAACGCGCCGCCTTCTCCGCGCTCTGGGAATCCAGGCACCCGCCCAGGCGCAGCGGGTTGTTGGCCAGCACGCCGACGGTCCGCCCGGCCAGACGACCCAGGCCGGTGACCATGCTGCGGGCGTAACCGCCCTGGAACTCCTCGAACGTCGACTCGCCGTTGATGTTGTCCAGCAGCTCGTGCACGATCGGCTTGACGTCGTAGGCGCGCTTGGCCGATTCGGGCATCATCGCCTTCAGGTCGACATCGCCGTGTTCGGCGGCGACCATGTCGAACTCGCCCTGCTCGGCGAACATCGAGACCAGACGGCGACCACGATGCATGGCATCGGATTCGTCGGCGGCGACGATGTGGCACACACCGGACTTCTTGTGGTGCGTATCCGGGCCGCCGAGGGTGGCCATGTCGACGTTCTCGCCGGTCACACTGCGCACGACGTCGGGACCGGTCACGAAGACCCGGCCCTCGGGGGCCATGATGACCACGTCGGTGAGCGCGGGACCGTAGGCGGCGCCACCGGCGGCGAAGCCGAGCACCACCGAAATCTGGGGGACCAGGCCGGACGCGCGGACCATGGCCTCGAAGACCAGGCCGACCGCGTGCAGGGCCTCCACGCCCTCGGCCAGCCGGGCGCCACCGGAATGCCAGATGCCCACCACGGGCAGCCGGGATTCGATGGCGGTGTCGATCGCGTCGACGATGTGCTTACATCCCTCGATGCCCATCGCGCCGCCCATGATCGTGGCGTCCGAGCAGTAGGCGACGGTGCGCACACCGTCCACCTCGCCGATGGCGGCCAGCACGCCGGACTTGTCGCGGGGATGCAACGCAAGCACCGTGCCGGGATCGAAGAACCGTTGCAACCGGCCCAGCGGATCCCGGGGATCGGTGACGGCATCCGCCTGCGCGGGAGCCATGATGGTCATCGCGTTCTCTCCTCGAGACGATGGTGAGTCGCTGACGCGGCTGTGAGTCGAGCTGATGGGGGTGTGAGAAACAGAAATCCCCGTGCGGCCTTCGGAGCCGGGTCGACCGAGGCCGAAGGCCGCACGGGGATTCGTTGTGGAGTTGACCGCGAAACTCAGTACCGGCCGAAGGCGAGCGCCACGTTGTGACCGCCGAAGCCGAACGAGTTGTTGATCGCGTACGCGATGTCCTGGCGGCGAGCCTCGCCGTGCACGACATCGAGATCGATCTCCGGATCCTGGTTCTCGAGGTTCAGCGTCGGCGGCACGATGCCGTCGCGAACGCTGAGCACGGTGAGCACCGACTCGAGGGCGCCGACCGCGCCGATCGAGTGGCCCAGGGCGGACTTGGGCGCGTAGACCGAGGCATGGTTGCCCACGGCCAGGTTGATTGCGTTCGCCTCGGCCGAATCACCGATCGGCGTCGCGGTCGCGTGCGCGTTGACGTGGGTGATGTCCTGCTTGCTCAGACCAGCGGTCTGCATCGCCCGTGTCATCGCGCGTGCCGCGCCCTGCCCGTCCGGGGCGGGGGCGACCAGATGGAAACCGTCGGAAGTGATTCCGGCTCCCATCAGCCGTGCGTGGATCGTTGCTCCACGCGCCTTGGCGTGCTCCTCGGTCTCGATGACCATGAGCGCACCGGCTTCACCGAAGACGAAACCGTCGCGATCCTTGTCGAAGGGACGCGAGGCCGACTTCGGGTCGTCGTTACGGGTGCTCATCGCGCGCATCATGGAGAATGCCGCGATCGGCACGGCGTCGATATAACCCTCGACGCCACCGGTGACAACCACGTCGGCGTCGCCCATGACGATCATCCGCCACGCGTTCGCGATGGCTTCGGATCCCGATGAGCACGCCGAGACCGGAGTGACCACTCCCGCCCTGGCCTTCAACTCCAGGCCCACGACGGCGGACGGCCCGTTCGGCATGACCATCTGCACCGCCAGCGGCGAAATCTTGCGATAACCACCGTTCTTGAGCTTGTCGACAGAATCGATCAGCGCGTCGCCGCCGCCCAGCCCGGTGCCGATGGCGACGCCCAGGCGCTCCGGGTCGACCTCCGGAGAGCCGGCGTTCTTCCACACCTCGCGACCGAGCACGGTCGCGAGCTGCTCGACGTACGCCATGCGACGGCACTCGACCCGGCTGAGCAGGGTCTCGGGCCGAACCTTCAGATGACCGCCGATGCGGACCGGAAGGTCGTATTCCTCGACGAAGGAATCCTCGAGAACGTCGATGCCGCTCTCGCCGTTGAGGAGTCCCTTCCACGTCGCATCGACGTCACCCGCGATCGACGTGGTCGCCGCCAGGCTTGTTACGACGACGTTGGGGAAGTTCCCGTTCAGAGTGGAAGGAGTGGTCACGGTATCGGTCCTACTCGGAGTCCGCGCCGAATTTGGCCTTCAGCTCGGCCGCGGCCTCGGAGTTCTCGGACTCGAGCTTCTGGATGTACGCGACGGCGTCGCCGACGGTCTTCAGGCTCGCCAGATCCTCGTCCGGGATCTTGACGCCGTACTTGTCCTCGGTCTGCACCGCGATCTCGACCATCGACAGGGAGTCGATGTCCAGGTCGTCGACGAAGGACTTCTCGATCGTGACCTCGGAGGGCTCGATACCGGTCACCTCTTCGATGATCTTGCCGAGCTCTTCGACGATCTGTTCCTGGGTCAGAGCGGCCACTGCGTGGCTCCCTTCTTTGTTCTCATTTCGGACGGGGTCTGTTTACTTTTTCGGAACCGGGTGGGCGAACGTTTCGATCCACTCGGTTGCGGTTGCATCACTGCAAGCCGCAGAAAAGCTAGCCGGTTGCCGACAGGTCGGACAACGCGGGGATGTTCTCGGGGGTCTTCAACGCCAGATTCGGGGTGCCCTTGAGCTCCCGCTTGGCGATGCCGACCAGGGTTCCAGCGGGCGGCAATTCGGCCACCCCGGAAACCCCTGCCGCGCGAACGGTTTCGGTGCACAGGTCCCACCGGACGGGCCGGGTCACCTGTGCCGCGAGCTTTTCGATGGCGTCCTTGCCCGAGCTGACCGGTTTGCCGTCGAAATTCGACAGCAGGGTCCGGGTCGGTTCGCCGGGGGAAATCTGTGCGATGGCATTCGTCACAGCGTCCTGGGCCGGAGCCATGTACGCGGTGTGGAACGCCCCGGCGACGGGAAGGGCACGCACGCGAGCCTTCTCCGGCGGGTTCGCCGCAAGTTCGGCCAGCGCATCGAGCCGACCCGCGGCCACGATCTGACCCACCGCGTTGCGATTGGCCGGAACGAGATCCAGTTCCGCGAGCCGGGCGAGCACGACGGCCTCGTCGCCGCCGAGCACAGCGGACATACCGGTCGGCTCCAGCGCGCACGCCTTGGCCATCTCCGCACCGCGGATCGCGGCGAGCATCACCGCGTCATCGGCGGAGATGACGCCGGCGACGGCGGCGGCGGCGAGTTCGCCGACCGAGTGTCCGGCGATGATCGTAGCGGGCGGAAGCGCATTCTGCGGTATCTCCGCACACGCGAGCAGTGCGGCGGCCACCACGAGCGGCTGGGTGATCGCCGTATCGGTGATCTCCTCCGCCGTCGCGGTGGTGCCGAGCCGCACCAGGTCCAGGCCCGCGGCCTTGGACCAGAGTTCGAGTCGGTCACGCGCGCCGGGGAGGTCGAGCCAAGGCGCGAGCATGCCGGGTGTCTGAGAGCCCTGTCCTGGGGCGAACAACGCGATCACCTCTCTAGACAACACCGTTTCGGGGGGTTGTGGAGATGTCGACGCGAATGATGTTTGCGGACTGCTTTTGTGTGGACTCCACAAAACGGCTAGTCGATCCCCGCCATCGACGGACTCGTCTATGGCGTTACAGCCGATGCTCGTGTGCTGTGCCGACAGGTTCCTGTGGGGCGGATGTTGACGATTCGTTACGCGTTCGTGTCAGACGGCCTATGGTCGCGGCGATTCGGAGCACGTACGCGTCGCGCGGATTCATCGGATCCCGGCCCGTGACCTCGCCGATGCGCTTGAGGCGATAACGAACCGTATTTGGATGAACGTACAGCTGGCGGGCGCATGTCTCGACGGCTCCACCGCAATCCAGGTAGGCGTCGAGAGTGTCCGACAGAGCCGACCCGGCGGCGGCCAACGGTAGCACAAGATACTCGTTCAGGGCCTCGACCGCAGCGCGATCTCCGAGCAGGGCCCGTTCGGGCAGTAGTTCCGAGGCGTGCACCGGCCGCGGGGCGCCCCGCCAGCCGACCACGGCCTCCATTCCGGCCATCGCCTCCACCGCGCTGGCATGCGCCGCGGACAGGGTGCGGGTGGTCGGGCCGATCACCACCGGGCCCTCGGAGAACGCCTCGGCGAGCAGGTCGGTCAGGAAAGGGGAGGGATAGGAGGTGTCGCCGAGATGGCCGCTGACGACCATCACCAGCCGCGAGCCCTGCACGACGGCCAGGGCCGCGCGACCGTGCCGGGCCGCGGTGGTGTGCACCGAACTCACCACGGCCACCTGATCTTTCGGAGGCGTGCCGACCATGACCGTCGCCGGTGCGGTGGCGTCCCAGTTGAGAGTGGCCGCGCGGGAGAGCATTTCGGGTCCGGTGTCCCCGCGCACCACCGCGTCGACGACCAGGGCCTCGAGCCGGGTGTCCCAGGCGCCGCGGGATTCGGCGGCGCTGGCGTACACCGAGGCCGCGGCGAAGCCGAGCTCGCGTCCGTACCGCAGCACGGCCTCGGTCAGGGCCACCAGTTGCCGGTCGTTGCGGGCCAGCGCGGGCAGCCACTGTTCGAAGAAGTCCATGGCCACCCGCACCATGTCCACGGTCTGCCGCAGGGTGAGCCGCCGTGCCAGATCCTGCGGGATGACCTGGAAGGCGTCCAGGCTGAAGCGGATATCGCTCTCCGGATCCTGTAGCCACTCCAGGAAATTCACCACCGCGGTCTGCACCAGCATCTGCACGCCCGCGCGTTGAGCGGCGTCCAGACTGCCGAAGAACGGCAGCCGATCCTCCATCGAGGCGACGGCCTCGGTGGACAACCGACCGGAGAACTGCTTGACCCGTTTGAGCAGCGTGTCCGGCAGCGGGTCGCGGGTCTGCCGATTGGGTGAGAGCGCGCCGGTCGGCAGATACACCTCGTGCGAGGTGGAGGTATCGGACTCGGATATCCGGCGCGGCCTCGGCGGTTTACGATCCACGGCTCAATAGTCCTCTGCGGCGGGCTCGAATTGTGGGCGCCCCCTGCCCACCGGCGGTGTCAGCTCGGACACAGCGCCGCACCGCTTTCCGGCACGGGTCGTCCTCGCGCGGTCGAGGTATGCGTCTCGACCGCGCGACGACGTGCCATCGGGCCCCGGAGGATTCGCCGTGGCGAAACTCGGGCAACTACTCTTCGCCAGTCGCGCTGGACTGTTCGGCGGCGTCCACGTCGTCGATGCGGTACCGGGCCGCGGCCTCGGCGACCTTCGACGCGTCGATCGCACCGGTGCGGGCAAGCGCGGACAGCGTGGCCACCGTGATCGACTGGGCATCGACGTTGAACACCCGCCGCGCCGCCGGACGGGTGTCGGAGAATCCGAAACCGTCCGTGCCGAGCGTGGTGTAGTCGCCCGGAACCCACTTGCGGATCTGGTCCTGCACCGCGCGCATCCAGTCCGAGGCGGCGATGAACGGCCCCTGCGCCTGCGACAGCGCCCGGGTGACGTAGGGAACCTCCGCCGCGACGCCCGGATTACGCAGTGCCGCAATCTCTTTGGCGAGCGCTTCGCGCCGCAGCTCACTCCACGAGGTCACCGACCAGACATCGGCTTGCACACCCCATTCGGACAGCAGTTCCTGTGCGCGCAGGCCGTCGGGCACGGTCACGCCCGAGACCAGGATCTGCGCGCGCACGTCACCGTCGCCGCCGCGCTTGTACAGATAGAGACCCTTGAGCAAACCGTCGATATCGATGCCGTCCGGCTCGGCCGGTTGCGGATAGGGCTCGTTGTACAGGGTGATGTAGTAGAAGATGTTCTCTCCGCCGAAGACATCCTGCTGCTTGTGCGGATGCGTGCCCGGCACCGCGGCCGGATCGGGCGGCGTGGTGCCGCCGCCGTACATCCGCCGCATGCCGTCGCGCACGATGTGCGCGATCTCGAACGCGAACGCCGGGTCGTAGGCGACCGCCGCCGGATTGGTCGCGGCGAGCAGCAGCGAGTGACCGTCGTTGTGCTGCAGGCCCTCACCGGTCAGCGTGGTTCGCCCGGCGGTAGCTCCGAGCACGAAACCGCGCGCGAGCTGATCCGCCGCGGCCCACAGGCCGTCGCCCGTGCGCTGGAAGCCGAACATCGAGTAGAAGATGTACAGCGGGATCATCGGCTCGCCGTGGGTGGCGTACGAGGTGCCCGCCGCGGTGAACGACGCCGTCGAACCGGCCTCGTTGATGCCCTCGTGCAGGATCTGCCCGACGGTGCTCTCTTTGTAGGCAAGCATCAATTCCGCGTCGACCGACGTGTACAACTGGCCGTTGCGGTTGTAGATCTTCAACGAAGGGAACCACGAGTCCATACCGAAGGTGCGGGCCTCGTCGGGGATGATCGGCACGATCCGCTTGCCGATCTCCTTGTCCCGCAGCAGTTCCTTCATCAGTCGCACGAACGCCATCGTGGTGGCGACGTTCTGCTTGCCCGAGCCCTTGCGCACGCCACGGTACGGCTCGTCGCCGGGGAGTTGCAGAGGCTTTGCCGCAGTGCGTCGCTCGGGCAGATAACCGCCCAGCGCCTGGCGGCGGCCCAGCAGGTACTGGATCTCCGGGGACTCCATGCCGGGGTGGTAGTACGGCGGCAGGTAGGGGTTCTCTTCGAGTTGCGCGTCGGTGATCGGGATGCGCTGCACGTCGCGGAACGCCTTGAGATCGTCCAGCGTCATCTTCTTCATCTGGTGGGTGGCGTTGCGCGCCTCGAAGTGCTTGCCCAGGCCGTATCCCTTGATGGTCTTGGCCAGGATCACAGTCGGCTTGCCCTGGTGCGCCAGCGCCGCCGCGTACGCCGCGTAGATCTTGCGGTAGTCGTGGCCGCCGCGCTTGAGGTTCCAGATCTCCTGATCGGTCAGGCCCTTCACCAGTTCCTTGGTGCGCGGGTCGCGGCCGAAGAAGTGCTCGCGCACATACGCGCCGTCGTTGGCCTTGTAGGTCTGGTAATCGCCGTCGGGGGTGGAGTTCATCAGGTTCACCAGTGCGCCGTCGCGGTCCGCGCCCAGCAGCGCGTCCCACTCGCGGCCCCAGATGACCTTGATGACGTTCCAGCCCGCGCCGCGGAAGAACGACTCCAGCTCCTGGATGATCTTGCCGTTACCGCGCACCGGGCCGTCCAGGCGCTGCAAGTTGCAGTTGATGACGAAGGTCAGATTGTCCAGGGCCTCGTTCGCGGCCACCTGGATCAGGCCGCGCGATTCGGGCTCGTCCATCTCGCCGTCGCCCAGGAACGCCCACACGTGCTGATCGGAGGTGTCCTTGATGCCGCGGTCGTGCAGGTAGTGGTTGAACCGCGCCTGGTAGATGGCGTTCATCGGACCCAGGCCCATGGACACCGTGGGGAACTCCCAGAAGTCCGGCATGAGCCGCGGATGCGGATACGAGGACAGGCCGTGCCCGGGACCGCCGTGGCTGTACTCCTGACGGAAGCCGTCGAGCTGATCGGTGGTCAGCCTGCCCTCCAGGAACGCCCGCGCGTACATGCCGGGGGAGGCGTGGCCCTGCATGAACACCTGGTCGCCGCCGCCGGGATGATCCTTGCCCCGGAAGAAGTGGTTGAAGCCGACCTCGTACAGCGCCGCCGAGGACGCGTAGGTCGAAATGTGGCCGCCCACACCGATTCCCGGACGCTGGGCGCGATGCACCATGACCGCGGCGTTCCAGCGGATCCAGGCGCGGTAGCGGCGCTCGACCTCCTCGTCACCGGGGAACCAGGGCTCGTTCTCGGTGGGGATGGTGTTGACGTAGTCGGTGGAGGTCAGGGCGGGGATGGTGACGTGCCGTTCACCGGCGCGCTCGAGCAGGCGCAGCATCAGGTAGCGGGCGCGGCCCGGACCTTCGCGGTCGAGCATCTCGTCGAAGGATTCGAGCCATTCGCTGGTCTCGTCCGGATCGATGTCCGGTAGGTACGACGCCACCCCCTCGCGGATCACTCGCACGCGAGCCCCGGCGGGCCGGTTGGGCGCCTGTGCGGCGTCGCCGTGGCCGTCGGCTGTGGGACCGGACGAAGACATCGGGTGCAGCAGGTCGGTCAAAATCAATGCTCCTCGTACAGGGGTGGACAGGCTGTTGGCGCTGAACCCCGGGTAGCCACGCTGGTGGGCGGGCTATCCGACGCGAACGGATAGGGCGCATCTCACATCCTTGCCGATGATGCGTCCCAGGTCATCATGTCAGCCGGAAATCCAGTACCGTGCACGAGGCAACATTTGCATCCATAAGTGCCCTTGGACACAGTCGATGTCGAGAAGCGGGGAGGACGATGAAGCTGCTGGACCCACGCGGGTTCGGACTGATGTGCGCGACCGTGGCGGTCGGCACGGGACTGGTGGTGGCCGGCTGCTCGAGCTCCATTCACGGTACCGCTACCGCGAACGAGGTGGAGGCCTCGGCGTATCGGACCGAGATGGCCTCGTCCTCAGCGGCGGCCACCTCCTCGCAGAAGGCGGCCGCGCAGGCGAAGGCGATCAGCGACAACTGCACGCCGTTCCGGGGCACGACCAGTGTCGCGGTCACCAAGTACAACGAGTTCGTCGACGCCCACGACGCGAACGCGCCCGATCAGGACGCCAAGCGCGACAGCGCGGCGCAGACCCTCGAGGACGCCGCCAAGACGGTCGAGGGCCGGGTGAACACTTCCGGTGACGCCCTGCCTGCCGATCTGACGCAGAAGTTCACCGCGTATGTGGCGGCCGCGCGTGCGTTGGCCGCGGAGTCGCGGAAGATGACCTACACCGCCCCGGTCGGCGCGCTCAACGACGCCAGCAAGCGGGTCAACGACGCTCTCAACACGGCGCGTGACGCCTGCTCGGCACGCTAGGAGGTCGGTTCGATCAGCTGATTGCACGGGTACGGCAGCCCCGGTTCCAGACGCGGGGAGATGCTGGTCCCAGACGTGTTCACCGAACGGTCCTGCGACATTTCGCCGAGATTTTGGTCGGATCGGCTTGCGTTGTGGCGCTGGACCATGTTCGCTTGCAACTACCTATTGTCTGGAGTTGAGGAGGACACCACCGTGGTCGCCGCGGCGGACGCGCACAACTATGCTCAGAAGCTCGGCATTTCGCCGGGGCTTGTTGTTCAGGAACTGGGCTGGGACGAGGACACCGACGACGAGCTGCGGGCAGCCATCGAGGAGGGGAGTGGCTCCGAGATGCTGGACGAGGACACCGACGAGGTAGTCGATGTCGTCCTGCTGTGGTGGCGTGATGGAGACGGGGATCTGGTCGACGAGCTGATGGACGCGATCGGCCCGCTGGCCGACGACGGCTTCGTCTGGGTCCTGTGCCCCAAGACCGGGGAGTCGGGTCATGTGGACCCCAGCGAGATCGCCGAGTCGGCAACCCCGGCCGGACTGACCTCCACCACGCCGGTCAGTCTCGGTGGCTGGACGGGAATCAAGCTCACCCAGCCCAAGACGCCCTCCAAACAGCGCTGAGTCGCGGCGCGGCAGGGGTTCACCCGGGGCGTGCGTCGTGTTGTCGCGAATCCGCACCGGAATCGTGGCTGCGGGAGCCGACGCTCACCGCGGCCGGTAGGCGAGCCCCGTGCCGCGCAGCGTAGGCGCGGGACGCATCACAGACAGGAGGATTCGCGCATGCCGCTCGAAGTAGGTACGGCCGCACCGGATTTCACACTCAAGGACCAGAACAACCAGGATGTCAGCCTGTCCGATTATCGCGGCAGCAAGAACGTCCTGATCGTGTTCTACCCGCTCGCCTTCACTGGCGTCTGCCAGGGCGAGTTGTGCAAGGTGCGCGACGAGTTGCCCAAATTCCAGAACGACAACGCCGAGATTCTCGCGGTCTCGGTCGGCCCGCCGCCGACCCACAAGATCTGGGCCGCCGAACAGGGCTACACCTTCCCGCTCCTGTCCGATTTCTGGCCGCACGGCGCCATCGCGCAAACCTACGGCGTCTTCAACGACAAAACCGGCTTCGCCAACCGCGGCACCTTCGTAGTGGACAAGTCCGGCATCATCCGCTTCGCCGAAATGAACGCCCCCGGCGAACCCCGTGACCAGGCAGCTTGGGAGAAAGCCCTCACTGCGTTAGATTCGTAACCCGCGCCTCTTCCCGAGGCCACCC
>NZ_BDBQ01000064.1 GCF_001613065.1 Nocardia miyunensis NBRC 108239
AGTCCGCAGCATCTGCCGGATGCACGCAGTGCCGCAGATGTCGAACTCGACTGCCATGACCGCCTCGATCCGCTCGCTGGGGTAAAGTGTCCGACCAGCGAAGAATAGGCGCCGAAACCATGCCGAGCGCCGTACCGACACGCGGCGGACGCAGCGTGGAGCGCGTTCGCCGCTGCGGGGACGTGGTGGCAGGGGCGAACGGCCGAGGATCGGATCATGCGCCGGGATCAGCGCGCAGGCCGGCGGCGGTGATGCCGTGGATCGCGCATACCTCGTCGTCGTCCGGCAGGTGGCCACTCACCCCGACCGCGCCGACGAGGCGGTCGTCCTCGTCGTGGACGAGCACGCCACCGGGGCCGGGGACGAGATTGCCGTCGGCGAGCGCGATCAGGGAGTTCACAAACGCGGGGCGAGCGGCCGCCATCGCGGCCAGACTGCGGCTGCCGACCCCCATGTTCAACGCCCCGTGGGCTTTCGCTCGGGCGATGGGTTCGCGCAGCAGGCTGGAGCCGTCTTCCCGGGCGAAGGCCACGAGCTTGCCTGCGGCATCCAGCACCGCGATGGTCATCGAGGGAAACGCGTTGCCGCGTGCGTATTCAAGCGCCGCGCCCACGATGGCTTGCGCCTGAACCAGGGTGATCGACGTGATCGGTTTCGCTGGCATGACCAACCTTCAATAAAGTGATCGTTCGATTGATTACGACTTTTGCATCTGCTCGCTCCGGGTAACCCAGCCCAACCGCGCTCATTGACGAGCTACCCGAGCTTCGGTGACCCCAGCCGCCGTGGTGGCCCCCGCCGCCGAAACGGACGTGGTCGAAATGGCCGGCTACTGCTGTCGGCGGTGGCGATCACCACTATGAGTCTTCGCCGGTCGTCCAGTCGCCGTGACATTTCCAGTTCGGCGCTCGTTTCGCCACGAACGCCTCAACCGCGTTCCGGAAGTCGGGGGAGCCGTAGACGCGCGAGACGATATCGGTCACGTCGGCGTCGCGTCCGCTGCGGTGTAGTCTCCGCAGCCCTTCCTTGGATGCCCACATACTCAAGGGCGCGTGTGCGACGATGCGTTCGGTGATCGCTTCGGTTGCTCTGTCCGCGTCATCCGCCAGCGCCACCAGGAATCCCGCCGTATGGGCCTCCTCGGCGCTCATCAACTCGGCTGTCAGCAGGAGTGCGATCGTGCGTGAGTGACCGAAGTTCCGCACGAGCAGGTCGAGGGCGGCCGTCGAGACGCAATTCCCGAGTGTGCGTGCGATCGGAACTCCGAATTTCGCTCGGGTCGTCGCGACCCGCAGGTCGACCGCGCAGGCGATGCCGAGACCGCCCCCGACGCAGTAGCCGTCGATCGAGGCTACGGTGGGGATCGTCACCGCTTGCAGCCGGTTGAGCACCGCGCTCACCCGGCGCTCGTAGTCCACGCCGTCCTGACCCGTGGAGAACAGGGTGAATTGGCTGATGTCCGTACCGGCGACGAATGCGCGACCGTCGGCACCGCGCAGGACCATGACCCGGATCGCGCTGTCGGAGTCGGCCCGGTCGCAGGCTTGCTCGAGCGCCTCATACATGGCCCAGGTCATTGCGTTCCGCTGATCCGGCCGGTTGAACGTCACGGTGAGTACGTGGTTCTCGGCGTTGATCTCGACTTCGGATGTGCTCATCGTTACTTGTCACCTTCTCGGTCGACGTGGCCCATTTCCGCGCGGACCGTTGTGGTCGAATCGCCCAGTAGTGGTCCGGCATGCGCCCGCCGCACGGGAGTGCGGGAGAATCGCATCGGGGATCCCAGCTGCTCGACCGAGCCCAGCGTGGGATGCGGTGCGTCCCAGAGGAAATCCCGGTCTCGCAGCGTCTCGTCGGTGAACACCTGTGCGTAATCGAGGATCGGGGCGCACGGTACCCCCGCCAGCTCTAGGTCGTCCACGATGGACCGCGACGTCCGGGTCGTGGTGACCTTCTCGATGGCCTCGACGAGCTCTTCGCGATACTGCCGCCTGGAGTAAGCATCACCGTATCGCGGGTCGGAGAGCAGGTCGTCCAGACCCAGTGTGTGGCAGAACGCCGACCAGTTCTTCGGTGTGGTCGCACCGATGGTGACGTGCCCGTCAGCGGACCGCACCGCCTGGTAGGGCGCGTTGTTCTGATGCGCGGATCCGTGCGGGCGCGGGACGGTTCCGTCGGCGAAATACATGCCGGCTTCCCATATCGCCAGGGAGACGCCTGATTCCAGCAGGGAGACATCGATGTGCTGACCTTCCCCCGACCGGTCTCGCTCGCGCAACGCCGCGGTCACTGCCAGGGCGATGTAGAGGGCACACGCGAGGTCGCAGATCGGGACGCCGACCTTGGCGGGGTCGTGACCGGGAAACCCGGTGATGCTCATCAGGCCACTGCGGGCCTGCGCCATGATGTCCAGACCGGGGAGGTGGGCGAGGGGCCCGTCCTGGCCCCATCCCGACGCCGAGGCGTAGATCAGGCGCGGGTTCTCCTCGCGCAGGGTCGGATAGTCGAGTCCCAATCGGCTCATCGCTCCCGGCCGGAGGTTCTCGACCAGGACGTCTGCCTCGCGGACGAGTTCCCGGAACGCGGCATTGTCGCGTTCGGCTTTGAGGTCGAGCGTGACCGATTCCTTGTTGCGGTTCAGCCGCAGGAACGGGGAACTCTCCCCGTCGATGAACGGCCCGGTGGCGCGCACGGGATCACCACCGTCGGGGTTCTCCACCTTGATCACGCGGGCACCGAGGTCGGCCAATTGCATCGTTGCGTACGGGGCCGCCATGAACGCGCCGACCTCGAGCACGGTCACGCCGGTCAAGGGTGGGTTCGATTCTGTGGTGAACATATCCTCCGCCTCCATGTTTCCCACCGTGGAAGAAAATCGCGGTGTAGCTCAACCCCGGTCGGCCACTGTGTTGCGAAGCGTGCCGATGCCAGAGATTTCGACCTCGACGATGTCACCGGGCACCATCGGCCCGACCCCGGCAGGACTGCCGGTGAGCAGCACATCGCCGGGTTCGAGAGTGATCCATCGGGTGACGAACGCCAGCAGCTCACCTATCCCGAACACCATGTCCGAGGTCGATTCATCTTGGACGACCCGGCCGCCGAGCCGGGTGGTGATCCGCAACGCCGACGGATCGGCTATGTCCGTCTCGATCCACGGACCCAGTGGGCAGAAGGTGTCCGCGCTCTTCGCCCGCGTCCACTGGCCATCATCTCGCCAATCATGCGCGGTGACGTCGTTCGCGCAGGTATAGCCCAGCACGAAGTCCGCCGCACGATCGGCCGGCACCTCCCGGGCGGTGCGGCCGATGACGACGGCCAGCTCACCCTCGTACTCCAGGCGCTGCACCTCCCGCGGCCGCAGTATCACCGCGTCAGGGGCGGTGATCGCGTTGGGGGCCTTCAAGAACAGTGGTGGCCGCTGCGGCCATGGCCTGCCTTTCTCGGCGATCTGACCGGCGTAGTTGCTGCCGGCACAGACGATCGTGCGGGGATCGCACGGGGCGAGCAGGGTCAGCTCCGCCAGGCTCCCCACCACCGCGCCCGGCTCGGCATTCCCGCCGGGAAACTCGTGCACCACATCCCCGACGACCACGCCATTCCTGGCCTGCCCGTCGAGCGAGTAGCGGACAATACGCATGAGATGTCTCCTATTCTCGGCCGGGGCCGGCCAGCGCCTCGCGTACCAGCTCAACCGGGTGCCACGCGGTGCGGCCCGCTCCGTGGAAGATCTGCTGCCGACATGACACACCGGTCGCGGCCACGATCGTGTCCTCCGGCTCCGCCGCGAGGGCCGGGAAGAGCCGGTCTCCGCCGACCGTCATGGACGTCTCGTAGTGCTCCGACTCGAAACCGAACGAGCCGGCCATCCCGCAGCAGCCGGAGTTGATTTCCTCCACCTGCACACCCGGGATCCGGCGCAGCAGCGCCATCGTGGCCGCCGTGCCAACCTCGGCCTTCTGGTGGCAATGACCGTGATACACGATCCGGCGGCCCGCGAACCGGGAATCCGCTCGCAGCGTCAGCCGCCCCGCATCGATCGCCTCGACCAGCAACTCCTCCACCTGCTTGACCCGCCCAGCAACCTCTCGCAACGTCTCCGAATCCGGCAGCAGCGCCGTGTGCTCGTCGCGCAACGTGAACAGACACGACGGCTCACAGCCCACGATCGGCGAGGCCGGATCCGTCGCGGCCAGCGACGCCACCAACCCCGCCGCCTTCTTCTTCGCGTCGTCGAGTAGTCCCTTGGACAGGCTCGACCGGCCACAGCAACCGCCACTGGCAAGCTCGACCCCCCACCCCGCGCACTCCAGCAGCTCGATGGCCGCACTGCCGATGTGTGGCTCGGTGAAGGTGGTGAACGAGTCGGCAAGCCACTGCACGGTGCCCAATGGCGCATGGCCCAGGGGCACAGCCCGCCGGTGCCGGCGGAACCAGCGCAGCAGGCTGACCCGCTCGAAGACCGGCAGCGGGCGGGCGGCCGTGATGCCCAAGGCGCTCTCCATGATCCGGCGCGCGAATCCGTTGCGGCCGGGCAGGTTCGACAGCGGTGCGGTCGCCGAGCCGATCCGGTTGAGCAGGCGGATGGAGCCGAAGATCCTCGAGCGCAACGGAACTCCGTGGATCTCATGGTGATGATGGAGCGTCTCGGCCTTGAGCGAGGCCATGTCCACACTCATCGGGCATTCGCTCTTGCATGCCTTGCACATCAGGCACAGGTCGAGGATCTCGTGCAGCCGCTCGCCGCCCAGCGCGGCGTGCGGGTCCGGTTCGGACAGTGCTTTCACCAGAGCGTTGGCCCGGCCGCGGGTGGCGTGCTCCTCGTTGTTGGTCGCGATATAGGACGGGCACATCACGCCCGAGGTGGACTTCCGGCACAGGCCGATGTTCATACAGCGATCCGCGGCGCCGCGCATGCCGCCGACGACCTCGAATTGCAGCATGGTCGTCAGTGGCGGGGCGGGCGGCAGCGCGTCGCGGTCACGCAGGTTCTCGGTCATCGATGGCGCGTCGACGATCTTGCCCGGATTCATGCCGCTGCCGGGGTCGAAGATGCGCTTGACCGTGCGCATCACCTCGTAGAGTCGGTCGCCGAAGATCTCCCGGTTGAACTCGCTGCGGGCGAGGCCGTCTCCGTGTTCGCTGGAGTTCACCCCGCCGTACTCGGCTACGAGATCCTTGATGGCTTCGGCGACGGTGCGCATCTTGGCCACTTCGTCCGGTTTGGTCAGGTCGACGAACGGGCGGATGTGCAGGCAGCCTACCGAGCAGTGGCCGTAGAACCCCGCTTCCATCTGGTGGTCGTCGAGGATCTCCTTGAACCGCTTGGTGTATTCCGCCAGGTGAGCCGGATCGACCGCGGTGTCCTCCACGAAGGCTAGTGGGCGGCGAGTGCCCGAGCCGGCCGCCATGAGCAGGCCCAAGCTGGACTTGCGGACCTTGAGCAACGCTCCCTGGTCGGCGGGAGTGACCGCGCGGAGGGTGTGATATCCATGCCCGTTTTGCTGCCACAGCCCCTCGAGCCGGTCCAGCTTGGCGATCTGGCTCGCTTCGTCGTCACCGCTGAACGAGACGAACAGCAGTGCGCCCGGATCGCCGACGAGGAGGTTCCCGAGCTCGGCGTACTCGATCTTCTGCCGGGACAGTTCCAGGATCGTGCGGTCCATCAGCTCGACCTGGTGCGGTTCGCAGCTCAATGCGTCCGTGGTGGCCGCGATGGCGCTCGCGGTGTCGGTGAAGTGCCCGACGGCGTACACCGTGCGCGCGGGCTTGGGCACCAGGTCCACCAGAGCGTGGGTGACGACCACCAGGGTGCCCTCCGCACCCACCACGAACTTGGCCAGATCGAACGGATTGTCTTCCCCGAAGCCCACCAGCCGGTCGAGCCGGTAACCGCCGGCGCGACGCCAGAACACCGGCATCCCGGCCCTGATGATCTCCTCGTTCGCGACGACAAGATCCGGGAGTGCCTGGTAGATCCGGCCCTCCAGCGTCTGCGCCGTCGCCCGGCGTTTCCGCTCGGCCTCGTCGACGGGTTCCAGCCGGGCGCGCGATCCGTCGGAGAGCACCACGTCCAGTGCCCGTACGTGATCGATCGTCATGCCATATGTCAGGGAGCCACTTCCCGCGGAATTGTTGCCTATCATCCCGCCGATCGTGGCTCGGTTGCTGGTTGAAGTGTCCGGGCCGAACATCAGCCCGTGAGCGGCGACTGCCTGGTTGAGCTGATCCTGCACCACCCCGACCTCCACCAGCGCGGTGCGGGCGACCGGGTCGATCTCCACGATCCGGTTCATGTGTCGCGACAGGTCGAGCACCAGGCCGGGGCCCACAGTCTGGCCGGCCAGGCTCGTTCCCGCGCCCCGGGGCACGATCGGCACGCCGAGTTCACCGGCGACCCGCACCGCAGCGGCGACGTCGTCGGCGTGACGTGGAAACACGACGCCCAGCGGAGTTATCGAGTACATGCTGGCGTCGCGGGAGAAGATGTGGCGGCTGTAGTCGTCGAACGCGACCTCGCCCTCCATCGTCGCGCGGAGCGCCTGCTCCAGACGCGGTGCGACCGTTGACCGATCGGTCGCGGCTGTGTCAGTCATCGGGGAGGTCATCACTCGTCCTTTCGAGCCGTTGTCATTCGCAGCAAGCGCCAACGCGGCGAGGGGCCGTCAGGCGGCCCCCCGCCGCGCCGCGATGGCCGGTTGAGTCAGGCGGGGTCCGGCACCTGTGCTTCCTTCGATCCGGACGATTCGAGGTTCATCGCCCGCAGCTCCTTACGCAACGGCAGGACAAGCAGTGCCGCAGCGGCGAAGACCAGACCGAAGAACACCTGGGTGAGCGCGTATCCACCACCGCTGAGGTCGCTGAGCCATCCGCCGATGTACGGCCCGACGAAGCTGCCCAGGTTGCCGACACCGTTGATCAGACCGATCCCTGCGCCCGCGGCCGCCAAGGGGGTGAGCTTGGTGACCGTCGCCCAGAACGGCCCGTACCAGGCGATCGACGCCGCCGTGCCGAGGATCATCGCCGCGAGCACAAGCCACTTCTGGTGCGGCGAGATCAAGCCCGCGCCGGCGAGAATCACCGCCCCGCAACCGAGAACCACCGACATATGGGTAGCGTGCCCGCCCCGGCGGTCTGCCGATCTGCCGATGAGAATGATGGCGATACCCGCGGCGATCTGGGGCAATATCGCGACGATACCCACCTGCATGTCGGTATGGAAAGCCTTCTTGAGCACGCTCGGCAGCCACAACGTGAGGCCGAGCAGGCCCGTCTGCGTCAACGTGTAGATCAGAGCGAAATACCACACGATCTTGCTCGTGAGAGCGGCCTTGAACGTCGCCTGTTGCTCGAGTGGCTCGCCCTCCTCGATCCGAGAATTCTCGATGAAGTTGCGCTCGGCCTCCGACAGCCAGCCTGCTTTGGCGGGCGTGTCGCGGATCACCGCCAGCCAGGCGATGATCCCGATGATCAGCGGAGCCCCGCCCTGGATGATGAACAACCAACGCCAGTCGGCGTAGGTCAGGATGATGCCGGAGAACGGGGCGGCGATTATCGCTGCGATCGGTGTGTAGAGCTTGAAGATCGCGTATGCCCGGCTTCGTTCGGCGAACGGGAACCAGGACCGGATGGTGGCCATCAGCGCCGGTTGCACGCCACCCTCGGCCACCCCGAGCAGGAAACGCGTGAGGAGGAGTTCACCGAAGGTGTGGGTGAAGCCGGAGGATATCGCGGCCACACTCCACAACACCATCAGGATCGCGACCCACCGTTTCGCGCTCCAGCGTTCGGCGATATATCCGCCGGGGATCTGCAGCAGCAGGTAGCCCCAGAAGAAGATGCCGCTCGCGAGACCCTGTTGAGACCCGCTGAGGTGCATGTCGGTCTTGAGGTGGGGCAGCGCGAAACTGATGTTCGTTCGGTCGATGTAACAGATAACGTAGATGAAGACAATAACCGGCAAGATATAGGTCCACCGCTTCATGTGGGCCAGACGCCGGACAGGGGAAGTCTGCTCGATCAACGACCTACCTCCTTGTAGGTTGCCCACGCGGTCGGCGTCGGCTTGTGTTGGAGCAATGGGAGTCGAGGGCAGGATGCCGGCACCGGATTCCAGCGCCGGGCCTCGCGGATCTGCGATGTGGCGGGTCGTAATGCCCATGCCCTCATGGTGGGCTTACGACGTTATCCGCCGAGTCCCGAGCGAATGATCAATGGTTCGATGGAAAGCTCGACAGTGGAGGTGTCATTCGGCACGCAAGACTTCGAGTGCGGCTTGGAGGCCGGCGGGGTCGACGCTCACGCCAGCCAATTCGAGCCCCATCTGGACGCCTGCGAGCGTTCCGGCGAGCGTCAGGTCGTTGAAGTCGCCGAGGTGGCCGATCCGGAACACGCGCCCGGCGAGCTTGCTCAGGCCGGCGCCCAGTGACATGTCGAAGCGATCCAGGATAATCTGACGGACCTTGTCCGCATCGTGTCCCTCGTCCAGTAGCACGGCGGTCAGGACGCTGGAGTGCTCGCGCTCGTCGGCACACAGGATCTCGAGGCCCCAGCCACGGACGGCCGCCCTCGTCGCTTCGGCGTGGCGGTTGTGCCGCGCGAACACGTTGGGCAGCCCCTCTTCTTCGAGGAGGAGCAACGCTTCCCGAAGGCCGTAGAGCAGGTTGGTGGACGGCGTGTACGGATAGAAGCCGCGCGCGTTGGCCTCCAGGATCGGCGCCCAGTCCCAATAGGCCTTCGGCAGCCGCGCCTTCTGTGCGGCCGCGAGCGCTTTCTCGCTGATCGCGTTGAAGCCCAGGCCGGGGGGCAGCATCAGTCCTTTCTGTGAGCAGCTGATCGTCACGTCGACGCCCCACTCCTCGTGCCGGTAGTCGATGGACCCCAGCGAAGAGATCGTGTCCACCAGCAGCAACGCGGGATGGGCCGCCCCATCGATGGCTGCCCGGATCTCCGGTATCCGGCTGGTGACCCCGGTCGAGGTCTCGTTGTGGACGACCATCACCGCGGCGATGCTGTGTTCGGTGTCGGCGGCCAGCCGTTCGGCGACGGCCGCCGGGTCGGCGCCCCGCCGCCAGTCCCCGGGAACGAAGTCGACGACCAGCCCGAGGCGCTCCGCCATATCACGCCACAGGCTGGCGAAATGGCCGGTTTCGAACGCCAGCACGCGATCACCCGGCGAGAGGGTGTTGACCAGTGCCGCTTCCCACGCCCCGGTCCCGGAGGAGGGATAGATGACGACCGGACCGCTGGTGCCGAACACTGGCTTGACCCGTTGCAGCAGGTCCAGGGTGAGCTCGGCGAAGTCGGGTCCGCGGTGGTCGATGGTCGATTGCGCGATGGCGTGCAGCACCCGGTCGGGAACGTTGGTCGGTCCGGGGATCTGTAGGAAATGCCGTCCACTGTGAGCGGTCACTACACCAATTTCCAATCTGTGCCGTGTTGTGGCACACTGTGCCGGGATAAGGTCCGGTAATCGTAGGTATGCAACATCGAGGAGTCAAGACATTGCGGAATGTCCTGAACGCACTTCGCGTGCTGGAAGAGGTCGCAGCGCGGCAGCCGATCGGCGTCGGCGAGTTGGCTCGTGTATTGGATATGCCCAAGAGTTCGGTGCAACGTGCGCTGGTCACCCTCGACACAGCGGGATGGATTCGCCCCGCGTCGGGCGAGGTCACCCGATGGGTCATGACCACCAAGGCGCTCGCGGTCGGCGGTCGCGCCAGCGGGGATCTCGGTTTGCGCGGTACGGCCTTGCCGATCATGGAGGACCTGCGCCGACACACTGAGGAGACCATTCACCTGACGGTTCCCGAGGACGGCAAGATGGTCCTGATCGAGCGGTTGGAAACGGACAAACCGGTACGGACCAGTATGGCGCTGGGGCACGCACTTCCCCTGCACGCGTCCGCCAACGGCAAGGCGGTACTGGCGTTCAGCAGTCCGGAAGTCATCAGACAGTTGCTCGCGGACGAGCTGTCGCGCTATACCGACACGACGATCACGGACCCGGACGAACTGCGCGCCGAACTGGCCGTGATCCGGGAACGAGGGTTCGCCGTCAATCATGGGGAATGGCGGCCCGACGTCGGCGCCGTCGCGGCAGCCGTCATGGGAGCCGACGATAAGCCGATCGCGAGCCTCAGTGTGAACATCCCGATCGGCCGCCTGACCGATGAATCCGAGGTCGCTTTCGGTGCCGCGTTGAAAGAGGCGGCGAGCAGTCTCAGCGCCCGGCTCGGCTAGTTGCCGTGTGGCGTGACGTTGGAGACGGCGTGGCGAGCTGATATGGCGAAGACCTCCGAGTGACGTGCGACCCGGCTGGGAACGCAGTCACTCGCCGGCGGTCTTCGTGTCCCGCCGTGATGCCCCGTTGTCCGAGTTGGGCCGGTTCGCAGCTGGGAGCTGCTCGGGGACCGTTGCCAGTTCGCAACGCGATGGCTCTGAGTGAGGCCGGCAGCCAGGAGATCAGGGCAGTGCCCCGCCATACCTGGGTCGCAGGTATGGCGGTGGCTGGGCCGTCGCGTCGGCTGATACGGGCTGGGGGCCGACGTGTCAGAGCAGGGGGAGTAGAGCCGTGGGGGCGTCGGCGGAAGTTTCGGCCAGGGGTTCGAATTCGGTGATGTTGTCGATATCGGTTGCGCCCATGGAGATGTTGGTGACCTTCTCCAGGATGATTTCGACGATGACAGGGACCCGGAATTCGGTGGCGAGGTCCTTGGCGCGAGCGAAAGCGGCGGGCAGGTCGCTGGGGTCTTCGACTCGGATTGCCTTGCAGCCCAGTCCTTCCGCGACGCGGACGTGGTCGACGCCGTAGCCCTTGGCCAGGCCGATCGTGTCGTCGGCGTTGATGTTGTCGAAGCCGAGCTGGACGAAATAGTCCATGTCGAAGGCGCGCTGGGCCTGGCGGATCAGGCCGAGATACGAATTGTTCACCAGCACATGGATATACGGCAGATTGAACTGGGCGCCGACGGCGAGTTCCTCGATCATGAACTGGAAGTCGTAGTCACCCGACAGGGCCACGACGTTGCGCGAGGGATCGGCGGCGACCACGCCGAGCGCAGCGGGCACCGTCCAGCCCAGCGGCCCGGCCTGGCCGCAGTTGATCCAGTTGCGCGCGGAGTACACGTGCAGCATCTGCGCGCCCGCGATCTGCGACAGGCCGATCGTGGACACGTACCGGGTGTCGCGGCCGAATGCCCGGTTCATCTCCTCGTACACTCGTTGCGGTTTCACCGGGATGTCGTCGAAGTGCGTCTTGCGGTGCAGGGTTCGCTTGCGCTCGGTGCATTCGGCCACCCACCCGGAGTAATCGGGCAGCGTCCCGGCCTCTTTGCGCTCGCGGGCCACCTCGATCATCCGCTCCAGCGCCGCCTTGGCGTCCGAAGCGAAGCCGTAGTCCGGGGCGAACACCCGCCCGATCTGCGTGGGCTCGATGTCGATATGCACGAAAGTGCGTCCCTTGCAGTATGTTTCGAGTCCACCGGTGTGGCGATTGGCCCATCGGTTGCCGATGCCCATGACGAAGTCGCTGGCCAGCAGGGTGGCATTGCCATACCGGGTGGAGGTCTGCAAACCCGCCATGCCCGCTGCCAATTCGTGGTCGTCGGGCAGGATGCCCCAGCCCATCAGGGTGGGCACGACCGGAACGTTCAGCAGTTCGGCCAGTTCGACCATCAGGTCCTCGGCGCCAGCGTTGATGATGCCACCACCCGCGACGATCAGCGGCCGTTGCGCGGCGGTCAGCATAGCGATCGCCTTGGCGGCCTGCGCGCGGGTCGCGGCGGGCTTGTAGACCGGAAGCGGCGCATAGGTTTCCGGGTCGAAGTCGATCTCGGCCAGCTGCACGTCGATCGGCAGATCGATCAGCACCGGGCCTGGGCGGCCCGAGCGCATCAGATGGAAGGCCTGCTGGAATGCGCCGGGCACCTGCGCCGGTTCCAGCACGGTCACCGCCATTTTCGTGACGGGCGCCGCGATCGCCGTGATATCCACGGCCTGGAAGTCCTCCTTGTGCAGCCGGGCGCGCGGGGCCTGCCCGGTGATGCACAGGATCGGAATCGAATCCGCGATGGCCGAATACAAGCCGGTGATCATGTCGGTGCCGGCTGGGCCGGAGGTGCCGATGCATACGCCGATATTGCCGTGCGCGGCGCGCGTGTAGCCCTCGGCCATATGCGCAGCGCCCTCGACATGGCGGGCCAGCACGTGGTTGACGCCGCCGTGTGCGCGCAGCGCCGAATAGAAGGGATTGATTGCGGCGCCGGGCAGGCCGAATGCCTGTGTGGCGCCCTCCAGTTCCAGGATCTTGACGGCCGCGTCGACGGTCCTCATGCGTGGCATGTCGTGTACTCCAATAGTCTTGTGTCGGTGTATTTCTCGGGTCATCAGGAGTCGAGGCCGGGTGAGGAGAGCCGGTTCGAGTTGGTGGTTGTCCGGGCGCCGGGATGCCGCGGGTCTGCAATATGCGACTCGGGAGTTACGGGGTTCGGCCGGTCGCCGGGGCGGTGAGCTGCTCGCGCGCGATCAGCTCACCCAGCCGTTGCAGCAGCCCCGCGGCCTCGTCCTGGCAGCGCCGCAGATCCGGCTCCAGCGCGGTGAGCGGATACGCGGCGGCGAATCCGGCTGCGCGCAGCTGTGTCTCGTCGAGCAACAGCCGTCCGGCCACCGCGATCGTGCGCACCTCGGCCTTCGCGGCGCGGGCCGCGACGCCCGCGGGCGCCTTGCCGTGCAGGGTCTGCTCGTCCAGCGAACCCTCTCCGGTCACCACGAGGTTCGCGCCCTCGAGGCCGCGATCGAATCCGACCAGGTCGAGCATTACGTCGATTCCGCCGGACCGGCGTGCGCCGAGGACGGCGATCGCCGCGAATCCGATGCCCCCGGCCGCACCGGCGCCCGGCCGGTCGGAGGTATCGTGGCCGGTGCGCTGGGCCACGAGGTGCGACCAGTGCGTCAGGCCCGCCTCGAGCACGGCCAGCTCACTCGTGCCCGCTCCCTTCTGCGGCCCGAAAACCGCTGCCGCGCCGTGGGGTCCGAGTAGCGGATTGTCGACATCGCTGGCCAGCACCAGATCTACCTCATGGATGCGCGAGTCCAGTCGATGCAGGTCCAGATAGGCGGCGTCGGCCAGAGCGCCGCCTCCGGGGCCCACCGGGCGCCCGTTCGCATCGAGGAGAATCGCGCCGAGCCCGGCCAGCATCCCGGCGCCCCCGTCCGTGCACGCGCTGCCGCCCACACCGAGGACCACTGTGCGGCAGCCGGTGTCGAGCGCGGCCAGCAGCAGTCGGCCGACGCCGCGGCTGGTCGCCGTGAGCGGGGCGAGGACACCGCCCGGCAGCCGGGACAGCCCGCATGCCCCGGCCGCCTCGACGACCGCGACGGTTCCGTTGTGCGCGAACGCCGTTCGCACCGGCTGCCCGGTCGGGCCCTCGACTTCGACCGTGGTGCAGTCGAATCCGGCGGCGACCGCGGCATCCACCGTCCCCTCCCCGCCGTCGGCCACCGGGACCCAGCGGATGTCGGCGTCGGGGCGGACGCGCCGGATACCGGTGGCGAGCGCCTCGGCGACCTCACCGGCGCTCAGCGAGCCCTTGAACTTGTCCGGCGCCAGGACGACTCGCGGCGTCATTACTTGTCGCCGCGCCCGTTGAGGTTCTCGATGACCTTCAGGAGCGCCGAGTGGTCGAGCGAGCCGTAACCCTGTGCGCGTCCCGCGGCGATCAGCGAGGCGGTCAGGGCCGCGGTCGGCAGCGACACATCGGCCTGCCGGGCGGCGTCGGTGATGATCCCCATATCCTTGTGGTGCAGGTCGATCCGGAATCCGGGGGCGAATTCGCGCGCCACCATCGACGCGCGCTTGCGCTCGAGGATGGTGCTGCCGGCCAGCCCGCCCGCGAGCACGTCCAAGCCCTTGCCCGCGTCCACGCCCAGCGCCTCCATCAGCACGATCGCCTCGGCGATCAGCGCGTAGGTGCCGCCGACGACGAGCTGGTTGGCGGCCTTGACCACCTGCCCGGCGCCGTGCGGGCCGACATGGATGAAGGTCTTGCCGACCGCCTCGAAAATCGTAGTGGCGGCGATGAAGTCGGCCTCGTCACCGCCGACCATGATGGACAGCACGCCCTCTTCGGCGCCGCCCTGACCGCCCGAGACCGGCGCGTCCAGCACCCGGAAACCCGCCGTGGCGCCCGCCTCGGCGATGGCGATCGAGCTCTCCGGCCGGATGGTGGAGAAGTCGATCAGCAGCGCGTCCTTGGGCGCGTGCGCGAAGACGCCGTCCCCGCCGAGTACCACCTCCTCGACCTGAGGGTGGTTGGGCAGCATGGTGATGACGATCTCGGCGTCCTTCACCGCGGCCTCGATGCTGCCGACGCCCTTGCCGCCGTCGGCCTCGAGCCGGCGGTACGCGTCGGGGTTGAGGGTGTGGGCGAGCACCTCGTGCCCCGCCTTGGCCAGATGAGAGGCCATGGGGGAGCCCATGATCCCGAGCCCTATGAATCCGATTCTGCTCATCGAGGTAACTCCTTTATCTTTGTGCTGAACGAGCGGGCCCTGCGTGGTCACGCAGGCTGTCTCCTCCGGGCCCGCCGCGGCCTGACGCTCGTTCG
The DNA here is from genome assembly GCF_001613065.1 of Nocardia miyunensis NBRC 108239. Classification (GTDB taxonomy): domain Bacteria; phylum Actinomycetota; class Actinomycetes; order Mycobacteriales; family Mycobacteriaceae; genus Nocardia; species Nocardia miyunensis. Next base: position 14,607 of record NZ_BDBQ01000064.1, read on the forward strand.
GCGGGGCGGTCGACACGTTTCAACGAGCGGTGGGCAGCCAACCCAGACTGTCAGCGCTGGCGCCGGTGGGTACGTATTCCGCGGCGACATGACCGCGGTAGCCGGTGCCGCTGATCTTGTCGACGTAGCCGAAGATGTCGAGCTCGCCGCTGCCGGGCTCGTGGCGGCCGGGCGCGTCGGCGATCTGGACGTGAGCAATCCGAGTGGCGTAGTTCGCGATAACCTTGTCCAGGTCATCGCCGTTGACGGTGAGATGGTAAAGGTCCGCGAGCAGGCCGAGATTTGTCACGCCCTGTGTTTCGCGTACCCGATCCAGCACTCCGACAACGTCTTCGGCGGTCTTCAGCGGATAGGCGGGAACGCCGCTGACCGGTTCCAGCAGGACGGTGCCACCGATCTCGGCGACCGAGCGGCCGGCCAGGGCCAGATTGCGGATTGCCACTTCGTCCTGGGCGCCGGACTCCTGGCCCTCGATGCGGTTGCCGTACAGGGCGTTGAACGCCGGGCACCCGAGGCGGCTGCCGATCCGCACGACCGCCTCGACGTTGTCGGCGAACTCCTGCTCGCGCCCCGGCCACGAAACGAGCCCGCGGTCGCCGCCGGCCATGTCGCCGGCGAAGAAGTTCAGTCCGATCAGCCGCACACCGGCCTGTTCGATGGCCTCGGCGAAGGCGTCGATCTCCGCGTCGGCGGGTGTGGCGGTGGCGAAGGGCCACCAGAATTCCACCGCATCGAATCCGGCAGTCTTGGCAGCGGCGGGCCGGTCCAGCAAGGGGAGTTCGGTGAACAGGATGGACAGGTTCACCGCATAGGGGAGGGGTTGTGTCATGCCGTCTCTTCTTCCGGACGCGTTAGATTCCACAATGTGGAATAATGATTCCGTTGAATGACGTTAACGCCGGTGACCTGCGGCGGTCAAGCCTTTTCGCAGATCTGGACGAACTTGTGTCGATCTGTTGACAGCACGTTGCGCTCTCTTCTATATTCGTTCAATGGAATTTAAATTCCATATTGCAGAAGTAGTTGTGGTAGCGTCGACCAGGCGTTCGACTACTGCTTCGCCCGCCTGAGGGGCGGGCGAAGCCCGGCATCGGCTCACGAAGCGTCTGCCGATGCCAGGAAATCGGCGCGAAACCCTGGAGCTTCCGGGGTGTCGGAGGCGGGCCTTCCGAACGGCGGGATCCGTTGTCAAGATGGTGGAAACGACGAGTCAGGAGGAGTTCGCCTTGGCCGACACGCAGGCGCGGGGCGCCGGTGGCGTGCAGTCCGTTGACCGCGCCTTCGAACTGCTGGAGCTGGTGGCTGATGCGGGCGGGGAGGCAACACTGTCTCAGCTCGCGGAGGCTTCCGGGCTGCCGCAGCCGACCATTCACCGGCTGCTGCGCGCGCTCATCTTGGGTGGCTATATCCGTCAGCAGCCCTCGCGACGATATTCCCTGGGGCCCAGGCTGATTCGGCTCGGCGAGACGGCTGGTAAGGTACTGGGCGCCTCGGCGCGCCCGCATCTGACCCAGTTGCGTGATTTGACCGGGGAGACCTCGAATATGGCTGTGCTGGACGGGGATCAGGTCGTCTACGTTGCGCAGGTGCTCTCCCCTCATGCGATGCGGATGTTCACCGAAATCGGCGAGCGCGTGGATCTACACTGCACCGCGGTCGGCAAGGCGGTGCTGGCGAGCCTGTCGCCCGCCGAGACCGACCGGATCCTGTCGCGAATCACCATGAGCCCCCGCACCATTCACACGATCACCGACGCGGCGGTGCTCCGCGAGGAGATCGAGTTCATCCGCGAGCAGGGCTACGCCGTGGACGACGGTGAACAGGAGATCGGCGTGCGCTGTTTCGCGGTCGCCATCCCGAACGCCCACACCCCCGCAGCCCTGTCCGTCTCCGGTCCCCAGGCCCGCGTCGCGGGTCTGGATATGGACATCATCATCCCGCTTCTGCAGGAAACCGCCGCCAGGCTGGGGCGCGATCTGTCCGCGGCGAACTGAGACGTCACAATTCCAGCTCAGACACGGGATGCGGATCGGGGAGGCGAATGATCGCCAGTGCCCCGCCTCCATCAAGGCGTATTCGTCGCCGATTGCCGTGATCTCGTGAACACTGCCGGGCTCGATGAGCTGCGCTGCCTCGATCTTCGGCTCAAGGTACGCGTCGATGCCGGTGAGTTCTGCCGTGCCGAAGTCCGATTGGGTGCTGGTGACCCAGGCGTGCACATCCGGCGCGAGCGCATCCCTCGTTCTATCCCGATCATGACGACTCCATGCTTCTATATGGGCACGTGCAACATTGATCGCCGTTGAGTCCTGTGCATTCATCCGCTCGGCCGCGGCTCACTTCGAAGGTGGAACGACGCAATCCAGAGACGGCCGCGCTTCGCGGCGAGCTCTGTCTCCAGGGCTCCCGAACGGGCTTCCGTGGCCGATCTCGAGATAGTCGCGCAGGCTCGTCATGTAATGGTTCCAACTGCCACGACGGGCCACGGCGTTGTTCACCGCGGTGACCGCCAATCGCGATTTCATGCGCGAGTCGATCGAGTAGCCGACGATCCGGCCCGAGAAGACATCCTTGACCGCATAGAGATAAAGTTTCCCTTCGCTGGTGCGATGTTCGGAAATATCGCTGAGCCACAGCGTATTTGGTCGTTCGGCAGTGAAGTTCCGTTTGACGAGATCGTCGTGGACCGCGGGTCCCGGGCGGGTGGACTTTCCGCGGGATCGTTTGCCGAACACACTCCACCAACGTTGTGACGAGCAGATCCGCCACGCGGTCCGCTCGGCCATCGCCTCACCGGCGTCGCGGGCATCATCGGCGAGGAACCGGTACCCGAACTCGGGATCGTCCCGGTGAGCATCGAACAACGCATTGGCCCGATACGCCTCGGTGACCTCGGCAGAGGTCACGGGAGCATTCAGCCAGCGATAGTAGGGTTGGCGAGCAAGCTGCAATACCCGGCACGTCACCGATACGGGAATCCCTTCGGCGGCAAGCTCTTTCACGAGCGGGTAGAGCCTTTTCCCGGTAGATGAGCCTGAGACAGATACGCCGCAGCGCGGCGCAATACCTCGTTCTCTTGTTCCAGCAGACGATTGCGGCGGCGTAGTTCCCGCAGCTCAGCAGACTCACCGGTCGGGACACCAGGCCGGTTCCCGTCGTCGATCTCGGCTTGGCGCATCCATTTCGACAACGTCCCCGGATGAACACCGAAATCAGCGGCGATCTGCTCGAGAGTCACCCCGTCCTCACGATTACGGGCGACCCGAACCACATCGTCACGGAACTCCTGCGGATACGGCTTGGGCACGTGAACATCCTTCCAGGCCCACCTCCCGGCAAGCCAGATCGATGTCACCTACTTATCCCGTAACGATTGTTCGGTGGTCCCAGACCCCTTCTTCTCCTTGACCTTTGAGATCTCGAAGGAGCTGGGCCAGGCACTGCTGGATGATCGTTCAAAACAGGTCCGGTCGCGGCGACTCCTGGATGTCACCGTGGAGCCACGAGTCCTTCGGATAGATCGCGAGCGTCGCGGCCGGGGCGAGCAGCGGCGCGGCAACGGAAACGACACGGATGGAGACGGTGTGTCGATGCCGTCTGTCCGTCGTCAGCGGCTGAGATTGCTCGTGGCTCGAGCCGGCCCGCACGACCGGGCGCCCCGTCAATCGTAAGCTTCGAGCTCTGGGAGAGATCGGCGCCGTGCGGGTGAGCTGGGATCGCGAACAGCTCATCGGAGGCAAGCCCGAGAGAGGCTCGTAAGTAGGGTGCTGCGCGTTCTCGCTGCGGTTCTGGGCCATCGGAATACATCTGATGGAGGACTCGATTGAGTATTTACTGTGGCATGGACTGGGCCGAAGGTCACCACGATATCGCCATCGTCGACCGAGACGGCAGGCTGCTCGCGAAGAAGCGAATCGCCGACAACCCAACGGGTTTCGCTGAGCTGAACCAGCTGCTGGCCGACACGGGCGACACCCAGGACGACCCGATTCCGGTCGCGATCGAGACCCCGCGGGGGCTCATGGTCGCTTCCTTGCGCGCGACCGGGCGACCAGTGTTCGCGATCAACCCGATGGCCGTGGCCCGTTACCGCGAACGCCATTCGGTGGCTCGCGCGAAGTCCGACCACGCCGACGTGATGACCCTGGCCAACATTTTGCGAGTCGATGCCCATCTGCATCGTCGACTCCCCGCCGACAGCGAGCTGGCCCAAGCTATCGCAGTTCTCGCGCGCGCCCAGCAGGACGCGGTCTGGAGACGCACGAAAGCCAGCAACGAACTGCGATCTCTGTTGCGCGAGTATTACCCGGCATTCCTGGACACCTTCGCAGGCCGCTCAGCCACCAACTTGGCCAAACCCGAAGCACGGGCAATCCTCGCCATCGCGCCGATACCCGCTGCGGCAGCGAAACTGACCAAGACGCGAGTGACCGCAGCACTGCGCCGCGCTGGCCGACAGCGTGGTATCGACCAGCTCGCTTCCGCGATCATCGCCAGCATGCGGTTGCCGCAGCTGCGGCACCCCGGACCGATCGAGCACGCAATGGGTCAGCAGGCCCTCGCATTACTGGGGATGCTCAATGCCGCATGCACTGGCGCTAGCGAGCTGGAACAGGCTGCGGCCGAACAGTTCAGAACGCACCCGGATTACGCCATCATCACCAGCTTCCCCGGGCTGGCCGACCTCACCGGAGCGCGCATGCTCGCCGAGATCGGCGACGACCGCCGCCGATTCGCCAACGCCCGCGCACTCGAGGCATACGCCGGATCAGCGCCCGTAACCCGGGCTTCCGGCAAAAGCATCTCCATCACCCACCGCAGGATCAAAAATGACCGCCTGGCCGCCGTCGGCTGGATCTGGGCCACCACCATGGTCGTCCTGCCAGGCCCCGCCCAACAGCACTACCGGCGCCGGCGCGACCACGGCGATCGCCACGCTCCCGCGGTCCGCCACCTGTTCAAGAAGATGGTTGGCCAACTCCACCACTGCCTGCAAACACGCCAGACCTACGATCCCGTCAAAGCCTTCGCAGATCAGCCTCCTCACCCGCCGGCACCCGAATCAGCCACCGCAGCTTGACAGTTAGCGGAATCGGAGGTCTATCCGTACAGCAGCCCCGACGGGACTGCGCAACACATCGGTGTCGATGATGCTCGCCCGCGGCGTCCCACCCCTGGTGGTCGCCGCCTGGCACGGCCACGACCCGGCAGTGTCGCTACGGATCTACAACCAGACCCGGCCCGAGGATCTGCGGGCCGCAGGGTCAGCCCTTTTCGGCTCCCCGGCCATTGATAGCAAAACCACTTGGCAGACTCTTGGCAGGATGGCGGGTTTCGGACATGAAAAACAGCAGGTCAGCCCCGGTAAAAACCGGGGCTGACCTGCCTTTTCTTCGGTGCGCGATACTGGGATTGAACCAGTGACCTCTTCCGTGTCAGGGAAGCGCTCTCCCGCTGAGCTAATCGCGCGTGGTTCGCCTACTAAGAGGCGGCGACGGGAATCGAACCCGTGTGCACGGCTTTGCAGGCCGTTGCCTCACCACTCGGCCACACCGCCAACCAAGGCCGGGTTGGCCTTCGAGCGGATGACGGGATTCGAACCCGCGACCCTCACCTTGGCAAGGTGATGCGCTACCAGCTGCGCTACATCCGCATGCACTGTAATGTGCAGTGTGCCTCCGTCCGGCTTTTTTCTGCCTTCCGGCTGCGAGAGAGAACATTAGCCCACCATCGGCGCCATCAACAAATCCGCTGGTAAGAGCGGGTAAATCGGAATTACATCCCTGTCGTTCCGCAGGCCGGGCTCGCTATCGGACCCCAAGGCGTCACCTCCCGTTCAGGCTTCGCGCCCAGCCGACGCCACCACACCCCCGAAGCCTCCCCCTACACACGACACCGCTCGACGGATCGCTCAGAAGCCATGTCCGCCAGTCCAGTTCGAATATGAGGCAGAAACCGGCCAACCCCGGCGTACAACTCCGTCGCGAATCCGCACCACCCACAGCCGCCGCCGAACCCATCCGACGCCCTGTTCGCCCCATCGAGAACTCCCAGGTAGAGCCGCGATTTGGTAGGACCCGGGTGATGCGTGTTAAAGTTTCATCTCGTTCGGAACGGAGCCCCGCTCCCCGCCGAAAACCCCGCACCACCTGGTCCTATAGCTCAGCGGGAGAGCGCTCGCCTCACACGCGAGAGGTCGCTGGTTCGAAACCAGCTAGGACCACAAAACGACGAAGCCGCAGGTTAACGTCCTGCGGCTTTGTTGCATAGGTGTAGTTATCCGAACCGTTTCTGTGCTTCAGCGCGCCCAGCCGCGGCATATCGTGCAGGAACTTCCGGATGGGCTCGTGGCCGTCGCTGCTAACGGTCGATGGCGGAAGTCAACGGTGGCACGTGCGCTGGCCATAGCTGAACGAGTGAGTGTCGACGGTGGAGCCCGGCATACTCAAAGCGTACGCGACCGGCCCACCAACTCCTGCGCCCCAGAGGTATCGATATCGACCACGGCCACCGACGCTCCCGCCGCATACAACGCATCCCCGATGGCGGCGCCGATGCCGCGACCGCCACCGGTCACGACCGCCACCCGATCGGCCAACCCGCTGTGTACGATCGGCTTCTCGCTAGTGGAACAGGCCGTCGGCGTACAAGCCGAATGCTTCGTGGGCGGCGCCGAATCCCAAGTCCTGTACCAGCCGTCGCTTCCAGGGACGCTGCGCGATAGCGTGCGTCAGCCGCCGTGCGGTGCGGGGGCGGGTCATGATCGACTCGGCGAGCTCCCAGGCACGCGGCAGCAGACGGTCGGCCGGCAGGACCTCGTTGACCAGTCCGAGCTCCAGGGCCTGCTGGGCACCGATGGGCAGCCCGGTGTAGAGGTGGTAGGCGGCTCGTTTGGTGCCGATGAGTTCCTGCAGGGTGAGTTGCTGGCCATCACCCGGTGCGCTGCCGGCCAGCAGATGCGGGTCGATGATGGTGGCGGTCTCCGCGGCGAGGGTGATATCGGAAAGCAGGGCGAACTCGGTGTGCGCGATGCTCGGTCCGTTGATCGCCGCGATCGTCGGGATGTCGATGCCGAACACGAAGTTCTCCAACAGTTTCGTCAGGTCGTAGAAACCGTGCTCGTAGGCGAAGTCCTTAGGGCGCGCCCCGGAGGCGAGGTCCCTGACCGCGTCGGCGGGGTCGAGGGCCGCCGATTCCGGTATGCCGAGCCACTGGTCGCCGGTTCCGGTGAGGATCAGCACCTCGTTGTCGGGATCGTTGCCGATCTCCTGCCACGCTTGGGCCCACGCGTTGTGCGTGGCGAAACCGAAACGCGCGGGGCCGCCGTCGGTGTGCATCCGAAGCTCGATGATGCCGTTGCGGCGTTGCATGACGAAGTAGTCGGCGCACTGTGACCAGCTGATGGATGCCGCGCGGGCCACCTTCGCGACCGAGGGCGTCGATGCGTCGCTGCGGGAGGTAGCTCGCCGGGCCGGTGTGAATATCGCGACGCTGTATCGGCATTTCCCGAACCGGCAGGCCCTGTTGGAAGCGGTAGTCCGCGACCTGTTCGACCACCTCACCGCGCGCGCCGACATCCTGGCCGACGCGGACGACGGGCTTTTCACCTGGATGCGCGAACTGGTCGACGCATTGAACGCCTACGGCGGTCTGCCCGGCGCGGTACAGAGTTCGCTGCAGGATCCGGCCTCGCCGTTACACGAGGCCTGCAGCAGGCTGGGCAGCGCCGCCACCAACCTGCTGACCAGTGCCCGAAACGCCGGCCAGGTACGAGCGGACTTGCAAACACACGAAATACTGGCCACCGCCAACGCGGCGGCGTGGTTGGGGCAACCCCCCGCCGGGCTGTCCTCGCACCGTTACCTGGACCTCTTCACCGAGGGGTGGCACCGCGACCCGTGAACCCGAGTAAGTCGCCTGGGGAATCGTGTGCTCACGGTGCTGCTCTCCGGGACGGGTGTGCACGTGGATCGGTGGGATCCGTCGTGAGGAGTGCGGGTGATCCGGGACGAGGGAGTCAATCGGGTTCGGGGAACTCCCGGATCGGCGTATCGGCGTAGTCGGACCACAGTGCCGTCCGCACCGGCCGGCACGTCGTTCTCGGCCGAAGAAAACGAGTGTCATGCCTGGCGACGATCCGCATCCAGTCAGCCCGAGAGCCCGATCTGCGGTGCGCACGATGCGAAATACCTCGAGCCGTCCCGAGGAGAGGAGAACAGGCTGACGTCCTGCCGCGGCTTCGCCCGCTGCGCCCCGGACGAACCGCGCCGCGATCAGACTCTGTAGTCGCGCAGCAGACCCCGGCTGATGATGGTCTTCTGGATCTCGCTGGTTCCCTCGCCGATCAGTAGGAACGGAGCCTCGCGCATGAGGCGTTCGATCTCGTATTCCTTGCTGTATCCGTATCCACCGTGAATGCGGAAGGCCTCCTGGGTGACCTCCGCGCAGTATTCGCTTGCGAGGTACTTGGCCATACCGGCGGCGACGTCGTTGCGTTCGCCGCTGTCTTTCAAGCGGGCGGCGTTGACCATCATGTGGTGGGCGGCCTCGACCTTGGTCCCCATTTCGGCGAGCTTGAACGCGATGGCCTGATGTTCGGCGATCGGTTTGCCGAAGGTCTTGCGCTGCTGGGCGTAATCCACCGCCAGCTCGAACGCCCGCACGGCGATGCCGCATGCTCGCGCGGCGACGTTCACCCGGCCGACCTCGATACCGTCCATCATGTGCGCGAAGCCCTTGCCCGACGCGCCGCCGAGGATCTGGTCGGCGCCGATACGGAATCCGCTGAACACCGCTTCGGTGGTGTCGACGCCCTTGTACCCCATCTTCGCGATCTTGCCGGGGATGGTCAGCCCCGGTACCACTTCGCCGTACCCCTCGGGTTTCTCGACCAGGAAGGTCGTGAGCCGACGATGCGCCTTGACCGGTTCGGCCCCCTCGGCCACACCGTCGTCGGTTTTGACCAGCAGCGCGATCAGATTCGAGGTTCCACCGTTGGTGAGCCACATCTTCGCGCCATCGATCACGTAGTCGTCGCCGTCGCGGCGCGCTCGCGTCTTGATCGCCGCGACATCGGATCCCAGGTCGGGCTCCGACATCGAGAAGGCGCCGCGGATCGTCCCCTCCGCCATTTTGGGCAGATAGTGCTGTTTCTGGGCTTCGGTGCCGTGCTGGCGCAGCATATAGGCGACGATGAAATGCGTGTTGATCACGCCGGATACGCTCATCCAGCCCCGCGCGATCTCCTCCACCACCAGTGCGTAGGTGAGCAGCGACTCGCCCAGTCCGCCATAGGCTTCCGGGATCATCAGACCGAACAGGCCCATTTCCTTCATGCCGTCGACGATGTCCTGCGGGTAGGCGTCGGCATGTTCCAGGGCCTGAGCGTGCGGGATGATTTCCTTGTCGACGAACGAACGTACCGTCGACAGGATCTCCTTCTGAATGTCGGTGAGACCGGCAGTCTGTGCCAGACGAGTCATAACCAATTCCTCTAGTTATTCGGAGAGCAGGGCGGGGCCGGTGGCGATGATCGGCGGCGCGATCATCGATCCCGCGGCTATGTCGTAACCGGGCTCCGGAGGGTCAGTCCGCCATCCGCGAACACGATCTGACCGGTGACCCAGTCGGTTTGCAGAAGTGCCACCACCGCCTGCGCGATGTCCTCGCCCGTGCCGTGGCGCTGCTCGATCGGGACGTATCTGACCGCGCTGGAAGCGAAGTCGGCGGGACGAGCGTCGGAGTTCTTCGTGGCCACCGAATCCGGCCGGTTGGCGCCGCCCATCGGGGTCGCCATCATGCCCGGCCCCACCGCGTTGACCCGGATTCCGAGCGGGCCCAACTCCGCGGCCGCCACCCGGGTCAGCTGGTTCAACGCCGCCTTCGAGGCCGAGTACGCGGCCAGACCCGGTTCGGCCACCGGCCCGGAGGACATACTCGAGATATTGAGGATGGCCCCGGAACTGCCCGTGACCGAGACCCGCCGCGCGAACGACCGCATGCAGTTCGCCACCCCGACGACATTGGTCCGCATGACACGATCCCAGGTCTCCGGCGCGGTGAAGACCCTCTCCCACTCCTGTTCGTTCGCCGACGTCGCGAGCGGGCTGATCCCACCGGACACCGCGGCGACCGTCACCAGAACCGTGGGAACACCGTACTCCGCGACGGTCCGGTCCATCGCCTCCTCCACCGACTCGACCGAACCCACATCACAGGTGATCACATCGCCGGAACCGCTCTCCGCGAACAGATCCCACGCCACCGCACGGGCTCCGCGCTGCTCCAACAACGCGATCACACTGCGGCCGATCGCACCGGTGCCACCGGTGACCACGGCAATCGCTCCGTCGAGTTCCATCCGAACCTCCATCGCCACGGCAAGATCCGCGGTCTTCCTCATCCGACACTCACACTCCCAGGTGCGAGCCCCGCAACACCATTGCCCACAAGCGGCATGCAACGAATTATCCGAGCTTGTCCCGGTCGGAACACAAGCATAATTGCATCGCGGAACTTAACTAGAATACCCTAATAATGGTCGGTGCGAATCCAACCCCCCCATCCTCACCGGCCTGTCACACAGGTTCCGGCGCGCGGCTGTCGTCCGATCCGCCCTGCGCACCGATCGGGGAACGGTACGTTTCACCGGCCACAATCACGCCGATCAGCGCGAGTACGGCGGTGCCCGCCGCGAAGACGGCGAGCCAGATCGTGCTGCCGCCCGAGGCCGACTCGATCCAGATGGCGATCAGCGGTGTCAACGCGGCGCCGAGCGCATTGGCGAACTCACGGCTGAGCCCGAATCCACTCGAGCGCAGCTCGGCGGGGAACAGTTCGGCGAAGAAGGTTCCTCCGGCGGCGAAGATCGCGCCGTTGCCGACCCCGATCGCCAGAACCATTGCGACCCAATATGTCCAGGCATGACCGTGGCCGGTCATGGGGAAGAAGACGAAGGCGAAGACGGCAGAGAAGGCGAACCCGCCGACCAGCACCGGCATGCGGCCGATGCGATCGGACAGCCGACCGAACACGGGAGTCACCACGAGGGCCGTAGCCGCGCCGGCGAGTGTGCCGATCAGGACCGTATCGGTGTCCAGGCCGAGCTCGCGATGAGCGTAACTCAAGGCGAAGGCCTGGTAGAAGAACGACACCGCAGCCGTGCCGTAGGCAGCTGCCGCTACGCACAGCACAGCTTTGACATTGGTCCTGAGCAGCCGCAGCAGCGGCGAACGCTCGCGCCTGCCCTCCTGCCGCAGCTCCTCGAAAACGGGAGTCTCCGGCAGCCCGCTGCGGAGCCAGAGACCGAAGATGAACAGCACGAAGCTGACCAGAAACGGGATACGCCATCCCCAGGTGAGGAATTGGTGATCGGGCAGCAGCACAGCGAGCGTCAGCACGATGTTGGCCGTCAGATTGCCGCCCCAGATGCCCATGCCCGGCAGTGCGCCGGCCGATCCCCGTCGCCGGTCATCGGCGAACTCGACCGCGACGATCGTCGCGCTCCCGAACTCCGCGCTGGCACCGAGGCCCTGCACGATGCGGAGCACGACCAGCAGGATCGGGGCCGCCACACCGATCTGGTTGTACGTCGGCAGGAGGCCGACCAGTGTGGTCGCCGAGCCCATCAGCACCAGGGTGAGAATCAGGATCCGCTTGCGGCCGATACGATCACCGAGGCGGCCGAAGATTATCCCGCCGATCGGCCGGAACAGGAAGCCGACCGCGTAGGTCGCCAGTGACTGGATGGTGCCGACGAGTGGATCCGACCCGGGGAAGAACAGCGGACCGAATACCAGCGTCGCGGCCAGGCTGTACACGGTGAAGTCGTAGAACTCGAGGGCGCTTCCGATGATCGCCGCGACATTCGCGCGCCGGGCGCCGAATGCGACCGCTGCCGGTCCGGGTGAATGCGGGAGGGAGGTGGCTCGTAACATGATCAAGACCTCTCATGAAATGTGTCGAAGCCGACAGCGTTAAGACTGTAGGGAACCAAAACATAATTAACAAGCCCCTATCATGTTCCGAGCTCCGGACTTCGGCGAGAGCGCGACGGTGGCGCGCGATAAATCTGCAGCTCAGAGGGATTACTGTGTTACCGAGACGCGAGTCGGCAGCACCCGACCTTGCGCAACATCGGGTACGCAAGTTATGCTTCAGCTATTAACATAATTAGCGGCTCTTGGCTAGAGCGGTAGCACACCGCTTCCTTCGCACTCTGCCCGTGGATGGTGATCAACTTTGTCTCAGGACCTCAATGGCTCGACCGGTCCGCGTGTCCAGGACGTTCTCGAGCGAGAACATCGACACGTGCCCGACGCCCTGCGCCGCGAATCGGCGACCGATCTCGGTGTCGAAGCGATCCCCATGGAGCGATACCTCTCGCGCGAGTTCCACGAACTCGAGGTCGAGAAGGTGTGGCGCAGGGTCTGGCAGATGGCATGCCGTGAGGAAGCTATCCCGAACGTCGGCGACCACATCGTGTACGACATCGTGGATGATTCCTTCCTCATCGTGCGTACCGGCCCGAACGAGATCAAGGCTTTCGTCAACGCCTGCCTGCACCGCGGCCGCCGACTGCGCACCGAAGGCGGCTGCGTGCCGAACTTCCGCTGCCCGTTCCACGGCTTCACCTGGAACATCGACGGAACATTCGCGGAGAACCCGAGCAGCTGGGACTTTCCGCAGATCAACTCCGAGCGCTTCAGCCTGCCGCAGGTCAAGGTCGACACGTGGGGCGGATTCGTGTTCATCAACATGGACCGCAACGCGCCGCCGCTCGAGGTTTTCCTCGAAGACCTGCCCGACCACTTCAAACATCGCCCGCTCGAGGATCGCTACACCTCGATCCACATCGCCAAGGTCATCCCCGCGAATTGGAAGGTGACCGCGGAGGCATTCCTCGAATCCTTCCATCTCGTCGCCACGCACCCCCAGCTACTCGGCAGCACCTCGGACGAGAGCACCGAATATTCCGTGTGGCCCGGCCGTCGCCACATCAGCCGGGCGATCACGGTCGCGGGGCACTCGAGCCCGCACATGAAGGGCACCGACGACGACACCATCATGTCGAACTATCTGCTGAACCGGCAGTACTACGGGCGCGCCATGGAAGGCCGCGATCTCGTCGCGGACGATCTGGCTGTCGGTGAGGGCCAGACCCCGCGTGAGTTCATCGCGGAACAACTGCGTAACCAGCTGAAGCCGCTACTCGGGGAGGAGGCCGCCGAGGCCGCGACCGACTGCGAGATCCTGGACCCGATCGCCTACACGGTGTTCCCGAACTTCGCGCCCTGGATGGCGGCCGGTCCGTCGCTGGTCTACCGCTTCCGCCCGAACGGTGACGACCACGAGTCGTCCATCATCGACGTCATGTTCCTGAGCCCCTATCCCCCCGGCACCGAACGGCCACGTCCCGCCGAGGTCAAATGGCTTCGGGAGGACCAGGAGTGGACCGACGCCGAAGAACTCGGCCGGCTGGGCCCGGTACTCAACCAGGATGCGAACAACATCCCGGAGGTCCAGCGGGGCATGAAGACTCTGCAGCACTTCCGCAGGGGTCTGATGATGTCGCGGTATCAGGAATCCCGAATCCGTCACTTCCATCAGACCCTGATGGAGTACATCAAGCAGTGACCGGCACGTGCCCGCGATCGGAACGAGAGAGGATGAGGTCGATGCAGGTCAGGCATCCCTTGTACAACCAACTGTTCGAGCAGCAACCGGACGGCCTGGTCCGCGTCGAGGACCTGGACCAGCGCAAGGTCGGATACTTCGACCGGCACGGACGTCACGTGCGCGGTGAACTCACCTGGGCGGACCCCCAGTTGATCGACTGGGTGGGTGGTCGGCCCCTGCCTCTCGCTCACGAGTCCTGAACCACTCCGCACGAGGCCGTCACCCGGCCTCGTGCGGAGCACAGGGCCCCGACGTGCGATCCACGCCGGTCGTCCCCAATCCGTGCTGGGTGTTCCTGTGAGGGGCACCCAGCACGGATGCGTTTGCGGGCCTGCGCAGGCGAATCGGCAGCGTCCGCGCCGATCCACGAACGAGTCGCCCGGACGATGACACGGACACGGCGGTCAACCACCCGCCCACGTAAGAACGGCTCCGGCCCAGTGACTGTCGCGCGCTGGGCCGGAGCCGTTGGTGTGCGGTTGTACGAATGAATGCGCTCGCGAAAGCGGGAGCCGGTCCAGCAGTCCCCTACGCCTATCGGACTGCTTCCCGCTTGGTCAGGCCGTCGAGCTCGGCCAGGTCGGCCGTCGACGGCTGCCACTGTGCCGCACGAACGTTCATCCGGACTTGCGCGGCGCTGGTGGCGCCGGCGATGACCGAACAGACGGCAGGCTGGGCGGCGAGCCCGCCGACGGCGACCTCCAGCAACGACAGCCCTCGCGCCGTGGCGAACTCCTCGAGTTTCTCGACGATGTCGAAGTTCTCGGCGCTCAACAGCGAACGCTGACCCCACACCTGAATACGGCTCCCTTCCGGGACAGCCGCATCGCGCCGATACTTCCCGGTCAGCAGTCCGCTGGCCAGCGGGTAGTACGGCAACAGCCCGATGCCGTATTCGAGCAGCGCCGGAACGATGTCCTTCTCCGGATCACGGCGCAACAGGCTGTATTCGTTCTGCGCGCTGACGAAGTGCTCGAATCCGCGCTGGCGCGCGGTCCACTCGGCGTGTGCCACCTGCCAGCCGGTGAAGTTGGAGTGCCCGATGTACCGGATCTTGCCTTCCCGGATCAGGTCGTCGAGCACCGACAGAGTCTCCTCGATCGGGGTCGCGGGATCGGGGCGGTGCATCTGGTACAGGTCGATCCAGTCGGTCCGAAGGCGGCGCAGCGAGGCTTCCACAGCCCGCCGGACATATCGCCGTGCGCCGCGCGCGTTCCAGTCGTCACCGTTGTCGTTGCCGAGGCGTCGCACGTCACTGCCGAACTTCGTGGCGATGACGACGTTGTCCCGGTGGCCGTGCAGAATCTCGCCGAGGCGTTCTTCCGACGCGCCGTAGGTGTCCGCGGTGTCGAACAGGGTCACCCCGGCATCCAGCGCGGCGTGCACCACCTCCCGAGACGTATCGAAGTCGAGCTTCATCCCGAGATTGTTGGTTCCCAGCCCGACCACCGAGACGACGAGGCCGGACTTGCCCAGCCTGCGCAATGGCATATCCATGTGCCACCTGACCTTCCCCACCGGACCCGGCCCGCTATGGCCGGGGCCCGGGATTCACCCTGCGGCCCGGTTGGCGCTCAGGGTCTCGATCTCCTTGCGGTAATGGCCGTACCGACCGGCCAGTCCCAGCAGTACGACACCGACCACTATCCCCTCACGGTAGTAGCCGACAGCGGCCTCACCGCTCAGTTCTCCCTCGAGCAGTCGGATCTCACCATCGCCCAGCCCCGGCGCACCGAATGCCTGCAACCGGACCGGGCCTTGATGACTCCAGAACGCCGGAACCGGCGCGAAGACATGCTCGGCAGCTGTGCCGCCGAGCTGCGCGGCGAGCACCTGACCAGCTCGTTTGGCCGTATCGACGGCGGTGACCCAGTGTTCGACACGTCGCGGGACCTCGTCGAACAACATGTTCGGGAACCGTGCGACATCCCCGCAGGCAACGACGTCGGACCGGCCGCCGACTCGGCAATCGGCATCACACAGGACACCGTCGGACAGGTCCAGTCCGTTGCCCGCGAGCCATTCGACATTCGGGATGCTCCCCACCGCCTCGAGCACGGCGTCGGCGGCGAGTTCGGTCGAATCCGCGAGCCGCACGCCACGCACCCGGTCCGCACCGAGGAATTCCACCGGAACCGTGCCGAGGTGGAATTCGATGCCCAGTGCTTCCAGGCGCCGCTGGATCTCCGCACCCACCATCGCGCCCAGCGGCCGTTCGACAGGAACCGCTTCCGGCGCCACGACGTGGGTTTCGATCCCGCTCATGGCCGCCGCGGCGGCGACTTCACAGCCGATGAACCCCGCACCGACGATGACCAACCGGCGGGCGCTGCCGATGCCTGATACGAACCCGGCCTGGTCGTCCAGTGTCCGCAGCACGTGACGTCCGAGCATCGGCCCTGGAAGGTCGAGCCGACGCGGTCGCAGACCGGACGCGACGACGAGGCCGGTCCAGGACAGCACCTCGCCCGAAGCGAGTCGTAGGGTGCGTGCTGCCAGATCCGCGCTGGTGACGGTCTGCCCGAGTCGCCATTCGACATCCGTGGCGTGCCGTCCCGGTTTGAGCCATTCCGCTTCGGGGACATCACCGATCGAGGTCTTCGACAACGGAGGCCGGTTGTACGGCATGTGCGGCTCGTCACCGACGACCGTCACTTGGCCGCGGAACCCAGCTTTGCGCACTGCCTCGGCCGCACGCAGGCCCGCCAGCGACGCACCGACCACGACAACTCGTTGCGTCATCAGTCGACTCGGCGAATGGCCTGGACAGGGCACATATCGATCGCTTCTTCGACATCTTCGGCGACAGCGTCGTCCAGTTCGCCCGACAGGTACTCGTCCTGCGCGGCCGCACGGAACGACAATTGCCCCTTGTCGTCCAGTGCGAAGACCGACGATGCCGAATAGGTGCACTGACCGTGGTTCTGGCACATGGTGAGGTCTACGGCGATTTTCATAACTCTCCGATCGGAATCGTGGCGCGCCGCGATGGCGGCGGCAGCGGTCAGGCTCGGCTGTGCACCGGGTGCCCGAGCCAGGCTTCGGTGTCGCGCCACATGGCCGGCATGTCGATCCGGCCGTGGCCGGTCCGCTCGTCCAACTCGTGCATGGCGCGGTAGATGTTGCCGACGATGCGTTCGCTGTCCAGCCAGTCGGCGAACTCACCCAACTGGGCGTCCTGCGCGACCTGCAAGGGAGTTCTCCCCTCGGCGAGTCCGCTCGCGGCCAGTTCGAGGATGAACTGCACGTACCGCTCGGTCTCATCGATGACCGATGCCGAGCAGATCGCGCCGTGACCGGGGACCACGAATTCGGGGTCCAGCTTGCGCAACTGTTCGAGAACCGGCAGGAATCCGAGCGCGCTGCCACCGACGAAGGTCGGTGTGCAGTCCTTCAACAGCAGGTCCCCGGCGAACAGCACCGATCGCTCCGGGACGAACAGCGCCGTATTGCCCGCACAGTGGGCCACGCCAGGGAAGAACGCCTCGACGGTCATGTCTCCCACATGGATTCGGGCGCACGTCTCGTAGGTGATGGTCGCGGCTGTGGGGCGGCTGTCGCCGAAATCGACCGTCGTGAACCGCCGGGCCGAGGCGCCGGCGTCCATCCGCAGTACCGCCTCGCGGGTGCTGGTGTGGGATATGACCGTCGCCTCGGGGAACCAGCCGTTGCCGTAGACATGGTCGCCGTGGTGGTGGGTGTTGACCAGGAAGTTCAGGCCGCCGGGCGCGGACTCGAGCACCATTTCCCGCAGGATCCGGTTGCGCCGTTCGGTGAACAGCGTGTCCACCAGCACCGAGACGCCGTCGGCGCAGATCAGCCCCGCGTTGCTCAAACCCCAACTGCCATCGTCCTGGACGATGGCGAACACTCCGGGAGCGAGCATCTGCTTGCGCGGGTAGGTCTCCGCGGATAGCGCGTCTGCGTCGACAACGCTCATCTTGCAGTCCGTTTCCGGTCACATCCGGGAAGCCTCGATGTCGTCCGGGACATCGCGAGCAACCGTCGCCGCATCTGCGCAGTAACCTTGTTAGAGGAATCCATAATTAGGGTCGTTACACGATAAAGAGGCGACGGTCACCCGTCGGCCGAGGCGGCCAGCGCCGCGATCTCCGAGGCCACCACCTCGGGTTTGGTCCAGTACACCGGTAACCGCTCGGTGTCGACGACCACCTGCCGCGCCCCGGGGACCGCGGCCGAGAACCTGTTGTCGGCGTCGAAGAGCGGATCACCCGGATGGGACAGCAACGTCACCGGGCACCCGATCCGGTCGATCACCTTCGCGGGCTCATAGGTGTAGACGGCGTGGAAGGCGCGATAGGCCGTCTGCTGGTCCCGGGCGACACCGGCGACGAGCCTGCTGCGCATCTCGGCGTCATAGGTGTCGGGCTCCCAGAGGAAGGTGTCGAGCAGATGGGAGCCGTCGTCGGCGACCGGCGGAACCGCTCGTACCACCTTGGCTCCGCGTACCTCATCGGTGTAGAAGGGCAAGCCGCTCAACGCGATTCCGTGCACCCGCTCGGCTACCGTCACCGCACCCAGGTGCAGTGCCAGACTGCCCCCGGTATGCGCGCCGTAGAGAACGATCTGGTCCAGGCCGAGAGTCTCGATCGCCGCGCCGACGGTCTCCGCGTACTCCTCGATGCTGGTGGGGGCGACCGGACCGTCCGATTCCCCGTATCCGGGCGAATCGAACGCGACCACCCGGAAGGTGTCGCTCAGCAGCGGAATCAGCCGCTGAAACGCGGCATGGTTGAGCGGGGTCTCGTGCAGCAGGACCACGGTCCGGGGTCCCGAGCCCGTGGACGAATAGTGCAGCTGGCCCCACCTGGTATCGACGTAACCGCGCATCGTCCTCAGCCCTCCCCGAGCAGGGAGCGCACTTGTTCGGCAACGCGGGCCGGCTGTGTCCAGTACAGCGGCAAGCGCTCCGAGGGCACCATGACCTGTCGTCCGTCGCTCACGATCTTCAGGCCCATGCAGTCGCCGTCGTAGAGCGGGTCCTGCTCGTGCGAGAGGAACAGCACCGGCGCGGAGATCTTCGGCAGCGCCTCGCCAGGCAGGTAGGCGTAGACCGAGTGATACGCCCAGAATGCCCGGTCGGGGAACTCGCAGACGGACCCGGCCATCCGGCTGAGGAGTTCGGCGTCGTAGATCTTCGGCGGGCGGTTGAAACTTTCCAGCAGGTGCTGGCCGTCGTCCCGGAACGCCGGGACCACGGCGGGCACCCGGGCGCGCCGCACCTGTTCCTCGTAGAAGGGAACGCCGATCAGGACGACGCCGTCCACCCGGTCGTGCGCGCCGTTGGCGGCCAGTTCGACGGCGAAGTCCGCGCCGGTGTGCGCGCCCAGCACGGTGAACCGGTCCACGCCCAGGGCATCGATGCCCTCGAGGAAGGTGGCGGCGTACTCCTCGATGGTCGTGATGCCCTGCGGCGGGTCCGACTCACCGTAGCCCGGTGTGTCGAAGACGATGACGCGGAACGACTCCGCCAGCTCCGGCGCCAGTCGCTGATAGGCGCCATGACTGAGCGGCGTTTCGTGAAACAGCACGATTGTGCGATTGCCTGCCCCGGTCGAGGAGTAGTGCAGTTGCCCCCACCGAGTGTCGACGTAACCGCGCATTGCGTTCACCTTCCAATCAAATTATGTATTCGTGGGTTCGGCACTGTCCCTGTGCGAGTGTGCCGAGCCGCGCCACCGGTATCGAACTGCGGCGCATGGCAATATGACGAGACGTCCGCCTCGATGGAGACCCACAGTCCGCGTACGGACGGTGTTAATTATGTTTACTATACCAACATTTGAGGCCAATTGTGTATGGCTTTTATCGCGCGAGCGGCCGAGACGGCGTCGTCACGGTGTGGCGATCACGCCGTCCGCCGCGAGACGGCCGATTTCGGCCGTGGACAGTCCGAGCACCTCGCCCAGCACCGCTTCGGTATCGCGGCCCAGCGCCGGCGCCTCGCCGGGCTCCCCGTAGTGCCCGTCCCACCGCATGGGCGAGCGAGCGGTGATCGCCTCGCTCGCACCCGGCAGGCGGACATCCGCCAGGACGGGATGCCCACCGTCCCGGTGTGCCGCGACGACGTCGGTCATCGCCGTATAGCGTCCCCACACGACCCGAGCCGCATCGAGTTCCTCACTGACGCAGGAGAACTCGCGTGCCTCGAACCAGGGCCGCAGCACCGCGGCGATGGTTTCGCGCAGCCGGTACCGGTCGGCCTCCCGGGCGAGATCCACCTCGAGGGCCGGTTCGAGCGCGGCGAAGACGTGCTCGGTGCCGGTCGCCTTGCACAACGCGTCCCACTGGCCCTCCGTCAGCGCTACCACCATCACCCGGACGCCGTCGGCGCACGCGAAGTCGGAACCGAAGCTGCCGTAGAGATGATTACCGTGCCTCGGTCGGTCGCTGCCGCGGTCGGCCACCTCCGACAACCATCCGAGGTTCGCCACACCGGCGAGCGCGACGTCGGCGAGCGCAAGCTCGAGATATGCGCCGCGGCCGGTCCGGGACCGATCGTGCACCGCGGCCAGGACACCGGTCGACACGGTCAGCCCGGCGATCAGATCCCACGCCGGAAGAACATGATTGACCGGCACACCGCCCGGGTCGCCGCCGGTCAGCTGCGGTACCCCGATCTCGGCGTTGACGGTGTAATCCACCGCGGGCCGGCCGTCGGGATATCCCTGGACCCGCAGGTGGATCAGGTCCGGACGCTGGGCGGTCAGCACCGAATTGGCCATCCAGCGTCGTCCGACGACGTTGTCGACCAGGATCCCGCTGTCCGGGCCGGGCGCGCCGATCAATGCCAGCACCAGTTCCCGCCCGGCATCGGAGCGCATATCGATCGACACCGAGCGCTTGCCCTTGTTCAGCGAGGTCCAGTAGTAGCTCTGGCCATCCGGGCCGAGCGGCCATCGCAGATGATCACTGCCGCCGCCCACCGGGTCGATGCGGATCACCTCGGCGCCGAGCTGGGCCAGGGTCATGCCCCCGGTCGGGCCTGCGACGAAGCTGGCGCATTCGACCACACGCAGTCCGGACAGCGGCGCGCGAGTCATCCGGCTACCCGTTCGAATACCGCGGCCAGCCCCTGACCACCGCCGATGCACATGGTCTCGATCCCGTAGCGGGCATCTCGCCGGACCATCTCACGCGCGAGCGTCGCCAGGATCCGTCCGCCGGTGGCACCGACCGGATGACCGAGGGAGATCCCCGAGCCGTTCACATTGAGGCGGTCGAAATCGCTCGGGGTCAAACCCCATTCGCGTGTGCACGCGAGGACCTGGGCCGCGAATGCCTCGTTGAGCTCGATCAGATCGATGTCCTTCAACGCCAGCTGCGCGCTGTCGAGCGCCTTCGCGACCGCGGGGACGGGCCCGATGCCCATCGTCCGCGGCGGCACTCCGCCCACACCCCAGGACACCAGTCGCACCAGCGGCCGCAGCCCGTAGGCGGCGGCGGTCTGCGGCGTGGTCACCACGCACAGGGCCGCACCGTCGTTCTGACCGGACGCATTGCCCGCGGTGACCGTGGCCTCGGGGTCGTCCCGCCCCAGAACGGGACGAAGTCGTCCGAGCGCCTCGACCGAGGTGTCCGGCCGGATGTGCTCGTCCCGGTCGACGATGACGGTGTCCTTGCGCCGCTTCACCTCCACCGGAACGATCTCGTCGTCGAAGTAGCCCGCCGCGGCCGCGGCGGCGGCGCGGTGGTGGCTGCGGACCGCGTACTCGTCCTGTTCCTCGCGCGGGATGGAATACTCCCGGCGCAGATTCTCCGCCGTCTCGAGCATGCCACCGGGCACCGGAAAGTTCTCGCCGCCAGCCGTCAGGCGACCCGTCGCAAGCGAATCCTGAAGCAGCACACCAGGACCCGGCCGCACACCCCACCGCATCGAGGTGGAGTAGAACGACGCGTTGGACATGGATTCCGCCCCACCGGCCAGCACGAGCCGGCTCGCACCCGAGGCCACCTGCATGGCCGCGTACAACACCGCCTGCAAGCCAGAACCACACCGGCGATCGATCTGCAGGCCCGACACGGTGACCGGCAGGCCCGCGTCCAGCGCCGCGACCCGCCCGATCGCCGGTGCGTCCATGGTCGGGTAGCAGTTCCCGAGCAGGACGTCGTCGATCGCTTCGGGCGGCAGGTTCGTCCGTTCGAGCAACGCCCGGATCACCGTCGCGGCCAGTTCGTGCGGCGGTACATCACGCAGTGCGCCGCCGAAGCCGCCGACCGGTGTGCGCAGTGGCTCGCAGATCACCACGTCGTTCACTTCGGTTCCTTTCATCACAGCCTCGGAATTCAGCTCAGTGCCTCGACGGGAAGACCGAAGGTCTCGAAGTCGTCCAGGTTCAGCTCGTCGTATTGCCGACCGTGTTCCGCACGCGTGAACGGCCAGATCACCTGTGTGCCACTGGCATCGGTGTACCAGTTGTCGCACAGCGAATAGGTGGTCTGCGGCAACTTCTCGCGGATGGTGTCCACGAAGCGGTCCGTCGCGGCCCGGGTCGGCGCGATCGGGGTTCGGTCCCGCTCGATGACGGCGAGCAGCCGCAGCAGATAACCGACCTCGTCGCGCAGGCACAACGGGATGGCCAGCGAGTTGATCGGCGCGAACGGCCCGTTGAGCAGGAACAGATTCGGCATCTGCGGCAGACCCACGCCGCGATAGGAGAACACCGCCCCCTGCCACAGCTCGTCGAGTGTGACTCCGTTCGCGCCGGTGATCCGCATGGGACGCATATAGGCGTGCGTATCGAACCCGGTGGCGAACACGATGACATCGAGCGTGTGCTTGACGCCCGTGCCGTCGACGACGCCGTCGTGCTCGATATGGCCGAGCGGACCGAACACGGGCTGCACGTTCGGACGCTGCAACACCCGGTAGTAGTCCGGGGATTTCGGGATCCGTTTGCAGCCCAGCGGCTCGGCGGGCGTGAGTTTGCGCCGCAGTGCGGGGTCGGGGATCTCCTGCTCGAGCACGTCGAGGAAGCGCTGATTCGCCGCATCGCGATCGGGGCCCGGTTCCAGTCGCCAGGTTTCCGGGCCGTCGGTCTTGACGCGGAGCCGCGCCATCCGCGTGTCCCAGTACTTGGCCAGCGCCGGAATCCGGAGCAGCAGCTTCTCGAGCCAGGAGATGCTGGGATTCTCCTTGATCTGGATCCACTGCGGCGTGCGGATGAAATGGACGACGTCGTGGCCGCGTTTGCCGAGTTCGCTGACGATCTGGATGCCGCTGGACCCGGTGCCGATCACACCGACGCGTTTGCCGGTGAAGGACAGCGAATGGTCCCACCGTGAGGAATGGAACGCCGTTCCCCGGAAGTCGTCCATGCCCTCGATGCGCGGCATCTTGGGCACACGCAGGAAACCGGTCGCCACCATCGCCACGTCGAACACATGCGTTTCGCCGTCGGTGGTCACGATCTGCCACACTCCGTCGTGCCACGAAGCCTCGGCGACCTCGCTGCCGAATCGGATCAGCGGGTACAGCCCCTTCCTGCGCGCGAACGATTTCAGGTAGGCGCCGATCTCCACACCGGGTGCGTAGCGCTTGGACCAGGTACTACTGCGCATCTCCGCGAACTCGTAGCTGCGGGTGATGACATCGACATGTAGCCCCGGGTAGTCGTTCTGCAGCCAGGTGCCGCCGACATCGGAATTCTTCTCGAAGACGACGACCTCGTAGCCGCTTTCCTTCAGCCGGTAGGCCGCGTACAGCCCCGCCATTCCCGCACCGATGATGCCTATGCGTAGCCGAGCGCTCATGCCCGCTTCTCCTCGCTCCCGGAATCTGTACTGGTCTTGTCGGCGGCGAGCCGAGCCTGCTCGGCGGCCTCGTGGACTGCCGCCTCGGCGAAACGCTCGCGCAGCCCGGCGCGCATGGTGACCCGGATACCGCGCACCGCCGGCGCCGGATTCCCGGCGAACTGTGCGGCGAAAGCGATTGCCGCGGAACGCAATTCCGTGGGCTGCACAACCATGTCGGTCAGTTCGGCCGCGTATTCGGCGCCAACGGAAACGCGTTCTCCGGACATGAGCATGCGAGCCGCCCGCTGCGGGCCGACCAGTCGCGGCAGCGTCACCGAGGTGCCGAATCCGTGGTGCAGACCGAGCGTGACGAAGTTCGGCCAGAAGTACGCGTCCGCGGCGCAGACCCGGAAGTCCGCGGCGAGCGCGAGGCCGAAACCCGCCCCGATCGCACCACCCTGCACCGCCGCGATCCAGGGCGTGGCGATGTCGAAAAGTCCTGCGGCGGTGCGGTAGACGCTGGCCGAATCGTCGCCCGGCCCGCGGGGCGCGCGGAAGTCGCGCCCCGCGCAGAAGTGCTTGCCGTCGGCGGCCAGGACGATCGCACGACAATCCGGATCGCTGTCCAGATCACGTAATGCATTGATGACCGCGTCCAGCACCGAGCGGTTCAGATAGTTGTTCGGCGCCCCGCGCATCGTGACGACACCGACCGCGGTAGCCGCGTCGGTCTCCATCGTCACCAATTCACTCATGCGCGCTGCCCCGCACCGCTGCGACCGGATCGAGATACTCACGAGCGAGCCAGGCTCCCCCATCGGAAAGCCGGTCGATGATCGCGGCCTGATGCTCGCCCAGTTCCGGCGGCGGCAGTTCGGCACGGCACGGTGTAGCGGACAGTTTGACCGCGGGTCCGGGCATCTTGATCTTGCCCAGTCGGGCGTGGTCCATCTCGACGATCATCTCCCGCGCCGCGGTCTGCGGATCGTTGATGACGTCTTCCACGGAGTTGAGCGGACTGTGCGGAATTCCCCCCTCGGTGAGGGTCCGCACCCAGTACTCGGTGGTCTCCTCCTGGAAACGGCCATCGAGCAGGGCCTTGAGTTCCACCCGGTTCGCGACTCGCCTGGGGTTCTCGTCGAAGCGCGGGTCGGTGCCCAACTCCGTCAGCCCCATCGCGGTCATCATGCGACGGAACAGCCCGTCGTTGAGTGCGCCCGCGATCACGTAGCCATCCTTGGTCGGGAATGCCTCATAGGGAACGACGTGTGGCGCAGCCGACCCCATTTTCCGCGCCGGCGCGGTGCCGGTCGCGAAGTAGCCGACCGCCCGGTACAGCAGCCACGCGATCTGGGTCTCGAACATCGACGCCTCGACGTATTGGCCCTGCCCGGTCCGTTCGCGGGCGGCCAGCGCGAGCAGCACGGCCTGGTTGGCGTACATGGCCGCGCCGATATCGCAGATGGAGATGTTCGCGCGTACCGGCTCGCCGCCCGGGGTTCCGGTGCTGGCCATCATGCCGACGAACGCCTGCATGATCGCGTCGTAGGCGGGTTGCTCGCTGCGCGGGCCGGTCCGGCCGAAGCCGGAGATCGAGCAGTACACGATCCTAGGATTGACCCGGGCGATCTCCTCGTAGGAGATGCCCAGTCGCGCGGTCACCCCGGTGCGGTAGTTCTCCACCAGCACATCGGCGGACCGGCACAGGTCCAGGAAGATCCGGCGGTCCTCGTCCTGTTTGAGATTCAGGACCATGGACCGCTTGTTGCGGTTGAGGGCCAGGAACTCCGCGCCCTGGTCTCCCCAGAACGGCGGGCCCATCCGGCGGGAGGGGTCACCGCCGGGCGGCTCGATCTTGATCACGTCCGCGCCCGCGTCACCGAGCATCATCGTGCACAACGGCCCGGCGAGCACGGTGGTCAGATCCAGGACCTTCACATTCTGCAGCGGCATCGTCATCAGCGGCTCACCTGCGCAGTCTCGGTCGTTCCGCCCTGCCGGACACGCACCCCGAAGTCCGGAGCCATCCGCGCGATGACCCGCACCTCCTTGGCGTACTCGATGCCCTGCTCGTAGGTCATGTCGGTCACCGCGCGCACGATGTCCTTGGTCAGCCGCACCGCGGAGGGATCGTGCGCGGCGACCGTCCCGGCGAACTTCACGGCGACGGCGAATGCCTCACCGCGGCCGACCACCCGACTGACCAGGCCCAGCCGCTCCGCACGAGCGGGATCGATCCGCTCGCCCGACAGCACCAGTTCCATGGTCGCCTTGCGGCCCACGGTCCGTAGCAGCGTCGGAATCACCGTCGCCGAGGGAACCCCGGCGACGACCTCGGGGAACCCGAGGCGGGTGTCCTCCTCGACGATCGCGACATCGCACCAGTTCATGAGGTTGCATCCGGCGCCGAGGGCGAAGCCGTGCACGGCGGCCACGGTGGGCTTCGCGTAACCCCACAGGGTCTTGTTCAGTACGAGGATGGCGTTGTATTCGTCCCGGTCCTCCAGGGCCGACGCCGCTCGCATCCGGCTCAGGTCGGCGCCCGCGCAGAACCCGCGTCCAGCGCCGCGCAGCACCACCGCGCGGCACGCCGGGTCCTGGGCGAGCGCGCTCAGGGACCGAGTGAGCGCGTCGACGATCGACGGGCTCAGCGGGTTGCGCCGATCCGGTTCGTTGAGCGTCAAAATACCGATGCCGTCGGTGATTTCGACCAGAACCGGATCCGCGGATGCTGGATCTGTTGGTTGCATGGATGTGCTCCTCGCACTGTTCGAATCTTGGTTGTCACGGCGTCGCGAACACCGATGCGGCGCTCGAGCCCGGCCGTGTGGTGGATGTGGTCGCTACCAGCGGTCCCAGTGCACGACCTCCTCGACCGGCCGCCGACGCACCGGCCCGTGCGGGCGCGCCGGGAATCCGACGGGTATCAGCGCACCCATGTGGACGTCGTCGGGGATGCCCAGCAATTCCCGCAACTCGCTCTCGAACGGTGCGTGGAAGCTGGTCATCGCCGCACCGAGGCCCGTCGCCCGCGCCGCGATCAGCAGGTTCTGCGCGGCCCCGAACATCGCCGAGTGGAGCAGGTCGATCTGGGGAGCCTGCGGCGGGAAGATGTTTCGTCCGCAGACGAAGATCAGCACCGGGACATCGCCGAGGTTCTCCAACAGATTCAGCGACCCGGCCCGCATAGCGCGATGGTCCGGCTCCGCCTCCTGAACCGACCCGACTGTCGCCGCGATCGGCGAGATCACCTTCCCGATCTGCCCACGCAGCGCCGGATCGGTGACGACCAGGAAGTGCCAACCCTGCGAGTTGCCGGGATTGGGTGCTCTGGTGGCGGCCCAGAGCAAGGTCCGGATCTTCTCCTCGGGGACCGGCGTCGGCTCGAACCAGCGCATGGTCCGTGCCGTCGCGATCGCTTCGAGGGCGTCCATGCCGGAAACCGGACCGGCCGACGTCTCGTCGGTCATGGCACTGCTCACCGCAGGACGAGTTTCAGATCGCGCAGTGCGCGGACGGTCAGATTGGGAATGTGCTCGGAGGTATGCCCGGGAGCCCGGGTAATGCTGGTGGTGCGTTCCAGCAGCGCCTGCAGTGCGATGCGGGCCTCCGAGCGGGCCAGTTCGGCTCCGGAGCACAGGTGCGCGCCCATGCCGAAGGCCAAGTGCCGCTTCGCATCCCGTCGATCGTCGTCGAACACGGCCGCGTCCTCGAACATGGCGTCGTCGCGGTTGGCGGAGGCGATCATCAGCATGCATACCGTGTCGGCCGGGATCTCGACGCCACCGAGCACGGTGTCGCGGGTGGTGATCCGATGCACCAGCTTGATGGGCGACTCGGTGCGCAGGGTCTCCTCGACCACATCCTTGACCAGATACTCGTCGTGGCGAAGACGTTCGAGCAGTTCCGGGCGGTCGACGATCTCGTTCACCATAGAGCCGATCAGGCTGGTCGAGGATTCCGCCCCGGCCACCAGGAGCTGGGCGCAGATCAGCACGAGTTCGTTCTCGGTGGTCTCCTCCTCGGCGTTGACCAGGTCGGACAGGAAGTCGTCCCGCGGTTCGGCCCGGCGTGCGGCCAGCTCGCGGTAGAGGTACTGGTGGAAGTCGACCAGGTCTTTCGCGATCGAGATGTTCTCGTCCTCGGTCTCGCGGGGCTCACCGAAGCGCGCGACCTGGGCGTCGGCCCAGCGCTTCACATCCTGCTCGTGCTGCTCGTCCACGCCGAGGATGTGCCCGATCATGAGCACCGGCAGCCGCACGCAGAACTGTTTCCAGAAGTCCACCGGCTCACCGAAGGGCATCTCGTCGAGCAACCGGTGCACGACGTCGTGGATGTATTCATCGAGCTCGCGGACTCGGGTGTTGGTGAATCCGCGGCGGATCATCCGGCGGTGCTTGGCATGCACATCACCGTCGACGAAGGCCAGCGCGTCGGAATAAGGGCAGCCGTCCTTCAGGATCTCCTTGACCTGCGCGCTGTCCTCGTAGGGCGACATGCCGCCCTTGAAGCGCCGGCTGATCTGGTTCGAGAAGGTCTCGGTGTCACGGATCGCGGTGACGACATCGTCGTACCGGGTGACGATGGTGAAGCCCGCTCCCTCGGCGGTGTGGTGGATCGGCGCGCTCTCGCGCAGCGCCGACCAGAACTCGTAGGGTTCGGCCAGGGTTGCCGGATCCAGCAGTTTGAAATCATCAACCGAAGTCATGTCGATCCTTACAGATGTGGACAGGCGAAGCCGCCCGTGGACGCACCGATATCAGGCTCCCCCACCTGAACATAATTAGATTAGAGGAATTCTTATTGTGCTTCAAGCACTATTGGACCACAAACATGATTAGGATGAAGCGCTGACCTGTGCGGCCAGTGGTCGCCCCGGTCCGGGGACGAGGTCACCGGCCAGCTCGTATGCGTGATGGACGAGTTCTACCGCCAACCCTGGCGCGTCCGCGTCGCCCAGGAACAGGACTTCGGGAGCGCATTGCCGCCACGGTTCCGGATCGCGGGCGATCGCGGGTTCGAGCACGACGAGAACGTCCAGATCATCCACCGTCTGGCTGAATCCCTCGTGCCGGAAGCTCGCGCGTCGGCCGGTCACCTCGAGGTCCTTGGCCGAGGAGACGAGCCGGACGCGTTCGGGATCGAATTCCCGGGTCATCCAGCCGCGATTGAGGATGTCGAGCTTGCGTGCCACCGGGCCCTCGGTGTCGACGACCGTGACCTGCGCCGCGCCCTGCACCTCGTATCGGCGAGCCAGCAGCAACGCCACGTTGTGGTGGTCGCCGCGGTCGACGATGAGTACCCGGTTGCCTTCCGGCACTTCGAGATCCAGTGCCTGCTCGAGTCCCACGATGGGCATTCGGGCTTCGGGCAAGTCGGCCGCCACGGGTGCGTGCCGACTGGCACCGATCGCCACTACCACCTGGTCGTACCCGCTGAGATCGTCGGGACCCACCGAGTGCCCCAGTTCCACGCGAACGTTGTTGTGCCGCAGTTCGGTAGCGAGGACCTCGGTGAAGCGAGCCACCTCCTGACGTTCCGGCAGGGTCGCCGACCTGGCGAACATGCCGCCCAACTGGTCCGCAGCTTCGAAGAGGGTGACCTGATGTCCCCGGGCTGCCGCGGTCGAAGCGAATTGCATACCGGCGATCCCGCCACCGACCACCGCGATGTTCTTGGACAGCACCACCGGATCCGGCAGCGGCGTCGATTCCCGGCCCGCGCGCGGATTCACCAGGCAGCCGATCGGCAACCCCGACATCAGCTGTCCGCGGCAGCCCTGCACGCAGCCGATGCACTGCCGGATCTCCTCGGTGCGCCCCTGCATCGTCTTGGCCACGACGAACGGATCCGCGATGTGAGCGCGGGCCATATTGACCATGTCCGCGATTCCCGCGGAAATCGCCTGCTCGGCATCGGCGAGGGTGCGCACCCGGTGCGAGGCGAATACGGCGCAGTCCACCGTGCTGCGGACCCGGGCGACATCCGCGGCGAAGGGCAGCGTCGGTGTGCCCGCCGGGGGGACGACCATGAACGGAGTCGCGTGCTGTCCGGCGGTCACCGAGACGAACGACAGACCTTCCGCGGCCAGCGCGGCGGTGATGTCGAGGGCCTCGTCACGGTCCAGGCCGCCCGGAACCGTTTCGTAAGCCGTCACTCGTGCGCCCACGACCACGTCCGATCCGACGCGGTCGAGGATCGCGCGCACGACGCTGCGCGCGAACCGGAGCCGATTCTGCGGCGAGCCGCCCCACTGATCGGTGCGATGGTTACTCCACGGCGAGAGGAACTCCTCGATCAGATATCCATGCGCGCAGTGCAATTCGATGCCGTCGAAGCCGACGGCGATCATGTTCGCCGCGCTGTCGGCGAACGCCTCGATCAGCTCCAGGATCTCGGCGTTGCTCAACTCGTGCGCGGTGGTCGAGTGGGCGGGATCGGCCAGGGCCGAGGGCCCGACCGCGGGACGGCCCGTGAGCACCGGCTCCTGCTGCCGTCCGTTGTGCATCAGCTGGCAGAAGATCCGCCCGCCCTCGTCGTGCACCGCGCCGGTGAGCCTCTCGAAGCTCTCGCGGCCGTCCCGGCGCCAGGCGTCCATCATGAACGGGCCGCCGGTCGTGGGATGCACGTGCGTGCCCTCGGTGATCACCAAACCCGCACCGCCCCTGGCACGTTCGGCCATATAGGCCGCGTAGCGGGGACTGGGCAGGCCACCGGACTGGTAGTTCGTGCCGTGCGCGCCGACCAGGATTCGATTCCGCATGGTCAGCGAGCCGAGCGTCCACGGGGACAGGGTCAGCGGATACTGCGACTGCCCTGTCGTGTCGGGTGTCGAATTCACTGGGCATCACGCTCCGCGGCCGCGGCGGCGTAACCGGCGAAGTAAGTCTCGGGCCCCGTGCCGATGCCCAGCGCACCGGTGCCGAGCGGGGTCATCTTCCGGTACTTGATCCGCCATCCGTTCTCGGTCCGGACCAGGTCGTCGTTGTAGACGCCGACGTAGACGTAGTCGCACGGGCGGACCGCGCCCTGGTCGCGCGAGGCGCGCAGCCAGGTCCAGCACTGGGTGTAGGTCCGGGCCTTGGCCCGATCACCGTCCACCTCGATTTCGGTGTTGCTGATGAAATGCGCTGTGGCATCGAGGTTTTGCGACGACCGCGCGAACATCGACTCGATCGCGTCCCAGCCCTGGAAGGCCTGCCCGAACAGATTGTGATCGTCCGTGCCGTCCTCGGTGAAGATCTCCCGAATCCAGGCGGTGCCCTCGCGAGCGTCGCACAGATAGGTGTAGCGGGTCAGCAGCGCGAGGATCTCCTCCTTGTCCACCAGTCGCCGCACCGCGGCGGCATGATCGCTGTCCGGCGTCGTCGCTGGATCGACCGTCATGTGAAGTCCTCCTGATCGCCGCCCTCATCAGTGGGCGGTGGGTTGTAATCGGTGGGCCGCGCTCCGAATCCGGTGGCGCCGGTGCCGAGTGGTTCGATGATTCGCTCGCTGATCAGCCAGCCCTCATCGGTGCGCTCCAACCGGTCGACATAGATACCGGTGAACACCCAGTCCGCGGGCCGTACCGCGCCACGGTCCGCCGAGGCCCAAACCCACGTCCAGCCCGACACGTACGTGCGGGCACGCGCCACATCCCCATCGATCTCGATGATCGAGTTGGAGATGAAATGGGCGCTGCTGTCGGTCGTCTCGTTGGAGCGGCGGAACATGCTCTCGATCTCGTCGCGTCCGCGAAAGGCCCGTCCGTAGAGTCCGTGGTCGTCGACGGCGTCCTCGGTGAACGCCTCGCGCGCGATGGCCGCCGGTTGCCGGGCGTCGACCAGTCGGCAGTAACGGGCGAGCACCTCCTGTACGGCGCGGATGTCGTCGAGTCGCGAGAGCTGTTGCTCCAGTGTTTCCATGACGAACGCTCCCGCTATTTCCCGAACAGCTTCCGGGCCGACGCGGCGATGTCGGCGCCCATCGGGAGATAGCTCATATCGGGTGCGAACGGCATGGGCGCGTAGGGCGCGGCCACCCGCGCGATGGGCGCTGCCAGTTCCCCGAACAGCTCGTCGTAGATCTGGGTGGCGATCTCGGCGCCGGGACCGCAGAACTGGGTGGCGCCGTGTGTGATCACGACCCGCCGTGTCCGGGCGACCGAGGCCAGGACGGTCGGCATGTCCAGGGGAACGAGGCTGCGCAGGTCGATCACTTCGGCGTTGATGCCCTCGGCCTGGAGTTCCTCCGCCGCGGCCACCGCCTGGGGAACCTGCACACCGTAGGCGACGATCGTGACGTCGCTGCCCGGGCGGATGACCGACGCCTTCCCGAGTGGAACGAAGTGGTCACCGACCGGGACCTGCTGCTTGGGCGCGAACATCAAGGCCAGCGGCTGGACGAACAGGCAGGGGTCGTCGTCGGCGATGCAGCTGGCGAGCAGCCCTTTGGCATCCGCCGGATTCGACGGCATGACCACCTTCATGCCCGGGGTGTGCATGAACCAGGCTTCCAGCGACTGAGTGTGCTGCGCGCCGAAGCGACCGCCGGCGACGAAGGTGGTGATGGTGATCGGCACCGGCGTCTCGCCGCCGGACATGTAGCGCAATTTGGCGGCGTGATTCGCGATCTGGTCGGCGCAGACCGCGAGGAAATCGCAGAACATGATCTCGGCGATCGGCCGGTACCCCGCCAGCGAGGCGCCGATCGCCGCACCGATGATCGCCTGTTCCGCGATCGGTGTCGCGCGCACCCGATGCGGGCCGAATTCGGTCGACAGTCCCTTGGTGGTGCCGATGACGCCGCCGGGCGGATCCGCGACGTCTTCACCGAGTACCAGCACCCGGGGTTCGGCCGCGAGTGCCAGCGCCATGGCCGAACGCACGGCACGCTGGCAGTTCATCTCTTCGGTGGCGACGGCGATAGGGGTGACCAACTCGTTGACAGTCATGCGTTGGCCTTCCATTTCGTGCTGGTAGGGATGGCGGCGCGATCGGCGAACACATCGGTGAACAGTTCGTCGTCGGTCTGCGGGGGTGAATCGACGGCGGCCTGCATGGCGTCCTCGACCAGTGCGTGCACCCGCGCGTCGATCCGATCGAGTTCCTCGGCGCTCGCGCGCCCCGATTCGAGCAGCTTTCGGCGGAACTCCGGCGTCGGGTCGCGCTGCATCGCCGCGTCGAAGTCGTCCTTGGGCATGTATCCGCGATCCGACGCCGCGGAGTGCGGGCCGAGCCGGTAGGTGATCGCCTCGACGAACGCCGGACCCGCGCCGGAGCGGGCATGGTCCGCGGCCTCGCGCAACGCCCGCCAGGTCGAGAGCACATCGAAACCGTCCACCGCGATGCTGTGCATGCCGTAGGCGCGGGCGCGCTCGGCCAGGTCGGGGTTGCCGGCGTAGTCGGACAGCGCGGTGTGCTCACCCCACTGGTTGTTCTGGCACACGAACACGATCGGCAGCTTCCACAGCGCGGCCAGGTTCATCGCCTCGTGGAATGCGCCGATGGACGTGGCACCATCGCCGAAAGTGGTGGCGGCGATCTGCCCCTCGTCGTCCAACTGGGCGGCCAGTGCGAGGCCGACCGCGATCGGCACTCCTCCCCCGACGATGCCGCTGGTGGCCATCAGCCCGGCGCGCACATCCACCAGATGCATCGGACCACCCTTGCCCTTACTGGTGCCCAGTTTGCGCCCGTAGGACTCCGCGACCACGCGCTTCAGCGGCACGCCTTTGGCCACGGCATCGCCGAGGTTCCGGTAGGTCGACACCAGGTAGTCGGTCGGCTCGAGCACATCGCCCAGTGCCGCGCACACGCCTTCCAGACCGCGCACCGGATAGACGGCGGCATTCAACCGACCGGCTCGCACGGCGCCCACGGTCGCCGCCTCACCGAAGGTGATCGTCGCCATTGTCTCGTAGATATGGCACAGATCCGCCGGCATCGGACCGTCACCGATGTCCTCGTTCATGTCGCCTCCCAATCCTGATGTGCTCATAGGGCTTCGACGGCTCCGTTCCGGACCGTCCAGGTGTCGCTGTTGTGATCGCTCAGCCGCGACAATGCGCAGGCCGAATCACATCTTTCTCCCGCAGTTGTGCCGCGCCAGTACCAGCGGCGTGCGCTTACTCATCCCGAATCCCTGGGGAGCGCTCTGCCCTTGGGCGACCCGTAGTCGGTCGGACTCGCTGGTCAGCGCACCGTGCTCGACGGCGAGGAGATAGTGGGGCAGCCCGCTGGTGACACCGTGGATCCGGGCCAGCGCCAGGATCAGCAGCACTCGCCACGGCGGGTTGACCCCGACCTCCAGTGCCGGACCGACGGCCGCTTCGAGGAGTTCGGCGCGGCCGCGGTAGGCGAACGCGAGGTTGTCGGCGGCGTTCACCATCACATCCGCCCACAGGCGGTGGCTCGCTTCATCTTCGAGAAGCGAGCCGGATGGTTCCGGAATGAGCTCGGCGACCTCACGAGCAAGTTGCACAGCGGCATGAATGTCTGCATCGACCATTGACTCCCCCATTGGAGTTCCGAACGTGTTGTGCGATGTGGATCACGGTAGACGCGACATCCAAACTCGTCAAGTGACACAACTTACGAGTTCCTACGGATTAGCTGAAGAGGCGGCGGCGGTTGCCGCGAGATCGGTTCCCTGGCGGTCTTTGCGCAGACGGCAGTACGTACTACGACTCACTTCAAGGGCAGTGGACGCTATACACGTGAGTTACAATCAACATGCACACATGAACTAATGTCAGGTGACACACTTGACGAGAGGCTGTGATGACCGGAAACTCCGAACCGTCCATCGTGCTGTCCCTCGAGCAGCTGGCGCTGGCTCTGGGAGAGGCCAGCGCGGTTCCGCGAGGAGACCTGATCCGCGCCCTGGAACGGACAGCCGAGCGGTTGCGCATGGGCACGACCCGCCAGGAACAGCCTACGGACCTCGTCTCGCAGGCCGAGGCGGCTCGGTCGGTCGGCGTCACCCGGCAGTCGGTCAACCAATGGGTGCGGAAGGGAATCATCAGCTCCTACCGCACTACCGACGGTAACGGGCGCCGGGCGCCGTTGGTGTCACTTGCCGAAATCTCCATTGCCGCGAACCGGTGGCGAGCCGAACCCGTCGCCAGCGGTTTCCGCCCACAGCTGTCCAGCTTTCTCGAACTGCTCGCCGAGTCCCCGGATCTCGCGCCGACCACCGAGACGATATCGGCCGCGATCGACGAGGGTCCCGGCCCGCAGCATGAAGAGGACGCGGCTCATGTCCTGCGCGAGTTCCTGATCGCCGCGTCCGGCACCGAAGGACGTCAGCAGGAGTTCACCCAAACCGGCGTACAGATGCTGGGCGGGTTGCGTCCCGCGGTCACCATCGATGCCGATCACGGCTTCGGCCGCCTACTGGACGATATGGAACTGCTCATTCGCTCCAGCGACGGGAGCACAGGTTTCGACACCGCGTCGGCCGCCGTGCTCGGGCTGCTCGGCGCGGCGACGGTGGGAGCCCGGACCGAAGGCGAGGAATCCCGGTACGGCGATCACATCGCCCGCTGCGCGGAGGAGGTCTGGGGCGAGGACTGGGTGCGGCGACTGTTCGACGCGGCCTTTCATGCCGACGAACTCAACCCTCCCGCGGTCACCCGGTACACCGCGCCGCTGGTGTATCTGGGATGTAACCGGTTCATGCGCCAGGCACAGGCCGACGGCGTGAGCATCACCTATGCCGCATCGCCCGGGGCCATACTGCCCCAGAGCTATCACGGTGGGCCGGTGCTGTCCGAACTGCTCGCGGGACACCGTCACGCGGTGCCGCCGTGGCAGTTCGAGAAGGGCTCCGAGGCAGTCCGCACCGCGTTGCACCGCTCGACGAAGAGCCCGTTCCGGATCTTCAATTTCGAGTACGGATTGTTCGATGACTCGATCCACGGCGTCCGCCGGTACTGCTTCTCGATGGCCCGAGCACAGCAGGAATTGCGCAGCTTCGCCGAGCAACTCCCCCGCACGGAGCGAACCGCCTACTTCGAGTTGGCCGTCGAGACATTGGCGCGGGTCCTCGAGAAGCCGTATGTCGAAGTGGCGGCGGTCGAGCCGCCGAACCGCTTCGACTGGTGGAAGGACCATCTCATCCGCTGCTCACCGCGCGAAACCTTGATCGGGCTGCGCGGTGAGCGTGCCCGCAAGATCGCCCATGGGCTGCTGGTTCGCGCCACGTTTCTGCCGCAGGTGCTCGATTCGGGCGACGGGGACCTCGAACTGCGCGAACGACTGCGCGTCTACGTCAAGAACCTCAATTTCGATCTCACCGATGAACGCTATCGCGACGATCTGGCACGCGGCACCACCCGGCTGATCAAATCGGCTCTCGAAGATCTCAGCCGAGACGCCGCTTTGGCTCGGGCCGAGACGGAGGTCATCGCGATGACGGCCAGAACCTCGCCCTGACCTTCGCCCACCCGCGCCGGACCGGCGTGGAGTCGTGCAGTACGGACCGATTCTGTTGGTGTCACAGCGATTTCGCCGCGAAATCGACGAACGGTCGCAGAGCCGCCGGATTCTGCAGGGCTCCGAGGCTGACCGCGCTGTCCGGCGCGACGCCCGCCAGGATTCGTTTGACCGGCACCTCGCACTTCTTACCGTTGAGGGTGCGCGGAATATCGGGCACGACCACGAACCGGTCCGGGACGTGCCGGGGCGACAACTCGCTGCGCAGCAGCCCGCGTAGTTCCGGTTCGACGGATTCCAGCGAAATGCCGGGAGCGAGCACCAGAAAGCAGATCAGCTCGCCGGAGGAGTCGGCGTCCAATGCGGTGGTATCGATGACCAGAGCGCTTTCGACCTGCGGCAACGCCTCGACGACGGCATAGAAATCGGCCGTGCCCATGCGCACGCCACCACGGTTGAGCGTGGAATCCGAACGCCCGTAGATGACGAACGATCCTCGCTCGGTGGCCAGGATCCAGTCGCCGTGCCGCCAGAAACCCGGATATTCGGCGTAGTAGGCCTCTCGCATGCGCGAGCCGTCGGGATCGTTCCAGAAGTACACCGGCATCGACGGCATCGGTCGCGCGATGACCAGTTCTCCCACCTCGCCGACCAGGTCGTAGCCGAGATCGTCCCACGAACGCACATCCGCGCCCAGCGCCGCCACCGACAACTCCCCCTCCCACACCGGCACCGTGGGCGCGGAGCAGAGAAAAGCGGTGCACACATCGGTTCCGCCGGACACCGAGCAGATCTGGATCCGGTCGCCCACCGCATCCGCGATCCAGCGGAAGCCCTCGGGTGACAAAGGCGCGCCGGTGGATCCGAGCGCACGCATGCCGGACAGATCGTACGAGGTTCCCGGTCGCAATCCGGCCTTCAGGCACGACTGGATGAACGGCGCGGAGACGCCGAAAACGTTCACCTCGTGCCGGGATGCCAACGCCCACAACGCGTCCAGGTCCGGATAGCCCGGATTGCCGTCGAACAGGACTACGGTCGCACCGACGAGCAGGCCGCCGACGAGGAAATTCCACATCATCCAGCCGGTGGTGGTGAACCAGAAGAACCGATCGCCGGGCCCCAGGTCGTTCTGCAGTCCGAGCGCCTTCAAGTGCTCGAGCACTATCCCGCCGTGCGAGTGCACGATGCCTTTGGGCAGTCCCGTGGTCCCGGACGAGTACAGCACCCACAGCGGATGATCGAACGGCACGGGCTCGAAGCTCAACGGCCCGGTCTCGGCGATGAATTCGCTCCACGACTGCGTGTGCTCGAGCGTCGCCCGCGGGTCGAGGTAGGGAACCAGGACCGTGGCGTGCAGGCTCGGCAGCTGATTCCGGAGCGAGGTGACGGTCTCCCGGATGTCGAAACGCTTGCCGCCGTACACATACCCGTCCACCGCCAGCAGCACCGTCGGTTCGATCTGCACGAACCGGTCGTGCACGGCCCGTGCGCCGAAGTCGGGCGAGCACGACGACCACACCGCTCCCAGTGACGCGGCGGCAAGGAACGTGACCAGTGTTTCGACCGAGTTCGGCGCCAGGGCAGCGACTCGATCGCCTTTCCCGACTCCGGCCCGGATCAAGCCCAGACGCGCCCGTGCGACCAGATCTCGCAGTTCGGCATGGCTCACCGTCCAGGCCATCCCGTCCTCGCGGACGAATTCCACGGCGACGTCCTGCGCCTGCCGCGGCACTCGGGGCCTCAGCGCGTGTTCGGCATAATTGAGCGTCGATCCCGGAAACCACTCGGCGCCCGGCATCGCGGTCGAACCGAGCACCGAACTCGGCTGCTGATGGAAGATCACCCTGAAGTACTCCGCGATCGCGGACCAGAACCCATCGAGATCCCGCACCGACCAGTCGTGCAAGCCCTGGTAATCGTGTTCGGCGAACTCGATGCCCCGATGGTCGCGCAGCCATCGGGTGAACGTTGCGATCGCACTGTCGCGCGTCCGGTCCGGATCGGGTCGCCACATCGGCTCGGCTGATCGGTCCATCGATGTGTGTCCTTCCGGTTCACCCGCGCCGTATCGGAGCGGGATTCGAGCTGAACTCGAGAGCTTCTGCTTGTGCTGGAACGCTTTTCACGTTCGATGCGGGTGGGCGGAGGCCCGTCACCGCCGGTTGATATATCCCGCGTCCACGGGCAGGGTCACCCCGGTGACGTAACGTGCGGCATCGGAGACCAGCCAGGCGATCGCGTTGGAGACGTCGATCGGCTCGATCATGTCCACCGGCAGCGCGTTGCCGCCTCCGGACTGCGTACCGATGGACTCCAAGTACTCCTGCATCGCCGGGTTGACCACCATGGCGGTGCCGACCCCCGCCGGATGCACCGTGTTGACCCGAATACTGTGCGGTGCAAGCAAGTTCGCGTAGGCGCGCATCAACCCGACCACGCCGTGCTTGGAGGCCGCGTAGGCCAGTGCGCCGGGTTTGTCGGTCCCCACACCGGCCAGGCCCATCGTCGAACTCGTGATGACGATCGAGCCGCCGCCGCCCTGCGCGATCATCGCGGGAGCCACGGCCTGAAGGGTGTTCTGCACCCCGGTCAGGTTGACGTCGATGACATCGCGCCAGGCATCGGGGTGATCGCTGACCGACATGGGCGCTAT
This sequence comes from Nocardia miyunensis NBRC 108239, assembly GCF_001613065.1. Classification (GTDB taxonomy): domain Bacteria; phylum Actinomycetota; class Actinomycetes; order Mycobacteriales; family Mycobacteriaceae; genus Nocardia; species Nocardia miyunensis. The sequence continues at coordinate 53,115 of NZ_BDBQ01000064.1, forward strand.
CCCGGCATTGGCCAGTACGATGTCCAGCCGTCCGAGATGGTCGATTCCAGCGGTGAGCGCCTTACCGAGCCCATCCGCGTCGCGGACGTCCGCGACGGCCGTCCAGACTCGCCTGCCCAGGGCTTCGACCGCCTCGGCTGTCGACCGCAGGTCGTCCCGCGTCGCCATCGCGTAGGGTACCGATTCCAGCTGAGCGCAGATATCGATGCCGAGGACGTCCGCGCCTTCGGCGGCCAGGCGAAGAGCGTGACTACGCCCCTGACCGCGAGCGACGCCGGTGATGAACGCGACTTTCCCGTCCAGCGAACCCATTTCATCTCCTCCGGTCGACATCGATCTCGACGAGTGCACGCGGTCCCGCGTCCTCGCCACCGGGCCCGAACAGTGCGACGGACAGTCCCTGTGCTGTCGGCTGCGCCCGAAACCGCGCGGCCTGCCCGCAGAACAGCGGCGCTCGGTTGCGGTGACGCAGCCGTACCGGCCGACCGGGCCGGTCGCCCAGACGCTGGACCTCGGCCGCCGCGAGAGTCAGTAGCGGACCGTGTACGACCAGGCCCGGGTATCCCTCGACCCGGGTCGCATACGGCCAGTCGTAGTGAATGCGATGAGCGTTCGACGTCGCGCTCGAGAACCGCATGAGCAGAGTGGGGTCGGTGACGAAGTCCCAGGTGGTCTCGGACTCACGGCGGAATGGTCCGCCCGCCGGGGTCAGCACCGCTGCTTCGGCCGTCGGCGCGGCGGTATCGGTCGGCTGTCCGGCTTCCCGGTAGATGAGATCCTGTCGTTCTTCCACCGCGAGTTCACCGCCCTCCCGGTAGAGGTGGGTTTCGACCACGACCAGGACCAGTCGTCCGGACCGACCGGATTTCTCGGTCACCGACCGCACCCGGGTCACCCGGGCGACCGTTTCCCCGAGGTGAAGATCGTTGTGCCAGTTCACTTCTCCCCCTGCGAACATTCTGCGGGGAAGATCGATCGGGGGCAGGAACGTGCCACGCAGCGGATGTCCGTCGGCCCCGATCTGCGAGGACACCGGCCAGCGCGGCAACGCCACCCAATGCCACAGCCGCGGCAGGTCGTCGCCCGGTTCGGGAGCGGCGAGACCGTTGTCGAACAATGCGGCCAGCGCCGCGACCGGTCCCGGATCGACGGTCTCGACAGTGCTGATCGTGTGTGGCTCCCACTCCTGCATGGCCGTTACATGAACCTTCCGCCGGTCACTTCCAGCACGGTGCCGGTCATGTACGACGACAGGTCGGAGGCGAGAAACAATGCCACAGAGGCGATCTCGTCGACCTCGCCCGCGCGGCCCATCGGAATCTCGGCCATCTTCTGCTCCCACACCTTCTCCGGCATGGCTTCGGTCATGGGTGTGCGGATCAGGCCGGGCTGGATGGCATTCACCCGAATACCATGGTGCGCAACCTCTTTGGCCGCCGCCTTCGACAGCCCGACGATCCCGGCCTTGGCGGCGGAGTAGTTGGTCTGCCCAGCCAGCCCGACCTTGCCCGACAGCGACGAGAGATTGACGATCGCGCCACGCTTGCGCTCACGCATGATCGCCGCGGCCTTGCGGGTGCCGTTCCAGGTCCCCTTCAGGTGCACGGCGATGACCTGATCGAACTGTTCCTCGGTCATCGTCCGCATGGTCGCGTCGCGAGTGATGCCCGCGTTGTTCACCATGATGTCCACGGCCCCGAAACTGTCACGGGCGGCCTGGAGCAATGCGTCCATGTCCGCGGAATCGGTGACGTCGCAGCGGACGCCGACGGCCGCATCCGGGCCACCGAGCCGCTCGGCGGCCGCGGCCACCGCCGCGGCGTCCAGGTCACCGAGAACGACCCGGGCGCCCTCGTCGACGAAACGCGATGCGATCGCGTACCCGATCCCCTGCGCCGCACCGGTGATCACCGCGATTCGACTGCGCAGCAATGGTTGTGACACGTGAACTCCGTTTCGTCGGGGCAGACACCGGCCCGCTCGACTGCGACGCACCCCGCGGGCCTTACGAACAATATTAGACCATACAAGATTGGGAACGACACTCGTTGACTAACCTATATAGGTAATAATAGGGTCGGGTGTCGGCTCGTCCCTGCGGCCGACCCTCCTGCATCCCTGCTGCATGAGTAGAGTTGGCCGAGCTGAGGAGCCCTCCGTGGATCTGGCGACCTTCGATCCCGCGTCACCCGAAGTGCACCGTTGTCCCTTCCCCTGGTACGCGGCACTGCGCGAGGACGCCCCCGTATACCGGGAGCCGCGAACCGGCTGGTGGTTCGTCACGAGATGGCAGGACATCCGCACCGCGTTCGCCAGCCCCGATGTGCTGTCCTCGCGGGTGGGCAAGGTTCTTCGACCGGCCCAGGACGCGGATCTGGGAAAACGGATCGAGGAAATCCGGGCGGCCGGCTGGCCCGAGGTGCCGGTTCTGGTGAACGAGGACGCGCCACGCCACAAGCAGCAGCGCAAGCTCGTGCAGCAGGCCTTCACCGCCCGAAGGATCCGCGCCCTGCAGGACGATATCGACAGCACCGTTCGCGAGGTGGCCGACCGGCTGCCGGTCGGCCGGGAGTTCGACTTCGTCGCCGATTACGCCGTACCCGTTCCGGTATTGCTGATCGCGAAGGCGCTGGGCGTCCCGCCGGAGCGGATGGACGATTTCAAGCGGTGGTCGGACAATCGTGTTCGCATGATCGGCAGCACCCTGAGCAGGGAAGATCATCTGGAAATTGCACGCTCGGAGGTGGAGCGGCAGCAGTGGTTCGCCGCGGCGTTCGCCGAACGGCGCGCGCAGCCGCAGGACGATCTGATGACCGATCTGGCACTGGCACGGCTCGACGAGGACGGTGCGACGTTGAGCGACGAAGAGTTGCTCAGCATCGTCGGTCAGGTGCTCGCGGCCGGTAACGAGAGCACCACCAAGGTCCTGACCTATCTCGTGTACCAACTCGCCCAGCGACAGGACCTCTGGGAATGGCTGCGCGAGGATCCGGCCGGGCGGGCTCCCGCCGTGGTCGAGGAGGGCCTGCGGCTTGCCTCCCCGTTCCAGATTCTGCTCCGCCTCAGCACCGACGAGGTCGAGATCGGCGGTGTGACGATACCTCCGGATCAGATCGTCGCGCTGGTCACCGCGTCGGGCTGCCGGGACGAGACGACCTTTCCCGATCCCGACGAGTTCGATCCGCACCGCACCAATACCCGGGATCATCTCGCTTTCGGTTTCGGCCTGCACTTCTGCATCGGCGCCCATCTGGCCCGTACCGAGGCGATCGCCGCGATAACGGATCTCGCGTCCCGCTACCAGACGCTGAAACTCGGTGAGGGCAACACATTCGAATACGAATCCAGCTTCATCATCCGTGGATTACGACGGCTCGAGGTCACCGTCGGGTAAGCCGACGGCAGACCGGACCCTCACCGCCGCAACGGCATCCACAGATGACGATCACATGAGAAGGAGTACGAACAATCCATGTCCGTTCAGGTTCAGATGCCGGCCCTCGGGGAGAGCGTCACCGAGGGAACGATCCTGCAGTGGCTGAAGAACGAAGGGGAATCGGTCACCGAAGGTGAGTCGCTGCTCGAGGTCGCAACAGACAAGGTCGACACCGAGATCCCCAGCCCGGCCACGGGAGTCCTGCGCAAGATCATCGCCCGAACCGATGATGTCGTCGCCGTCGGCGGTGATCTCGCGTATATCGATGACGGTCCGGTGACCGCCGAACCGCCCGTATCAGCCGCCGCCCAGCCGGCGACGACCGTACCTTCCGCCTCGGCTCCTGCCCAGCCGGCGACGACCGAGAGCCCCGCGCCCACGGTCGCCGACACCGGTCGGACCGTACTGATCACCCCTGCCGTTCAAGCGCTGGCCGACAAGCACCGAATCACCCTGCACACCTTGTCGGGCAGCGGACCCGGCGGCAGGATTCGCGCCCAGGATGTTCTCGTCGCCGCCGGAGCCGGATCCTGGCAACCAGCCGCGCTGCGCAAGCCACAGCACCCGCGGCGCGACACACTCCCCGGAATTCGGCCTGTATCCGTTGCGTCACAAGAGATCTCGCCTGCTCGACGCACGGTTCACGGCATCGGATCCGCTCTGTCCACGCTGACCCTGCATCAGGAGATCGACGTCACGGGGCTGGTCCAACTGTGCGAGCAGCACGGAAACAGCTTCACCGCCAGGGAGCACACCGATCTGACGCCGCTCGCATTCGTGCTCCGCGCGACCGTCGAGGCACTGCGCAAGAACCCGTCGATCACCGGTGTGCGCGCATCAGCGGGACCGGTCCACCTGAAGATCGACACCGACGGCAATACCGAACAACCCACCGTCGTGGAGAACGCCGATCGGCTGAACCTCGCGGGCCTGGCCCGCGCCACCGCGACCGGCTACACCGCGAATCCCGAACCTGCGGAGACATTTTCGATCACCGCGGTGCAGGGCGCGGCCGGAGTACTCGTCGATATGCCGCCGCTGGCTGAGCGGGAAACCGCGAGCCTCGGCGTCGGCAGCGTCGTCCAGCGCCCCAGAATCGTCGCCGGGCCGCGTGGGGAGGACAGCATCTCGATCGGCTTCGTCGTCACGATCTCGCTGACCGCGGACGCACTACGAGTCGATCGCCGCACGGCAGGTTCCTTCCTCGGGGCGATCAAGGATCGGCTCGAGAAAGCGCAGTTCGAATCCGACCTGAACCGCTAGCCGACATCGGTCGGGCCCCGCACGAATAGTGCGGGGCCCGAACAACATCCGGATGATCTGCACGCAGCTACCCCATCGGTCTGCTACCGCGATCCCGACTGGACGGACCAGGTTCGTCGACAGGCTGCGGCATCGGTGGCAGTTCGTGCGCACGGAACAGGCGCGGCGACGAAGTGATCGGCTCCCGAATCGTGTTGCGCAGCACTCCGATTCCCTCGACCTCGAGTTCGACGACATCGCCCGGCTCGAGGTAGTGCGCGGGCTTTCCCAGCCGGATCGCCTCGCCGATCGAACACCCGCCGACGGTCCCGCTCGCGAGCAGATCCCCCGGAAGCAGCAAGCTGTCCTGCGAGGCGTGGGCGATGATGGTGTTCCAGGAGTGGTACTGGTCCTTCGCGTTGCTCTCGGCCCAGACCTGCCCGTTCACCCGAACCGTGCACTCCAGATGCAGCACGCCGTCGCGCAGATGCGGTGCCAATTCATCCGCGGTGACGACCACCGGGCCAACCGAACTCGCGAAATCCTTGCCCTTCGACGGTCCTAGCCCGTAAGCCATTTCGTCGGGCTGCAGATCCCGGGCGCTCCAATCATTGAAGATCGTGAAACCGAAAATGCCGGAATACGCGTCGTCGAGTGTGGCGTCGGCGACCTCCCGCCCGATGACGGCCGCGATCTCGAGTTCGTAGTCCAACCGCTCGGTCGCGGGCATCGCGACGAATCCGTCCTGGCCGACCAGGCGAGAGGTGTTGCTGTAGTAATAGATCGGCCGCCGATACCAGACCGGCGCCAGCGGGCGGGTAAAATTCCGCGTCGCATGTTCTTCGAAGGTGATGTGATCGCGGATGTTCGGCGGCCGCAGCACCGGCGACAACAGCGTCGGCTCGGTCACCGGAACCGAATTCCGAATCGCCCGATCGGAATCCACCGCATCACGCAGGCGATCGGCGGCGCCGAGCTCCAGCAATTCCTGGACATCGCGGATCACGTTTCCTTCCAGCAGTCGGGATGCGTCGTGCACCTCTTCCCCGACAACAACACCCAGGCGCGCGACGCTCGCATCCGACCCATAACTAACCAGCTTCACAACAAACCCTCACTGTGCATCGAATTCGACATGATCGGACAATTTCTCACATCGTGACCCCGCCGTCGGCGGTCAGAGTAGTTCCGGTCACGAAGGATGAATCGTCGGAAAGCAGATACGCCACCGTTCCGGCTATCTCCTCTGGATCGGATATCCGCCCCATTGGAATCCGCGCGACCACGGCGCGTTCGGTCTCGGGATTATCGGCGAGCAACGGGGCGCTCATCGGAGTGCGGATATGCCCGGGACACACCGCATTGACCCGGATTCCCTGAGCCGCATAATCGCGCGCCGCCGCCTTGGTCAAACCCACGACCGCATGCTTGGACGCCGCGTAGGCCGCGACACCGGGAATCTGCACCGCCACTCCGGCCGTCGAGGCGATATTCACGACCCGCCCCGAACCCTGTTCGGACATCCTGGCCAGTTCATATTTGAGACACAGGAATACGCCGCGAAGATTGATATTCACAACGGTGTCCCACAGATCCTCGTCGTATTCACCCAGCGGCATCGGCGGCGGCGAGATCCCGGCGTTGTTCACAGCGCCGTCGAGTGCCCCGTAATGCTGTACCGCACCCTCGACCAGGCCCCGGACCGCCGCGGCATCGGTGACGTCGGCGGGCGCGGCCAACGCCTCCCCACCCGCCGCGGTGATCTCCGCGGCGACGGCGGCCGTGCCCGCGACGTCCAAATCGGACACGACGACCGAACCTCCTTCGGAGGCCAGCCGCAGCGCGCATGCCCGGCCGAGCCCGCCCGCCGCGCCGGTGACGATGAACGTTCGATCGGTGAATCGTGCCACCTGGGGTGAACCTCCTGGTTCGTGAGAGATGAAGCGGGAGAAGCGGTCTCGTGATTCCGCGACTCCCGCTCCGCGGCGGTCGGACAGCGCCCGCGCTAGAACTCGATCAGGCCGCGCATGATCCGCCCGGCGAGCAGATCGTCGTAGCCTTCGTTGATCTGATCGAGCCGATATCGCTTGGTCACCAGCTCGGCCAGTTTGAGATCGCCCTTGCGGTACAGCTCGAGCAGGCGAGGCAGGTCGGCGTGCGGGTTACATCCGCCGTAGACGTTGCCGACGATTTCCTTCTGGCTGAACACCACGTCGACGAGAACGACGTCCGCGTTGGTCACATTCGGGTTCGCGGTCGAGGTCAGGCAGGCCCGGCCGCCCTTGCGGGTGAGCAACATCAGCGGCATGAGCATGTCACCGGTCAGCAGGCTCGCGGTCATGATCGTGCGATCGGCCATGACGCCGCGGGTCAGCTCCTGAACCAGTGGCATGGCTTCTTCCATGGACGCCACCGAATGCGTCGCACCCAGCAATTCGGCCTGCTCCCGCCGGAAAGGAACGGGATCCACGGCCACGATGTGCTGCGCACCGGCGATCCGGGCACCCTGAACGGCACTGGATCCCACCCCGCCGGTGCCGACCACGACCACGGTGTCACCGGGCTCGACCTTCGCCTGATTGACCGCGGCGCCGTAACCGGTCGCGACACCACAGCCGACCAGCGAGGCCAGATCCAACGGCAGGTCGTCGTCGATCTTCACGCACGAGTCCTGGTGCACGACCGTGTACGGGCTGAAGGTGCCCAGCAGGGAGACCGAGGCAAGTCCTTGTCCGCGTGCGTGTTTGCGGGGTTTGCCGTCGACGATGGGCATGCCGTCCATGATTTTCGCCCCGTAGTCACACAGCATCGACTTCCCGGAGGCACACCACCGGCAGTGCCCGCAGGCGGGCATGAACGTGAGCAGGACGTGGTCCCCCGGCTTCAGGCGGGTGACACCCGCGCCCACCTCTTCGACGATCCCGGCGCCCTCGTGCCCGCCGACGATGGGCAGCCCGGTCGGCAGATCCCCTTTCACCGCGTGATCGTCGGAGTGGCACAGCCCGCTGGCGGCGAGCTTGACCCGAACCTCACCCGGCTGCGGATCATCGAGTTCGATGTCCTCGATCTCCCATTTCGTCCCGACCTCCCACAGGACGGCCGCTTGTGTCTTCACTCATTTCCCTTTCGAGATCGGCGCGCACCGGTGCGACGCCGGGTCATGCCTTCGCCAGGTTGACGACGTGCATCTGGGTGTAGTCGTGCAATCCGTGCAGACCGCCTTCCACGCCGATGCCGCTCCACCGCGCTCCACCGAACGGATGGTTGGGCATCGCCGCGGCATGGCAGTTGAGCCAGATGGTGCCGCTGGTCATGGCACCAGCCACCTGTTGCAGGCGGTCGTGGTCCTGCCCCCATACCGAGGAGCCGAGTCCGAACGGGCCCGAGGTCGCCTTGGCGACGGCCTCGTCCAGAGTCCGATAGGGAATGACGGGCAGCACAGGACCGAACTGTTCCTCGTCGACCACCCGAACACCGTTGTCGACACCGGCGAGAATGGTCGGCCGCAGGAAATACCCGCGATCGCCGACTCGTTGTCCGCCGGACACAACCTGGGCACCGGCGTTGCGGGCGTCGCCGAGCAGTCCCAGCACCCGCTCGAACTGCGGTTTGTTCTGCACCGGGCCGAGCACCGTGCCGGGGTCCTTGCCATCACCGACGGCCACGCCGTCCGCGATCGCGGCGAGCGCCGCGACCACCTGGTCGCGCAGGGCCTCGGGGACGTACACCCGCTTGACCGCTCCGCAGACCTGGCCGTTGTTGGCGAACGCGGACCAGAACAATTTCTCCGCGATGGCATCGACGTCGACGTCCTCGAGCAAGATCGCCGGGTCGTTGCCGCCCAGTTCCAGCGTGATTCGCTTCAAATCGTCGGCCGCGGCGCGGGCGACCGCTTTGCCGGTCGCCACGGAACCGGTGACGCTCACCTTCGCCGCGAGGGGGTGAGTGGACATCATCGCGCCGAGTTCGTCGCCACCGGACACGACGTTCAGCACCCCGGGCGGCAGGACCTCGGCGAGAACCTCGCCCAGCCGCAGCGTCGCCAAGGGTGTGTAAGGCGAGGGCTTGAGGACCATGGTGTTACCGGCTCGCAGTCCGGGCCCCATCTTCCAAGCAGCCAGTGCGAGTGGGAAATTCCACGGGGTGATCGCCGCGACAACCCCCAGGGGCCGCCTCGTGGCGACCACTGTCGCGTATTCATCGTCCTGAATCGGCTGTTCCCGAGGGACGTCGAGATCGGCGTAATAGCGCAACCACAGTGCGGTCGCCCCGATCTCGACATGTGAATCGCTGATCGACTTGCCCTGCTCCGCGGTGAGCAGTGGCGCGATATCGCCCGCCGCTTCATCGAGCCGGTTCGCGGCGGCGTGCAGCGCGGCGCGGCGCGCGTCGTCGTCGGCCGCCCATCCCGGCTGCGCGGCCGAGGCGGTCTCGAATGCCTCGTCGAGTTGCTGCCGGGCACACATGGGTGCCTGAGCGAAGGCGGTTTCGGTCGCCGGGTTGATGACGGGGACGCTTTCGGTGGTCGTTACCGACCGTCCGCCGATCGTCATGTGCGCCTGGGCCGTTCGTGTCATCTTTGTGCCCCTCAGACCGCGGTGCTCAGCTGATCGGTCGACTTGGCCGTCGGGGTGAACCGCATCGGCATGCTGCGCGGACCGACGATCACCGGGCAGATCCGGGGATCTTCCGGAAGCCACCGGGCCTCTCCCGCTCGCTCGATATCGGGGAGCCGGCGCAGCAGTTCGCGCAGCATGACCTGAAGTTCCTGACGCGCGAGATGTGCGCCCATGCAGAAGTGCCGACCGGCGCCGAATCCGAGATGGGGGTTCTGGCGGCGGGTGATGTCGAAGGTGTTCGGATTGTCGAACACACGTGGGTCGCGGTTGGCCGCACCGTAGAACATGACGACCTTGTCGCCCTGCTTGATCGCCTGACCGGCGATCTCGGTGTCCTTCGTCGCGGTGCGACGCTGGTACACGATAGGCGCGCAGAAGCGCAGGATCTCCTCGACGGCCTGCGGGATCAGCGAGGGGTCGCGCTGCAGGAGTTCACGCTGCTCGGGGAAGTCGCACAGCGCTTCCATTCCCGCGCCGAAAACGTTGCGGGTGGTGTCGTTCCCGGCGTCGGCGTACACCAGGAAGTCCAGCGCGAACTGCGGGTAATCCACCGGGCAGCCGTTGTACTCGCCGTTCGCGAAACGGGTGACGACATCGTTGCGCGGGCAGCTCTTACGGTCCTCGTAGATGGACAGCGCCACCGCCGCCATCTCGCCCATCGCCTGCGCGCCTTCGCCGTCTTCGAGACTTCCCGAGCCGTTGATCCGCTCGGCGATGCGATAGACCTCGTCCATCTGCTCGCGGGGCAACCCCATCACCTCTGCGGTGACGTACTGTGCCAGCGGGCCGGACACGTCCCTGGCCAGATCGCATTCGCCTTTCTCGCAGATGTCATCGATGATCTCGGCGACCACCCGTTCCAGATGCGGCGCGAAGCTCCGGACACCCGGCGGCGTGATCTCCTGCTGCATGAACCGCCGATGGTCGGAGTGCTCCGGCGGATCTTGGAAGATCACGCTCTTGTGCACGCCATCGCCGTGCAGGTTGCCGTCGTGCAGCATCGACGTCGGCTCGGAGGAGAAGGTCAGCGAATCCGCCTCGACCGCCTTGATGTCACTGTGCCGAGTGATCGCCCAGAATCCCGGTCCGTCGAAGTAGTCCCTACTCCACGACACCGGTTCGTTCTCCTGTAGCCACAGCAGCTTCTCGTAGGGCTGCCCCTTGAACGGGGCCTCGCCGACATAGTCATCGATGTTGAACAGATAGCGGTCGTCCATGGTGACTCTCTCGTGAGGGAGATGACGGGAGCACCGGCCTCGATCGGCTCGGGTTCCGTTGCTGGGCAGGCGTTTCCATTCGCGGTGGCCCGGCCACCCTCGATCGCCTGCAGATCGTCACGAGCTAAGCCGCAATGATCATAATAGGCATCCTAAATTATGTAACGCGGGTTACACAAGAGGATTCTTGACATGATTGTCGCGAGGCCGAAAGACGATACGGGACAAGCGAGTCGGCTGCAGACGGCGCACATTCGAACGTCGGTTGATCAGGTTGCGGAGCCGCACGACTCGGCGCACACGCTCGAGTACGGGGGCTGGAGAAGATGAAACGACCGCATGCCGACTGCGCTGCCACGCGGTCGACGGGCTCGCGTCGACGAGACCGCACGCCCGCAGCCGTGTCATGCGTGTGGGAGAGAACGGCAGCGAAAAATAGGTCAGGACAGCAGGATCAAGTTCCGGATCGAGACCACGGGCCACCCGGAAAACCAGCTGTCCGGTCCGGTGGAAGCCCTGGCCGGTACATCAACTCGCGCGCTCGACGGACTCGGCGTGCTCCGCGTCCTGCAACTGCGCGAGCGCCACGCGCAGAGCGTCCGGCATCTCGGAATCACCAGCATTGTCCTCGCGCACGTAGAGCGCGACCAAGGCATTGAGCCGACGCCGCGAGGACTCGAGTCGAGCGGCATATTCATCGCGCTCGGCCTGGAGCCGATCACGCTGCGCGACCAGAGCGCGGTTCGGTGCGGTCGTGTCGGCCTGATTCGCCACGAGAACTCGCGTCAGTTCGCGCAGCAGCGCACGAGCGAGCTCGTCGTAGTCGATATCGAGCTGAGCCGTGGCCGCGGGTATCACCGGCTCCTGCGCGGAACGCGGCTGCTGCGAACGGGACTGCTTGGACGGCCGGACCCGCTTGCGCGGGCCTGCCGATTCCCGTGGAAGCTCGTCGGCAGAGATCGAATACGTCCGTTTGCCGCGGATCTCGCGCACGATCTCGCCGGCGTCGTCCATCGCGGTGATCAACTGTATGAATGCGACGGCGCTGCCCTCGTAGCCGACGGCCTCGCGCAGTAGCGTTGTCGCACCGCCGTTCTCGTCACAGACGGGTCCGTGTTCGTCCAGGTACGTCCTGATCCGCGCACGAGCGGTCGTATCCTTCTCACGATTTGCCACTGTTCAACCCTCCCATTCCTGGTGCGCCTAATACTGTACCTTAATAGGTTTCTGCCCGGCCAAGTGCTGCTTCGTCGTTCAGATCTCCCGGCCCGCTCGATCGCCGTCGTGGATGGCGCGCATCAGGGTATGGAAGCCGGCGGCATCACCGATCATGCGCACTTCGCCGGTGAAGTCGTCGAGGTAGTCCAGAAGATCACGATTGGGCTCGGGAAGTCCCACGAAGAACACCGAGTCCGCCGCGAACGTGCTGTCCACTCCACCACCGCGCACTATCACCTCGCCGGTCCTGATCTCCTGCAAGCGGGAGCGCGGGACGAGCCGTACCCGGGCTTCGACCAGCCGCCTCAGCGTCGGCCCGACGGTGCTCACCCGCGCGGCGAGTCGCTCGCCGAAGGAGTCGAACGGAGTAACGAACACCACCTCGACCTGCCGAGCGACGAGTTCGTCCGCCACGGCCAGCGCATCGTATTCACCCAGGTCATCGAATACCACGGCCGTCCCACGCACATTCGACAGCTTCTTCGATTCGAACAAGGCCCGCCCGCTGTATACATGCGGCAGGCCGAAGCCCGCGACCGGTGTCGCCGGACGCATGAGCTGCACGCCGGTGGAATTCGCCTCCGAGCCGGTGGCCAGCACCAGGACGTCGGGCTGCTCCGCCGCGACGACGTCCGGGTCCACGGGCGTGTTGACCCGCACTCGAACTCCCAGTCGGCGCAGCTCGTCCGCCTGCCACATGGTGATCGCCTTGAAATCACTGCGGAACGGCGCCGATGCCACGAGATTGACCTGCCCACCCAGCTCGCGACGCATCTCGTAGAGCGAGACATGGTGACCACGCGCCGCGGCGCAGCGGGCCGCCTCCATTCCGGCGGGCCCGCCACCCACCACGAGCACCTTGCGTGGGCTGGCAGCCGGGATGGTTTCGGGCGCCGGACGCTCCCGCTCGTGCCCTGCGGACGGATTGACCGTACATGCGAAGGTGCCGCTCAGCGTGCTGCCGATACACGAGACCGCACCGATGCACGGACGGATCTGTTCGGTCCGGTCTTCGACGGATTTGGTCACGATCTCCGGATCGGCGATCAGGCCACGAACCATCGACACCATGTCGGCGATCCCGGATTCGACGATCCGGTTGGCTTCGTCCATCGTCATGATCCGACCGGTGACTATGGTCGGAACCGATACGGCCTCGGTCACTACGCGACTCTGATCCAGTTGATACCCCATGGGCATATCGGCCGGACCAGCGATCATGTCCGGACGCCAGTAGCCGCCCAGGGACACGTTCAGGTAATCGATCCGGTCCTCGAGTGCTCGGGCGATCTGCGCGGCCTCTTCCGGGACGATCCCGTTCTCGACGTATTCGTTGCTCGACAAGCGGAGTCCGACAGTGAAGTCGTCCGTCACCTCGGCGCGCACCGCATCGAGGATTTCCGCGGCGAATCGCGTCCGATTCTCCAGTGACCCACCGTATTCGTCCGTGCGGAAGTTCGTCGCCCGCGAGAGGAACTGCGTGATCAGATAACCGTTCGCGCCGTGGATCTCCACTCCGTCCGCACCGGCGGCCCGGATCCGCCGGGCCGCATCGGCGAAACAGGACACCATCTCGTCGATCATCGTCTTGGTCATGGCGATCGGGATGATGCCCGTCGTCACACCGGGTACACCACTGGGTGACCACGGCGGACCGCCGAGCATGTTCGGCTTGATCGCCCCACCATGCCAGATCTGAACGACGATGTTCATGCCGTGCGCATGCACGGCTTCGACGATGGCTCGCAGGCCTGGGACCACTCGATCTTCGTGAGTGGGCACCACGGTCGGATTGCTCGGATGCACCCCTCCGATGCCCATGATCGCCAGTGCCACACCGCCTTTGGCCCGCGCGACGTGGTAGTCCACTTGGCCACCACCGTCATCGCTCCAGGGCAGCAGCACACCGTGCGCGGTCCGCACGATTCGACTGCGCAGCTGCATCCCTCCGACGTGCAAAGGGGTGAGAGCGGCACCTTGCATCGAGATCACCCTTCACTGGCACGCTGCGGCTCGGGATCCGTGGTGGGACGGGCCTCGGACGCAGACCTGCAATCATGTTTCCGGCTGTTCCAATCATGTTCAGAACAGAGCAGAAGACTATTACGATCACCTTCTTTGGGTCAAGACACCTGTTCAACAGGGGTGGTCAGCGGCCATCATGTAAACATGATTTGATCGGCCAGCGACCGAACCACTTCCGGAAAGCCACAAGATTTGCGTTACCCGCGAAACGGTCCACCGCACAAGGACGGAGATGCGCTGACTGCCGACTGATCGACGCAACGGGCATCTCGAATTCTCCTATCCCGCCGTGGTACCGATACGATCTCTTGCCGCGAATCTTTCGTATGCTGAGTGTTAGCGGATGGGGAGTGTCGTCGGTGCTGGACCTGGATGATCCAGCGATGGAGGAAGGTCCTCGCGAATGGACGGTAGCGAGGTTGCCGACATGGCGCGGGACTGGTCGGCGGCCCTGGTCGATTGCGGTGGCGTGCCGACGTCTCTGCCGCGTGACCTGCACAGTTCGACGACGCGATGGATCGTCGAATTCGAAGCCGCCCTGTCGGCCGAGCAGTTCGACCCGTCGCCCGCGTACCGGATCGGGGGCGAGTTCGTCCGGTCGAACCTGACGGCGCCCACCATGATGACCCCGACCGCGACGGTTCTGGCCGGTTTGCTGGAGCGATCGCCGCGACCGGACCGGGCACAGCGGTTCGGCGCGCTCATGGGAGAACTGAGCCGCGGATACGTCACCGAGCTGTCGAATGTCCATGCCCGGAGCCGGGAGGTTGCCGACGAACGCTTCCGCGTGGTGTTCGAGAACGCGGCCGTGGCGATCGCGCTCTACGACAGCGACGGCATCACGCTCGAGGCCAACCCCACGACGGCACGGATGGTCGGGATGAAGCGGGAGGACCTGCCGGGGGTGTCCGGACTGGATCTGATGCACCCCGAAGACCGCGACAAACTCCGTCAGGTGGTCATCCACCTCTACGAGCGCAGACAGGGCACCGAGTACTTCGAAGGCCGCTTCCGCCGCCCCGACGGCAGCGTCTGCTGGGGGGCCTGGACGATGACGCTGGTGCGCGGCGCGGGCGGACATGGGCTACGGCTGCTCGCCGTCGGGGAGGACATCACCGAGCGGCGGGCGTTGCAGCAGAAACTGTGGTGGCAGGCGCGTCACGATTCGCTGACGGGTCTGCCGAATCGGCATTTCCTGGTCGAGCGGTTGGAGACGATCGTCGCCGCGGCCCACCCCGGCGACCACATCGGTCTGTGCTTCCTGGACCTCGACGAATTCAAGCTGATCAACGACCGCTACGGCCATCGCGCGGGAGACACCGTACTCACCGAGGTCGGCCGCAGGCTCGACGCGACGATGACCTCGCCGACGGCCACGCCCGCCCGCATCGGAGGGGACGAGTTCGTCGCGCTGCTCGCGCCGCCCTGCGACGACGCCACAGCTCACGCGGCCGCCGAAACCATGCTTGCGACGCTGCACGACCCGATTGCGATCGGTCCCGGCGAACTGCTGTCGATGTCGGCCAGCGTCGGGGCCGTGGTCACCCCGGTTGCCGGCGCGAATGCCGAAAAGCTGTTGGAGGACGCCGACGTCAGCATGTACCACGCCAAGGCCGCCGGTCGCGGCACCTGGGTCCTGCACCGCACCGACAACGGCTCCGCTGGACCGTGATCGGTTCTTCGGCCGGCTTGTTCGCCGGTGACCTGGGCACAGAGATGGCAGGCCATTCGGGTTGGGCCTGCCGTTCGCCTGTGGGTCCCTGACGCTGATCAGCCCTATCCACCTGACGCCCGACGGGCCGATGCTCCGATCGAGCCGGCAGGCGGGCCTGGCGGTATCGAAACCATGACCTGTGGTTTCGGCGGTTCGGCGGTTATCGGAACTCCCGCATGCTCGGCGGCGCCGTTCGTGTATCCGGTGAGATGGTGACCGCGGATTCACGTACGGCAAATAGGTATATCGGCCGATGCGCACCGGGCCTCCCCCCGTTGAAGATTGGCCGGTGTCTGTTGGTCGTGCTGATGAAGGGGCAACGGTGGGACGCGCACAACACGGAGAGCATGTATTCATCCAGTGCTGTTCGGGGTGTGCGCAGCGCTCGGCCGGTGTCCGGACCGGGTGCGAGTGTTCCGCCGAGGCGGACCTTCGGGCGGCAGCGTCGGCGCTGACCGTCCAGCGGGCGAACCGGGCCGGTATCGGCACCAGAATCGCCCATCCGCTGCTGCGCGGCACGGTCGGGTTCGGGTTGTCGACGTTGACGCGTGTCGCCGACCGCGGTCGGTTCGAGCACCTCCTGTGGCTCGCCGGCTTGCTCGATCTTCCAGCCGCGGCGCTGACTCCTCCCAAAGGCACCAAGCGCCGGATGGTGCGATTCGAGAAGTTCCGAGCGGAATGGCTGTGGCAGGAAGATCGTGATCCGCGGCAGCGGCAGGACTCGGCGCTGCTGTATTTCCACGGCGGCGGTTTCATCTGTGGCGGGTTGAACACCCACCGTCGAATGGTCGCCAAGATCGCACAGGCCAGCGGGATGCCGGCATTCAATGTCGATTATCGGCAGTTGCCCGAGGCGCATCCGGACGAAACGCTCGACGACGCGGTCGAATCATATCGATATCTCCTGGAGCAAGGCTTCCCGGCCGAGCGCATCATCGTGTCCGGTGACTCGGCAGGCGGCGGGCTCGCCTTCCGGCTCGCGCTCGCCACTCGTGAGCGGGGCCTGCCGATGCCCGGCGGCATCTCCGCGATCGCACCCTGGGCCGATCTGGATTCGACCGCGCGCGACACCCACCCGAATCGACATCGCGATTCGTATATCCCGGTCCAGACTCTGGCGTTGATCGCACGTCGCGGCTTCGCCGCCGACGGCGAACTCGACCCCGCGTGGTCGCCGGTCAACGGCGATTTCACCGGCCTGCCACCGGTGCTGATCCAAGTCGGCTCCACAGAATGCCTGCTACCCGACTCGCAACTGCTTGCCCAGCGGTGCGGCGAAGCCGAGGTACCGACGCTGCTACAGATCTGGGACCGCGCCTCCCACGTCCACCACGCCGGCGCGGATCTGCTGTCGGACGCCCGCGCGGCGATCGGTGAGCTCGGCCAGTTCCACCAGCAGGTGATAACCGGCCGGATTTCGACCACCGCACTTCCCGACGCCATCTGAACGTGTGGCGGACACGGACCGAGGTGATCGAATGTCCCGCCTGATCCCCGAACTCATCTGCTCGGATCTCCAAGCCAGCCTTGCTTTCTACCACGCGCTGGGTTTCCGGATCCGCTACGAGCGCCCGCAAGAACGATTCGCATACCTCGACCGAGCAGGCGCGGAACTCATGCTGGAACAGCCCCTGCACCGGGACCGTCTGTACCCTCGCGCGGAGATGGTCCACCCCTATGGACGTGGCATCAACCTGACCATCGGTGTCGATGATGCCGATCAACTCCACACGATTGTGCGGTCCCTCGGAATAGAGCTGTACCTCCCGCTGGAGGAACGCTGGTATCAACGCGCGACCGACACCATCGGCGTCCGTCAATTCGCAGTGCAAGATCCCGACGGATATCTGTTACGCATCTCCCAAGACCTCGGAACACGTCCTCGGCAGAACCACTCGTAGTTCACCCCCGGTGATCGTCGGTGACTGCACCGTACAGTCCCGCCGAGGGCGTGATTCGAAACGGCCTACCCGGCCACGTCCGAAGATCGACGCCCCCAGATGAACCCGGGCCGTTACAGTGCACTTCGCATGTGCGACAACACTGTTCATCGGCAGGACGGCATACCGGTACGGATGCGGACCAGGGGTCGGCTCGATGACAGCAGCGGTATTGCGGCGTCGACCGCGCTCCCTTGCCGATTGCACCGGTGCGATCGGTGAGTTCGGGGCTTGCCTTGACGTCGGTGGCAAGGTTTAGCGTTTGCGGCAGCAGTGGCGAGGAGAGTACATGCTGATCGGAGAGTTGGCCGCTCGCACCGGTATCAGTGCGCGCAGGTTGCGGTATTACGAGCAGTGCGGGCTCGTGCGGGCTCGGCGGTCGGCCAGCGGCTACCGGGTCTATGACGAGCACGAATTGGATGTCGTGCGCAAGATCGGGGCGCTGCTGGAGTTGGGGTTCGATCTGGCCGACAGCCGGCCGTTCGTCACCTGCCTGCGTGCCGGGCACCGATCCGGTGACGAATGCCCGGAGTCGGTGGAGTCCCTGCGGCGCAGGCTCAGCGAGGTCGACGAAGCGATCGACGGACTCGCCACCGTGCGCCGGCAGCTGAGCACACGGATCGATGCGGCGGCCGGTCCTCCTCCACAATGCGAATTCACCCGCTAGTTCTCGTTTCTCGCCGATCCGGTGCCCGGCCCGGCATCGGCTTCCCAAGGAGGCCCCTGTGCGTTTTGCGGTCAGTTACAACACGGCGTTCAACGGCGTGGATCCGGATCGGCTCGTGGCGTTCGCCCGGCACGCCGAGAGCTGCGGGTTCGAGGCGCTGTACGTTCAGGACCACATCGCGCTGTATCCCGGGGCCCGTTACGGCGGAAGCGAATTGCCCTCGACGTTGCCGTACCTGGACCCGCTCGACTGCCTGAGTTTCGTTGCCGCGGCCACACAACAGATCCTGCTCGGCACGGGTGTGCTGCTGCTTCCGTACCGGCATCCGGTCGTTCTGGCCAAACGCCTGGCCACGATCGACGTCCTGTCCCGCGGACGGATGCGCTTGCTCACCGTCGGCCTCGGCGCCCTGCCCCGCGAAGCCCACGCGATGGGCGTGGATTTCCGCAGCCGTGGCCGCCGCGCGGACGAGGCGATCGATGTGCTGCGCCTGCTGTGGGCGGGCGGCCCGGACGGCGTGAGCCACCGTGGCGAGTTCTTCGCCTTCGACGATCTCTGCAGTTACCCCAAACCCTATGCGGCGCAAGGGTTGCCGATCCATGTCGGCGGCTCCAGCGCGGCCGCGGCCCGGCGCGCCGGAGTTCGGGGCGACGGTTACTTCGCCGGGGGCATGCTGACCGAGCAGGAGCGCGAGCGGCAGCTGGAATTGGCCCATGCGGCCGCCGTCGACGCGGGACGCGATCCGGCCGCGGTCGAGTACACCCGCTGGGGTTCGGCCGACATGCCGCTCGAACGCGTCGAGCAACTCGCCGAAAGTGGGGTGGACCGCGTCGTGGTCGGCTTCGCCGGAGCCGATCCCGCACAGCAACACCACCAGATGTCGGAATTCGCCGAACGATTCGGCCTCTCCCCCGGGCGCGCCACCGTCGACGCCGAATATCACTGACCCACAGCGTGTTTCAGCTTCGGCCCAGTCGAAGCGATGACGGCTGAGCCGGGCTCGGCAGCGCTGCGGCGAGCCGTGCGAGTTGGTTTTCCAGGTTTCCGCGGGCTGTCGGGGATATCGGCTCAGGCAGCAGTGCGTTGTATCAGTTCGTGAATGAAAGTGGTTACGTCCGTTGGCTTTTCCTCGGCCATGAAGTGACCGGCATCGATCGGCTGGTAGGTGGCGGCCGGGGCCCACTGACGCCACAGGGCAGAGGCGTCGAATCCGAGTTGCGAGCCCCAGTCCTGGGAGAGCACACCCACGGGCATGGCCAACTGCGCGCCCGCCTTTCGGTCGGCGCGGTCCATCTCGAGATCGATACCGGCCGTGGCCCGGTAGTCGGCGACGATGGAGGGCACCGCGCGTGCGGAACTGTCGATGTAGTGCCGCCGCACGTGTGGCGGGAAGGTGGTTCCGCTGGGGTCCCAGGCGTCCAGGAACGAGCTGAAGAAATCCTCGGCGACTGCCTCGATCATCCTCTCGGGCAAGCCTTTCGGCTGCGCCATCAGGTACAGGTGCCAGGCTACCGCGGCATCGACGCCGTGCAGCACGTCCCAGGTGTCCATGGTCGGCAGGACATCTAAGATCCCCAGATGCGTGATCTTGTCCGTGTGATCGAGCGCTGCCCGGACCCCGACCAGCGCTCCTCTGTCATGCCCGACCAGGCTGAATCGTTCGTATCCGATTTCGCGCACGATGGCGACGATGTCGTGCGCCATGGTCCGCTTCGAGTAGGTGTCCGGGGAGGTCTCTTCGGGTTTGTCGCTCGCGCCGTAGCCGCGCAGGTCGGGCACGATGACCAGGTACCGCCCAGCGAGCGCGCGAGCAACGTGCCGCCACATGAGGTGCGTTTGCGGGAAGCCGTGCAACAGGACGATGGGATTGTCCGCACCGCCGATGGCGACATTCAGGCGGACGTCGCCTGTCCCGGGAAGCTGTCGATACTCGAAGCCGTCGATCATCGTGCCCGTCATGCGCACACCTTTCGTGAATCGGTTGGGAAATAGGCGAGTCAGGAGAAAATGGCCCGCAGCGGCGGCGCGGGACGCACGCTTGCTCGAAGTGCGGGAATCAGGATGGCGTCGACCAGATGCCCCAGATATTCGGGCCCTGCGGGAAGCCCGTTCAGTCTGCGCAGCAGCAGCACCGACCCGGTGATTTCCTCGTAGGGGAACGGTTGCGCGCCCTCGGGCAGCTCACCCCGGGCGATGGCCGCGGATAGCACCGCAGCAGGTAGTTTCGCCCCCGTCGGCCCGGTCGTCTCTTCGATATGACGGCACAGTTCCGGATCTTCCAGGCCCGCTTGCAGCAACATCAAACTCATCGGCGCGTCCGCCGCGCGCATGGTGGTGTCGAGACGCTCGCACAGGGCGATCAGATCTCCGCGCAGGGAACCCGTGTCCACCGCGTCGGCCGAGTTGCCGGACGCGGGACCGGCCTTGATCGCGGCGACGACCATGTCGCGCTTGGTCTCCCAGCGCCGGTACAACGTCGCCTTCGACGCCCGGGCACGCCGCGCGACCGCCTCGAACGTCAACGCGTCGAAACCGACCTCGCCCAGCAGTTCCAACACGCACTCCAGAATCTCGACCTCGCGCACTCGATCACGAGGACGTCCGGCACGCACTTCGGCGTCCGGCTCCGCGGAACCCCCATTACGAAACGACACGTTCCGTACCGTATCAGACCGCGATCTCGGCATCCAGCAGAGTCGCCTCGGCACCCGTCGGCATCCCGGGAGCCGCTCGGCGAAAAGCACTGGACACCAGGCAGTATCGTCGGCTCATGGACCACGGAACGCAGGTCGTGCCTCTGACCGCCGCCGACGCCGGTGAAATCCTGATACCGCTACGCGCCGCGGAAACCGCTGTGCCCCACACGGTTACGCAACTGCGGCTGTTCACCGGCGAGAAGAGCAGCGCCAACCTGCGCGTGTATCACCGGTTCGGATACACCGAAGGCGCACGCACCCCGTCGGCGGCTATCACCTGGTCCATCTGGCGAAACCCGTACGCACGGCACCCGCGAAAGGTGCTGTAGGACAAGACCAGTCAGGCCCGTGACATCGACAGCAGCTCCGCCAGATGAACGGCGCGGCGATCACGGAGGTCCGCCACCTGGGTCCGGCACGAGAAGCCGTCGGCCAGGACGACGGCCTCGGGCGCGGCGTCCAGCGCCGGGAGCAACTGCTGTTCGGCGACCCGCACCGACACCTCGTAGTGACCGATCTCGACGCCGAAGTTACCGGCCAGCCCGCAGCAGCCGGACAGCGTCGTGACGGTCGCACCCGTGCGGGCCAGCAGCGCCCGGTCCGCACCCCATCCGAGGATCGCGTGGTGGTGGCAGTGCGGCTGGGCTACCACGGTGGTGCCGGTGAGGTCGGGCGGCGTCCAGGCGCCCGAATCGGCCGCCTCGGCCAGCAATTCGGCCACCGTGCGGGTCGCGCCGGCCACCAGCCGCGCGTCGTCCTCGAGCGGCGTGCCGGCGAAGAGTTCCACCGCGTCCGAGCGCAGGACAGCGGTGCAGGACGGCTCGATGCCGACCACCGGGACACCGGCACGGACCGCGGCGGCCAGCTGGGTGACCGCGCGACCGAGGATCCGCCGGGCCGCGTCGAGCTGTCCGGTGGTGATCCAGGTCAAACCGCAGCAGAGCCGGTGGCCGGGCAGCCGGGGCTGGTAGCCGGCCTCGCGCAGCACGCGCACGGTCGCCTGCGCCACCTCCGGCGAGAACGCATCGGAGAAACTGTCCACGAACAGGATGACCGGGGTACGAGTTGTGTCGGCGTCGGGAGCATGTCGCGCCCACCACCGGCGAAACGAAGTGGTCGCGAACGCCGGCACCGAACGTCGCCGGTCGACGCCCGCCAGGAACAGCGCCGCGGCGCCCACCCCCGGCAACCTGGTGGCGCTGTTCGCTACTCGCGCGAGTCCTGGCAGCCTCCCGACCAATCGGCTCCAACGCGGCAGCTGACCGAGCGAATAGTGCGAGCGCGGCCGCAGACGCCGCCGGAAGCGCTGATACAGCGCCTCGGACTTGTAGGTGGCCATATCAATGCCGGTCGGGCAGTCCGACGCGCAACCCTTGCAGGACAAGCACAAGTCCAGCGACTCCGCGACGGCCTCCGAGCGCCAGTCGAGCGCACCGCGGACGACGTCCTGCAACACGCGAGCGCGGCCCCGGGTCGAGTCCTTCTCCTCGCGAGTGGCGAGATAGGACGGGCACATCACGCCGCCCGCGACCGAGTTGTCGGCACGGCACTTGCCCACACCCGTGCAACGGTGCACCGCCTGCGCGAGATCGCCCCCATCGTGTTCGTAGGCGAAGGCCAAACTCTTGCGGTAGGCGGCGACGCCCGCGGGTCGGATGTCGGCGTCGAACGGGTCCGGGTCGACCAGCACACCCTGGTTGAGCAGGTTCGTGGGGTCGAAGGCGTGCTTCACCTCACCGAAGAACGCGATCGCGTCGGCCGAGTAGGTACGCGCGAGCAGCTCGCCGCGGGCCCTGCCGTCACCGTGCTCGCCGGAGATCGAACCGCCGTATTCGCTGACGAGATCGGCTGCGGCCAAAAGGAATTCGCGCATCAACCGCGTCCCCTCCGGCCGGTCGAACGGGAAGTCCAGACGCACGTGCATACAACCGTCGCCGAAGTGGCCGTAGGGCGCCGACGTCATGCCGAAACTCTCCACCAGCTCATCGAAGCGGGCCAGGTATGAACCGAGACGGGCGGGCGGAACCGCCGCGTCCTCGAACCCCGACCAGCCGGGGCGGCCCGAGGGCGCCCGGCCGGCGAGCCCGGCCCCGTCCTCACGGATGCGCCACAGCCGCGCCTGAGCACCGGCGTCCTCGATGATCCGCGCCTCGACGCCGAGATCGGCGTCGACCAGCGCCCGCGCACGGTCGAACACATCGGCGCGGTCGTCGCCCGCGATCTCGACGAGCAACCACGCGCGACCACGCGGCATCGGCGGGATCGCCGCGTCACCGCGGCGGCTGCGCAGCACCTCGACCAGTCGCTCGTCCATGCCCTCGCACGCCGTGGGCCGGAAGGCGACGACCGTCGGCGCCGCTTCGCCCGCGGCGACGATGTCGGCGAAACCGAGGGCCACCACCACCCGGTGCTTCGGATCTTCGACCAACCGCACGGTCGCCTCGGTGAGCACGCCGAGAGTGCCCTCCGAACCGATGAGCAACTGGCCCAGGTCGAACCGCTCGGGCAGGAGGTGCTGGACCGCGTAGCCGCTGAGCTGCCGACCGAAGAGGTCGAATTCGGTGCGGGCGGAGGCGAGATGCCGGCCTGCGGCACTGCGTAATTCCGCCAGGAGCCGGTCCGGCGCTTCGGCCGTGGGCCTCCCGAGGTCGTCGTACCCGGTGCGCACGATCTCGCCGCCGGCCAGCAGGTGGGTCATGGCGACGACGTTGTCGCAGGTGCGGCCATAGCCGAGCGCGCGATTGCCGCAGGCGTTGTTGCCGATCATCCCGCCGATCGTGCAGCGCGGATGACTCGACGGGTCGGGGCCGAACCGGACGCCGCGCGGCAGGGCCACCTTCTGCAGGTCGGCGTGCACCGTTCCGGGCTCGACGAGCGCCGTGCGGGTCGCCGGGTCGAGGTCGATCACCCGGTTGAGGTAGCGGCTGAAGTCGAGGACCAGGCCGCGCCCGATCGCGTTGCCCGCGATCGAGGTGCCACCGCCGCGAGAGGTGAGCGGCACGCCGAGCTCTTTCGCCGCGCCGAGCGCCGCCGCGACCTCGTCGACGTCCCGGGGCCGGACGACGGCCAGCGGCGGGATCCGGTACAGCGACGCGTCGGTCGCGTACATCGCCCTGGTGCCGTCGTCGTCGCGGAACTCGAGGCCCGCGCGGCGCAGTGTCGAAGCGACGTCGGCCTTCTCGGAAGTGTGGTGAACGACGGCCATGAGTAACATGTTACTCGTGTCCGCTAGTCCGTCCCTCACCGATCGTGTCGTGACCGCGGTGCGCGACGGCATCCGCGACAAACGTTTCGTGCCGGAGGAGACGTACTCGGTCTATCAACTCGCCGAACTCCTCGGCGTCTCACGCAGTCCGGTCCGCGAGGCGATGCTCAAGCTCGCGGAGGCCGGACTCGTGCGGATCGCGCGCAACCGCGGCTTTCGCGTCGTGCTGCCCGACCCGCGCGACGTCGCCGAGATCTTCGCCGTCCGGCTCGCGCTGGAACCGGCCGCGGCCCGCCGCGCCGCCGAGCGGGCCGTCGATCTCGCGACGCCCTTCGCCGCCCTCGACGAGGCCATCGAAGCCGGTGATCACGAGGCCTTCTGGGTGGCCGATCGAGCGTGGCACGACGCCGTGCTGCGCGGGTCCGGCAACGGCAGAGCCGCCGACATCGTCGCCTCGTTGCGAGCGACGACCGCGCTGCTCGGCCCGCCGACCAGGCGCTCGCTCGCGGACATCCGCGAC
Organism: Nocardia miyunensis NBRC 108239; assembly: GCF_001613065.1. Taxonomy (GTDB): domain Bacteria; phylum Actinomycetota; class Actinomycetes; order Mycobacteriales; family Mycobacteriaceae; genus Nocardia; species Nocardia miyunensis. The sequence goes on from NZ_BDBQ01000064.1 coordinate 77,614, forward strand.
GAGCACCAGCCGATCGTCGCCGCCGCTCTCGCCGGCGACCCGGACGCCGCGCAGACGGCCATGCGCGATCACCTGACCCACACCGGCCGCCTGCTCGTCGCCCAGGCGGCCGGGGTCCCGCCCGACGACGCGCTCGTCGACCAGGTGTGGCAGGAAGTCGTCGGCTCCGGTTGATCGGGCGAAGTCGCCACCGTGTCGCTCGGATGTCCAGTGAGGCTGACCTATCGATACCGCCATCATCGGGTTGAACGACAGCTCGATTCGGGGTGCCCCGATTCGGCTATGTCCGGTAGCGGAAGAGGATTCGGCCGCGGGTGAGATCGTAGGGGCTCAGTTCCACGAGCACCCGATCCTGCGGCAGGATCTTGATGTAGTTCTTCCGAATTTTCCCGCTGATGTGTGCCAAAACCCTGTGCCCGTTCGCTAGTTCGACGGTGAAGGTGGCGTTGCGGAGGCACTCGATGACGGTGCCCTCTATCTCGATACCCTTTCCGTTCTTCGTCGCGGAAGTCATCGCAGCACCAGTTCCAGGTTGCTGCTTGCGCGTTCGGCGCCGAGGCCCTCGAACAGTGCGTTGGATTCGTCGGTTTCGGTTGACGCCGTTTCGATTCCGCGCTGATGCAGTGCGCTGAGCGCATGCGCCGGCAGCGCCCGCGTGATCAGCACGGTGTGCCGGCCGGTTCCGGAAGTTGAATGCTCAGATTTCATTGGTCGTCGCCTTTCGGGATTGCCTTGTCTCTCAGGCGCTCCCGGCGACATCTACATCGTTCGCCCAACCGTGACGACAAGAGGGAGCCCCCACATCGATACAGCGTGCATGGGTCTCACCTCCTCGCGTCGTGTCACGGTCTCGAGGACAGTATCAGCTCGAATTCCTCTCCAGCCACCCATTTTTTCGCGGAGGTGCGGAGTTCGGCGTTGGTGTCGGCCGAGCCGGTGCGCGAGGGGGCCCGGCTCGCCGCAGCGGGCGCGGATCTCGGTTCCCGGCCACGCACCCGAACGCCAGGCAGATGAGGCCGCGGCTGCAACAATTCCGGCGAATTCTCAGCCGATACGGCGATCGCCGCCGAGGATCGGTGGCACGGAATTCGGTTCGCATATGATCTGTAACCGCCCGTAGCGCGAAACACGCCGACCAGCAGTTCGCACAATTATTCGTATCCCCTCCTGCCGCGGCCTAAGCTGTGCCCCCAGTACGTGCGCCAAACATCGAAGGTCGGGAACGAGAAGAGAAGCAGGAAGACATCGCGCCCAGGAGGTATGGAATGTCGGAATCTGATCTTCGGCGTGTATCGGGTCTGATGCTGGCTGCGAGCATGGTGCCGCTCGCGGTCGTCCTCGGAGCCGGACAAGCCGGCGCATCACCTGCGGAACCCGGGCGGATACCCGCCCAGGGACCTGCCGCTCCGCCGACGACGGTATTCCCGACACCGCAATTCGACATGGGCCAACCGCCGATCCCGTTGCCGAGCGCCCTGGTATCACTCGGGCAATCGCTGGCCAGGATCGTGCCACCGGTCACGGTGCCCGAGCCCCACTCAGCGCCCCGGATCACGCTGCCGAAAACCACGCCCGCTGTCATGCCGGCGGCAATCACACAGCCGAACACGACGCCCGAAGTCGCGTCCCCGAACATCACATCCGGGGGTGTGCGCCCGAATACCGTGCCCGCTTCCACGGTGCCGGACTTCACGCCTCATGTCGCGGCGCCGAAAACGGTCCCCTCGATGGCATTGCCGAATATCGCGGCCGCGCTGGCGAATATCGTTCCCCCGCCACCGATTGTCGCTCGCCCGATCCCATTGCCGAATATCGCGGCCGCGCTCGCGCCGTCGGCGGACGGCGCGTGGTACCAGGGTCGGCCCACCCACATTCCGCTCGTCACCAGCCTGCCCTCGACCGCTGCCGGAATACCCGACCCGACGACACAACCCGTTCAGGCATTCTGCACATATATCCCAGCCGATCCCGTCCGATGCAGCGCGACGGTCGTGGACGCGGGCGTCGGCGCCGCGATCGGGGCGGGCATCGCCGCCGGGCTGAGCATCCCGCTGGCGATACCGGCCGCCGCGGTCGGCGCGGTCGCCGGATTCGTCGCCGGTATTCCGTTCCTGCCCACCGGCCTGGTCGTCGGCCCGCTGCTGGGCGCGGCGGTCGGCGCGGCGGTCGTCGCCGGACCCGCGGCCGTGCTCGGTGGAGCGATCGGTGCATCGATCGGGACGATCGTTGGCATCACCGCACCCCTACCCGCGAAGGTCCCGCTCACCACCGCCGCGTTCACGCGGAACCGCGCACTCGCGCCGACGCCCCGCTGATCCGACGCACGGCGGCACGGGCGTCGGACCGGCGGATGCACAGGCGGCGGGGATCGGGTGGTACCGGGCCCCGATCACCGATCCAGTCGTTCGTTGAGCACCCGGGCGATCTGCGCGGCCGCATCCGGTTCGGTCATGGCGAGGTGGGTGGCGTCGATCTCGACATTCGAGATCTCCCCGCGGACCAGATGCGTCCATCCCTCGTGACCCGCCGCCTCGGGCCGTCTTTCCCGTGTCGCGGTGAAGTACAGCATGTCGCTGTCCACGACCGGCGGCTGCCACTTGGCGGCCGCCTCGATCGACAGGTTGTAGGCGTCGGTCAGGCGCTCGATCGTTCCGGCGTCGATGCCCAGGCCATCGCCCAGATGCTCCCGGATCAGCTCGGCGGCCTCCTCGGCGGTCGCGTCGGGGCGTACGAAATCTATGCCCAGGACCGGACCGAGGTTGCTGATCAGTTCTCCGGCCATGACGGTGGAGACCTCCGCTTCATCGATACCGCCCGACTCGGCGTCCAGCAGTGCCAGCAGCGCGACCTGTTCACCGGCGGCGCGCATCTCGGCGGCGACGGCATGGGCGATCAGACCGCCCAGCGACCAGCCGAGCAGGTGGTAGGGGCCGTGCGGCTGCACCGCCCGGATCTCCTCGGCGTAGCGTTCGGCGATCTGCCCGATCGTCCTCGGACCGGGAACCTCACCACCGATCTGCGGCGCCTGAATGCCGTAGATCGGCCGGCCGGCCGAGAGGTGCTCATCGAGCGAGTGGTAGCACCATGCCAGGCCCGATGCGGGGTGGATGCAGAACAGCGGTGGCCGTCGGCCGCCGGTCCGGATCGGTAGCAGCACCTCGAATCCGGACGCGGTCCCGGCGACGGACCGGCCCGAGCGCATCTCGGATTCGATCCGCCGGGCCAGGTCGGCCGGGCGAGGATCCGACAGCATCCAGCTGATCGGGAATTCGTAATCGAGCTCCTTCTTCAGCTCCGTCACCACCTGCACCGACTTCAGCGAGTTTCCGCCCATGGCGTAGAAGTCGTCGTCCGCGCCCACCCGGTCCACATCGAGTACCTGCCCGAAGGTCCGCGCGACCACTCCCTCCAGCCACGAGGAGGGCTCCCGGAACTCCCCTGCCACGAACACCGGATCCGGTAGTCGCTTGCGGTCCAGCTTGCCGGAGGAGGTCAGGGGCATCGTGTCCAGCGCCGTCAGCGTGGCGGGCACCATGTAGTTGGGCAGTGCGGTCGCCGCGTGCTCCAGGACCGCCGCGGTGTCGACCGTGCTGCCCGCGGTCGGCACGACATAGCCGACGAGTTGGTCCCCGTAGCCGTTGGAGTGCACGGTCGCGATCGCCCGCGCGATTCCGGGGTACTCGGCGAGCACTGCCTCGACCTCACCGAGTTCGATGCGCAATCCGCGCAGCTTCACCTGGAAGTCGGTGCGCCCCAGGTATTCCAGTTCACCGTCGTGGCGTCGGCGCGCCAGGTCACCGGTGCGGTACAGGCGCCCGCCCCGGCCGTTCGGGTCGGCGACGAACCGTTCCGCGGTCAGGCCGGCACGCGACTGATAGCCGCGCGCGAGCTGGACGCCCGCCAGATACAGTTCCCCGGCGACACCGGGCGGTACCGGATGCAGTCGGCTGTCCAGCACGTAGGCTCGCGCATTCCACACCGGCATGCCCATCGGCACGCTGCCGCTGTCGGTCTCGGTCACCCGATGCGCGGTCCCGTGCAGGGTGAACTCGGTCGGCCCGTACAGATTGTGCAACTCCACCCCGGGCGCTTTGCGCCGTACCGCGGCCACCACCTCGGAGCCGAATGCCTCACCGCCCACCAGCAGGGCCCGCAATGAGTCCAGCGACCCGGACGGCACCGCGTCGGCGAATGCGCTGAGCATCGACGGGACGAACGAGGTGATCGTGATCCCTTGCGCGGCAATGGTTTCGGCGAGATAGTCCGGATCGGCATGCCCGTCGGCCCGTGCGATCACCATTCGCGCGCCCGCCGCCAGTGTCCCGAACAGCTCCCACACCGACACGTCGAACGTCGCCGGAGTCTTCTGCAACACCACGTCCCGCGGCGTCAGCGCGTAGGTCCCGCTGATCCAGCGCAACTGGTTCAATACCGAATACTGCGATACCGCAACACCTTTGGGGCGTCCGGTCGATCCGGAAGTGAACAGCACATAGGCGAGGTTCTCCGGTCGCAGCGTCGCGAGCCGATCCGCGTCGGTGACCGGCGCGTCGTCGAATCCGGACAGCTCCACACCGTCCAGGGTCGACAACTCCAGCACGGGCGCCGCGGTCGAGAGCATGTACGCGATGCGGTCTTCCGGAAGGTCCGGATCGACCGGCACATACCCGCCGCCGGCGGCGAGCACCGCGTACATGGCGGTGACCTGATCCAGTGAACGCGGCATACGCAGCGCCACCAGGGATTCCGGGCCCACGCCGCGGGAGATCAGCCACCGCGCCAAACGGTATACGCGAGAGGCGAATTCGGCGTAGGTCAGCGACTGTTCGCCGAAGACCACCGCGGTCCGGTCCGCATTGGCCCGCGCCGAGTCGGCGAAGACCGAGGCGAGCGTGTCGTTCGGAGGCAACGGGTACTGCGTCGAATTCCACTGTGTCAGAACGGCTTCACGTTCCCGCGCACCGAGCAGATCCACCTCGTACACCGGCTGCGCGGGATCGCTCGCCACCGCGCCGAGCAACCGCAGCAGGCGATCCACGATCGCGGTCACCGTCGCGGAGTCGAACAGATCGGTCGCATAGGTCACCCCGCCGCTGATACCGGCCGGGGCGCCGGCGTCGTCGTAGGAATCCGACACCGTCACCTGCAGGTCGAACAGCGCGGTATCGACCTCGGCGGTCATCGCCGACACCGACAGCCCCGGAAGTTCGAACTGGGCCCGCGCGACGTTCTGGAACGCCAGCATCACCTGGAACAGCGGATGATGGGCATGGGACCGCACCGGGTTCAGCACCTGCACGAGCCGCTCGAACGGAACGTCCGCGCGGCCGAACGCGGCGAGATCGGTCTCCCCCACGTGCTCGAGCAGCTGGGTGAACGTCATCCCCGGGTTCAACCGCGTCCGCAGCACCAGGGTGTTGACGAACATCCCGACCAGATCGTCGAGCTCGGGCTCGCCGCGCCCCGCGTACGGGGTGCCGATCGCCACGTCGTCGGTGTCGGCCAGCCGGGCCAGCGTGGCCGCCAGCGCCGCGTGGAAGACCATGAACAACGTCGTGTTGTGCGCCCGCGCGACCTGCTGCAACCGCGCGTGCAGATCCGCGTCGACGGTCAGCGGCACGTTCGCGCCCGCATAGGACTGCACGGGCGGACGCGGCCGGTCGGTCGGCAGCTCGAGCAGTGGCGGCAATTCCGCCAATTCCTCTGTCCAGTAGTCGATCTGGGCGCGCAGCAGCGATTCGGGATCGTCCTCGGATCCCAGCACCGCCTTCTGCCAGATCGCGTAGTCCGCGTACTGGACCGGCAGCGGCGACCAGCTCGGCGCCTGCCCCTGCGTCCGCGCGGCGTACGCGGTCATCGTGTCTCGCGCCAGCGGGACCAGCGACGATCCGTCGCAGCAGATGTGGTGCGCCACCACGACCAGGACCGATTCGTCCGGCCCGAGCTCGAACAGCCGGGCCCGTACCGGCGTCTCGATCGTCACGTCGAACACCGCCGAGGCGAACGCCGAAACCGATTCCGCCAGTTCCGATTCCGCGACCGAGGTCACGGTGATCGGCCAAATCGCCGCGGCGGCGGGCAGGACGACCTGTGACGGTTCGCCCTCGGCGTAGGGGTACACCGTCCGCAGGACTTCGTGCCGGTTCAGCACATCCTCGATGGCCGCGCGCAGGGCGTCCAGATCCAGCTGTCCGGACAGCCGCAGCGCGATCGGAATACTGTAGGCCGCCGAGGCGGGCTCGAGCCGGTTCAGGAACCACATCCGCTCCTGTGCGTACGACAGCGGAATTCGCCGCGGACGCTGCTGCGCGGTCAGCTGCACCCGACCGGTGTCGGCGTGCGATTCGGCGCGCGCGGCCAGCCGCGCGACGGTCGGGGCCTGGAAGACCATCGATACCGGGATGGTCGCGTCGAGCGCGGCCCCGAGCCGCGCGGCGACGCGGGTCGCCACCAGGCTGTTACCACCCAGATCGAAGAAGTCGTCGTCGGCGCCGACGGGACCGCCGATGCCCAGGACGTCGGCGAATACACCGGCCACCACTTCCTCGACCGCCGAGGCCGGCGCACGGAATCGCTTGGCCTGCACGATCGGTTCCGGCAGAGCCGCCCGGTCGAGTTTCCCGTTCCGTGTCAAGGGAATCCGGTCGAGAATCATCACCGCGGCGGGCACCAGATAGGACGGCAGGGCCTCGGCCAACGCCGAGCGCAGTTCCTCACCGGAGACACCCGCCCCGGTGGTGGGCACCACATAGGACACCAGCATCACCGTGCCCGCGCCCGCACGCCGCGACACGGTGACCGTGTAGGCCACATCCGCCCGTGCCCGCAGCACCGCGTCGATCTCGCCCAGCTCGACCCGGTAGCCACGCAGCTTCACCTGGAAGTCGTTGCGCCCCAGGAACTCCAGGTCGCCGGAGGTATTCCAGCGGACCACATCGCCGGTGCGGTACATGCGCTCTCCGGGTTCACCGAACGGGTGCGCCACGAACCGCGCCGCACTCGTGGCAGCCCGGTTCAGGTACCCGCGCGCCAGCGACGGTCCGGCGAGATACAACTCTCCGGCCACACCGACCGGCACCGGCCGCAGCCGAGCATCCAGGACCAGCGTCCGCACTTGCGGCAGCGGGCCGCCGATGGTCGGCCGGTCCCCCGGTCGCAGCCACTCGGTCGACGTCGTGACCATCGTCGTCTCGGTCGGGCCGTAGAGCACCCGGAACTCGCGTACGCCGGAGACGTCGGTGCCCGACCACCGGTTCACCAGTTCCGCCGGGACCTCGTCACCGCCGGACACCACCATGCGCAGGTCGTCCAGGCCCGACGGATCCACCGACGCGAGCGCGGCGGGAGTCATGAACGCGTGGGTGACCCGCTGCGAGCGCAGCAATTCGGCCAGCTCACCGCCACCGTAGATGTCCGTCGGCGCGACGATCACCGCACCGGCACGGCCGACCGCCATCAGGATCTCCAGCAGCGACGCGTCGAACGACGGCGACGCGAAGTGCAGCACCCGGGACGGGCGTCCCGGCTCACGGTCGTCGCACATCCCCGAGACGAGATCGGCCACGCCCGAGTGCGTCACGCCGACGCCCTTCGGCACTCCGGTGGATCCGGAGGTGAAGACCACATACGCGGTATTCGAGGCGCGCAGCGGCCGCAGGCGCTCGTCATCGCCGATCGGGCCGCTCGCCGACGCGTCGATCCGGGCGGCGACCACCGAGTAGTCGAGTACGACCCAGTCCACCGAATCGGGCATCGAGCCGCGCACCGACGACACCGTAATACCCAGCGCCGCATCCGAATCCGACATCATCTGCGCGATCCGGCCCGCGGGATAGGCGGGGTCCACCGGTACGTACGGCGCACCCGTCTTGACCACCGCCCACCAGGCGACGACGGACTCCACCGACCGCGCGAGCGCCACCAGCACCGGCTTCTCCGGGCCGGCGCCGCGGGCGATCAGCAGCCGCGCCAGCCGGTTCGACCGTTCGTCGAGCTGCGCGTACGTCAACGTGGTGTGCCCCGACACCAGGGCGAGACCGTCGGCGTTTCCCCGGACGGCCGCGGCGAAGATCTCGGGCAGCGATCCGGACGGCCGGGGCTGCTGGGCGGGGTGCGCCCCGACCCGGGAGGTGAGCGCCGCGCGCTCGCCGGCGTCCAGCCATTCGAGATCCCCGACCACGGCGGCCGGATCGTCGACGACGGCTCGCAGCACCCGCATCAGCCGCTCGACGAATCCCGTCGCGGTGGCCTCGTCGAACAGGTCCCGCGCATACGTCAGCATGCCCGAAATACCTTGTGCCGCACCAGCTTCACCGGTTTCCTCGGACAGCACCAGTTGCAGGTCGAACTGGATCGCGCCGGTGTCCACCTCCGCCCGCGAGATCCGGACGCCGGGCAGCGCGACATCGACCGTCGAGATGTTCTGGAACGCCAGGACCACCTGGAACAGCGGATGGCGCGCCGAGGACCGCTCCGGGTTCAACTCCTCCACGACCCGCTCGAACGGCACGTCGGCGTGCTCGAACGCCAGCAGGTCCGTCTCCCGGGCGCGCGCCAGCAAATCAGCGAACGACTCGGCGGTGTCCACCCGCGTCCGCAGGGCGAGGGTGTTGACGAACATGCCCACCAGATCCTCCAGGCCGGGCTCGCCCCGGCCCGCGATCGGGGTGCCGATGACGACGTCATCGCTGCCGCCCAGGCGTCCCAGTACCGCCGCCAGGGCCGCGTGCATCACCATGAACAGCGACGATCCGCGCGAGCGAGCCAGCTCCGCCAACCGCCGGTGCAAGCTCGCGTCGATCCGCACCGGCACCCGGGCCCCCGCCAGCGAGGCGACGGCCGGGCGTGGCCGGTCGGCCGGGAGATCCAGCCGGTCCGGCGCGCCCGCGAGGGTCGAGCGCCAGAACTCCAGCTGCTCGGACATCAGCGAGGCCGGATCGTCCGCGGCGCCCAGCATCCGGCGCTGCCACCATGCGAAGTCCGCGTACTGCACGGGCAGCGGCTCCCATTGCGGGGCGTGCCCGTCCCGGCGCGCGGCGTAGGCCGCCATCACGTCGCGAGCCAGCGGACCCATCGACTGTCCGTCACCGGCGATGTGATGGACCACCAGAACCAGCAGGAATTGCGCTGTGCCGCTGTCACTCTCGGCATCGAGCTGGAACAGTCCCACTCGCATCGGCACCCGGGCGGTCACGTCGAATCCGCGCCGTACGAATTCGCCCACCACATCGGGCACCGAATCCGCCGACACTCGCACCGGCCGCACCGGCACCGCGGGCTCGTCCAGGACGACCTGGCGCGGCTCGCCGGAGGACTCCGGATATATCGTCCGCAGCACCTCGTGACGTGCCATCACGTCGGCGAGCGCGGCCGCCAGCGCCGCGGTGTCCAACTCCCCGGACAACCGCAACATCACCGGGATGTTGTAGGCGGCGGAGTCCGGCTCCAACCGGTTCAGGAACCACATCCGCTGCTGCGCCAGCGACAGCGGCACCGGATCGGGGCGCTCTCCGGGCCGCAGCGGCAACCGGCCGCCACCGCCGAGTGTCCTTGCGAGCTCGGCCAATTGGCCGACGGTCGGCGATTCGAACACCGACCGCACCGGCACCCGCACATCCAGCGCCGAGCCGATCCGCGCCACCACCGTCGCCGCGCTCAGCGAATCGCCGCCCAGTGCGAAGAAGTCGTCGTCGACACCCGCCCGGTCGACGCCGAGCACCTGCTCGAACGTCCGGGCGACCAACTCCTGCACCCCGGGCGACGGCGCCCGGAATTCCCGCGCCACGGTCACCGGTTCGGGCAACCGCTCGCGATCCAGCTTCCCGTTGGCGGTCAGCGGAACCTCGTCCAGCACCATCACCGCCGAGGGCACCATGTACCGGGGCAGCGCCTCGGTCAGCGCCGTGCGCAGCTCATCGCCCGAGACCTGTACCCCGGCCGCGGGCACGACATAGGAGACCAGCAGTACCGGCCGCCCGCCGTCGCTGCGCGGCACGGTCACCGCGTACGCCACGTCCGCCCGCGCACCCAGCACCGCGTCGATCTCGCCCAGCTCGATCCTGGTGCCGTGCACCTTCACCTGGAAATCGTTGCGCCCCAAGAACTCCATATCGCCGCCGGCGGTGCGGCGCACCAGATCGCCGGTGCGGTACATGCGACGTCCGGGCTCGCCGAACGGGCACGCGACGAACCGCGAAGCGCTCAACCCCGTCCGGCCGACGTACCCGTCCGCCAGGCCCCCGCCGAACAGGTACAGCTCGCCCACGACACCGTGCGGAACCGGTCGCAACCAGCTGTCCAGGACCACCGACGCGACGGGGCCGACCGGCCTGCCGATCGTGATCGGCGCGCCGGGGGTCAGTGCGTCGCCCGCGGTCGCCCAGATGGTTCCTTCGCTCGGCCCGTACAGGTTGACCATGGTGCGCCGCGGCGACCACCGATCGACCAGTTCCGGTCCGATCGGCTCACCGGCCGTCGCCAGCACGCGCAGCCTGTCCAGGCCCTCGCCCGGGACCGTCGCCAGCGCGGAGGGCGTCACCACCGCATGCGAAACACCTTCGCGCCCAATCAGTTCCGCGAGATCCGGGCCCGCGTACACGTCGGCCGGGGAGACGACCAACCGGCCGCCCGAGCCGTGCGCCAGCAACAACTCGAATACCGAGGCGTCGAAGCTGGGCGAAGCGACCTGCAACACCACCGACGCCGGATCGACGCCGAGCACCCGCCGCTGTGCCGCGACGATATCGGCCAGCCCGCGATGGGTGACCAGGACGCCCTTGGGCATCCCGGTGGATCCGGAGGTGTAGCTCACGTACACGGTCTGATCCCGCCGGATCGGGCCGCCGCGTTCGGCGTCGGTGATCGGTGTCGCCGCAATCGAATCCGCGTCGCCGAGCGGACGCTCCTGATCGAGGACCAGCCAGTCGACGCCGCCGGGAAGATTCTCGCGCGCGGACGCATCGGTCACCCCGAGCGTGGTCGACGAGTCCGACAGCAGGAAGTCGATCCGCTCCTGCGGCAGCGTCGGATCGATCGGCAGGAATGCCGCGCCGGTCTTCGCCACGGCCCACACGCTGAGCGTGGCCGCCGGCGATCGCGGGAGCACGCAGGCCACGATCCGGCCCCGCCGAGCGCCGTGGTGCAGCAGCACCCGGGCCAGACGGGAGGATCGCTCGTCGAGTTCCCGGTATGTCATGGCGGTCGTGCCGTACCGCAAGGCCACCGCATCGGGGTCGGCGGCGGCCGATGCGGCGAGTATCCGGTCCAGCGTGTGCGCGGTGACGGGCTCGTCCTCCAGAACCGGCCACGACGGCCCCGCCTGCTCGCCGAGCGGCAACTCGCCCAGGCGCACGGCGACATCCTCGGCGATCCGGCCCAGCAGCTCGACCAGCCGGTCCAGGATGCGCCGCGCCGATGCGGTGTCGAATTCGTGGTCGTGGAATCGGAGGGTGAAGCGCAGTCCCCGTGCCTCGCCGCGCTCGTTCTGCGTCGGTTCCACGACCAGGCTCAGCGGATACGGCGTCGCGTCCACGCCACTGAGATCGTCCACCCGCAGGCCCGCCGAATCGACCAGTTGCTGCAATGCCGCCCGGTCGACGGGGAACGACTGGAAGGTGATCGCGGTGTCGAACAGTTCGGGCAGGCCGACGCTGCGCTGGATCTCGGGCAGGCCGATGTGGTGATGATCCAGCATGCGGGCGTGCCGATCCTGAATACCGGTCAGCAACTCCCGCACCGGCATCGTGGGTTCGAGCCGGACTCGGACGGGGATCGTGTTCAAGAACATGCCGAGCGTCGAGTCGACCTGCGGCAGCTCCGGGGGCCTGCCCGAGACCGACGCGCCGAAGATCACATCGGTCTCACCGGTCAGCATGCGCAGATTCAGCGCCCAGGCCGCGGAGACGGCGGTGTTGACGGTGACCGCGGCCTCGGCCGCGGCTCGGCGCAGCGCCTCGAAACGATCCGCGGACAGTTCGGCGCCGACCTCCCCGGCCGATACCGCGCCCACCGCCCCGCTGCCGCGGGCGACCCGGGTGGGCGAGTCGACATCGGAGAAGGCTTGTGCCCACGCCGCTTTGGACGCCTCGCTGTCCTGCCGACCCAGCCAGGCCAGATAGTCGCGGTAGGACGGGGCGGGCCCGGCGGAATCGATGTGCGCGGGAGATCCGTAGTAGTCCAACAGTTCTCGCATCAGCAGCGGCATCGACCAGCCGTCCAGGATCACATGGTGATTCGTGACGAGCAGCCGGAAAGCCCCGGAGGCGAGCCGGATCAGCGTGAACCGAACGAGCGGAGGGGCCGACAGGTCGAAACCCGCCGCCGCGTCGACCATGGCCACCGATGCCGGGGATTCGGCGTCGTCGTCACCGGTGAGATCGATCTCCCGGAACGGGATCTCGGCATGTTCCAGGACGATCTGGCGCGCTCCGGCCGAGGTCTGCACGAACGCGGCCCGCAGGATGTCGTGCCGGTCCACCACCGCCTGCGCGGCCCGGCGCAGACGCGCGGGGTCGACCTCGCCGGAGAATTCGATCGTCGTCTGGACCGTGTAGTCGTCCACGGCATCCGGGTCGAACGTCGAGTGGAAGTGCACACCGGATTGCATGGGCGACAACGGCCATACGTCGGACAGGCTGCCGTACCGCCGCTCGAGCCGATCGATATCCTCTTGTGCGAGTTCGACGAGCGGGGAGTCCGCGACTCGATCCGCCGCCCCCGCCTCGGCATCCGCCCGGCCGCCCGCCACGGCCGCGAGGGCGGCAACGGTCCTGCCTTCGAACACATCTCGCGGCGTGAGAATCAGCCCGGCGGACCTCGCCAGGGCCACCAGCCGCATCGACACGATGCTGTCGCCGCCCAGCGCGAAGAAGTTGCTGTCGGCCGACACGCTGTCGAGGTGGAGCACATCGGCGAACAGGCCCGCCATGATCCGCTCGGCTGGCGTCGACGGCGGTCGGCCGCTCGCGACATCGAGACCGAAGTCCATCTGCCGCAACGCTTTCCGGTCGATCTTTCCGGTCGGCGTGCGCGGCATCTCGTCCAGTTGCACGATCGCCGCGGGATTCATGTACCGGGGTAGCCTGCCCGCGAGGTCCTCGGTCAGAGCCGCCACATCCACCTCGCCGCCCGACGCGGAGACGACATAGGACACCAGAATCGGTTCCCCGGCAGGGCCTTCCACCACGACGGTGGCGACGCCGGCCACGTCCGGGTTGCCCGCCACGTGGGCATCGATCTCACCCGGCTCGATCCGCAGGCCGTGAATCTTGACCTGTTGATCGGAACGGCCCAGGTATTCCAGCACCGGCCCGGTGCGGCCGCGCACCCAGCGCACGGAATCGCCGGTGCGGTAGATCCGCTCGCCGCGGGTGGACCGCGGATCGGCGATGAAGCGCGAAGTCGTCAGATCCGGCCGATCGACGTAACCGCGGGCGAGTCCGGGCCCGCCGAGATAGAGCTCGCCCGCGACGCCGATCGGCACCGGCCGCAGCCACATGTCCAGCACCACCGCGGACACGCCGCGGATCGGGCCGCCGATCGTCACCGGCTCGCCGGGGACGAGGACATCGGACCCGGTCGCCCAGATCGTGGACTCGGTCGGCCCGTAGTGGTTCATCAGCCGTCGTCCGGGCGCCCACCGCTGCACCGTGTCCGGGCCGGTCGCCTCGCCGACGACCGCCAGCGTGGTCAGCGACGGTATCCGGGACGGGTCCATGGTGTTCAGTACGGACGGGGTGATGACCGCGTGCGAAATCCGCTGTGCCCGAATCAATTCCTCGAGATCGGTCCCGCCGTACACCTCCGGTGGCGCGATCACCAGGCAGGCGCCGCTGCCGTGCGCCATCAGCAGTTCCGAGACACAGGCGTCGAATCCCGGTGAGGCGACCTGCAATACCGCGGAATCGGTGCCCAGCCCGAAGGTATCGGACTGCGCCGCAACGAGATTCGCCAGACCCCGATGCGTGAGCTGGACCGCCTTGGGCTTACCGGTCGACCCCGAGGTGTAGATCACGTACGCCGCGTTGTCGGGCGACAGAGTGCCCACCGCGGCCGCGTCGCCGGACGGACTCGGCGGATCGGTCTCGGCGTCGAGCACCAGCCAGTCGATGCCATCCGGAAGGCTCGGTGCGACAGCGCCGGTCGTCAGGCCCGCGCAGGTCCGCGCGTCGGACAGCAACTCCGCCGTCCGCGCGGTGGGATTGTCCGGATCCAGCGGCAGGAAGGCCGCGCCGGTTCTCGCCACCGCCCAGATCGCGACGGCGAGTTCGGCCGAACGGGGAATCGCCACCGCGACGATAGATTCGGCGCGGGCACCGCGATCGGCGAGCAGCCGAGCCAGTGCGTCCGCGCGACGCTCCAGCTCACGATAGGTCCAGGTGGTCGCGCCGGATCGGACGGCCACCGCGTCCGGATGCCGCCGCGCGGTTTCCCACAGGATGTCGCGCAGCACGCGTTCCACCGCCGAGCCCTGGCCGTCGGCCGAAAGCAGTTCCGCGCGTTCGGAATCCCAGCCGGAGTCGATCGTGGCGACCTTCCGGCCCGGATCGGTGGCGATCTGGGTGAGCAGGAGCACGAACCGTTCGAGCAAGGTGCGCGCCTGGTCCGCATCGAATCGGTCGGCGGCGAATTTCAGCGCCACCGCGTACGTGCCGGATTCGCCGTCGCCCGCTCCCACGCTGCGGCTCGAATGCGGCGGGGTCACCTGCAGACTCAGCGGATACGGCGTGGCGTCACGGGCATCGATATCGACCAGCCGCAGTCCGGCCGCACCGAGATTGCGCGTCAGCAGTTCCTGATCGACCGGATAGGACTCGAGCACCGTCGCGGTGTCGAACATATCGGCGATGCCGGTGGCCCGTTGCAGCTCCGCCAGGCCGATGTGCTGGTGATCCACCATCGCCGCCTGTTCGGACTGCACCCGAACGAGCAGTTCGGCGATGGTTTCCCGGGGATCGAGCCGGACTCGGACGGGCAGCGTGTTGACCAGCAACCCGACCATGCGCTCCACGTCCGGGATCTCCGGCGGGCGCTGCGACACGGTGTTGCCGAACACCACGTCGGAGCGGCCGGTCAGGACCGCGACCAGCAGCGCCCACGCCACCTGCAGCGACGTATTGGCGGTGACGCCGTGCGCGCGGCCCAGATCGAGGATCGCGGCGGTGGTCGCGGCGTCCAGGTTCAGGGCGACCTCGCCGTTGGGCGTGGTCCCGGTCCGATCCGGCCCGCTGGTGACCCGCGTCGGATTCTCGATTCCGGCGAGCATCTCCCGCCACGCGGCCGCCGTGGCGTCGTGATCGCGAGCCTGTAGCCACCGCAGGTACTCCCGGTACGACCGCGCGGGCGCGAGTTCGCTTGGGTCACAGTCGGATACGTACAGCGCGAGCAGCTCGTGGATGAGTAGGGGCATCGACCACCCGTCCAGCACGAGGTGATGATTGGTGACCAGCAGCCGATACGTGTCGGTTCCGGTGTGCACCAGGTGGAAGCGGATCAGCGGCGGACGGGCCGGGTCGAACGGAGTCGACTCCGACGCCGCGATCCGGCGCAGCGTTTCGGTGCGCTCGCCGTCGTCGCGGATCTCGGCGACACTCGTATCCCGCCACTCGATCACGACGTCGCGCGAGACGATCTGACGCGGTCCCCCGGCACTCTCCACGAACGCGGTCCGCAGGCTGTCGTGCCGGTCGACGAGCATCTGCGCGGCCCGCCGCATCCGCTCCGCGTCCACGGTCCCGGCGAACGTCAGCGCCGCCTGCACGATGTAGTCGTCGACGCCGTCATCGTCGTAGATCGCGTGGAACAGCAGCCCGGACTGCAATGCGGTGAGTGGCCACACATCGGTCATCGACGGGTATTCCCGCAGCCAGCCGTCGATTTCGTCCTGTGCCACCTCGACCAGGGGGAAGTCCGAGGGCGTGAAACCCGGTGTGGTGTCGGATCGGACGTGCTCGGCGAGCCCGCCCAGCGCATGCACCCACAGCCCGGCGAGTTCGCGGATCTCGTCGTCCGACACGATCCGCGAGGCGAAATCCCAGGTCACATCCAGGTGCAGGCCGTCGGGCCCCTGCTCGGCGATCGCATTGACATCGAGCACGGCGGACAGCGCCATCGCCGGATCGCTCGTCGCGGTGAGTGCGGTGAATTCGGTGGTCGGCGTCCAGGGCCCCGAGTGTTCGGCCGCGCCCACCCGGCCGAGATAGTTGAAGCTGATCTGCGGCTCGGGCAGATCCGCGAGTTCGGCACTGCCCGTGGCGTCGAGGCAGCGCAGCATGTCGTAGCCGATGCCGTTGTCGGGCACCGCTCGAAGTTGCTCCTTGACCTGCTTGATCGCCAGTCCCGCGGACATGCCGCCCGCGAGCGCGTCCTCGGCGTCGACGTTCTCCAGTCCGATGCGGACCGGGTAGCGGGCGGTGAACCAACCGACCGTCGCGGCGAGGTCCGCACCGGGGACGGCCTGCTCCTCACGGCCGTGTCCCTCGAGGGAGATCAACTCGTCGGCGTCGGTCGCACCGCGACGCCGCCGCCACGCGCCCAGCGCCAGAACCAGCGCCGTCAACAGCGGATCGTTCGCGCCACAGTGGAATCGGTCCGGAATCGTGGTGAGGACGAGCTCGGCGACCTCCGCCGGGACACGTTGATGCACGCGGCCGACCGTGGATCCGACGTCGCGATCCGGCTCGAGCCGGCGTGACCCGAGCAGCCGATCACCTTGTCCGAGAACGTCTTTCCACAGGTCGAGCTCCGCCGCACGCCTGCTCGGCGCCTGCTCGACGAGGCCGTGCACCCACCGACGGAACGAGGTGGTGTGCGGTTCGCCGCCGTCGGAGACACCCGACCACGCCTGAGCGAGGTCGGCGAGCAGGATGCGCCACGACACCGCGTCCACGGCGAGGTGGTGGATCACCAGCCACATCAGGTCGGGCCCCGATTCGGCGCGGTCCCGCATCCAGACGGCCTGGACGAGCACGCCGTTGCCCGGGTCCAGGCGGTCCGCGGCCGCCTGGAGATGCCGGTCGACCTC
The DNA here is from genome assembly GCF_001613065.1 of Nocardia miyunensis NBRC 108239. Classification (GTDB taxonomy): domain Bacteria; phylum Actinomycetota; class Actinomycetes; order Mycobacteriales; family Mycobacteriaceae; genus Nocardia; species Nocardia miyunensis. Next base: position 94,634 of record NZ_BDBQ01000064.1, read on the forward strand.
GGCGGCGTCGCGCCGCTCGAGCTCGACGTCGACGAGCGCGGCGGCGGCGTCGACCGCGCCCCGGTCGAGCACCTCCACCGACTCGCCGCCGTGCAGCACCGCGCGCAACATGTCGTGGCGATCCAGCAGCGATCCCAGCGCGCGCACGAGCCCGGCCCGATCGACCTGCTCGGGCAGTTGCACGAGTGCGGCCTGGGCGAATCGGTCGTAGTGGCCACGGCCGAGCATCGCGCGCATGATCGGCGACAACGGCATGGCCCCCACGCCGCCGCCGGGCAACTCGGCCAGTGCCGGGGCATCGCCGGACTCGGTCGCCACGGCCGCCAGGCTCGCGACGGTTTTGTGCGCGAACACATCCTGGGTGGAGAAGCTCACGCCGAGAGCCTTGGCCCGGGACACCAGCCGGATCGACAGGATGCTGTCGCCGCCGAGGGCGAAGAAACTGTCGTCCGCCCCGACGTTCGCCACGCCGAGTACCTCGGCGAACAGCCCTGCCAGCAGCTTTTCGCGGGCGGTGGCGGGCATGCGCTGGGAGCCCGACGCGGTCCCGAATTCGGGCTTGGGCAGCGCTCGGCGATCGAGTTTGCCGAACGCGTTCATCGGCAGGCTGTCCAGGATCATGATCACCGCCGGGACCATGTGCGGCGGCAGGGACTCGCGGGCGAAGCGCTGAAGTTCGAGCGAATCGATGCTCCGGCCGCTGACCGGGACGACATACGACGCCAGCACGGTCGTGCCGACATTGTTCTGCACCGGCACCGTGACCGAGAGATCCACGTCCTCGTGTGTGGTGAGGGTGTCGTCGATCTCACCCGGCTCGATCCGGTATCCGCGGATCTTGATCTGGAAGTCGCTGCGCCCCATCAATTCCAGCGTCAGCTCGGAGCTGTCGCCGGTCCAGCGCGCGATATCGCCGGTGCGGTACATCCGCTGGCCGGTGCCGCCGTACGGATCCGCGACGAACCGGGCCGAGGTCTCACCGAACAGATGGCTGTATCCCCGGGCCAGCCCCGGCCCGGCCAGATACAACTCGCCGACGGTGCCCTTCGGCACCGGTTGCAGCGTCCGGTCCAGCACCATGGCCGACACGCCGCGGATGGGGCCGCCGACGGCGTGGGCCCGGTCGGCTCGCATCATGGTGCCGACCGCGGTCACGGTGGTCTCGGTGGGCCCGTATTCGTTGTACATGGCCAGCGACCGCGTCCAGCGCTCGACGACGTGCGGTGCGCACACGTCACCGCCGACCACGACCACGCGCAGGTCGGTGATCCGATTCGGGTCGACGGTCGCCAGCATCGTGGGCGTCAGCGTCAGGTGGGTCACGTGCTCCTGGGCCAGCAGCTGGGTGAGCGGCTCGCCGCCGGTCACGTCGGGCGGCACGACCACCAGCGTGGATCCGTTCGCGAAGCAGGTCAGGAACTGTTCCAGCGAGGCGTCGAAACTGGGTGAGAGCGCGTAGGACACCCGCGAGGTCGTGTCGACGCCGTAGGTCGCCGCGCGATCCGCGATGAGGTTCGCCAGACCGGCGTGGGTGACCTGTACGCCCTTGGGCAATCCGGTGGAGCCCGAGGTGTAGGTCAGATAGGCGAGATTGGACGGCCGTAGCGGGCGAATCCGGTCGTCGTCGGTGATCGGGCCGCTCGCGGCGCGCTCGCACGCACGCATCGTCGCGGGGTCGTCGAGAGCCACCCTGGGCAGCGTCTCGGGGAGCCGATCGCCGAGCGCGCCGACCGTGATCGCGACCTTCGCGCCGCTGTCGGCGATCATGTGCGCCGTCCGCTTCGGCGGATAGTCCGGTGACAACTGCACGAACGCGGCCCCGCACTTGGTCACCGCCCAGGTCGCCACGACCGATTCGCCCGAGCGCCGCAGCATGATCGCCACCGTGGTGTCCGGGCCGCAGCCCTGGGCTATCAGGTGCCGGGCCAGCTGCGAGGATCTGGTGTCCAGCTCGCGGTATGTCATCGACCGACCGCTGCTGGCGATCGCGCACGCGTCGCCGTTGCGATGGGCGCTCTCGGCCAGAATGTCCGGAAGCAGCCGGGTCTCGATGGCGCTGGGCCCCCGCACCGGCAGTAATTCGGACCTTTCCGGTTCCTCGAGCAGCGACAGTTTATCGACCGGGAAATCGTCGCCCCCGGCGAGGAACTCCCGCAGGAACATGAGAAAACGCTTGTGGTGCCCCGCGAGTTCCGCAGGATTATACGCGCTCGGATTACCTTGAAAATCGATATGCGTGCTGTCCCGGCCCGCACCCGGGTAGATATTGACGAAAAGATCGGCGGTGGGGCCGGAGGTGAGGACGTTCAGGCGGCCGATCGTTTTGCCGAGAACGACCTCGTTCTCGATCATCATGATATTCACGGCCGGTCCGAACGATGCCGCCTCGTCCCGCGCAATTCCCATATCGTGGAATATGTCCTCCTGCCGATACCGCTGTCGGCGCAGGGCGCTGGTCAATTCGCTTTGTACGGCGGTAATCAGTTCACCGACGCCACGCCCGGCCACACGCACGCGTAGCGGGACGACATTCGCCACCATCCCGCCGGAACGGCGTAATACCGCGGAATGCCGGCCCGAGACGGGCAGGCTCAGCAATACCTCGTCACTTCCGGTCATGCGCGCGAGATAGGCGGCGAACGCCGCGACGATGACCGGTGTGACGCTCGTGCCGCGCTCGGCCACGACCTCGTCCAGCAGACCCGCCGTCCGAGGTGGCAGCGGCCCGCTGATCAGCGTCGGGTGAATGGTCGGCTTGTCCACGCGATCGGCCAGGCTCACGACCGGGGGCGCGTCGGCGAGGTGCTCCATCCAGTAGCGGCGGTCGTTGTCGAAGCGCGTCGAACCCCGGTACGCCAGATCCTGATCGACGACCTCACCCAGATCCTGCGCCGTGGCGGGCGGGGCCTGCGCCGAACCGGCCCACGCGTTGTACAGCTCGGTGATCCGGTGCATCACCGTCACCGCGGCGAATCCGTCGAGCGCGATGTGGTGGGCACGCTGGTACCACAGGAAATGATCCTCGCCGACCTGGAACACCACACTCGCCATGAGGTGGTCCCGGAGCAGATCCAACGGGGCGCTGTAGTCCTCGACCATGAGTCGATGTGCCGTGGCGACCGGGTCGGCGTCCGCGCGCAGGTCCATCACCTCCACCGGTGCACCGTGCTCGGGATCGACGAACTGCCTTGGCTCGCCGTCGATCTCGACCAGGCGCAGATGGCCGGAGCCGAACTCGCGACTGGCGGTCAGACATGCCTCCACGAGAAGGTCGATATCCAGCTCGCCCACGATCTCGACGTACTGCGCCACCGATATCGGTGACGATTCCGCCAGATGCTGGGCGAACCAGATCCCTCGCTGGGCCGCGGTCAGCGGCCGGGTCTCTATGGACGGCAGTGGCGCGGTGGCGTGATCGTTCCGATGCGTCGATATCGACCGATCCGCACTTCCGGCGACGCCAGTGTTCAATTGGGGCATATCGATCTCCACTGAGATTTCATTCCACGTTTGGACAGGCAAGTTATGTTTCCGCAACGATTCCGATGCCATAGCGGTAGATGTTTGCAATTCAGTAGCTGCTACCGATATCCGCGCTTGTGCAGTATGGTCCGTCGCGATCTCCGTCCGCCTTCGCCGACTCGAGCCGACGACCCCGACGCTCGGACGTTTCAGTCATGCCTCCATCGTGTGATCACTACCAACCCGAACCCAGGGACTAAAGTCACCATCGCACAGTGCCGTTCGCCCTCCAATATTGAGAATGGCTAGAAAATAGCTATTTACCGAAACTGGGATTCCACGGCGCGACGTGGCGATATGACCGCGCCGAGACGGGTTAGAGTGGATAAATACAGCTAAGTTTCAGCTAAACGCTTGTTGAGAATCGGAGTCCCGGCGAACGACGCACGGGTGCGACCATGCCGTCGCGGAGTTCGACGCCGCGGCCGCAGTAGCGGGCGACCAGGTCGAGGTCATGACTGATGACGATGACGGCGGTGCCGCGGGTCGTGGCGGCATCGCACAGCACGTCCATGATCGCGGTGGCGGTGGCCGGATCGAGCGCGGAGGTGACCTCGTCGCAGATCAGCAATCGCGGCTGATGTGCCAGTGCGCGGGCGATCGAGACTCGCTGGCGTTGTCCGCCGGACAGTTCGGCGGGGCGGCGCCGCGCGTGATCGCGGGACAGGCCCACCGCGTCGAGCAATGCCGCGACGGTCCGCTCCCGATCGTCGCCCCGCCGCAGGCCGCGGCGGGCCAGCGGGCGACCGATGATCTCCGCGACGTTCCGGCGCGGATTGAGTGTCGAACTCGGGTCCTGCGGAACCAATTGTACGGCGCGGCATACGCTTTCGGTGCGGCGCGCCGCGGTCAGCGGGATCGCGGTCCCGTCCAGGCGGATCGATCCGCTCGCACCGGGCTCGAGTCCGGCCAGGACCCGGGCGAAGGTGGTCTTCCCCGCACCGGATTCCCCGATCACCGCGGTCACAGCACCTCGGGCGATGTCGAAGTCGACCCCTGCCAGCACAGAGTTCTCCCCGCGACGTACACCGATCCCACGGCAGGACAGCACCGAAACAGACTCTGCCGCAACGGGATCGACATCAGCGGAGATCGTTTGCGGCGCAGGGCGATCGAATGGCCGACGGTCCAGACCGATGTCGTGGTCGGCCAGCGCGTCCAGCTGCTCCTGCTGATGCCCGGACAGTACGATCGCCATCTCGTCGTGGTCTGCCAATTCCCGAAGCACCCGCGCGATGCCCTGCCGGGCGGCCGGGTCCAGGCCCGCGAACGGTTCGTCGACGAGCAGGATTCGCGCATCGCGGGACAGCGCACGCGCGAGCGCGACGCGACGTTGCTGCCCGCCGGACAGTTCGCCCACCCGCCGGGAGGCGAGCTCGCCGGACAGGCCCACCCGCGCCAGCAGCTCGACGGGCCCGCGGGCGCCGTCGGCCGGAGCGAGCTCGGTCAGCAGCGCCCGCACCCGCATCGTCGGGTTCAGCGCCGATCCCGGATCCTGGCCGACGTATGCGATCCGCGTGCGCCGCAACTCGCGCAGCCGGCGCGGGCCGAGCGTGAGGATGTCGTGCCCCAGGACGGTGATCGACCCCGCCCGATGCCGGATCGCGGGCGGCAGCGAGCCGACCGCCGCCTGCATCAGGGTGGTCTTGCCGCTGCCGGAAGCGCCCCGCACCACGGTGACGGCGCCGTGCGGCACGGTTGCGGAGATGTCCCGTAACACTATGTCGCCCTTGGCATTTTCCAGAGTCACGGCATCGATGACGATCGCCGGT
>NZ_BDBQ01000065.1 GCF_001613065.1 Nocardia miyunensis NBRC 108239
GTCACGAACCTCCGCACCGATGCGGACGATGCCGCGCTCGTCGAGGTCGGCCAGGACCTCGTCGGAGACGTTCGGGATATCGCGGGTGATCTCCTCGGCACCGAGCTTGGTGTCGCGAGCATCGATCTCGTGCTCCTCGATGTGGATCGAGGTCAGGACGTCCTCTTCCACGAGGCGCTGCGACAGGATGATCGCGTCCTCGTAGTTGTGGCCTTCCCAAGGCATGATCGCGACGAGCAGGTTCTTGCCGAGGGCCATCTCACCGTTCTCGGTGCAGGGGCCGTCGGCCAGGACCTGGCCGTGCTCCACCCGCTGGCCCTCGTCCACGATCGGACGCTGGTTGGAGCAGGTGCCCTGGTTGGACCGGTTGAACTTGCGCATCCGGTAGCTGCGGCGAGTGCCGTCATCGTGCATCACGGTGACGTAGTCGGCCGAAACCTCTTCCACCACACCGGGTTTCTCGTTCACCACGACATCGCCGGCGTCCACCGCGGCGCGCAGTTCCATACCGGTGCCGACCAGCGGCGACTCGGAACGGATCAGCGGCACGGCCTGACGCTGCATGTTCGCGCCCATCAGCGCGCGGTTCGCGTCGTCGTGCTCGAGGAACGGGATCATCGCGGTCGCGACCGACACCATCTGACGCGGCGAGACGTCCATGTAGGTGACCTCGCTGGGCCCGACGAACTCCATCTCCTCGTTGCCGCGGCGAGCGAGCACGCGCTCCTCGAGGAAGTTGCCCTGCGCGTCGATCGGCGAGTTGGCCTGAGCGCGGACCTCGCGGTCCTCCTCGTCGGCGGTGAGGTAGCGGACCTCATCGGTGACGCGGCCGTCCTCGACCTTGCGGTACGGGGTCTCGATGAAACCGAACGGGTTGACCCGCGCGTACACCGACAGCGAACCGATCAGGCCGATGTTCGGGCCTTCCGGGGTCTCGATCGGGCACATGCGGCCGTAGTGCGAGGGGTGCACGTCGCGCACCTCCAGGCCGGCGCGCTCACGGGACAGACCACCCGGGCCCAGCGCCGAGAGGCGACGCTTGTGGGTCAGACCCGACAGCGGGTTGTTCTGGTCCATGAACTGCGACAGCTGCGAGGTGCCGAAGAACTCCTTGATCGCCGCCACCACCGGGCGGATGTTGATCAGGGTCTGCGGGGTGATCGCCTCGACGTCCTGCGTGGTCATGCGCTCGCGCACGACACGCTCCATACGCGAGAGGCCGACCCGGATCTGGTTCTGGATCAGCTCGCCCACGGTGCGCAGACGACGGTTGCCGAAGTGGTCGATATCGTCCACCTCGACGACGACCTCCGTGCCGCCGGGGGCGGTCATCAGCTTGTCGCCCTGGTGCAGCCGCACCAGGTACTCGATCGTGGTGACGATGTCCTCGCGGTTGAGCACCGAACCGATGACCGGCTCGCCCAGATTCAGGCCCAGCTTCTTGTTGACCTTGTAGCGGCCGACGCGAGCCAGGTCGTAACGCTTGTCCTTGAAGAACAGGTTCTCCAGCAGGGTCTGCGCGGACTCCTTCGTCGGCGGCTCGCCCGGACGCAGCTTGCGGTAGATGTCCAGCAGCGCCTCGTCCTGACCGGCGGTGTTGTCCTTCTCCAGGGTGGACATCATGATCTCGGAGAAACCGAAACGCTCGGTGATCTCCTCCGCGGTCAGCCCCAGCGCCTTGAGCAGCACGGTGACCGGCTGACGACGCTTGCGGTCGATACGCACGCCGACCGTGTCGCGCTTGTCGACGTCGAACTCCAGCCACGCGCCACGGCTCGGGATGACGCGCACGCTGTGCAGCGTCTTCTCGGTGGTCTTGTCGATGGACTCGTCGAAGTACACGCCCGGCGAACGCACCAGCTGCGAGACGACCACACGCTCGGTGCCGTTGATGATGAACGTCCCCTTGTCGGTCATCATCGGGAAGTCACCCATGAAGACCGTCTGAGACTTGATCTCACCGGTGTTGTTGTTGATGAACTCCGCGGTGACGAACAACGGCGCCGCGTAGGTCATGTCCTTGTCCTTGCACTCCTCGATGGAGGCCTTGACCTCTTCGAAGCGCGGATCCGAGAACGACAGGGACATGGACCCGGAGAAGTCCTCGATCGGCGAGAGCTCCTCGAGCACCTCCTCGAGCCCGCCGTACGGGTTGACCTCACCGCGGGCGATCGCCTTCTCCCGCCACTGCGGTGAACCGACCAACCAGGCGAACGAATCAGTTTGTAGATCGAGAAGCCCCGGAACCTCGAGAGGCTCGCGGATCTTCGCGAAAGACACCCGCTTCGGGGCTCCGGGTATTCCGGCCTTGGTCTGGGTGGAGACTGCCAAGATGCGTCCTTCCAGCACCTCACGCGAGTCGCACGGTGGGCCTGCGACCGTCGCTTGTCTGCTTCGTTGTTGAGATTCCCGCTGGTCGCAACCCGAACGAGCCCCATACAGCAGACAACGGAAGTAACACCTGACGGTGGAACTTTCGTAGTGTGCGATCAAAGGTGTGGACAGGAGGCAGCCAGCGCAAAGTCCAAACGTACACCCCCGAAGCAAGGGTGTCAAAGTACCACCAAGGCCCAGCTTCGGGGTATCGGCGCGCCGTACCCGTCTTCGCTGGCTGCGTCAGGGCCGGCGGCTGCCTGATCACTCCGGGTTCTGGACCCTGTGACAGCTGCCGCTGTTGTGAATAGCGTGACGGTTCGGACGGAACTCGTCAAGTGGCGGGGCCGCCCCGGTACCCGCGAGATCGACTGCGGCGCTGGACCTTCACGTGATCACAGCATTGCCCGAGATCGAGAACAAGGCTCTGAACAGCGGTTCAGCGATCCGAGCGGTCTCAGCGGTCGGCGATTTCGCTGGCCAGCCAGTGTCCGTTGATCTTCTGCATGTGCAGCACGATCGGACCGGAGGCGCTCTCCTGCGGCACGCCGTCCTTCGTGGCGGCGACTGTGAGATCTACCAACAGCTCGGCGCGATCGTCAGTGAGCAAAGTCACACCGACCGGATCCGGCGTCGCCGTGGCGGTCGAGGACGCCTGCTTCACCGCCGAGACGGTGGTGTCGGCGAATTTGTCGAAATCGCCCAGCATCTTGCCGGTGACCACCTTGTGGACCGTGTCCTTGTAGCCGTCGATGTTCTTGACGTCGTAGGAGTAGATCGTCTTCAGGGCGTTGTCGGCGGCGGCGGTGACCTGCTGGGTTGCCGCGGTGTCCACGAACGCCTTGTTCCCGTCGTCCACACCCGGCCGCAGGAACGCGACCACCGCGAACGCGGTCAGCACGATCGCGGCCACAAGCATGCCGGCGCCGACGCCCCAACCCGACGCGTGCAACCGCGGCAGCGAGGGCATCCGCACGCCCGGAAGCTTGAAGGAGCGTCCGGCGGACTCGGCGGCCGCACCCGCGCCGACCTTGGCACTGGACGTTCTACCGGCGGAGACCTTCCCCGACGACGCGTCCGAACGCGACGATCCGGCCGTGACACGGGAGGTCCGCTTGCGAGCGGGGTCCTGCGCGGCACGTTCCGCGGGCCGCATCCGCGAGGAGACCTTGTTGACGGGACGACGTGAAGTCATTGGACGGGTACCTCCTACGAACCCGGTTGGCCCTGCGGCGCGGGCGCGGGAGTACCGCTCGGTGCCGGTGCCGGCGTGGACGGCTGAGCCGAGGGGGCGGCCTGCTGCGCGCCCGCGGCCGAACCGGTGTTGTCCAGCGGAACGAGCTGTCCCAGCGAATTGGCCTGATCGGTCTTCCACAGGCCCCCGACCTTGGCCAGGTCGAGGGTCCAGGTCGCCCGGAACGACTGCACCGGCACATTCGGCGCGGTCTGCGTCTGCTGCACGACCACGATCGCCGACGCCTTGTCCCGCTCACTGTCCAGCGAGGTCAGCGAGGCGCCGAGAATCTTGGCGTCCAGCCGGGTCTTCGCCTGCTGCGCGGTCTGCTTGATGCGGTCGTGGTTCTGGTTGAACTCGTCGAGCATCTGCCCGGTCATCGAGGACTGCATCAGCTTGATCGAGCCGTCGATGTCGTCGGGATTCATCGAGCTCAGGTTGAGCGCCGCCTGCCGCGCGGCGTCCAGCGCGCTGTCGCGGGCCTGGGCGCGGGGCGCGTCGGTGAAGAATCCGGCGCGCACCCACCCGACGCCGAACCAGGCGGCCGCGACGACCGCCGCGACCAGCCAGACGGCGGCCACGCAGGTGACCACCGTCCGGAGCGCGGAGGTGCGGGCGGTCACCTCGTGCGAGCCGTCAGCAAACTTCGAGTCGGCCTCTTCCGACGGCTTCTGCGCAGCTTCCGGCGCGACGTTGGACAGATCAGTACTCACAGCGACACCCTAGCGTCGTTATTTTCCCGGGCTCGCCGCCCCCGTCCGGCCGTCACCGCTTCGGCGTCACTCCGATGAGAGTGGCCAGTTGGGTGGCGACCGGGTTCAGGTTCAGCTTGTCCGGATCGGTCTTGGGCTTGTTGTCCCACGGCTGCGGAACACTCGGATCGGCCAGTTCGGCCCGGGCCCCGCCCCGCACGTCCGTCGGACTACCTTGCGGCACAGTGCATTTCGCGTCCTTGTTGAACGGGAAGTCGTCGCGGGTGTCATCGAAGTCCGGATTCTTCGCCTTCATCTGCGCGAGAATCTTCTGCGTACCCTCGTAGCCGAGCGTACAGGCCGGTGGATTGTTGGTTTCCAGCACCAACCCGAAGTGGGTGGTCCCGTCGCCCGGCGCGGTGGCCGAACCACCGATCGACAACAGCGGCAACATCTGCAGCAGCGGTTTGAGCGCGTAGTACTTCGGCGACGCCGCCAGCAGCACCGTACGCAGGTTCGCCAGATCCTTGGTCAGCGGAACGCTGCTCTCCTGCAACAGATTGCCGATCGAGTTACCGGCGTCGGTGCCGGTGCCGATCAGGCGGCGGATGTCGGGATCGTTGGCGCGCAGTTGCGCGGCCACCTTGTCCAGGCCGTCACTGAACTGCCGGATATCGGCGCCCTGATCGACCTGGGTCTGCAGGACCGTCTGCGCGTCCTTGATCAGCTGCACCGTCTGCGGCAGCGCGTCCACCCCGGTCACGGAGAACTTGTTCAGCGAATCGATCAGGACGCGCAGATTGTCGCCCTGCCCGTCGAACGCCTTACCCAGTTCGGTGACCGTCGTGCTCAACGCCTTCAGATCCGTGGTGCTGGCGAGGGTGTTCACGCTCTGCAGCAGATCCTGCACCGGAAGCGGCACCTCGCCGCCGACGATGATCGAACCGTCACGCAGATACGGCCCGCCGTCGCTGGAGGGCACCAGATCCACGTACTGCTCACCGATCGCCGACCGGTTGGCCACGACCGCCTTGGCGTTCGCGGGCACCTTCGGCTTGCCGGAATCCATCTCCAGGTAGACGACCACACCATCCGGGGTGATGTCCTGCGCGCCGACCGTGCCGACCGGAACACCGCGATAGGTGACCTCCGACCCCTTGGACACGTCACCGGTGGTCTGCATCTTCAGCCGCACCTGGTACTGGCCGAAGCCGAGCATATGGTCCAGGTGAACGTATTTCGCGCCGACGAACACCACGCCGAGCACGGCGATCACACCGAACGCGATCAGCTGATAGCGGACGAGTCTGCTCATCTCGGCTTCACTCCCAACTGATTCAGAATCGAGCCGATCGGATCACCCGGTTTGGCATCGGCGGGCGCCACGACGGTCGGCGGGAGCGGAATCAGTGAAACCGTGGGCCATCCCGGCCGCGGGCCGTTGCCGTTGTAATAGGGGTTGCTCGGATCGACCGGTACCGGACGACCCCATTTCGGCGGAATGTAGACCGGATTCGGCTCGCCCACGCCCAGGCCCTTCAACATGGTGCCGATCTGCAGATCCACCGACAGCCAGGTGTTCACCGAGCCGCCGAATTCGGACTTGATCGCCTCGTCGGGGAAGGGATAGGTCGGGATCAGCGGGAAGGCCGTCACCAGATCCGGTGCGGAGCGGCCGAGTTCCTGCAGGGTCGGGCGCAGTGCGACCAGATCGTCGATCAGGTTTTCCTTGGACTTGTCGAGCACCGAGATACCGGCCTTGCCGACCCGATTCAGCTGGGTCAGCAGGCCGATCAGCTCGGGGCGCTGCTGGTCCAGAATGTGGATGCCCGCGGGCAATTCGTCCAGGATCTTGGCGATCTGATCGCTCTGCTGACCGACCCGCTCGGACAACGTGCCCAGCCCGTCCAGCGCGTGCTGGATATCGCCGACCTGGTCGTTCAGGCCCTTGATCAGGGTGTCGGCCTGATTCAGCAGCGAGCGGACCCGGTCCTCACGGCCGCCGAGGGTCTTGTTCAGCTCGGTGACGATCGGCTGCAGCTGTGCGATGCCACCGCCGTTGAGCAGCAACGACAATGCGCCCAGCACCTGTTCCACCTCGGTGGCATGGCGGGTGTTCTGCACCGGGATCACCTCGCCGTCGTGCAACGGCTTGGCGGACGCGTCGGCGGTGGGCCGGGTCAGCTCGATGAACTTCTCGCCCAGCAGATTGGTCTGCTTCACCTCGGCATGCGCGTTCGAGGGAAGTTTCACCGAATTGTTCACCACGACACGCACACTCGCGGTCCAGCCGTCCGGCGCGACCTTGATCGAGTCCACGCGGCCCACGGCGATGCCGTCCACCTTCACCGCGGACTGCGGCACCAGATCCAGCACGTCGTCGAAACGGATGTCCAGATGCAGCGGACGATCGCCGACGTTCGCACCGCCGGGCAGCGGAACGCTGTAGATCCCCGCCGAACCGCAGGAACTCACCAGCAGCGTCGTTACACCCAGAACCGTTGCGGCACAGGCCATCTTGAGTGACTTCACCGCTGGCCTCCCGGCTTCTGCGAGGACGGCTGCTGATTCGACGGCGTCCCGGGCACGCTGCCCGGCACCGCCGCGCGCTGCTGGTTCTCACCGCTCAGGATGCCGAACGGCAGATTCAGCGTCGGCGTCTGCACACCCGATTTGATCTGGTCGGTGATGGTCTTGCACTTGTCCAGGATCGGCCGCAGCTGACGGCTGATCGCGTCGAACTTCGGATCTCCCGGACGCAGCTGCCCCAAATCCAGCAGCTTGCAGATCGTGCCGAACGGGTTCTGCAGATCGGTGAAGTTGGACCGCATGTCCAGGGTGCCGGTCTCACCGTTGTGCACGTTGATCAGGTTGCTCAGCGCCAGCGGCAGCACCGGCAGCAGATTGGCCACGTCGTTGCGCTGATCGGCCAGGGTCTGGGTCAGCTTCGTCAGCGACGCGGCGTTGCTCGCGACGAGCTCGCGGTTGTCGTCGATGAACCGGGCCACGTCCCCGAGCGCCACCGACAGCAGATTCAGCGCCTGCCCCAGATCGTGCCGCTCCCCCGAGAGGAATCCGGCCAGATCCGCGAGCTGCGAATTGAACTGCCGCACCTGCGCATCGTTCACCGCCAGGGTGTGCACGAAGATCTGCAGATTCTTGATCGTGCCGAAGATGTCGCCGCGCGCGTCGGACAGATAGCGGGCCGCGTGCGAGAGCTGGGTGAGGCTGTTGGACAGCGCGTCACCGTTACCGGCCAGGTTCTTCGCGCCCGTCTCGACCAACTGGTTGACCGCGCCGTTCTTGTTGGCGCCGTTGGGCCCCAGCTCGTCGGACAGTTGCGCGATGGACTTGTAGAGCCGGTCCACCTCGACCGGGGTCGCGGTGCGTTCCTTCGGAATGGTCGCCTCGCGGCCCATCTTCGGCCCGCCCTTGTAGACCGGGGTGAGCTGGATGTACCGGTCCGAGACCACCGAGGGGGTGATCTGCGCGGCGGAGGCGTCGGCCGGGATGTCGTACTTCCGGTCGACCGACATGACGACCTTCACCCGATCGCCCATCGGGGTGATCGAATCCACCTTGCCCACCGGCACACCCAGGATGCGCACGTCCGAGCCCTGGTAGATGCCGATCGACTTGTCGAAGTACGCGGTGATCCGGGTGGTGTCGAAAGTGTTGAACAGCCACCACACCACCCCGGCCAGCACGACCGCCACCACAGTGACCAGCGAGATGAGAATCTTGATGGACCCGCTGGATTCGCGCAGAGCGGTCAGCGGATCACGATGACGCCCGCCGCCGGATCCGCTGCCGCCCGACGACGCGGAGGTTCCGGAAGACCCGCTCGACCCCGCGCTCGCGCCGGCGGCAGCCCCGGAGGACCCGACCGCCTTCGACGACGCGTCCTGCGACGATCCGCGTCCGGCCGCCGAAGCCGCCGACGGCTGAACCGGAATCCGCTCGGTCGGCGAATCACCTTCGGCCGCTGCGTCTTGCGCGGCAGCCTTCTGCACGGGCAGCTGCTCGGTCGGCGAATCGCCGCCTCCCGCAACCTGTTTCCCCTCCGGCTTCTGCGCGGGGAACTTCTCGGTCGGGGAATCGTTCCCGAACTCGGGTTCCATCAGCGGCCTCCCATGTTCCGGATGGGCGGACGGTTGCCCGGGACGTCCGGCAGGGCCGGTGGAATCAGGTTGACGATGACCGCGTCGAACCAGCGGCCGTTACCCAGCACGTTGGCGTAGAGCCCGTAGAACGGCGCGGCCAGCGTCAGCGTCTTGGAGATGTTCTGCTGATTGTCGTTGAGCATGTCGATGGACTTCTGCAGGTTGGTCAACGCCGGGCCGATCTGCTTCTCGTTGTCGTGCACCAGCGTGGTCAGTTCCGCCGCAATGGTTTTCGCGCCGGTCAGCAGCTGTGCGATGGCCTGCTGGCGAACGTTCAGCTCGGCCAGCAGCTGACCGCCGTTGGCGAGCAGCCGCTCGAATTGGACATTGCGGTCGGCGAGCACCTTGGTGGTCTTGTTGGTCGCCGCGAACAGTTGTTTGAGCTGCTGGTCGCGTTTGGCCAGCGTCTCCGACAGCCGCGCGACGCCGTCGATCGAGCTGCGGATTTCCGGCGGGGTCTCGGAGAACGCCTCCGAGAGCACCTGCATGCTCTTGGCCAGCTGCGCGGTGTCGGTCTGCTCGAGGTCCTTCGCCGCGTCCTGGAACGCCTCGGTCACATCGTAGGGAGAAACCGTGCGCGACAACGGAATCCGCTTGGACGGATTCGCCGGACGGGTGCCCTTGGGATCCAGTGCCAGATATTTCTGCCCGAGCACCGTCTTGATCTGGATCGAGGCGGTGGTGTCGTCCCCGATCCAGGCATCCTTGGTGCGGAAGGAGACCACCACCCGGTCGCCGTCCAGCCCGACGTCGAGCACATCACCGACCTTGACCCCGGCGATGCGCACCTCGTTCCCCTTCTTCAGCCCGGCGGCCTCGGAGAATTCGGCGGTGTACTTGGTGCCCGCGCCGATGAGCGGCAATCGGTCCAGATAGAACGTCGATACCGCGATCAGCAGCACCAGGAACAGGCCGAGCGCACCCATGAACGCGGGGCTGCGCTTGCCCAGGAGCTTGCGCTCATCCATCAGCGACCACCCTTCCCATGGCACCGCGGCGCGGGATTGGTGTACACCGGCTGATTCACCGTCGGCATATTCGCCGGAAGGTTCAGGTGCTGACCGTCTTGCACACCCGGACCCGCGACGATATCGATACCGCACAGATAGAACTGGAACCAGGAGCCGTAACTCGCGGCGCGGCCCAGCTTCTCCATCTTGATCGGCAGATTCGTCAACGCCTCGTTCACCTCGGGCGACCGGTCGTTCAGCGTGCCGGTGAGCTGGTTCAATCCCGCGATCGAACCCTTCAGCGTCGGCACCGTCGGCACCAGCAGATCCGCCGTGGCCGAGGCCAGATTGCCCAGCGAGCTGACCGCCGAGCCGATCGTGCCGCGTTCGGCGTTCAATCCGCTCACCAGCGCTTCGGTATTGACGATCAGATCGTTGAGCGCGCCGTCCTTCTTGTTCACCGAATCCAGAATCGCGTTGAGGTTCTTGACGATCTGGCCGATCACCGCGTCCTTGTCGGCGATCTTGTTCGTCAGGCCGGCGGTATTGCTCACCAGATCGCTGATGGTGCCCTTCTCGCCCTGGAAGACCTGGATGATCTCGTAGGACAACTTGTTCACATCATCCGCGGTCAACGTCTGGAACAGCGGGCGGAACCCGTTGAACAGCGTCGTCAGATTCAGTGCCGGACGCGTGTGGTCCAGCCCGATCGTGCCGCCCGCGTTCAGCTTTCGGCCCTGCAGACCGGTGCCCTGTTCGAGCGAGATGTACCGCTCACCGACCAGGTTCCGGTACCGGATGGTCGCGGTCACCGAGGCGGGCAGCCAATCGCGGTCGGTCAGTTCGAAATTCACCATCGCCGAGTCGTGATCGACGACCGAGACCTTGGTGACCTTGCCCACGCGCACACCCGCGATGCGCACCTCGTCGCCCTTGTTCAGCGACGTCACATCGCTGAAGCGCGCCTTGAACTCGGTGCCGCCGCCGGAATAGTTGGCGATGGTCAGGCCGAGCAGGATCGTCGCCAGAACGGTGACCAGCACGAAGATGAGCAGTTTGGTCAGCGACCCACCCAGTCCGCGCAGTGCGGCCTTCACTTCACACTCACCTCACTCCCACGCAGCGCGGGCGCGCCGATCCGGCTCACCCAGCTGGGCACCTTGTCCGGCGAAACCCCGTTCGCGGCGCCGTAGATAGCGCCCAGCGCATGTTCCTCGGACGGCGAACCGGCCAGCGACGTCGGCTGGGTGCCGAAGACCGAGAACTGCGCCGGAGGCAGCTTGCCGATGTTCTGATTTCCCGGATTGCGGGTCGGCGGCTGGTAGGAGCCGTCGTTGGCCGAACCGGTCGGATACTGGCCCGCGTCGGTGCCCAGCGGATACTCCGGGAAACACACCGGCGGACGGGTGTCGAACCAGCGCGGCTCGTCCTGATTCGGCAGGTACCGGCCGCGCGGATTGATCAGTTTGATCGACACCCGCGAGCCTGGCATATCGGTTCCCTTACCGAAGATCTGGTCGATTCGCGGCTTCTGCTGCGCGAAATTCCGCATGGTGCAGGCATATTCGGGGGAATAGGTGGCCAGCAGTTGCAGCGCTTCCCGCGAATCCGCGGCCACGTCGATGATGTTGTCGTGGTTGATCGTCAGGAAATTGGCCACCCGCGAGGAGGTCGGGGTCAGCACCGAGTACAGCGTGTCGATCTGCGAACGCTTCTGCACGATCGTCGCGTTGAGCGTGCGCAGATTGTTGAACGTGTCGACCAGCTGCGGCAGCGCGTCGGAATAGGTGTCTGCGACCGTGGCGAAGTTGTGGATGTCGTCCTGCAGGGTCGGCATGACGCCGTTGAGCCCGCGGAAGATGGTGTCCAGCCGGTCCACCGTGTGACCGAGTTCCTCACCCTGTCCGCCCAGGGCCTGCGACAGCGCGCCCAGGGTGGAGGCCAGGTACTGCGGCGGAATCGCCTGCAGCAGCGGCAGCACGCTGTCCAGCAGCTGGCTGACCTCGATGGCGTTGCCGCTGGCGTCCTGTTGCAGGGTCTGTCCTGCGGTCAGATGTCCGGTGGGGTCCTGCGGCCACACCAGATCGACGTACCGCTCGCCGAACAACGTCTTGGGCAGCAGTCGCGCGGTGACGTTGGACGGAATCTCCTTCGCCTTGGCCGGATCCAGCGCCAGATGCAGGGTGACCTTGCTGCCCTGCGGCTGACTCGACCGGACCTCGCCGACGGTGATGCCGCGCACCTTCACATCGGCGTTGCGCGTCAACGCGTTTCCGACGGTGTCGGTGATCAGATCGACCTTCACCACGGAGGTGAACGTCTTGTTGTAGATGGCGATGGTCGTGCCCAGGAACAGGGCCATGACCACGAAGAACAGCACCCCGAGCGTACGCGTGCGCAATTTCTCCGTAGATCGCCAGAACTGAATTCCGGCGGCGCTCATGCTGTCACCTTTCCGGATGCTCGGGGGGCCTCCGTGGTTACGCGAGCGGCCTCCTCCGGCCCTGACCCGATCATCCGGCAACTCGCACTGTGGTCGTCGTCCCCCAGATGGCCAGGCTCAGAAAGAAATCGAGAACGTTGATCAACACGATCGAGGCACGGACCGCGCGGCCCACCGCCACGCCCACGCCCGCCGGGCCGCCGGTGGCGTTGAACCCGTAGTAGCAGTGGATCAGGATGATCACGAACGCGAATATCAGCACCTTGAGGAACGAATACAACACGTCCTGAGGTGGCAGGAACAAATTGAAATAGTGGTCGTAGGAACCTGTGGACTGGCCCTCGAACCACACGCTGATCTGCCGCGAGGCCACGAATGTGCCCAGCAGGCCGACGATGTAGAGCGGAATCACCGCCACGAATCCGGCGATCACGCGCGTGGTGACCAGGAACGGCACGCCCGGCACCGCCATCACCTCGAGCGCGTCGATCTCCTCGGAGATCCGCATCGCACCCAATTGCGCGGTGAAACCACAGCCGACCGTCGCGGACAACGCCAGCGCCGCGACCAGCGGGGCCAGCTCGCGGGTGTTGATGTAGCCGGTGAGGAATCCGGTGAGCACCGAGGACCCCAGGGCGTCGAGGGCTTTGTAGCCCTGCAGGCCGACCACGACACCAACCGAGGCCGACATCATCACGACGACGCCGATGGTTCCGCCGATGACCGCCAGCGCACCCGAACCGAAGGTCACCTCGGCCAGCAGCCGCATGACCTCCTTGCGGTAGTGCACGACGGTGCGCGGAATCCAGGCGATCGCCTTGGAGTAGAACGACATCTGATCGCCGGCGCGGTCGATGACGGCGACGGGACCCCGTAGGGCACCGCCGATCCGGCGCAAATTCTTGGAGGATCGCTGCGAAACAACCATGGTCAGGATCCCTTGGCGGGAACGATCTGCAGGTACACCAACGTCAGCAAGAGGTTGACGAAGAAGAGCACCAGGAAGGTGATCACCACGGATTGATTCACCGCGTCACCCACTCCTTTCGGTCCCCCCTTCGGACTCAACCCCTTGTACGCGGCGATCACGCCCGCCAACAGGCCGAACAACAATGCCTTGATCTCGCCGATCCACAGATCCGGCAGCTGAGCCAGTGCGGAGAACGAGGCCAGATAGGCGCCCGGCGTACCGCCCTGCAACATCACGTTGAAGAAATAGCCGCCGCAGATGCCGACGACCGAAACCAGGCCGTTGAGCAGCAGGGCGACCAGCATCATGCCGAGCACCCGGGGAACCACCAGGCGCTGTACCGGGTCGATGCCCAGCACCTCCATGGCGTCGATCTCCTCGCGGATGGTCCGCGAGCCCAGATCCGCGGCGACGGCCGATCCCGCCGCACCGGCGATGATGAGCGCGGTGACGACGGGCGCGGCCTGTTGGACGGTGGCCAGCACACTGGTCGCGCCGGTGAAGGACTCGGCGCCCAACTGCTTGATCAGTGAACCGGTCTGCAACGCCACGACGGCACCGAACGGGATTGCCACCAGTGATGCGGGCAGGATCGACACACTCGCGATGAACCACGACTGCTCGATGAACTCGCGCCACTGGAAAGGCCGGACGAATGTCTTACGCGCGACGCTGATGAGCAGCGCAAAGATATTGCCCGCCTGGGCAAAACCCGACTCGACCGGGGTGCGCAGCCGCGTCAGGGTTAGATTCACGGGAGCGTATGTTACCCGTTAGTTGTGTTGTGTCGCGCGGTGGTGTCGTACGAGTTGCCCGAATATTCCTGCGGATTGCTGGTATAGGCCGGGAGAACTTGTGTATCACCGTTCTCCTGCATGGATTCCTGGATCGCCACCTGCGCCGTATGCGGCAGGGTGTGCATGATCTCCATGACCCGACGACGACGCCGCTCCACGGCCTGGCGCACCGGCATGCCGGGCGTGGCCTTCATCTGCGGGATGATGCCCTCGACCTCTTCGGTGCCGTTGTCGTAGTGACCGGCCTCCGCGAGCGCCTGCTCGCGAGCCATCTGCGCCTCGTCCTTCTCCTCGGACATACCGATCGGACCGACCATGCGGCCGTTGAGGAACTGCTTCACCACCGGCTCCTCCGACGTCAACAGGACCTCACGCGGCCCGAACATGACCAACTGACGGCGGAACAGCATGCCGATGTTGTCCGGCACGGTACGAGCCAGGTTGATGTTGTGCGTCACGATCAGGATCGTCGCGTCGATCTGCGCGTTGATATCGATCAACAACTGCGACAGATACGTCGTGCGGACCGGATCCAGACCCGAGTCCGGCTCGTCCACCAGGATGATCTGCGGATCCAGCACCAGAGCACGAGCCAGACCGGCGCGCTTGCGCATACCACCGGAGATCTCACCCGGCAGCTTGTTCTCCGCGCCGAGCAGACCGGTCAGCTCGAGCTTCTCCATGACGATCTTCTTGATCTCGGATTCGCTCTTCTTGGTGTGCTCGCGCAGCGGGAACGCGGTGTTGTCGAACAGGTTCATCGAACCGAACAGCGCACCGTCCTGGAACAGGACGCCGAACAGCTTGCGGATCTCGTACAGCTCCTTGTTGGAGCAGGTGGTGATATCCGTACCGTCGATGAAGATCGAACCACGCTCCGGGCGCAGCAGACCGATCAACGACTTCAGGAACACGGACTTACCGGTACCGGAGGGGCCGAGCAGGGCGCTGACTTCCCCCGTGGGCAGAGTCAAGGTGACATCCTGCCAAATACGTTGAGAACCGAAGGATTTGGTGACACCTTCGGTACGGACCTCGACGCCCACGCCTACCTCCACAATATTCTTTGCAACGAGCTGTCCCGTGCCGTGTCACCGCTCGGCCGAAACCGCTCCAGCGCTGGGCCGATACAACACAGCACGATGTGACGCGTCACACTGGGTGCGGCCACTGTATCGCATGTAAACCGGCATTCCCATCCCCCCTTACCGGCGAGTAAGAAGTAATGGATTCCGGTTTATTTCTGCCCAGGCTTCGACCTGGGCAAACCTCTCGCATGTACACGGCGGGTTTGCTATGGGCGGTGAGCCACTAACCCGCTGGAGCGAAATGGAGGCAGAAAACACAAAGGCGGGCAAGCCCCCCTGAGGGGACCGCCCGCCTCTGAAACGGCAGTAGCCGGAATTACTTGACCGAGACCTTGGCGCCGGCCTCTTCCAGCTTGGCCTTGGCGGCCTCGGCGGCGTCCTTGGCGACCTTCTCCAGGATCGGCTTCGGCGCGGACTCGACGAGGTCCTTGGCCTCCTTCAGGCCCAGGCCGGAGACGATCTCACGCACGACCTTGATGACCTGGATCTTCTTGTCACCGGCGCCCTCGAGCACGACGTCGAACTCGTCCTGCTCCTCGGCGGCCTCGGCCGGGGCAGCGCCACCGGCGACGGCGGCCACGGCGACCGGAGCAGCAGCGGTGACCTCGAACTTCTCCTCGAACTTCTTGACGAAGTCCGACAGCTCGAGCAGGGTCATGCCGCCGATGGTCTCCAGCAGCTCGTCAACGTTGGCCATGATGGCTTCCTTTCAGTGGGGTCTCCCCGCACAGGCGGGAAAAGTGTTGGGATAATTCGGAATTCGGCAGCGGAATCTATTCGGCGGCTTCGCCACCGGCGGCCGGAGCCGCTTCGCCGCCGGCGGCACGCTGCTTGTCCTCGAGCGCGGCGAACAGGCGCACGACCTGTCCGGCGGGCGCGGCGAACAGGCCCGCGGCCTTGGTGAGGTTGCCCTTCATGGCACCGGCCAGCTTGGCCAGCAGCACCTCGCGGGACTCCAGGTCGGCGATCTTCTCGACCTCGGTCACGGACAGCGGCGCGCCGTCCATGTAGCCGCCCTTGATGACCAGCGCCTTGTTGTCCTTGGCGAAGGTCTTCAGGGCCTTGGCTGCGTCGACCGGCTCACCGTGGATGAAGGTGATCGCGGTCGGCCCGACGAACAGCTCGTCCAGGCCCTCGACGCCCGCATCGGCGGCGGCGCGCTTGACGAGGGTGTTCTTGGCGACGGAGTACGTGGCGTTGTCGCCGAGGGCACGCCGCAGCTCGGTGAGCTTACCGACGGACAGGCCACGGTATTCCGTGATCACGGTGGCGGTCGCGTCCTGGAACTGCTTGGTGATCTCTTCGACCTGGTCGTGCTTCCACTGGATTGCCATACTTCGCCTCCTCTCAGGGGTATCGGTTCGTAATGAACGACCGAAGTCCGCAAGGACCGGAGACAAAGCAAACGCCCCGGACGCAGAGCGTTCCGGGGCGCACAAGAAACATCGCAAGTCACGGGGACTCACGGCTTCCCGACCTCGGCTCTCCCTGCGTGGGCCGCCGGCAATATCGCCGGACCTTCAGCTGCCTGACGGCAGCAACCAACGGTCTTCGGTAGAACGATTGGGGGTGATCGCTGAACTGGTCAGCGACCGTCGACCAGAATAGCAGAGTCCTATCTATCAGCCAAAACGGAGACTAGAGGAGTTCAATGAGCTCATCGACCGACATCTGGGCGATGATGGCAATGCTTCGAAGAGTCCCTTTGGGAATATCTTTACCGTTGTGTACGGGTACCGGCACAGATCGCCCGTCGGGATGCTTCATCAGATGATGGCTGCCCTTAACTCTGTCGATCTTGAACCCCGCCCGCTCCAGAGCTCGGACAACCTTGATACCGCGAACAGATGGTGTCGGTGGCACCGGCGGAGTTTATCCGAATCCGACTCAGGCAACATCCAATTCGAGCGTCATCTCCGCTGGAGGTTCGATGTCTTCGAGGAGAAGCAACAAACCTGCACGAAGATCGGTCAGTGCCGCCTCAGGTGTCTCGCCATCCCCGACAGCGCCGACTCCGGGACGCAAAACCGCGCTTGCACACCAGACACCGTCTTCATCCTGTTCCAACACGTACGGAACATGCACAGTACGGCTCATACCACCAACGATAGCCGATGTTACGTTTCGTATTAAGGTTTTGAAGCTCCCCCCATTAGGCCAACACAAACGGCCGGTACGGAAATCCGTACCGGCCGTTGATGATTCAGCGTGCTACTACGCGTCCTCTTCGGTGAGGTTGCGGGTGCGGTTCGGGTCCACCGGGATGCCCGGTCCGGTGTTCGTCGAAATCGTCACCTTCTTGACGTAGCGGCCCTTCGCGGTGGAGGGCTTCACACGCAGGATCTCCTCGAGCGCGGCGCCGTAGTTCTCCACCAGCTTGGTGTCGTCGAAGGACGCCTTGCCGATCACGAAGTGCAGGTTGGCCTGCTTGTCGACGCGGAAGTTGATCTTGCCGCCCTTGATGTCGTTGACGGCCTTGGTCACATCGGGGGTGACCGTGCCCGTCTTCGGGTTCGGCATCAGACCGCGCGGACCGAGCACACGCGCGATGCGGCCGACCTTGGCCATCTGGTCCGGGGTGGCGATCGCTGCGTCGAAGTCCAGCCAGCCGCCCTGGATGCGCTCGATCAGATCCTCGGCGCCAACGGCGTCCGCACCGGCGGCCTCGGCCTCGGCGGCCTTGTCGCCGACCGCGAACACGATGACGCGAGCGGTCTTACCGGTGCCGTGCGGCAGGTTGACGGTGCCGCGGACCATCTGGTCGGCCTTGCGCGGGTCCACACCCAGGCGCACGGCGACCTCGACGGTGGCGTCGGTCTTCTTGGTGGCGGTCTCCTTCGCCAGCCGCGCGGCGGTCAGCGGGGAGTACAGCGCTGCGCGGTCGACCTTGGCGGCCGCCTCGAGATAAGCCTTGCTTCGTTTTGCCATGATTGTCTGTCCTGTTCTGGAGTCAGAAGTGGTAGCGGGACTGGCCATCCCTCCCACTGCGCGAGAATCGCGACTAGTCCGAGACGGTGATCCCCATCGAACGGGCGGTGCCCGCGATGATCTTCGCCGCGGCGTCGATGTCGTTGGCGTTCAGGTCTTCCTGCTTGGTCTTGGCGATCTCGCGGATCTGGTCCATGGAGACCGTGGCGACCTTGTTGCGGTGCGGCTCGGGCGAACCCTTCTGCACACCGGCGGCCTTGAGCAGCAGCTTGGCCGCGGGCGGGGTCTTCAGCTTGAAGTCGAACGAGCGGTCCTCGTAGACCGTGATCTCGACCGGGATGACGTTGCCGCGCTGCGACTCGGTCGCGGCGTTGTACGCCTTGCAGAACTCCATGATGTTGACGCCGTGCTGACCCAGCGCGGGGCCGACCGGCGGAGCCGGGTTGGCGGCGCCGGCCTGGATCTGGAGCTTGATGAGCCCGGCGACCTTCTTCTTCTTGGGGGGCATCTTTCTTCCTTGGTTAGTTCCTTACGGACCTTACGCACCTTACGCATTGCTGTCGTAAGGCTTATCCGGGATGTGCGCGCACGGCACAGCCGTGACACAACCCGACAAGTCTAGTTGGCGACCGCCAAGAGCAACGAATCGCCCCCGACCGTCATTCCGATATGCGCGTGGCCGGATCCCGTGACGAGATTCCGGCCACCAGCGCGAAGTACGAAAAGCTAGATCTTCGCGACCTGCGTGAACGCGAGTTCGACGGGGGTCTCGCGACCGAAGATCGACACCAGCACCTTGAGCTTCTGCTGCTCGGCGTTGACCTCGGAAATGCTGGCCGGAAGCGTGGCGAACGGGCCGTCCATCACGGTGACCGACTCGCCGACCTCGAAGTCCACCTCGATGGTGGGCTTGGTCAGCGGCTCGGCGGCGGCGGCCTCGGCGCTTGCGGCGGCCGCGGCGGGCTTCTTCTGCTGCTGGTCGGCGGGGACCAGGAACTTCACCACGTCGTTGATGGACAGCGGCGACGGACGCGAGGTCGCGCCGACGAAACCGGTGACGCCGGGGGTGTTGCGCACCGCGCCCCACGACTCGTCGTTCAGGTCCATCCGGACCAGGATGTAACCCGGCAGCACCTTGCGCTGCACGTTCTTGCGCTGGCCGTTCTTGATCTCGGTGACCTGCTCGGTCGGGACCTCGACCTGGAAGATGTAGTCCTCGAGTCCGAGGTTCTGCACGCGGGTCTCGAGGTTGGCCTTGACCTTGTTCTCGTAACCGGCATAGGAGTGGATGACGTACCAGTCACCGGGCGCGCGGCGCAGCGCGGCCTTCATCGCGGCGACGGGATCGACCTCATCGGCGGGCGCTTCGCCAGGGGCGGACTCCGCGATCGGCGCGGAATCCGCGGACTCCTCGACCTCCGGCGCGGCGATCTCCTCTGCCACGTCGTCGACCGGGAATTCCTCGGTTGTGCCGTTCTCCGGGGTGCTCACTGGGCACTCGCTTCCTGTGTCGTCACTAACTTCCTCTGCGTTCCGGACATCGATTCCGGCGGATGGCAACCGCAGCCCATCCGCGCGGGAATTGGTCACCGGCGCCGACGGCCAGCTAGCCGAACAGCCAGTTGACGCCCTTGATGAACGCCAGATCCAACAAGCCGATGAACGCGACCGTGAAGATCACGAACACCAGGACCACCGTCGTATAGGTGACCATCTGCTTGCGGTTGGGCCAGATCACCTTGCGCAGTTCCTGAACGACCTCTTTCAGGAACTTCACCAGGCGCTTGAATGGATTGCCCGTACCGCTGCCCGCCTTCTTCTTACCGGAAGGCTTGGACGTCTTGCGCGAACCCGCGCCGTCCCGGTCGATCGTCGCGACAGAACCCGTTTCGTGATCCGAGGAACCGGAACGAGCTCGCCGAGACGACCGTTTGCCGGTCGGACGACTCACCGCGCGGGTGTCATCGTCATCGGACACGTCGATCCTCTCTCGTCGCTTGGCATCCTTGCAGGGGTGACAGGACTTGAACCTGCAACCTGCGGTTTTGGAGACCGCTGCTCTGCCAATTGAGCTACACCCCTTCGGCTGGATCTGGCTCCAGCACGGTGGCTGTTCAGTTGTACCGGGGTGACCACACAACACGCGCGCCGCCCCTGCGGTGTTCCGGCACCGGCGGAATTCCGTCCGGAACCGGCCCCTTCGGAGCAGCGCGCAGCGGCTGGTGACCCCAGATTCCCGAGTGTACGGTACGCCCCCCTCGCATCGCCAATCCGGGCCCCACGGCCACCGGAACCACCCAGCGTGCGCGGCTCAGGCCAGCTGCACAGTGGCCGTCGCGCGACCGAAGATCTTGCGTCCGCCGGACTTGGCGACCATCGCGATCACCGCGGTACGCGTCTGCGGGTCGACCGACTTCACCTTGCCGGTGTACTCGACCTCGGCGGGCTCGTCGACCGCCACGTAGACCGGGCTGGTGAACCGGACGTTGTACTCCTTGATCGCGCCCGGGTCGCCCAGCCAGGAGGTGACGAAGCCGCCACCCAGGCCCATGGTGAGCATGCCGTGCGCGACCACGTCGTCCAGGCCGGCGAGCTTGACCATCTCGTCGCTCCAGTGGATCGGGTTCGCGTCGCCGGAGACGCCGGCGTAGTTGACCAGATCGCCGCGGGTGAGCCGGACCACGCGCGAGGGCAGCTCGTCACCGACGCTGACGTCCTCGAAACGCACCGCGCGGGTGCTGGACAGCGGCTCGGGGATGTTGACGACCGGCACGGGCGGCTCGGTGACCGGCGGCGTGGTCCGCGGGCGATGCCCGGGGTCCTCGCCGATTCCGTGCATCAGCACGTTGCGCACGGCCTCGGCGATGTTCGGGTCGACATCGCCGCCGCTGCGGCCGACCAGGGTGGTGTAGGTGGTGAGCACCAATTCGTCGCGCGAGGTGACGATGTTCTTCGTCACGATGATGTCGCCGCCGAAGGCCTGACGGAACGAATGCAGGTAGACGTCGCAGACCAACTGATCGCCGACCTTGATCGGCCGGTGGAATTCCAGGATCTGGTCGGTCTGCATGATCTGGCTCAGGTCGTAACCCGTGACGACCTGCTCGAACAGCTTGCGCTGGGCCAGGATGCCGACCAGCGAGATGAAGGTCACCGGGGCCACGAGACCGTCGTAGCCGTATTCCTGGGCGACTTCCTCGTCCCAGTGCACCGGGTGGTAGTCCTGCACCGCGCGGGCGTATTCACGCACCTTCTCGCGGCCGACCTCGTAGTAGTCGTCGACGCGGTAGTGGTGGCCGACCATGTCGCTGGCGTGCGCGGCCGGGTCGAAGTCCTCGGCCGTGTCTGATCCGGTATCGGTGGTCCCGGCATGAGTAGTCACGGAAGAATGTCCCTATCTGACCCCGCTACGGGATCTGCCGAAGCACACACTGCCGCGGATACACCAAATGCCGGAGAGGGTTCACACCCTGCTCCGGCACTGAAGGCCCACTCGAGTTGCGACACTCGCGACCTGGCAGCTACGCAAGCTTCCTGCCTCGGTCTCACCGACGTCGCGTGCGGCAGTGGCACACGTGGAGTACTAGCGAGATTCGCGGTGAGCCCGGTGGGTTCCACAGTTCGGGCAGAACTTCTTCAGCTCCAGCCGATCCGGGTCGTTGCGCCGGTTCTTCTTGGTGATGTAGTTGCGGTGCTTGCACTGCTCGCAGGCCAAGGTGATCTTTGGCCGGACATCAGTGGACTTCGCGGCCACGATATGCCTTCTTTCGGTCTACCTGACGGGAGGTATCGGTCTTTGTAGCGATGGCCGGACTTGAACCGGCGACACAACGATTATGAGTCGTTTGCTCTACCGACTGAGCTACACCGCCATATGGGTCGGCTTGCGATGGCGCCTGACCCTGGCGATGCCGTCGGCCACCACCGGCAATCCGGCGAGCCCCCTAACGGAATCGAACCGTTGACCTTTTCCTTACCATGGAAACGCTCTGCCGACTGAGCTAAGGGGGCATGACTACATGCGCTCCTGATCGCGATCGCTCGCACCTGGGGCGCTGAAGCCTTGAACGAGGTTACACACTGCACCGCAAACTTACCAAACCGGCAGCTCAGAGCATACTTTCGAAACCCTGAAACGGCACCGGCCGACAGGAGGTGTCCGGCGGGGCCGGGCCACACGAATCACCCCGGAACGAAATCAGGGCCCTCTCCGATCGGAGAGGGCCCTGATTGGGGTGGCGGATGAAGGATTCGAACCTCCGAAGCTTGCGCGGCTGATTTACAGTCAGCTCCCTTTGGCCGCTCGGGCAATCCGCCGAACACGCTGATCCAGCGCGCTGAGCAGAATACAACGATGAGGGGCCCTCGATGCAAACCGGCAGGCCAGCGGGGGTAGCGTCGGGCCCTCGTCGGCTAGTGGCGGTACGTTGCCCGCAACGCTAGCGTCGAAACCGGAATTCGTGAGACAGGAGCGCAGTGTGGCCGATTCGTCATTCGATGTCGTCAGCAAGGTCGATCGCCAGGAGGTCGACAACGCCCTCAACCAGACGGTCAAGGAGCTCTCGACCCGATACGACTTCCGCGGCACCGGCGCGAGCATCGAGTGGTCCGGTGAGGAGAAGATCGTGCTGTCCGCGGAGTCCGAGGACCGGGTCAAGGCCGCGCTGGACGTGTTCAAGGAGAAGCTGATCCGCCGGGACATCTCGCTCAAGGCGTTCGACGCCGGTGAGCCGCAGGCGTCCGGAAAGGTGTACAAGATCACAGGAACCCTGGTTCAGGGCATCTCCACCGAGAATGCGAAGAAGATCGCCAAGAAGATCCGCGACGAGGGCCCCAAGGGCGTCAAGGCGCAGATCCAGGGCGAGGAGCTGCGGGTGAGCAGCAAGAAGCGGGACGATCTGCAGGCCGTCATCGCCCTGCTCAAGAGCAGCGACTTCGATCTGGCGCTGCAGTTCGTCAACTACCGGTAATTCCGGCGGTGCGTGCTGTCAGTAGCGGCGCGGACCGCCCGCCAGATGTTCGAGGCGGGCGATTCGCTCGGCCATGGGCGGATGGGTGGAGAACAGGCGGGCCATGCGGTCACCCGCCCGGAACGGGTTGGCGATCATCAGGTGCGATTGGGCGGTCAGCCGCGGATCAGGGGGCAGCGGGGCCGCCGCGACGCCCCGTTCCAGTTTGCGCAGGGCCGAGGCCAGGGCGAGCGGGTCGCCGGTGAGCTGCGCGCCGTCCTGGTCGGCCTGATACTCGCGCGACCGCGATACGGCCAGTTTGATCAGCGTGGCAGCGATCGGGCCCAGTAACGAAACCAGAAGTACGCCAAGGATATTCGGCCCTTCACCATCGCGGTTTCCACCGCCGCCGAGGCCCGCGAAGAAGGCCAGATTGGCCAGGCCGGAGATCACCGCGGCCAGGGCGCCGGCCACCGAGGAGATCAGGATGTCGCGGTTGTACACGTGCGAGAGCTCGTGGCCCAGGACCGCGCGCAACTCACGTTCGTCGAGCAGTTGCAGGATGCCGCTGGTACAGCAGACCGCGGCGTGCCGGGGATTGCGGCCGGTGGCGAAGGCATTGGGTGCGGTCGTGGGACTGATGTACAGCCGCGGCATGGGCTGACGCGCCGCGGTCGCCAGCTCGCGCACGATCCGGTAGATCACCGGGGCCTCGAGTTCGGAGACCGGCTGCGCGTGCATCGCCCGCAGCGCCAGCCGATCACTGTTGAAGTAGGCGTAGGCGTTCATGCCGACGGCCAGCAGAATGGCGATCACCAAGATCGTGGGATTGCGGAACAGCGCGCCGATGAACACGATCAGCGCCGACATGCCGACCATCAGGCCGAACGTCTTCAACCCGTTCGCATACCCACGGTGCATGGTCGGTCCTCCATCTCAGCACCCCGTCATCGATTATCCGTTACACCAGGTCAACGAGGGAGGTGGCACTCCAGGTTCCCCCTGATGGGGAAATGGAGACGAACTACACGGATCGTTCGATGGTGTAGCGGACGAGGCGTTCCAGGGCCGCGTTGGCGGGGCCGGACGGGAGTGCGGAGAGTTCGGCGTGGGCGAGGTCGGCGTAGCCCTGCAGTTTCTCCTTGGCCATGACCATGCCCCGGGAGCGGGACAGCAGGTCCAGGGCCTCGGCGACCTCGTCGTCGGTTTCCAGCGGGCGGGCCAGCAGAGTGCGCAGGCGGTCGCCCTCGACGCCCTCGTCGCGCAGCGCGTACAGCACGGGCAGGGTGTGCACGCCCTCGCGCAGATCGGTGCCCGGCGTCTTGCCGGACTGTTCGGCCGCCGAGGAGATGTCGATGATGTCGTCGGAGATCTGGAAGGCGGTGCCCACCAGGTCACCGAGGCGAGCCACGCGTTCGACGTGATCGCGATCGGCACCCGAGAAGGTTCCGCCGAAACGGCCGGAGGCGGCGATCAGCGATCCGGTCTTCTCCCACACCACCCGCAGATAGTGTTCGACGGGATCCTGAGATTGCTTGGCGCCCAACGTCTCTCGCATCTGACCGGTGACCAGCTCGGCGAACGTCTCCGCGATGATCCGCACCGCGTCGGGGCCGAGGGTGGACACCAGCCGCGACGCGTGCGCGAACAGGTAGTCCCCGGACAGGATGGCCATGCTGTTGCCCCAGCGTGAGTTCACGCTCGGCGCGCCGCGACGCATCGTGGCCTCGTCCATGACGTCGTCGTGGTAGAGCGTGGCCAGATGTACCAGTTCGATCACGGTGCCCGCGGTGATCAGATCCGGATCGGTCGGGCGCGGGCCCAGCTGTCCGGTCAGGATGGTGAACAGCGGCCGGAACCGCTTACCCCCCGCGCGGGCCAGATGCAGAGCCGCCTCCTGCAGGAATTCCTCCCCGTCGGAAAGCTCGGCGATCAGTAGTTTCTCGACTTCGACCAGACCGTTGCGCACGGTCGACGCGAGCTCGTGGTCGCCGAGATCCACCCCGGCCACCACCGTGCTCTCATCGCTGACCGCCGATGCACTCATGTCGTCTCCCAATGCCGCGTCCGTCCCCACGCCCCACAACCTAGCGTGTCGGGTTCCAGGTCCCCATGAACACCATCACAACACCGCCATTGTGGGACGAATCCGACACGCGCGCACCCCTCGCCGCCCCGTGCCGTTCCGTCACGCCCCATCGCATCTCGCTCACGACCACGGCGTAGTTCGGTCCGGTTCCCAGCGCGACTCACCCGAGTCCCGGCGCGGCGCGGTCACGACACCGGCACAACTCACTCGGCGGCCGGCGCTGTGCGGCCCGCCCCGTCGACGCCGTTCGCACAGCCCTGCGAGGATGGGGCGCATGGGTTCACCGGATGCCGCCATCGGGAGCGAGCGCGGAACGCACGCGCTGCCCGCACATGCCGACGTGCTGGTCGTGGGCGCGGGACCGGCGGG
>NZ_BDBQ01000066.1 GCF_001613065.1 Nocardia miyunensis NBRC 108239
CGCCGGGCGCGACGTGCTGCTCACCGATGCCGCGGTCTTCCCGCGCGACAAGACCTGCGGCGACGGGCTGACCCCGCGCGCCACCGCGGAGATGGAACATCTGGGACTGGGTGAATGGATGCGGGCGCATACGGTCAACCGCGGCCTGCGGATGGGCGGATTCGGCCGCGAGGCGGTGCTGCCGTGGCCGGGCGGGTCGTTCCCCACCTACGGAAGTGCCGTCCCCCGGCTCGAACTCGACGAGAAGCTGCGCGAAACCGCCGTCAAGGGGGGTGCACAGATGGTCGACGGGACGCGGGTGGTCGAGGTCGCGCGCGAGGGCGACCGGGTCACCGGCGTCACCGTGCGCACCGAGGCGGGGACGCACGAAATCACCTGCCGGACATTGATCGTCGCCGACGGCGTCCGCTCGCCGGTGGGCAAGCTGCTCGGCCGGACCTGGCATCGCCGTTTCGCCTACGGCGTGGCCGCGCGCGCGTACATCCGTTCCGCGCGTAGCGATGACGAATGGATCACCTCGCATCTGGAGTTGCGCGACGCGCAGGACACTCTGGTGCCCGGGTACGGCTGGGTGTTCCCGCTGGGCAACGGCGAGGTGAACATCGGCGTCGGCTCGCTGGCCACCGAACGTCGCCCGTCCCATATCGCGTTGAAACCGCTTCTGCAGCACTATATTTCGCTGCGCAGGGAGGAATGGCAGTTCGACGGCGACGCGCGCGCGGTCGCCTCGGCGCTGCTGCCGATGGGCGGCGCGGTCTCCGGGGTGAGCGGGCGCAACTGGGCGCTGGTGGGCGATGCGGCGGGCTGCGTCAATCCGTTGAACGGCGAGGGTATCGATTACGGCCTCGAGGGCGGGCATCTGCTGGCCGGACTGCTCGACGAACCGGATCTGACCACGCTGTGGCCGGATCTGCTGCGCGCCCGCTACGGCCGCACGTTCTCCGTCGCGCGCCGGATCGCGGCCCTGGCCACCCACCCGCGCATGGTGCCGACCGGCGGTCCGCCGATGATGCGCTCGAAGTTGTTGCAGCAGACCGCAGTCCGGGTGATGGGCAATCTGGTGACCGAGGAGGACGCCGACCTCACCGCCCGGCTGTGGCGCACCGCGGGCCGCGCGTCCATGCGCTTCGACGACCTGACCCCGTTCAGCTGATCACGAGGGTGAGCAGGACGGTATGGCCGATACCCCGCCCCGACCGGTCCCCGAGGGCCTGCTCCCCCACCTGCGCCGAGCGCGCGATCTGGCCGACCGCCACTATGCCGAACCGCTGGACCTGGACGGTCTGGCCGCCGCGGCCGGGGTCTCGAAATACCATTTCCTGCGCTGTTTCGCCGCGACCTACGGCAAGACCCCGGCGCTGTACCTGACCGAACGCCGGATCGAACGCGCCCAGGATCTGCTGCGTGCGACCAACGTCACCGTCACCGAGGTGTGCATGCTCGTGGGCTACACCAGTCTGGGCTCGTTCAGCCGCAAATTCACCGACCTGGTCGGCATGTCCCCCTCGGCCTACCAGGCGAAATTCGCCGCCGAGGGCGCACCCCACATCCCGGGCTGCTACATCTTCATGCACGGCCTGTCGGACCGGAAACGCCCCTGAAACCGAGCAATTTCGGAGAAGCGATCCGAGCGTCGGACCCCATAGCCTTATGACATGACAACCATCACCAATGTGTCACTGGTCACCGTGCACGTGACCGATCAGACCGCGGCGAAGAACTGGTACATCGAGAAGCTGGGCTTCGTGGAGGTGACCGATATAACCATGGGGGACAACGGTTTCCGCTGGGTTTCCATCGCGCATCCGGATCATCGGGAGCTGGAGATCACCCTGATGGTGCCGGGACCTCCGTTGGCCGAGGACGTCGCCGAGGCGATTCGGCGGGCGCTGGCCAACGGCACCAACGGCGGACTCGGGCTGCGGACCGACGACTGCCACAAGGCATACGAGGAATTGACCGCCAAGGGCGTGGAATTCGTTCAGCCGCCCTCGGACCGGCCGTACGGCGTCGAGGCGATCATCCGCGACAACTCCGGCAACTGGCTGGTCCTGGTCGAGCCGAGGGAGTTCGACGGCGGCGATTTCGGGCCGGGCGCGCAATAGCGGGCACTCCCGGTTCCTTGCATGCGAGCACCCGGAATCGGCTCGCATGCAAGGTTTTCCAGCTCAGGATTCGCCCTTGGAGGCAAACCAGTAATCGATGAACTTGGATTCGCTCTCGACGACGCGACGCTGCAACTGTTCGGCCAGCGGCTCGATCGCGCCGCCGACCAGCGGCACCTTCACCGCCACCGTACCGGCGACCACGACCTCCGAACCCGTTGCGGCGGGACGCATTTCGTAGGTGCCGGACATCTTGGTGGTGATGCCCTGCGATGTGCCGGAGAACACACCCCGGGCGGTGTCGCCGTCGAGCGGGCCCCAGTTGTCGGTGCGCGCGACCACGAGATCGTTCTTGAGCACCTTGCGAACGAGCGCCGGAATCCTTTCCGGGCGTACCTTTTCGGTCATGTGCACGCGGATGGTGCCGGGACCGTCGTCGTGGGACAGGTCCAGGGTGGCCGTCTCCGCGCCCTCGAAACGGTCCTGCCACAACTCGTCGCTGGTGATCGCCCGGTGAAGCTCCTCGACCGGGACGCTGTATGACACGGTGAAGCTGAATTTTCGGGACATGGGCGCACACGCTATCGGAGCGATGCAATAGCCTGAAGTCGTGTCGGAGAACAGTCAGCCCGCACATCGGCGTACGCGGCGTCTGCGACGGATTCGAATCGGTGTGCTCATCGCCGCGACGGCGATCAGCGCGCTGGCGGTCCTGCTGGTGCTGGCGGCCTGGCGCGACGACATGCTGATCGCCTCGGACAAGGGCGTGGCCAGCGCCGAAGTGCTCTCGGCGGGACGGCTGCGTTCCGCGGTGACGTTCGTCACTCCCGATGGCGTCACCCGCAATCCACGCCTGGGCGTGCTGTACCCGACCAAGCTGACCGCCGGGGAACGCATCAACGTCGAGTACAGCCTGTCCGATCCGGAACTCGTGCGGGTCGCGGGCCGCGACGCGCGGGTGGCGATCGTGCCCGCGTTGTCGGTGATCGTGGTGGTGTGGCTGATCGCGCTGCCGACAGTGTGGCTGCTGCGGCGGCTGCGGCGGCGCGAGCCGCTGGAGAGTGTCGAAGTCGCCCGATCGGCCTGATGAACGTAGATGTTCGCCGGAACTTCGCATAGGCGTCATATGGTCGTGGCGGCTTCGCGTCGCCGCTCGAGCACACTCGAAGTGTGCGTGTAGCGATCGTTTCGGAGTCGTTCCTGCCGAATATGAACGGCGTCGTCAACTCCGTGCTGCAGGTGCTCGGGCATCTGGAGCGGCACGGTCACGACGCGCTGATCATCGCGCCGGACACCCCGCGCGGACAGCCGCCCGCGCCGCACTCCTACGGCCGGTTCCCGGTGGTGCGGGTGCCCGCGGTGATGGTGCCGAAGATCAGTTCGCTGCCGGTCGGGCTGCCGCAGCCGGGAATCACCGCGGCGATCGAGGAATTCGACGCCGATATCGTGCATCTGGCCTCGCCGTTCCTGCTCGGGGCGGGCGGGATGTCGGCCGCGCTGCGGCTGGATCTGCCCGCGGTGGCGGTGTATCAGACCGATGTCGCCGGATTCGCCCAGAGCTATGGGCTCGGCCCGGCCCGGCGGGCGGCGTGGGCGTGGACACGGCGCATCCACCAACGCGCCGCCCGCACCCTCGCCCCCTCCTCGGCGGCAGCGGAAGACCTTGTCCAGCACGGGATTCCGCGTGTACACCGGTGGGCGCGCGGGGTGGACATCGCGCGATTCACCCCCTCGGCGCGCTCGGCGGAGCTGCGCGAGGCGTGGTCGGCCGACCAGCGTCTGGTGGTCGGCTTCGTGGGGCGGCTGGCCCCGGAGAAGCATGTGGAGCGTCTGGCGGTGCTGGACGGCGATCCGGAGATTCAGCTGGTCATCGTGGGTGACGGGCCCGATCGCAAGCGTCTGGCCGAGCTGATGCCCTCGGCGATCTTCACCGGTGAGCTGGGCGGCGACGAGTTGGGCCGGGCCTACGCGAGCCTGGATGTGATGGTGCACGCCGGTGAGCACGAGACGTTCTGCCAGGGCGTGCAGGAGGCGCTGGCGAGCGGTCTGCCGGTCGTCGGTCCCGATGCGGGCGGCCCGCGCGATCTGATCTCCCACTGCCGCAACGGATATCTCCTCCCGGTGGATCGTTTCAGCGAACTGCTGCCCAGCGCCGTCGGGGCCCTGCAGGATCCCGCGCACCGCGCCCGATTCGCCGCCGCCGCACGCAAATCCGTCCTGCACCGCACCTGGCCCGCCATCTGCACCGAGCTGATGGGGCATTACGCGGACGTGCTCGGGGCGAGTAGCGACGACATCTGCCGCAGCGCGTAGGAATTCCCGGCCCGGTCGTGTCCGCCATGGTCGTCGCCCCGAAGCTGGGCATCGGCTGCAAGATCACTTCGGAGTCGCCAGGATCCGGATCCGCCGCCGTCGGTGGTGAACCGGCCCGGCTCGGCCCCGCGCGCGGATCACGCTAGGGTCTGCAGACGTGGCGAAAACAGAGTCGTTCCGTGCCTCGCTGGACAAGCAACCGCATGAGGTCGCGTCGATGTTCGACGGGGTCGCGAAGCGGTACGACCTGACCAACACCGTGATCTCCGCGGGTCAGGACAGGTATTGGCGCTGGGCGACCCGCAAGGCGCTGGCGCTGCGGCCCGGCGAGCGGGTACTGGATCTGGCGGCCGGGACCGGGGTTTCCACCCTGGAGTTCAGCAAGTCCGGGGCCTGGTGCGTAGCGGCGGATTTCTCCCGGGGCATGTTGGACGCGGGTCGCTTCCGCGAGGTGCCGATGGTCGCCGCGGACGGCACCCGGCTGCCCTTCGCCGACGATTCGTTCGACGCGGTCACCATTTCCTATGGGCTGCGCAACTTCTCGGATCCGGACCTGGCGATGCGCGAGATGCTGCGCGTCACCAAACCCGGCGGACGCCTGGTGATCGCGGAGTTCTCCACGCCGGTGTTCGGCCCGTTCCGCACCGTGTACATGGAATACCTGATGCGGGCCCTGCCCGTCGTGGCGCGCGCGGTCAGCAGCAATCCGGACGCCTACGTCTACCTCGCCGAATCCATTCGCGCCTGGCCCAATCAGCGCCAGCTCGCACTCCGGATGGCCGATGCGGGTTGGTCTTCGGTGAAGTGGCGTAACCTGACCGGCGGCATCGTCGCCCTGCATCGCGGTTACAAACTGGGCTAGTACAAACTGGGCTAGAAACACACCCCTCGGTGATGTCGATCACTCCTCACAAGATCGACTCGGGGCTGTGCGGACCTTTGTCACCCGCCGATAACGTCCGGTAAATCCGGCGCAATCGCCGGTGGCGATCATCGAGGCATGCCCCCTCCACCCTCCAGTCCGGCGAACGTCGACACCACCTGTTCGTACTGCGGCGTGGGGTGCGGGATCACGGTCGAGACCAGCGTGGACGAGTCCGGCGCGCCCGTGATCGCGGCCGTGCGCGGTAACAAACTGCACCCGGTCAACGCCGGACGACTGTGCACGAAGGGGGCCACCCACGCCGAGATGATGCGCGCGCCCGGCCGGATGACCACGGCCCTGCGCCGCGCCGAACGCGGGCACGAACCGTCTCCGATCGCCGTGGACGATGCGGTCCGCGAGGTGGCCGGGCGGCTGCGGGCCATTCTGGGCACGCACGGGCCCGATGCGATCGCGCTGTACGTCTCGGGGCAGATGTCCCTGGAAGCGCAATACCTCGCCACCAAACTGGCCAAGGGATATCTGCGCACCGTGCACATCGAATCGAATTCGCGGCTGTGCATGGCCAGCGCGGGCACCGGATACAAACAATCGCTCGGCGCGGACGGGCCGCCGGGATCCTACGACGACATCGACCATGCCGATCTGTTCCTGGTGATCGGCTCGAATATGGCGGACTGCCATCCGATTCTGTATCTGCGCCTTGCCGATCGCCGCAAGAGCGCCGGGGCAAAACTCATCGTCGTCGATCCGCGTCGCACCGAAACCGCCCGCAACGCGGACCTTTTCCTGCAGATCGCGCCCGGCACCGATCTCGCACTGCTCAATGGCCTGCTGTATCTGCTGGTCGAAAACGGTGACATAGACACCGATTTCATAACCGCGCACACCGAGGGTTGGCCGGCGATGGATGAATTCCTCGCCGACTATCCTCCGGACCGGGTCGCGGAGATCACCGGCCTGTCGCAAGCCGATATCCGCACTGCCGCACGGTGGATCGGCGAGGCGGGCGAATGGATGTCGCTGTGGACGATGGGCCTGAACCAGTCCACGCACGGCACCTGGAACACCAACGCGCTGTGCAATCTGCATCTGGCCACCGGCGCGATCTGCCGCACCGGCAGCGGCCCGTTCTCGCTGACCGGACAGCCGAATGCCATGGGCGGCAGGGAAATGGGCTACATGGGCCCGGGACTGCCGGGTCAGCGCAGTGTGCTGTCCGAAGCAGATCGCACATTCGTCGAGACCGCCTGGGGTCTCGAGCCGGGGACGATTCGAGCCGAATCCGGGCCGGGCACCATCGAGATGTTCCGGGAACTGGCCAACGGGAAGATCCGGGCGTGCTGGATCATCTGCAGTAATCCCGTTGCGTCGGTGGCGAATCGGAAGACGGTCATCTCCGGGCTGGAATCGGCCGAACTGGTCGTCACGAGCGACGTCTACGCGGAGACCGCCACCAACGCCTATGCCGACCTGCTGTTACCCGCGGCGCTGTGGGCCGAGGCAGACGGGGTGATGGTCAATTCCGAACGCACCGTGAGCCTGTTGCAGCGGTCGATCGATCCGGTGGGTGACGCGCGCCCGGATTGGCTGCTGATCGCGCAGGTGGCCACGGCGATGGGATTCGAGGGATTCGAATTCGATTCCAGTGCGGAGGTTTTCCAGGAGATTCGGCAGTTCGCCAATCCGGCGACCGGATACGACCTGCGCGGGGTCTCCTACGAGGAGCTGCGGTCCGGTCCGCTGCAGTGGCCGTGTCCGGATCCGGCGCAGCGGCGCAACCCGATTCGATATCGCAACGACGGGGTGAGCCAGCATCTGTTCACCGACGAATCGGGGAACACGCCCGAGCTGGCCTTCGCGACGCCGAGCCGGCGCGCGGTGTTCTGGCCGCGGCCGCATATGGAACCCCGCGAAATGCCCGACGACGACTATCCTTTCGTGCTCAACACCGGTCGCCTGCCGCATCAGTGGCACACCATGACCAAGACCGGCAAGGTCGCCAAGCTGACCAAGCTGAACGGCAAACCCTTCGTCGAGGTGCATCCCGAGGACGCCGAGCGACTGGGCGTGCGACCGGAGGATCAGCTCGAGATCAACTCTCGCCGTGGGCGTGCCGTGCTGCCGGTGCGGATCAGCGACCGGGTGCGGCCGGGTGATTGCTTCGCGCCGTTCCACTGGAACGACGAACAGGGTGAATATCTGACGGTGAACGCGGTCACCAATGACGCGGTGGACGATGCGTCGCTGCAGCCGGAGTTCAAGGCGTGCGCGGTATCCCTGCGCCGCATCGCGGCCGAACCCGCCGCACCTGCGCAAGCGCCGCCGGTCGCCACGCCCGAGACGTCGGGGAGTGGGCATCCCCTGGCCCGAATGCTCGGATTGGACACCGCCGCCGCGCCGACGCTGAGCGACACCGAGCGGATCTACCTGGGTGGCTATCTGGCGGCATTGGAATCCCTTCCGGTGCGGGGCCAACCGGTGCTGCCCGAGTCCGCGCCCCTGGCGCGCAGCAGTCGGCTGTGGATCGACGGATTGCTGGCGGGGATGTACTCGCGCGCGACGGGTCCTGCGACCGCCGAGGCGGAACCGGCTGCGGCCGAGGCCGAATCGCATGTGGTCACCGTGCTGTGGGCTTCGCAGACCGGGACCGCCGAGGAGTTCGCCGCCGAGGCCGCCCAGCGGTTGTCCGAATCCGGTTGCGCGCCGAGGTTGCTGGAGATGAATTCCTGCGAGCCGGCCGATCTGAGCGGTGACGTCCTGGTCATCACGAGCACGTTCGGCGACGGCGGTCCGCCGGACAATGCCGCGGATTTCTGGGACCTGATGTCCGGCAGCGCAATTCGTCTCAACGAGCTGCGCTATGCCGTGTTCGCGATCGGCGATTCCTCCTACGACGACTTCTGCGGTCACGGACGCAAACTCGACGAGTTGTTCGCGAAATCCGGTGCCACCAGATTGCTTCCACGCGTGGACAGCGAGCCCGACCACGCCGAACTCTCGACGCGGTGGCTCGAGGACGTGCTCGGGGTGCTGGGTCCGGGCGAATCGGGCGGTTCGCGGCCGGCCGGAGGGGCACGCGGAGATTCGGCGTCATCCCGCACCGACCGCGTCGGAGTGCCGAGTCCCGCTCGCACCCAGCACGTTCCGAAGACGCGTCCGGCTGCCCCGGCGTTCACCCGCAACGCCCCCATCCCCGCACCGCTCGTGCGCAACGAGCTGCTCTCCCGGCCCGGCTCGCCGAAGGAGGTGCGGCAGTTCGGATTCGACCTGCGCGATCGTGACGCGACCTACGAGGTCGGCGACTCCCTCGGCGTCTGGCCCACCAACGACCAGACATTGGTCACGGAATGGCTCGAGGCGACCGGACTCGACCCACGGCACCCGACCGAGATCGACGATCGCGAAGTCCCGCTCGAACAGGCACTACGCACCCATTACGACATCACCCGGGTCAGCAACGACCTGCTGAATTTCCTCGCGGCGCACAACCCGAGCCCGCAGTTGGCCAAACTCCTGCGCCGCGACAACCGCACCGAACTCGACGGCTATCTGTGGGACAAACAGATCGTGGACGTGCTGCGCGACTTCCAGGTCCGCGCCGATCCGGTGGACTGGCTGACAACCCTGAAAAAGCTTCAGCCACGGCAGTATTCGATCTCCTCGAGTCCGCTGGTCGATCCGCACGAGGTGCAGCTGACCGTCGGCGTGGTGCGCTACGGCGATCCGGCCGCACCGCGCGGCGGCGTCTGCTCGACCTTCCTGGCCGACCGCGGCGCGGATGCGCGGATTCCGATATTCCTGCAGCGCGCGCCGCATTTCCGCCCGCCGCTGGACCCGAACGCGCCGATGATCATGATCGGCCCCGGCACCGGTATCGCACCCTTCCGCGGCTTTCTGCACGAGCGTCGCGCGCTGGGCTGTCGCGGGCGCAACTGGCTGCTGTTCGGC
Source organism: Nocardia miyunensis NBRC 108239 (assembly GCF_001613065.1). Taxonomy (GTDB): domain Bacteria; phylum Actinomycetota; class Actinomycetes; order Mycobacteriales; family Mycobacteriaceae; genus Nocardia; species Nocardia miyunensis. Next base: position 9,253 of record NZ_BDBQ01000066.1, read on the forward strand.
GACCAGCACGCCGCGGACAACTTCTACTACCGCACCGAACTGGAGGACATGTTCCGCGACGGCTTCCTCACCCGACTGGACCTGGCCTTCTCCCGCGACCAACGCGAACGCGTCTACGTCCAGCACCGCATGCTCGAACACGGCGCGGAACTGTGGTCCTGGCTGCGTTCGGGTGCCCACATCTACGTCTGCGGTGATGCCAGTCGCATGGCCCGCGACGTGGACCAGACCCTGCTCACCATCGCCCAGATCCACGGGAACATGACGCCCGAAGCCGCCACCGCGTACAAGAAACAGCTCACGGCCGAGAAGCGCTACGTCCGCGACGTCTACTGACCGGCCGGCGAATCGAGCCCGGCCCCGGGCATCGGCGAGTCCGATGGGCAACAGCGATGCGAGGCGAGCGACCCTCGGATACGAATTCCCCGGCCGGCACGCCATGACCGGACGCCCGCCGACGATGCGGATCCGCGGATGCCGACCGACTACGGGAATGTGGCTCTACACGGCGGGCGGATTCAGCCGGGCGAAGTCCGGGAGGCGATAGTAGGGGTAGTACGGGTACGCGGGGGTGCGCGCGCTGACCTTGTCCAGCCGGGCGATCTGGTCGGCGTCGAGTTGCCAGTCCACCGCGCCCAGGTTCTGGCGCAGCTGTTCCTCGGTGCGCGCGCCGATGATCACCGTCGAGACGGTGGGCCGGGACAGCAGCCAGTTCAGCGCGATCTGCGGGACGGTGCGGCCGGTTTCGGCGGCCAGATCGTCCAGGACGTCGACCACCGCGTAGAGCAGCTCGTCGTCCACGGGTGGACCGGCTTCGGCGGTCTTGTGCAGTCGGCTGCCCTCGGGAAGTGGTTGTCCGCGACGGATTTTCCCGGTCAGCCGACCCCAGCCCAGTGGACTCCAGACCACCGCGCCGACGCCCTGATCCAGGCCCAGCGGCATCAGCTCCCACTCGTAGTCGCGGCCGACCAGCGAGTAGTACACCTGATGCGCGACATACCGGACGTGGCCGTTCCGGTCGGCCGCCGCAAGGGATTTCATCAGCTGCCAACCGGCGAAATTGGAGGCGCCGACGTACCGGATCTTGCCGCCGCGCACCAGATCGTCCAGTGCGGCGAGCACTTCCTCGACCGGGGTGCCCGCGTCGAAGGCATGCAGCTGGAACAGGTCGAGGTACTCGGTGCCCAGCCGCCGCAGCGCGCCCTCCACCGCGGCGATCAACCGGGAGCGGCCCGAACCGGCCTCGTGCGGCCCCGGCCCGGTGGGTAGCGATGCCTTGGTGGACAACAGCACTCGATCCCGTCGACCGTGAATCGCCTCGCCCAGAACCTGTTCCGACGCGCCGTCGGAGTACACGTCCGCGGTGTCGAACATCGTGACGCCCGCGTCCAGGGCGACGTCGACCATCCGGCGGGCCTGCCGGGCGTCGGTGTCACCCCACGCGCCGAACAGCTCACCGCGCCCGCCGAAGGTTCCCGCACCGAAACTCAGCGCGGGAACCGTCAGCCCCGAAGCACCCAACCGCCGATACTCCATGATCCGCTCCTAACGGGACAGTAGTTTCATTAACAATTCGAACGTTACACTCATTCGATCGCTAACGGAACTGGAGGACCGTTATGACTCAGGACACGGCCACCCCGGGCTCGGTACGTCCGGGCGGCCGCACCGCCCGCGTCCGCGAGGCGGTCCTGCGGGCTGCCGGTGACCTGCTGGCCGAGCGGGGTTTCGCACACCTGGACCCGGCCGAGGTCGCCGCCCGCGCGGGCGTCGGCAAGACCACCGTCTACCGACGCTGGCGCACCCCCGCGGGCCTGGTCGCCGACCTGCTCACCGAGATGGCCGAAACGTCGCTCCCGCATGCCGACACCGGATCCCTGCGCGAGGATCTACTCGCCAACGCCCGCCTGGTCGCCCGCACCCTCAACGAGCCCCGCCAGGGAAAACTCTTCGCCTCCCTGATCGCCGCCGCGACCTCCGACCCCACCACCGCCACAGCCCTGCGCCACTTCTACGACACCCGCCTCACCGAATGGTCCCCCTGCATCGCCGCGGCGGTGGCCCGCGGCGAAATCCCTCCCGAAACCGACCCCCGCGCAGTCCTTTCCGCCGTCTCCGCCCCTCTCTACTACCGCCTCCTCACCACCGGCGACCCCATCGACGACCACACCGCAACCGCCGCCGCCGAATCCGCAGCACTCGCCGCCCGCTCCGGGCTCTTCATCCGCTGACCCCTCAGCCGAGCCCGACCGGCCGAGCGCCGCAACACATTACGAATACCCACACCCTTCCGCGGATGACGAGGCAGCAGCAGATCAGGCCGACTGCGAACAGAACGCTTCCGGCTCGCGCTCCATGTTCTGAACCACTCGGGTGCAGCGCGGCTTCCCATTCCAGGCAGGGTGCTGATCGCAGACGGTGTGCAGCCCTGCTTCCCATTCCAGGGCTTCGCGATCGAGCGGTCCTATCGACAGGCCAGAGCAGGATCGCGGCCGGTCAGAGCGATCACCCGGTCCAGGAGCGAAGCTTCCGGTGCGACCGGGACTCGGGGGCCGAACAGGCCCGGGACGCCCTCAGCGGGGATTTCGGCGAGCATTTCCAGCAGGGTCACCAGGTCCTGTTCGGTGGGGGCGAAGGGCTGGCCGGTGGCGTGGGCGAGGTCCCAGCCGTGCACGATCACCTCGTCGAGGGCGAAGCAGGCCATCTGCGGGGCCGGGCCGGTCGCGCCGCCCACCTCCGTGTCGCCCGCCCAGGCGGCGGGGTCGCGCCATGCGACGACCAGTGCTTTCAACTGTGCCGGAACGCGGGAACGCCAGTCCGGCGGGAGAGTTTGCGGTGCGGCCTGCGAGGGCGGCACCGACGTGCCGATGCCCTCCTTGGTGGCGCCGCGGCGGAACCCCTCGGTGAAACCGAGGACGTGCTGCACCATCTCGCCGACCGTCATGGCGGTGGGCGTCGGGGCGGTGAGCTGATCGTCGGCGATACCGGCGACCACCTGCTCCAGCAGCGTCGCGGCATTCTCCAGATCGAACATCGGTGTGGTCATGGCTCTCCTCGCGTGCGGCGGCCCGGACGCGCCGAGCCCTCACCGATGCAGACGGACCCCATCCGATGGATTCATCGGTGCGCGTGCGGATGTATGTGCGGCACCATCCCGCAACGCACTCGTTAGCGACGGAATGCAGAGGTGGCGAGGACAATTGGGGGATGAAGGGTGATCGTGTGGAGATCGTCGTCGATATCGGCGGCGGTTCGCGGAACTACGAGGTGGCCGCCACCCGAGCGGGCCGCCGGGTCGAGGTGCGGATCGCACGCGGCGTGGTCGAGGTCAGCGAGGTGACCCGGACCGGAGTGCCGGTGCGGACCGCGCGCTTCATGGCCGGACGGACGCTGGCGCTCGTCGAATACCCGGCCGAGGCCGGACCGCTGCCCGGGGAATGACAAGCCTCCCGACCAGCGGAAATCCATCCCCACGGGGGCACATCGGAGCACCGAAAGGTTGCCAGCCCCTCCAGAACGGAGGATTCTCGACAGTAGCCCAGTACCGGGCGACCGCCCACGACGGAAAGGAGCACCCGATGACCGACCCCATCGCCGCCATCGACACCGTTCCCGAAGCCGATCGCGCGGAACAGTCCGTCCCGGCCTACCTCGAAGACGACGAGTTCGAACCCGAATTCCCCACGGCCGCAGCCGATCGCGAGGCCACCGAGGCCGACGTCATCGAGCAGACCATCGAGGTCCCGCTCGACGACGACTACGCCGAGAATTCCGACGACGAGTACTGACCGATCCGCCGTTTCCACATACGGCCGATCGAACCGCGCACACCTGTCGACGAGCCCGACGGCCCGCCGATCGATGCGGCGCGCCTACCCATCGATCCCACACGGCGGTGCGTGAATTACGCGGACCGGAACACTCGGTCGCGCCGAATCCCGCGTCCGGCCGCCGATCGAACCGCGCGCCTACCCATCGATCCCGCACGACGGTGTGCGACCTCACGCGGACCGGAACACTCGGTCACGCCGCGTTCCGCGTCCGACGACCGAACCGCGCGCCTACCCGCCGATCCCCGCGCGCACGGTCGCGTGCAGCTCACGAAGGCTCGACCGCTCGGTGGCGACCTCGAGCACCCGCATACCGTGCGCGTGCCGGGTCAACTCGACCGCGAGTTCGGCCGTATCGACCTGGCGATGCGGAACACGGTAGGCCGCGCACATGGCCGCCAGGTCCATACCGTGCGGTGTGCCGAAGACCCGCTCGAAAACCCCGGCGTACTGCGGGTCGCCCTGTTCGAGCAGTTCGAATATGCCGCCGCCGTCGTCGTTGGCGACCACGATGGTCAGATCTTCCGGCCGGGGTTCACCGGGGCCGATGAGCAGACCCGACGCATCGTGCAGGAAGGTCAGATCGCCGATCAGCGCGATGGTGCGGCCGGGGTGACTCAGGGCCGCGCCGACCGCGGTCGACACCGTGCCGTCGATGCCCGCGACGCCGCGATTGGACAGCACGGTGACCCCGGGCCGCGGATGTGAGACCAACGCCGCGTCGCGCACCGGATTCGACGCGCCCAGTAGCAGATGATCGCCCTCACACAGCGCATCCATCACGACCGCGGCAACATGCAGGCCGGTCGGTTTGGGATGCCGGTCCAACTCGTCGCGCACGACGCCGGAAGCCTTGGCGTTCAGGGTGCGACAGCGTTCGAGCCATTCCGGATCGGGCGCGCCGCGCGTGACCGCGCGAGTTCCGGTGCCGATCACATTGCCCGACACGTCGGGCCAGCGCGGGCCCGTGGTCAACGCGAATACCGCGACCTCGGGATCGGCGAGCACCCGGGACACCTGCCGATGCAGGGTCGGCCGCCCGGTGATGATCGCCTGACGCGGCTTCAACAGCGGCAACACCAGCGGATGCAGGGCCGGACCATGCCGCGGGGCGGTCGGCTCGGCGACGGTCGGCAGATCGGCAAGTTCGGGCCGCAGGCCCGCGCCGTGCCCGGAGATGACCACGGTGTCCGGGGTCAGATCGAGTTCCAGCGGAACGTCGAGTGTCGCGTATTGTGTTGCGGTCCAAGCAGATCCGTCGGGACGTCCGGCCGGAACGATCTCGCCCGGCGCGAGATCGGGGACCAGCGGCTCCCGCAGCGGAATATCGAGCTGCACCGGTCCGGCATTGCCCGAGCGGGTCCCGCGCGCGGCGGCCAGCACCCGGCACACGGCCGCCCGCCAGACGCTGTTCTGCTGCCGGTAGCCGTCCTCCTCCTCGGCCAGCCCGAGACTGTTCGACAGCCGCACCTGCGAGCCGAACAAGCCGAACTGCTCGACGGTCTGATTGGCCCCGCTGCCGAGCATCTCGTAGGGGCGATTGGCGCTGAGCACGATCAGCGGCTGCCGCGCGTAATTGGCCTCCAGCACCGCGGGCCCCAGATTGGCCACCGCGGTTCCCGAGGTCATCACCACCGGCACGGGACGGCCGCTGGCCACGGCCAGGCCGATCGCCAGGAATCCGGCGGTTCGTTCGTCGATGCGCATGTGCAGCCGCAGGCGTCCCGCCGCGTCGGCGGACTCCAGGGCGAAAGCCAGGGGCGCATTGCGCGAGCCGGGGCACAGTACGACGTCGCGGACGCCGCCACGTGCCAATTCGTCGACGACGACCTGGGCTTGCGCTGTCGAAGGATTCACACCCCCCAGCCTGTCAGACTGTTCCCAGCAGCGGTGCGTGGACCCGCTCACACTCGCCAGGGAGGAGCCTTCGGGCCGCGCGGAGCGGACACCGAAGGCTGTACGCCGATCAGCCAGCGTGACGCTGAACCAGGTCACCGACCCGAGGCAGCGCCTCGGCGACATTCTTCTTCGCCGAGGACCGCAGCGAGGAGTAGACCTTCTGCAGTGCCGGACGCGAGGAGCTCTCGGCCCGCGCGTCGGTCACCGACAGCAGCGCCTCGGCGACCTCGTCCTGCTTGGCGACGAGCAGATCAGCGAAGCTGCCGCCGCCGTTGCCCTGGAATTCGGCCCAGTACGGCTCGAGCTTCTCGACGAACTTGGGCGCGAACGATTCCAGCGCATCCGCGACGATCGACGGGCTGACCTTCTTCACCGCGGCGTATCCGCCCTTGACGGCGAGGCCCGAGGCGCCACCCTTATCCGACACCTCTGCGTCCAGCACCTCTTTGGCGTCAGCCAGGAAGGCCGGGCGCTTGGCGTCGTCGAGCAGGGATTCAGACAGTGCTGCAACCACTTTCAGGTTCCTCCGGATTGATTTTCAATGAGCGAGCGCACGCAACTATACGCACCGGACGTTCCAGGCACACTGTCCTGCACCAACTATGGCTGCCAAGGCAGCAATTGCACCATCAGCCCTTCACATTCCGCTAGCAAGGTATCGGATTCGTCGCGCAACCGCGCGCTGACGAAACTCTTGCGTCCCTCGACCCGATCCACCGTGCCCTCGACCTTCAGCGGCGTGTGCAGCGGCGTGATCTTGCGGTACTCGACGTGCAGAAACGCGGTGCGGCTGATCGGCCGTCCGGCGTAGTGCACGAGTGCGCCGAACAGATCGTCGAACAGCAGCGGCAGCACGCCGCCGTGCGCGGCGCCGTTGCCGCCGAGGTGGAAGCGGCGGAATTCGCCGCGCATCGACACCCCGGTCGGCCCCGCCTCGACGATCTCCCACGGCGGCATCAGCAGGCTGCCGCGCCCGGGCAGTTTGCTGACCCGCCCGGCCGGACCCTGTAGTTCCGGTGCGCGATACGGCTCGAGCAGATCGTTGAGCTGACGCACCCGTTCCAAAGCCTCGCCGAACACCTCGTCCGGACAGTCCGCCGAGACCGCGAGATCCTGCAGCGTGCGCATGGCGGCCACGAACGGCGCGAAGTTCGGCCCCGGCTCGGCCTCGGCGACCTTGGGAAATCCGCCGTGCTCGGTGTACTTGCTCGCATCGATCGCGCTCCGATCGATCACGGGCTCGGCGCGTTTGCTCATCTTTGAACGGTAGCTCGCTTTCTTACACCGTCCAATCCAACGGGCCGGTAGGTGACACATCAGACAGAACGGCGATCGATGCGCTGAACTGGTACTTCAGAAATACCAGGGGTAGGGGCTCCAATCGGGTGCGCGCTTTTCGAGGAAGGCGTCGCGGCCCTCGACGGCCTCGTCGGTCATATAGCCCAGGCGGGTGGCCTCACCCGCGAACAACTGCTGACCGACCAGGCCGTCGTCGGTGAGATTGAACGCGTATTTCAGCATCCGCTGAGCCTGCGGGGACTTGCCGAGAATCTGCGCGGTCCACTCCAACGCCTCGTCCTCGAGCCGATCGTGATCGACCACCGCGTTGACCGCGCCCATGTGATGCATCTCCTCGGCGGTGTACGGGCGGCCGAGGAAGAAGATCTCCCGTGCGAACTTCTGACCCACCATCTTCGCCAGATACGCGCTCCCGTACCCGGCGTCGAAACTGCCCACGTCCGCGTCGGTCTGCTTGAACCGGGCGTGCTCCCGGCTGGCCAGGGTCAGATCGCACACCACGTGCAAACTGTGCCCGCCACCCGCGGCCCACCCGTTCACCAGCGCGATCACCACCTTCGGCATGAACCGGATCAGCCGCTGCACCTCCAGAATGTGCAACCGGCCCGCCCGCGCCTTGTCCACGGTCTCCGCGGTCTCCCCCGACGCGTACTGATATCCGCTACGACCCCGGATCCGCTGATCGCCACCCGAGCAGAACGCCCAGCCGCCGTCCTTGGGACTCGGCCCGTTCCCGGTCAGCAGCACCGCGCCCACATCGGAGGTCATCCGCGCGTGATCCAGCGCCCGATACAACTCGTCCACGGTGTGCGGCCGGAACGCGTTGCGCACCTCGGGCCGGTCGAACGCCACCCGCACGGTTCCCTGCTCGATATGCCGGTGATACGTGATGTCGGTCAGATCCTCGAACCCCTCCACGGGCTCCCACAGCTTCGCATTGAACACATCGCCATCTTGCCCCCGCGGCACCGCGCGCCGGGCCGCACCCGCCGACACGCCCGTCCTCGGGTGTGTCCCGAACAAGCCGACGCGAATACGCCGCTGCGGTGAGTGCGGTAGCGGCACAGCCGAACCGGTATGAGCCGGGCAGGCACGAAAGCCGCTCGGGCGGGCGCGAAATCGGATGACACCCGCACCCCGCTTCTGCGGTGGAGCCCTCGCGGCCGGAGCGAAATACGGGTCGCGCCGGGGACGTCGCCTTTACGCTCGACGGGTGGACATACTGAGCAGTCGGGTCATTCTGCGGCCGGTGGATTACGAGCGGACGGTGGCGTTCTATCGAGACGGGCTGGAGTTGGCGGTTGCACGGGAGTATCCGGGCGGGACGGTGTTCTTCGCGGGACAGACGCTGATCGAGGTGGCCGGGCATGCACGGGCGGCGGATGCGCGGACCGGGTTCGCCGGGGCGCTGTGGTTGCAGGTGCGCGATGCGGACGAGACGGCCGCCGCGCTGGCCGCGCGGGGCATCGCGCTCGATCGCGAGCCGGTGCGGGAACCTTGGGGATTGATCGAGATGTGGTTGCGCGATCCCGACGACGTGCCGATCGCGCTCGTCGAGGTACCCGCGGATCACCCACTGCGACGCGACAGCCGGGCGCGCAAGGACTGATCTCCAGCGAATATCCAGCTGCCAGAAGCGACAACGTTCGCGAAGACGTTCGATTTCGCGGAACGCACTGGTCGGTTTCACCCCCCGTAGCGCACACTGGGTGCGTGTCCGCCGAACTGATCGTTCTGCTCATAGTCATCGTCACCGCTCTGGTTTTCGACTTCACCAATGGTTTTCACGACACCGCCAATGCGATGGCCACCTCCATCGCCACCGGCGCGCTGGGGCCGCGGACCGCGGTCGTACTGTCCGGAAGCCTGAATCTGGTCGGCGCGTTCCTGAGCGTCGAGGTCGCCGCGACGGTCGCCGAGGGCATCGTCCGGCTGGATCAGGTCGGTGGTCGTGACCTTCTCGCAATCGTTTTCGCGGGCCTGGTCGGCGGCATCCTGTGGAATCTGCTGACCTGGCTGCTCGGCCTGCCGTCGAGTTCCTCGCACGCCCTGTTCGGCGGGCTCATCGGCGCGACCGTGATCGCGCTGGGCTGGCACGGGGTGATCTGGGTGTCCGGCCGGCAGGGCGTGCTGACCAAGATCGTGATCCCGGCGGTGCTCTCGCCGGTGGTGGCCGCGCTGGTCGCGACGATCGGGACCTGGCTGGTATACCGCGTCACCCGGCGCAGCGACCCCGACCGGGTGAATCGCGGATTCCGTTGGGGCCAGATCGGTTCGGCCTCACTGGTGTCGCTGGCGCACGGCACCAACGACGCGCAGAAGACGATGGGCATCATCTTCCTGGCCCTGATCGCCTACGGCTCGCGCACGACATCGGACGCGCTGCCGCTGTGGGTGGTCGCGGCCTGCGCGGTGGCCATCGCGGCCGGGACTTCGGTGGGCGGCTGGCGGATCATCCGCACCCTCGGCAAGGGACTGGTGGACATCAGCGCACCGCAGGGCCTGGCCGCCGAATCCGCCAGTGCGGCAATCATTCTCACCTCCGCACAGTTCGGCCTCCCGCTCTCGACCACCCAGACGGTGACCGGTGCGATCCTGGGCACCGGACTGGGACGTCCGGGGGCCGAGGTGCGCTGGGGCGTACTGGGCCGGATGGTGGTGGCCTGGCTGCTCACCCTGCCGCTGGCCGGTGTGACCGGAGCGGTCTGCTGGGCGCTGGCCCACGGCATCGGCGGACTGCCCGGCGTCGGCGTGGTGTTCGCGCTGCTGATCGTGCTCTCGGGCTGCATCTACCTGCGCTCGCGCCGCCATCCGGTGCACGCGGACAACGTCAACGAACAGTGGGCCGCCCCGCCCGCCGAAACCGACCCGGCAATCGCGAACACCGGCGCGGCGGACGCCGACATCGATGCGAGCACCGGCTCGGCAACCGTTGGCGCGAATGCGCCAAACCCGAACACCGGCTCGACGACCACGGACACCGACCCGGACGATGACATCAGCCCGGCGCCCGCCCGGACGGCCACGACCCGCGGAAAGGACGTTCCGTGACCACTGACCCGCAACCGCCGCGTGAGCCGGAAGAACGACAGAACCCGACGCCGCTGAACTCGGCCTCGCCGGACACGGAGCCGCAGAACCCGGCCCCGCCGACCCCGCGATCGCAGGAACCCGGTCCACCGCCCGTCCAACCGGAATCCCCCGAGGCCGCGAGATCGCTCCTGCAGAAGGTTCTGGGCTGGTTGCGTGCGGGTTATCCACAGGGCATCCCGCAATCGGACTACGTCGCGCTGCTCGCGGTGCTGCATCGGCGGCTCACCGATTACGAGGTCCACCTCGTCGTGGACGAGCTGGTCCGCGAACGCGCCGCGAACGACGAGATCGCCCGGCACGAGATCGAGGATGCGATCGGCCGAGTTGCCAAAGAGCTGCCGGGCGAGGACGATATCGCACGAGTGACCTCCCGGCTCACCGCCGGTGGCTGGCCGCTGGCGACACCGACGTCCGAATGACCCCTCGACCCCTGAGTTAACCGAAGGGAGGCGAGGACCCGTAAACGGGTCGTCGGCCCCGACATGACACGATCGCGAACGTGAGCACTCTGCGGACCCTCCCCATGCCAACCGGAGCCGCGGTGGGTGATGTCCTACCGCATCTACGCGACGCCCTGGCGGGCAGCGGTCCGGCCTGGCTGCCGGTACCCGGCGGCGACCGGCGGGAGACGACCCGGCTGTCCAGCGCCCTGAGCCCGGGTGCACCCATCGATGACGACGTCGCCCTGGTGGTGACCACGTCCGGCACCACCGGCGTGCCCAAGGGCGCCATGCTGACCTCGGCCGCACTGCGCGCCAGCGGCGAGGCCACCCACGAACGGCTGGGCGGACCGGGCCAGTGGCTGCTGGCGCTGCCCACCCATCACATCGCCGGACTGCAGGTGCTCATGCGCGCCATCCAGGCCGGAACCGAACCGGCCGTCCTGGACGTCTCGGGCGGATTCCTGACCGACGGCCTGACCAGCGCGATCTCCGGGATGAGGGGCGAACGCCGGTACACCTCCCTGGTCCCGACCCAGCTCATCAAGGCCCTGGACGATCCGGAATGCGCGGCGGCCCTGGCCACCCTGGACGCGATCCTGGTCGGCGGCGCGGCGACCCCGCGTCCCGTGCTCGAACGCGCCCGGGCCGCGGGAATCAACGTCGTGCGCACCTACGGTTCGAGTGAGACCTGCGGCGGCTGCGTCTACGACGGGGTGCCGCTGACCGGCACCACGGTCCGCATCGAGGACGGGCGCGTGCTGCTGGGCGGCGCGATGCTCGCCAAGGGCTATCGCGGCATCCCGGATCATCCCGCCTTCGCCGAACCCGGCTGGTTCCGCACCGACGACGCCGGCACGTTCACCGACGGCGTGCTCACCATCACCGGACGCCTCGACGAGGCCATCACCACCGGTGGACTGCTGGTGATCCCGCAGGTCGTCGAGGCCGTGCTGGCCGACCATCCGGCCATCGCGGAATGCGTGATCCTGGGCCTGCCGGACGAGCGCCTGGGCCAGCGCGTGGCCCTGGTGGTGGTCCCGGCGCCGGGTGCGACGCCGACGCTGGAGGAGTTCCGCGAGTTCGTGACCGCCGAACTCGACGCGACCGCCGCACCGCGCGAGCTGGCCGTGGTGGAGGAGATCCCGATGCGCGGGCCGGGCAAACCGAACCGCGCGGTCCTGCGCGAACGCCTGTTCAGCCGAACCGTGCACTGATCACCGCCCGCTTGCACGCGTCCGCAATACCGACGCAAGAGGTATGCAAGACCGGGCCCGCACAGTTACGGCATGACTTCCTACGCACCTGCTGAAGCACTCGCCATCGAGGCGGACGGGCTGGTCAAGGTCTTCGGGGAACAGCGTGCCGTCGACGGCGTGAGCCTGGCGGTGCCGCAAGGTGCCGTGTACGGCGTGCTGGGCCCCAACGGAGCCGGTAAGACCACCACCATCCGCATGCTCGCCACCCTGCTGCGCCCGGACGGGGGCAGCGCCCGGATCTTCGGCCACGACGTGGTCGCCGAGCCGACCGCGGTCCGCTCGCTGATCGGCGTCACCGGACAGTACGCCTCGGTGGACGAAAAGCTCAGCGCCACAGAGAATCTGATCATCTTCTCCCGGCTGCTCGGGCTGAGCCGGGCCGACGCGCGACGTCGCTCGGCCGATCTGCTCGAGGAGTTCGGGCTGACCGAGGCGGCGAACAAGCCCCTGGAGAATTTCTCCGGCGGTATGCGCCGCCGGCTCGATCTGGCCGCGAGCCTGATCTCGACCCCGCCGCTGCTGTTCCTCGACGAACCCACCACCGGCCTGGATCCGCGCACCCGCGCGCAGATGTGGGAGACCATCCGGCGGCTGGTCCGCGAGGGCGCGACCGTCCTGCTGACCACCCAGTATCTGGACGAGGCCGATCAGCTGGCCGACCGGATCGCGGTCATCGACCACGGCAAGGTGATCGCCGACGGCACCTCCGACGAACTCAAGGGTTCGGTCGGCACCTCGGCGCTGCAGATCACCCTGGCCGATCCCGCGCGAATCGAGCAGGCCCGCACCCTGATCGGCGAATTCCTCTCGAACGCGGCCGGAAAGCTGGTCGATGCCAGCATCACCCCCGAGGCGGGGCGCGTCACCGCACCGCTGAACGACCCGAGCGTCACCGCGGATCTGCTGATCCGCCTGCGGGACAACGATATCCGGGTCGACGAGATCACCGTGAGCAAGCCGAGCCTGGACGAGGTGTTCTTCGCCCTGACCGGCCACGCCGCCGAATCCGACACCACCGACGCCGAAGAGAGCGCAGCTTAACGGTTCCCCCGCCTGAAGGCCGGAGATTTCCAGCTCAGACCGCAACCGAACCGCCCACCCGAAGGAGGTGATCCGATTGTCTGACATCCTCGACACCGACGTGGCCCCGTTCTGCCACGGCCAGAATCACTCTGGCAGCGTTCCGATCGCGAAACTCGGCGGCGCATCGCCTGCGATGGCCGAGATGAGGAAGGTCGAAGGCGGGATCGGTGGTGGTCGCAGTGGTGCTCACACCCCAATCGACCCCGATACCGCCCTGGCCGCGTGGATGGGCCGTGATCTCGCGGCGCACGACGAACGAGGCATACCAATGCCCCAGATTGTCCCGGCCGACGCGAACCGACGTCGGCTCGGACGGCAACTCCCGCGACCAGACAACCGGAACCGTGACGCCCTTGGGCAGTATCGAACGGCCCTCACGGAGCGAGAACCCTCGCCTCGTGTACTCCACCGACGGCAGGGAAGTCTTGCGGGACTTCGCCTTCGGGCGACCACGCCCCTTCACGATGAAGGACTGATCCAACACTCGCGCGTAATCACGCAACGTCTGCTGCTGGGCGACCTGGGAACCTTCACGCAGCCACGGCATCGTCGCGCGCGCTCGGGTCAGCAGCTTCCCGAGCCTCGCGAACGTCGGCTTCTGCCCGGATCTCTGCTGGTGGACTGCTTCGTTCCACAACCATCGACAGCGCCCCCACTCGGCCAGCAGCGCTTTCTCGGCAGTGCGTCCAGGCCGAAGCCGGTACGTGTACCGCACCACCTCACCCATTCGAACATACTATCGAAAGAGATTGCCATGCGATATAAAGGGCACTTTCGGCTTTTCCTCAATGCCGTAAACGGCGGAGTATCCGAGGGGGATGCCCGATGACCACCACTGTCACCATCCCCCCCGCGACCGGCGGCAAACACGCGGCCCGTGCCGAGATACCCCAGGTAAGCAATCACATCGGCCTGCGGCAGACCCTGGCGAATTCGTTCACCATGGCCTACCGCGGCCTGCTGAAGATCAAGCACAATCCCGAGCAGCTGTTCGACGTGACGATTCAGCCGGTGCTGTTCACCGCGCTGTTCGCCTACATCTTCGGCGGCGCGATCGGCGGCAGCGTGCAGGCCTATCTGCCCGTGCTGATTCCCGGAATCCTGGTGCAGACCGTGGTGCTGACCTCGGTCGTCACCGGCACGCAGCTGCGCGAGGATATGGACAAGGGCGTCTTCGACCGCTTCAAATCCCTTCCGATAGCGCGGGTTTCGGCGCTGGCGGGCGCACTGCTGGCCGATATGGTCCGCTACGGCATCGCGACCGTCCTGACCGTCGTGGTCGGCCTGATCCTGGGCTACCGTCCCGGCGGCGGTGTCGCCGGTGTCGTGGTCGCGGGCCTGATCGTGGTGTTCTGCTCGTTCGCGGTCAGCTGGATCTGGGCGCTGGTCGGCGTCACCGGTAAGAGCGCGGCCTCGGTGCAGGGCATCTCGATGATGATCATGTTCCCGCTGACGTTCATGTCCGGCGCCTTCGCCCTGGTCAAGACCATGCCGGGCTGGATGCAGGGCATCAACAAGGCCAATCCCGTGTACTACATGGTCAATTCGTGCCGCGACCTGATGAACGGCAACGTCTACTCCAGCAATATCCTCTGGTGCCTGGTCGGTTCGGTGATCGTCATCGCGATCTTCGCGCCGCTGGCCATCCGCGCCTACATGCGCAGAGCTTAATTGCCTCCGCTTCGCTCCGGCGGGTTTTCGGCGCTGTAAGGCTCGCCGCTCACCCCTCGAGACTCGGCCTTCGGCCATGCGCTTCGAGGGGTGAGCGGCGAGCCCGCGCCGAAAACCTTTGGGGTGTTCTTGCTGAGCCTTTCGCTTCGCGGGCGACTTTCAGAGGGACGGAGACGCTTCGCCGCTGGGCGCGTCGGGAGGTGGCCGGGTAGTGCGGGATGGCGGCGCTTCCCGGGTGGCACGACACTTCCCCGCCGGTCACGAAAGTGGCTGGCGGGTTTTGTGTTTCAGCCGACCTTTCCCGAAACCTCTTCCAGGAGAGCCATGATGCGCCCACCAGCCGGGCGGCGGCCCATGCGGGCGGCGCGGCGGTACGGCTCGGCCATCAGTTCCGGCGTGGTCGACGCGGCGTGGTGGGCGAGGTGGCGGTCGATGTGCATGGAGGGGGTGTCCTGGCGGGCCATCGCTTTGGGGGCGAGCGCGATCAGCTCCCGGGCGATGTCGGGAAAACGTTGTACAGCAAGTAGATACGACCCGATCGCCAACGCGACCGAACCGATCTGCGGGATATCGATGTAGTGGCCGAGATGTTCGCGGCCGTTGTCGATCAGTTCCTGCGGCAGGGTGGGCACCGCGTCCAGGGCGTCGTACAGCACGTGGGCGTCCAGGACTCCGGCAGCGACGGCGATCGCGCCGGGACCGCCCCGCATGGGCATGTCCGGCCATCCGTGCATCTCCAGCACGCTCCGCGAGCGCCGCAGCCCGGCTTCCCGATCATCCTGCGCCAGAGCGAGTTCGGCCCAGCCGACCTGCACGCTGGCCCGGCGATGATTGGGGCGCAGCACCGGATCGTCCGGTCCCGCGCCGCCCTCCACGAATCCGGCCGCCATCTCCAGCTCCCACTGGGCCTGTTCCAGATCGCCCGCGCCGACCAGTACGACGGCCAGATAACTGGCGATCTCGGCGACCTCGTCGAACGACCGCAACTGCCGCAGCGCATCGACCGAACGTCGATAGTTGACCGCCGCCTCGCGATAACGCGCGGTCTGCGACATCAGCTGGGCCAGATGCTGATACAACATCGCCGAGCCCCACACGTCACCGGGAGCCAGATCCCGCATCGCGCCCTGCGCATCGCGCATCGAGCCGTTCACATCACCGGCGTTCTCACGGATGTTGGCGCGCAAAAGCCTTGCGGCCCAACGGATGTTCCGATCCCCGGACCGAACGCCCGTACTGAGCCGGCGCGCCACGCGGATCGCCCTCGGACGTTCACAGGCCAACTCGGCGATGAAGCGCGCGCTCGGCGACAACACCGCCGTCGGAGACCGCAGCAAGTGCCGCAACCGGATTCGCAACCGCGCCGCATCGCGCAGCCGGGTCTCGCCGAACGCCAAGTGTATACCCGCAAGCCCGTGTGCGATCACCTGCAGGTCGTCGGTCGAGGTTCCGTTGGCAGGGGGCGGCGGGACGGCCAGCACCCGGTCCGACCAGTTCACGAATTCTCCGTGCGCACCGCGCATCACCCACAGCACGCCCGGCAGCGGGAACACCGCGTAGACGGTGTCGGCGTCGCCGATATCGCAGGCGTGCCGCAGCACCGCCAGCAGATTGTCGAGTTCGGCGCTCACCTGCCCGACCATCCGCACCTGCTGCTCCGCGGCGTAGTGAACCAGCACCTCGATCGCGAATTCCCTTGCCCACCCGGACATCCGGCTCATCACCAGATCCGCTTCGGCAGCGGCGCTCAGCTGCTCCTCACCGAATTCCCGGACAGTCTCCAGCATCCGATAGCGGATCCCGCCACCCTCGTCGTCCAGCACGGACAACAGCGACTGATTCACCAGACCGTCCACCGCGGCGGCGATATCGGCGATATCGGGCCCGTCGGCCACGATCTCGGCCGCGCCGAAGGTGAATCCGGCCGGGAACCGGCACAGTCGCCGCAGGGCGATGCGCTGCGGTTCGTCCAGCAGATTCCAGCTCCACTCGATCACCGCGTGCAGGGTTCGATGACGTTGCGGCGAGGTGCGATCTCCGCTGCGCAGCAGGGTGAATCGGTGTTCCAGGCGCGCATCGATCTCCTCGACACTCATGGTGCGCACCCGCGCGGCGGCCAGTTCGATCGCCAGCGGCAGCCCGTCGAGTGTGCGGCACAGCCGCGCGACCACCTCGGGATCCAGTCGCACCGACGGCCGCACCGCGCGGGCCCGGGCCTGGAACAGGTCGGTGGCCGGCGAGCCGTGCGCGTCGATTGCCAAGGGCGGCAACGGATACACCGTCTCGGCGGTGATCTCCAGCGGTGCGCGGCTGGTGGTGAGCACGGTGAGCTGATCGCACGCGCCGACCAGATCGGCAACCACCTCGGCGACGGCGTCGATGAGATGTTCGCAGTTGTCCAGGATCAGCAGCATCGGGCGGGCGGCAACGGCGTCCCGAAGACGTTGGCGCGCATCGATTTTGCGACCTGGTCGCAGGCCGGTGGTGTCGCGGGCCGCCTCGGCGACGCCGAGCGCGGCGCTGATGGCGGCCTCCACCTCGGCGCGGGCGTCCTCGGGCGCGGCGCGCACCGAGGCCAGCTCGATCAGCGCCACCGGCGCCGCCGCGGTCATCCGCAAGCCCAATTCGTTGGCCACCCTGGTCTTTCCGGTGCCGCCCGGGCCGAGCACGGTGGTCACCCTGGACGCGCCGAGCAGATCCTGCAGCGCACCCAGGTCGGCGGTGCGGCCGAGCAGCGGATTCGGCGCGGCACGCAGGCCGATCGCGGTGTCCGGCGGAACGGAATTCTCCTGTGCGGCATCGGGTTCGTCGTCATCCGGCGAGGCGTCCCGCCGCACCGGTGCGCGCTGCGCGCGGGACATCGGCTCACCGCGCAGGATCGCCGCGTTCAGCTCGACCAGCGCCGGTCCCGGATCCGCGCCGAGTTCGCTCACCAGGCCCGCTCGCAGCGTCACGAAGACCTCGAGCGCCTCGTTGGCACGTCCGGCCGCGGCGAGCAGACGCATCAGCGTGCCGTGTGCGGGCTCGTCCAGCGGCCGGGCAGCGGCGATCCGCTTCGCCACCCGCACCGCGCCGTCCAGATCACCGGACGCCTCGCGGGAGGCGAGTTCCAGTTCGTCCAGGGCGTGCCAGCGGGTCGCGGCCAATTCGGCGAGTTCGTCGGCGACCGATCCGGGCGGCAGATCCGCACCCGGTTCGCCGCGCCACAGCGCCCGCGCGCGGGCCACCAGGTCCAGGCAGTGGTCGTCGCGTCCGGCGGCGTGCATTTCGCGAGCCTGCCGTTCGAGCCGGCGGGCCAGGGTCAGATCGACCTGTTCCTCGCCGAGGGCGAGCCGGTAACCCGCCGGGCCGACCTCGAGCGCGCCGTCGGGCAGTGCCGAGCGCAGCCGGGAGACCTGGGTGTGCAGCGCGTTCATCGGGGCGCGCGGCGGCTGCGCACCCCAGATGTCCTCGATCAGCCCCGGTGCGCTGCGGCTGCGGCCCGGATGCAGTGCGAGGGCGGCCAGCAGCAGCCGGGCCCGCGCGCCCGGCACCGCGGCCAAACCGGAGTCGGCGCGGCACAGCGCGATCTCACCCAGGACCGACACTCGCACCGAGGCGTCCGCGGGCAGACCGCCGGATCGGTCCCGACCCGACCGGGTGTTCGTCGTCGCGGCGCCCGCGGAGCCGCTCTGATCAGGAATCATGCCGTTCACCATCGTATGTGAGCGGTCCACCGATTATTCGGCTCACAGCGCCGGGACCACCCCTCACCAGCATGCGCCATGAACCCCGACATCATACTCCGATATATCGAAATAAAGCTACCGATAGGGTCGCCGCGGTCATCCCACCCGCGGCACGTCACCGGGACCGCGATACGCATAGGCTTCGACCCATGGCTAGTGCAGCACAGTGGCTCGAAGGCGCGCGACCGCGGACTCTCCCCAACGCGATCGCGCCGATCCTGGTCGGCACGGGTGCGGCCGCATCCCTGGACGCCGCGGTCTGGTGGAAGGCCCTGCTGGCGCTGGTGGTCTCGCTGGCGCTGATCATCGGCGTGAACTACGCCAACGACTACTCCGACGGCATCCGCGGCACCGACGACGAGCGGGTCGGCCCCCTGCGCCTGGTCGGCTCGGGCGTGGCCTCGCCGGGTGCGGTGCGCAACGCGGCGATCGCGAGCCTGGGCGTCGGCGCGGTCGTCGGACTGGTGCTGGTGTTCACCACCGCGTGGTGGCTGCTGCTGATCGGCGCGGGCTGCCTGGCCGGGGCCTGGTTCTACACCGGCGGCCGGAAACCCTACGGCTACAGCGGCTTCGGCGAGATCGCGGTCTTCGTCTTCTTCGGCCTGGTCGCGGTGCTCGGCACCGAATTCGTGCAGGCACACCGGATCGACTGGGCCGGTGTGGTCGGCGCGGTGGCGGTCGGCGCGTTCTCCAGTGCGGTCCTGGTCACCAACAATCTGCGCGACATCCCCACCGATTCGGTGACCGGCAAGACGACCCTGGCCGTCCGTCTGGGCGACACCCGCACGCGCACACTGCATCTGGTGCTGATGGTGGTGCCGTTCATCGCCTCGCTGATCCTGGTCGTGCGCACCCCGTGGGCCCTGCTGAGCCTGCTGGCCATCCCGCTGGCGGTGCGCTCCAACAACCCGGTGCGCGGCGGCCAGCAAGGCCCCGGACTCATTCCGTCGCTGCGCGATACGGGCCTGGCGATGCTGCTGTGGTCGATCCTGTCGGGCATCGCACTCGGTATCTGACTGCCTCCGCTTCGCTCCGGCGAGGCCGCGGCCCCCAGGGGCCGCCGCCTTTGGAGTCGGCGTTGTCCGGGGCGGGCGGAACCAGGTACAGATGGTCTCGGCCTGCTTGCGCAGGGCACCGGCTGTCATCGGCAGACCGGCAACGGCCCCGAATCCGCCAGGCACAACGCCGAACTCGAGGGCGTGGCCGGCCGGGTGGAGCTGCTGACCGGGACCAAACCCTCGGGAAGCTAGTCCCGGCCGCCCTCGGGCACGAAGATGCCCAGCACCCAGTTCACCACCGTGATGATGATGGCCCCGAAGATCGCGGCGAAGACCCCGTGCACGCGCAGGCCGTATTCGGTGGTGGAGGTGATCGCGGCGGTCAGCCAGAGCATCAGGGCATTGATGATCAGCAGGAACAGGCCCAGGGTGACGATCACCAGCGGCAGGGACAGCAGTTTGACGATCGGCTTGACCAGCGCGTTCACCAATCCGAAGATGATCGCGACGATCAGCACCACGATCACTTTGCCGGTGGTGCCTTGGCTCGCGGGACTGATCAGCTCGATATTGCCGACCAGGACGGACGCGAGCCAGATCGCGACGGCATTGATGATCAGGCGTAGCAAGAGGGCCATGGCGCCATGCTAACCGGCATGACGCCCCGCCACCGGGTACGCGAATCAATCGGCCCCCAGCGCCTCAGGCCGCCCGGTCCAGCAGATCGTGCACCGCGCCGCGCAGCGCCTCGACCCCGTCGTCACCGCCGAGCAGTGCGACGGTCCGCGCGGTGGGCGCACGGAGTACACCGAGCAGAATGTGCGCGGCCTCGATCCGGTTGTCGCTGCGGGCAATTGCCTCCCGCAGGGACAATTCGAGCACCTTCTTCGCCTGTTTGGTGAACGGAATGTGTCCGAAATTCGTCCCGCCCGCGCCGCCGAAACCGAAACGCCCACGCGGCTTTTCCGGCGCGACCGCGCGATCGAGCGCATCAGCGCCGAAGGTGGCCTCCAGACTTTCGCGAACGGCGTCCAGATCTATGCCGATGGAACGCAGTGCGGCAGCGTCATCTTCGCCCAGCGGCTCGGTGGAACGCTTGCGCGACAGAGATTCCCGAATCGTCGCTGCGGTAATTCCGCCGCCCGCCAATACTTTCCGAATTCCTTCGTCGGGACCCGCCGCCAGTCCCAGCAGCAGATGTTCGACGTCGACGTTCGGCGCGCGCAGTATGCGCGCCTCCTCCTGCGCCAGTACGACCGCATATCGCGACGCCTTGGTGAACCTCTCGAACATCAGCCGATCCCGCCTCTCCGGTTGTACTTCTGATGGACCGCCTGCCGACTGACCTCGAGCGCCTCCGCGATCGCCTGCCAGGACCACCCCTGGGAGCGAGCATTGCCCACCTGGATCGCTTCGAGCCGCTCGAGCAACCGTCGCAGGGCCAACACCGCGCGCAGGCCGACCGTGGGGTCGGGGCTGCCGGCGGCGGCCGCCAGGGTTGTCGCTTCACTCATAAACGTCAATTTACGTTGACACGAGGGCCGTGTCAACGAAAATTGACATCACAAGAAAGCCGGTTCCCTCCGGCGAAATACGAAGAGTGCGCGACGCCGATGCGCCGTGTTCGGGAGGTGGCTACTCGTCGCCGCGCATGCGGGCGCGCAGCTGCGCCTTGTCGGTGCGACGCCGCTCGTCGACCGCGGCGATGTCCTGGTTCACCCGCGAGCGCAGCCGCTTGAACAGCAGCAGAGACAGCGGCATGGCGACGATCAACGCGAAAAGCAGCGCCACGATCACCGGAATGTCGACCTTCACCGCTTTCGCCACCAGCACGATGACGGCGGCGATGATCGCGACGAGCGCCAATCGGGCCACGGTGTACAGCGCCAGATTGCGCGCCAGCCGACGCCCCGGCGAGCCGGAGACTCCACCGGTCGGCGTGTCGTCCGGGCGGGATGCTGCGTCACTCACACCCATCAGCCTAGGCGACGCGCCCGAACGCCCACGATCGGCCACGGATCGGACCGGATCGAATCGCTGGGGATTCGCCAGAAGTGTGAAACGTTCCAAATCGCTAAAGCCGTACGCTTATCCGATTTGTCTATTACTTCCCCTTTACCAACGTTAGATCATTCGAGTACGTGGGGGGTCCGGTGCAACGATGTCGCTATCTGATGAGGGAACTGTCGATTACGGAAAGGTTTGCGAATGACTGCGATCACCGCGGCGAGCCGCACGTTTGGTTCCGTCAACGGCCAGGAGGCCCTCCTGACCCCAGGCCAAGTTGCGGCGTTGTTCCACGTCGATCCTAAGACGGTCACCCGCTGGGCACATGCCGGGCGACTGGGCTCGCTGCGCACGCCGGGTGGCCACCGGCGATTTCGTGAGACCGAGGTAATGCAGTTGCTGCGGTCGCTGACCACCGAGGCGACCCGGGTCTAACCTCTTTTCGATGTCTGCGGTGCCACAGGTACGTTCGCGGGATTACCCTTGATACAGGAGGTGAGCGACGTGACGTACCTGTTGGCACTCATCGCTGTGGCAGCCGTTGCGATGTTGTGCTGGAAGGCGTTCGGACCGCAGCGAGAGAACCGTATCGGTGCCGGCCGAACGGTTTCCCGACGTAACCGTGTCATCGGCCCCGATGACGATCCGGAATTCCTCTGGCACATCTCGCACCAGCGTCGCGACGACGACCCCGGTTCGGGCGAGTAGACCCTCGCCCGTCCCACTCATTCCGAGGCATCGCTTCCGGGATAGCTATCGATGCACCCCGAGCAGGTCACATGCCTCCAGAGCGGCATGCATCGCCGCATCACTCGCCGCGAGCAGCGGCAAACGCACAGCCGCACTCGGAATCCTGCCCTGCGCCGCCAGAACCGCTTTGAGCACAGCGGGATTCGGCTCGGCGAACAGCGCCGAGGCCAGGGGTGCGAGCCGATTTCCCAGATCGCGAGCGCGTTCGACGGAACCCGCGCGCCAGGACTCGATCAGGTCCGCATAGGCCGCCGGAGCCACATTTGCGCAGGCCAGAATGGCTCCCTGCGCGCCCAGCGCCAGTAGCGGCGCGGCGAACAGATCATCGCCCGAGAGCACCGAGACCTCCCCGCGCACACGGCTCAGGAATCCGATCGTAGCCTCGTCGATGCCGCCGACCGCCTGCTTGAATCCCACGACGTTCGGCAGTTCCGCGAGCCTGCACAGCGTCCGGGCACCGAGCGGGCGGCCGGTGCGCTGCGGCACGTTGTAGACCAGTACGGGAACCGGTGCGGCCGCGGCGATCCGGCGGAAATGCTCCACCACGCCGTCCTCGGAGGGACGGGTGTAGTACGGGACCACGACCAGCGCGGCCGCGACCTCGGGAGGAAGTGCGGCCAGAGCGTTCGCCGAATCCTCGGTCGAATTCGACCCCGCACCGGCGATCAGCGGGACGCCGCGGGTCCGGCAAACCTTCGCACAGATCTCGAGAACCCTGTGACGTTCGGCACTCGTGAGCGTCGCGGGCTCGCCGGTCGTACCGAGGGCGACGATTCCGGCCGCGCCCTCGTCGAGGACGTGCTGGGCCAGGCCCTCGAGCGCGTCGTCGGCGAGTTCGCCCGCGGCGGTGAAGGGGGTGATCAGCGGAACGAACAGGCCGGTGAGTCGCATGCGCCCAGCCTGACGCAATCAATACATTACGTCTATTACGCATTTCTTCCGGCAAACGTAAGCTGAACTAATGCTCGATGTGCGAAGACTGCGGTTACTGCGCGAGTTGGCCCGGCGCGGCACCATCGCCGGGGTGGCCGAGGCGCTGTCCTACACCCCGTCGGCGGTCTCCCAGCAGCTGTCCGCGCTCGAACGTCAGGCCGGGGTGCCGCTGCTCGAACGCACCGGCCGCAGCGTCAGCCTGACTCCCGCCGCGCTGCGTCTGGTGGAACACGCCGACACCGTATTGGCGGTCCTGGAACAGGCCGCCGCCGAACTCGCCACGGCTCGAACCGAACTGACCGGCACACTCCGCATCGGCGCGTTCCCGAGCGCCGTGCACGCGATCCTGTCCCCCGCCCTGGTCACCCTCAGCCGCGAACATCCCGGCCTGGAACTTTCCGTCACCGAATTGGATCCGGCCGGAGCCCCCTCGGCCCTGCACGCACAGAGCCTGGACATCGCCCTGGTCCAGGAATACGACTACGTCCCGCGCGAGCCCGAAACCGGTTTGGACACCGAGGAATTCCTCACCGAAACCGTCTACCTCGCTGCCCCCGACACCAATTCCCTGGCCGCACATCGTAATTCGACCTGGATCGCCGGAACACCCGGCACTCTCTGCCACACCATGACCCAACGAGCCTGCCAAGCAACAGGTTTCACTCCCCACATCCGCCACCATGCCGATGATTTCGGCACCGTTCTGGCCCTGGTAGCCGCAGGTCAAGGCGTTGCCTTCGTCCCCGAGCTGGGCCTGTCAGCAGTCCCGCCCACCGTCCACCTCACCCCTCTGCACACCCGCCGCCGAACCCACCTGGCCTACCGCCGAGGCCATGGCGCCCATCCCATCATCGCCGCCGCCCGCGCCGCCCTGCACGCCGCCGCCAGGAATCTCCCCCCTGTCGCAGCGATCCCACCGCGCTGAATCACCGCCCGGCCGACACCGCCACTGCCCGCACCGCCGATGTCCCGTTGTTCACATCGGATTCTAAGCGAAATACATTGTACTGATGAACTTTTCATGCTGCCGGTGGGCAATCCCAGGGAATTCCCACACACCCCGAAATGACTCCTGCGACAGAGAGATACAACAGATGCCCGCCCCGACGACAGGGGCAGGCATCTACTGTTGCTCGCTACAGCGACTCGAGAATAAACGACGTTCATCACGTCAGTAAGCCCGATATGCAATGATCGCAATCGATTTCGGCCCGGCCCCCAGAAATTCGTCCACCGTCGACCGGTACGCAATTCAGCCACGCACCGCATGTCGAGCGATACGGCCGGAGAAAGTGAAACTCTTTTCTTCCACACATTCCCTCGACCAACACGCCGCCGAGCACGCACAGTCGACGCACATTGCGATCAGCCCGCTGACCGGACAATCCAGCGAGCGCAGGAAGAGTAACTTTCCGTGCGTCCATCTCCCACCGCCCGCACACCGCCGGTCACTCACCGTGTATCAACGCACGCAATTCGGCGACATCCCAGAGACCTCGCACGCCCGGCAGCCCGGCGAGGTAAGCATGTACGCGCTCGGTCGTCCACCCGTGCGACTCTCGCAGCCCCTCGGCCAGTATCTTCAGGTAACGCGGTGCAGGACAACGTAATTCGACACTCTCCGGATCCCAGGACGCGGTACAGGTCACCACCGGAATCCCCGCACGATCCCCCAGGTACAACACGGTCTCGTAGCGCCCCTCCCCCAACCGAACCATCCCATCCCGCACCACGGCATCCAGGTCCACCCGCGGCCCCTCCCCAGGCTTCCGATACATCTCCTGCGCGACGAGATCCTCGAACTGCTCCAGCCCGAACAGATACCCCCGAGCCGCGACCTCCCGAGGCCAATCCCCCACTCCCCGAGCCGAATAGAACGCGATCCCACCCGTCCACACCGGACTCTCCCACGCGAAATACACACTCCCCGGCAACATCAACCCCCGCATCTCCCGAGGCGGCGTCGGATCCCGAAACCCCGGATAAGTCCGCGCACCCCCGGGCGGCCGCCCACCCTCCCGGTAATACCTCAACCGACCCGCAGACAGATTCGACCCGTACGCCGCATACCAAACGGACCTCATCTCACCCCCACAGCCGCAACCCACTCACCCACGGCCCCGGCACCGCTTCACCGTGAACCTCCAGGTCTTCCACCGCGAACTCGACCAGATCGGCGATCCCCCGCAGGGCCTCGCCGGGGCTCGGGTCCAGGTGCGACAGCGAAGGGAATTCCAGGCAGGTGTCGACCCACTCGCCATCTTCCGATGACCGGACAACCCGATATGCGTAGTGGTTCGCCGGACCACGAACGCGGTCCCGCGACTCCGGCAAATATCCCTCACGCATCGTTCACCCGCCTTTCTACCGCGCTTCCCTTCCGGCCGCCTTCATCAATGTGACTCGACCGCGTATACAGTCCCGTGCCACTTCCCCCTCGTCAGATCCTATCGGCACGAACCCCTATTTCCCATGCGCAGACCAGTTGCACCAATCGCTCATCGGACCCATATCAGAGTCGTAAAAGGCTGTCGCACAGTGATATTCGAGTACTAATGTCGACATCATGCGGGTGGGTGTCTACATCGACGGATTCAATCTGTACTACGGCGCACGTGGCCTGTGCGGCCGAGGCACACCCGGGTGGTGTTGGCTTGATCTCCGCACACTGGCCACGACTGCGGTACAGCGACATTCAGGATGGTCCGGGCCATCGATAGTCCGTCTGGTGTACTGCACCGCACGAATCAGCGGTCGGGACAACCCGATCGGAGCCAAGGAGCAGGACGTATACCTTCGTGCGCTGAAGCACGCGAAGGTGTATGACGAGTTGGCCATGGGCAACTACGTCCACCGCACAACCACCGCTCCGCTGGCTACGCCCGGCAAGGGCGGCAGACCCGAACTGACCCATCCGGGTTGGCCGGTCATGGTCCAGAGTGCCGCGGGATCAGACAAGCCCGACGCGGTGTTCATGGTGTCGGTTGCGCGACGTGAGGAGAAGGGGTCGGACGTGAACCTCGCCTCGCACCTGCTGATCGATGTTCTCAGCCGGACAGTTGAAGCGGCCGTCGTCATCAGCAATGACAGTGACCTCTGCTTCCCGATCAAACAGGCTCGTGAACGAGTACCCACAGGAATCATCAACCCGAGCAAGAACTACCTGGCCGGCAAACTTGCCGGTAAGCCCACCGATGGCGTCGGACAACACTGGTGGTACCAGTTCAGCGATGCCGACTATCGCGCTGCACAGCTTCCCACGCATATTGGGCATCTGACCAAACCTCCTGCGTGGTGATCCGCCTTTCAACATCCACGGCCCCACAGGTACGGCACGTACACAACTTGACAGCGCCATCAAAGGTCGGACATTATCGAACGCATAGCACCCATCCCCTCAGGGGATGGGTTTCTTTCTTTCCCGTTTCCGGCCGGCCAGTAAGACGACAATCGGTTGAGCTTACTTCCGCAGGTTGAGGTGGGGGTGGTCGAGGAGCGCACGCCATGCGCCTTCCCATGGAAACTGTTCGCGCGCTGTGCCTCCCGTCCTCGGTTCGTGTGGCGGGTCCTCGGACAGCACCGTCACACCCCACTGCGAGAGCTTGTGGACCGCTTCGCCGATGGGCGGGAAACTCAGCAGCGCCCGGTTGGCGAACGGCACGGCGACGACCGGGAGCCCCAAGCCGAGACCTTCGACCAGAAGTCCGAGCGGCAGGGTGTCGGAAATTCCGGCGGCCCATTTCGCCAGGGAGTTCGAGGTGATCGGCGCGACGATGATGCCGTCGGCTCGCGGTAGCGCGTCCGGCGCGTCGGGATCCTTGTACTCACTGCGCACCGGATGCCCGGTCTTGGCCGCCAAGGCGTCGGCGTCGATGAACCGGCGACCGGCCGGAGAGCTGATCACACACACTTCCCAACCATCGGCATGTGCCAAATCGACCAGCGCGCCGACATCGCGAGACACGGTCGTACCGGTGACGAGTGCATACAGGACAGGACTGCCGTTGTCGTTCACCGGTACATCGTCCCAGCCGGAGCACACTCGAGCGTGACACCGCCCCAGCACAATTCATTCGGCTACAGCGATGCCCCCAACCAGGAGGCGAACCCGAGCAAGCTGTCTGACTGACGGCGCTGTGCTGCCGCTATTCCGTACACGGTCTCCCGGACGGACGGATGCAGACGCGTCTGCTGAGGTGCGACCAATCGAGCCTTGTTCAGCGCGACCAGTGCCTTGTCCGGCTTCCCGATCATCAGCCACGCGCGGGCGTTGTCCTGCCAGTGATGCCCTGCCCGTGGAGCAGCCACGTCCGTGGGCAGTCGCAGCGCAGCGCCTTCCCGCGCTGCCGTCCCGGGGTCGCCTGCCTCCAACTCAATTGCGCACGAATGTATTTCAACATTGCCCGGACCGAAATCCGTTGTGTACGCGTCGCTCTCGTGCTGCATCGGGCGAGCGATCACGCGAGCCTGCTCGATGTGATCTCGGGCGAGTTCGAGTTGGAGACCCCGCGCCGCGACGATCGCTGCGCGGAGGTGGCCGTACCCACGGAGCATCCGCTCGCCCTCGCTGTCGCCCGGCACCAACGCCAATCCGCGATCTACCAGTGACATCGCGACATCGGTCGAACCGTACGACATCAGCAGCCGCGACCGCTTCATCAGACCTCGAACCGCGTAGCCGGGATCTTCGACCTGCCCGGCGGCCCAGTCCAGCCGATCGAGCACCAACGTCGTGAGGGCCGAATAGCCGAGTCGGCAGCACGCGCCTTCGGCGGCGATGTATGCCGCACAGAGCATCTCGTACGCACGGGTTCGCTCCCGACCGTTCTGCGCAGTCTGGACCGCACCGTGAAGTTGCCGAATCAGATTGGGTAACAACGCCAAGCCACGCCGCGTCTTGTCGTCGCGCAACGCCTTCTCGACCGTGGACAACTCAGCGGCCAATTCCATTGGCGCAGATGGTTCTACCGCCAGCACGTATGCGCCCTCAGCGAGGACCGCACGCAACTCGGCGAGTCCTTCGAGGGGACCGTCCTCGTCCAACGTGTCGACGAACGGCGTTCCCTGCAATCGGTCCGGATCGACTCCGATGGCCTTCGCCGTCGCGGCGATGAATCCAGGCGACGCGACTTCCCGCCCCTGCTCCACAGCCTTGACCATCGACAGCGAGTAGTTCGTACGCGTCGCCAGCGCGAGCTGCGTCAAACCGGCAATCTTGCGCTCGTTCGCAATGCGTTCACCGAGGTGCTGCCCCATGACGCCATGGTAGTTCGATCACGGCCCACCACGCCCCTGATCGAGCAGCACTGTCCCTCGGCTGGCCCCTCGGCATCTTGCCGACAACGAACGTAAGTGCAGGGCCCACTCCGCGTCGATCCCGTACCCGGATCCGCGGCGACGAGGGCCGTCCAACCGCAAAGGGGAGGCGCGACAATGAGATTCGAACCAACGGCATTCGCATGGATCAACCCGGAAACGAGCCTCGCTCCGGAATGGGACCGCGCCCAGATCCAGCGCCTGGCCAGACACCTGGGATACCAACTGATCTGGCCACGCGTCGAATCCGTCGTCCCGCTGGTCGACCAGATCCGCACGGCCGAAGTCGATATCGTGATAACCCCCGCCCCGAATCACCTGACCGCAATCACCCTCAACGCGATCATGTCCGTCGTCAACGTCGAAACCGTCTGCCCCCGACTGACTTTCGCCCGCTGGCCCCTCCCGTCGGGACATATCGGATGACGCCGAATCACGTGGATCTCATATCAACCCGATTCATGACAGTTCCGCAAGCCCTCGGCCTGCTGCTGGCGATCGCTCTGCCACTGGCGGTATTCCTGGCCGCAGCGTTCTGGCCCGAACCTGAGCGCCCACCACGCAACGGCGAAGGCAGAAGTGAGAACGGACGGTCCGTCGAACGTCTGAGCAACGACGAATGTACTGCGGGCTCGGCAGGCCCCTGGATGAACTCGAACGCGGATCGAATTGTGTCCGTCAGAGCAGCACACGGCCCCTGCTGGAGCTGTGCGCATCGCGCTGGTCACGGCACCTTCAACGATGCGGTGCCCGAACCACACACACGGATTCGATCGCCTGTCCGCAGCATGTGGTCGCACTTGTTGCGCATCGTTCACCTGCCTTTCTGCAGGGTTTGCCATTGGACTCGGGAGTGCCCTGCTAGATGAGCTCGAACGCGGATCGAATTGCGGCGGTCAGAGCGGGCTCGGCATCTGCGTGGAGGTAGCCGATCAGGCGGCCGAGCGCGTCGGCCGGAACGGTCACGATGTTGTCGCAGGAGACCACACCGTCGTGTTCGAGGCCGTTTCGGGGGCCTACGGGTAGTTCGGTGGACAAGCCGCGGATCGTGCTCGTGATCGGCGCGACGGTAACTCGCGTCAGGTACGGCCGGACCGCTTCTCGGGTGAGCACCAGCACAGGGCGCGTCTTGTCCAGACGCGCAACATGAATCGGCCTCACTCGAGATCGTCCAGCGGAGTATCGGCGGCAAACCGAGCGAGCCCATCCATATCCGGGTCGCCCCCGGCACGGGCGAGAATCTCCGCGTCACGCTCGGCGGCTCGGCGGAGGCGGTCCCGCTCGAGCGCTTGCGCAACGATGGCCGCGCGACTCGAAGCCTGGCCGCTGGCAACTGTGCGGTCCAGGTACGTCACCATCTCATCGGAGAGTCTGACCGTAATCTGAGTACTCATCCCATAATGGTATCCATTTCGGGATTCACCTTCCAGAGATTCTCGCCTGCGTATCCGCGCAGGTTGACCGAAGGGGTCGCGATCGGAGCGGCCGTGACCCGCGTCAGATACAGCCGAACCGCTACTCGGGTACCAGCCACACTCGGCGTCGCCGAGAAACTGATGCGGCTGGTGAACCTCACGCCAGAAGAGATCGAGAACATGACCGAAGCTCAGGCCGTGGACCGGCTCAACCAGTTCTGCACCGAGCAGTGAAACTTGGAGGCCTGCCGCGCCGAGGCGAATTCCAATGCCACCACGGCGCTACGGTCTCTCGCGCCTAGAAGGCCGCTATCCGAAGCGCCTACGCGAAGCCGAGAGAATGCTCCACGGGCGGGTGTCCTAGCTCAGTTCAGCCCCGCGTACGAGTGCAGCCCGCTCACCACGATGTTGATGATGAAAAGGTTGAACAACATTGCGACGAACCCCGCGATGTTGATCCAGGCGGCTTTGGTTTCTCGCCAACCCGAGGTGGCTCGGGCGTGGAGGTAAGCGGCGTAGATGACCCAGGCAATGAAGGAGACGGTTTCCTTGGGGTCCCAGCCCCAGAAGCGGCCCCAGGCGGATTCGGCCCAGATGGCGCCGAGGATGATGCCGGTGCCGAAGATCGGGAAGCCGATGATGGTGGTTCGGTAGGCGAGGCGGTCGAGGGCGCGGGCGTCGGGGAGACGGCGAGCGATCGCGCCGAGGATGTTGTCGGACTCCTCACCCGCGGGCTGGACCAGGCGCAGCAGGAACAGCAGGCTGGATACGCCCGCGACCAGGAAGACGCCGCTGCCGATGCTGACGACCGTCACGTGAATGGGCAGCCAGTAGGACTTGAGCGCCGGAACCACCGGGGCCGCATCCGCATACAGCACGGTCCCGGCCAGGAACATCAGGATCAGCACCGGAACCAGCAGGAACGCCCACATCCCGCGATACCGTTCGTGCCGCAGCAGCACCACGCCCAACGTGACGGCCGCACCGGTCGCCATCGTCACGAACTCGTACATGTTGCCGAGCGGGAAACGATGAGTTGCGAAGCCGCGCAACACGATCGAGATGATGTGCAAGCCGAGCGCGACGTACAGCACGGCGAAGGCCATATTGCCGATCCGCTCGGATGCCGGTTTGCCGGCGGGTTCGGTGATCCGGCCCGGCCCCTGCGGCGACCCGGTCGAATTCGCGCCCACCGCGACAAGTTCGCGCTGCTCGGCCTTGCGGGTGTAGGCCATCGCGTACTGCACCAGCAGCATCACGAAGACCAGGACGTACACCACGATCGCCGACTTGAACGCGAGATCGCTGTAGGAGGCGATGTTCTCGTCGATCGGCATTGCTACTCTCCCGTACTCTCGGTCGGCGACCCGCCCAGCAGACGGACGCGCAGGCGGTCGAACTCACCACCCCATCCGGCCTGGTCGGTACGGGCCAGACCGCCCATTTCTACTACGGTACGTCGTTTGTCCGTCGTGGTCTCCTCCGGGTCCCGCTCGTCGGGCAGATCCTCCGGATACGCGCGCAACCAGATGCGGCGGCGTTTGACCAACAGCGACACCAACAGCCCGGCCATCATCGTGACCGCGCACACCAGCACCCACTGCTGCGCGGGATCGTGCGAGACCTGCAGATTCGCCCACTGTTTCGCCCCGTCGAAGGTCACCTTCGTCCCGTCGGACAGCGTCGCGGATTCACCGGGCTTCAGATTCACCCGATTCTGCTTGACCAGGCGGCCCTGTTTGATCATCTCCGGATCCAGCGAGAACACCGACTGACTGCGACCGGTGTCCAGGCCCGTCTCGCCGCGATAGATATCGATGGCCACCGCGGGATCGGTCAGCGCCGGATACGACGAGCTCAGCAGGGTTCCGTGCATGAACGCGGTCGGCGCGAACAGACCCTCGATGGCGATCTGATTCTTTCGGTTGTCCGCCTCGGACGGATACATCCCGCCGGGCGGATCGAACCGCATCACACCGCTGGACAGGAACGTCGCGTCGCCCGTGGGCTCCCACTGCACCGACTGGGTGCGGGTCTGCCCGTTGGGATAGGTGACGGTGAACGTCGGCGCGTAACCGTGGCCCTGCACATACACCCGGTCGCCCTCGACGCGCAGCGGATGGTTCACCTGCACGGTCGTGTCCCGCCAGCGGTTGTCCGCGAAGTCCCGCGCGGTCTGATACGAGATGTCCGCGGTGAACATCTGTGCCTCGCCGTTGGGCAGATAGTCGGCCCGGAAATCCTTGACGCGCACGCACAGTGGAGTCAGCCCGGTGCCATCGATGAGATTGCCCGCGCGGAACGAATCGAAGGCCGAGATCGAACTCGTGCAGAATCCGGGACCGCCGTCGGCGATGACGATGACGTTGCCCTCGTAGCCGAACATCTTGCCGACCGCGATCGCCACCAGCAGACCGACCAGCGCCAGATGGAAGACCAGATTGCCGAATTCGCGGAAATAGCCCTTCTCCGCCGACAACGTCACCTCTGTGCCGTCATCGGAGGAACGCTCGATCACTCGCCAGCCGCGCAACTGCTTACGCGCCTGGGCGACAACCTCTTCCGGATTCTGCTCGACGTTCGCCGAATAGTGGTGCGGCAACCGGGACAGCCGACGCGGCGCGGGGACCGGCGGCGTGCGCAACGCCTTGTAGTGGTCGAACACCCGCGGCACGATGCAGCCGATCAACGAGATGAACAGCAGCGCGTAGATCGCCGTGAACCAGAAGCTGGAGAACACGTCGAACAGCTGCACCCGGTCCATCAGATGTCCGAGGGTGGGCCGGTCGGCGATGTATTTGTCAACCTTCTGCGCGTTCAGGCTGCGCTGCGGCAGCAGGGCGCCGGGAATCGCCGCGAGCGCCAGCAGGAACAGCAGCATCAGCGCGGTGCGCATACTGGTCAGCCCGCGCCAGGTGTTGCGGATGATCGCGAGAACCCTGCGCAGCGGGGACTGGCGCGGGGGGCGGGCGGGGGCCTCGGGGGCCGTCATGGTTGCAGTCATAGTCAGATCGGGAGAGTCACTTGGGATACGAACACATTGCGGACCCACCCCACGAATTGGTCCCACATACCGGTCACCAGCGCGATACCGACGGCGACCAGCAGAATTCCGCCGATCACCTGAATGGTGCGCGAATGGCGACGCAGCCAGCCGACCCCGCGCAACGCGCTGGCCGACCCGAACGCCAGGATCACGAACGGCAGCCCCAGGCCCAGGCAGTAGGCCACGATCAGCACCACGCCGCGCACGGCGGTAGTGCCCTCGGTGCCCGCCGATACGGCCATCACGCCGGACAGGGTCGGGCCGAGACAGGGCGTCCAGCCCAGGGCGAACACCGCGCCCAGCAGCGGCGCGCCGACCAGACCGGTCAACCGCCGCGGATGCATCCGGGTGTCCCGCTGCAATGCCGGAACCAGGCCCAGGAACACCAGACCCATCACGACAGTCACCACGCCGCCGAGACGTTGCAGCAGTTCACGATTCACGTTCAGGGTCTGGATGACGCCGAACACCGTCACCGAGGCCAGCACGAACACGACGGTGAATCCCGCGACGAACAGACCCGCCGCGCCCGCCACGCGCATCCGGCCGGACTTGTCGAGCGTCGCGGTGTCGGCGCGCTTGGTCTCCCGGGCCTGCGACACGGTCACCGGCGGCGCTTCCGCACCGACCAGACCGGCCAGATAGGACAGATATCCCGGCACCAGCGGCACCACGCACGGCGAGGCGAACGACACCAGGCCCGCGAGCAGACATGCGCCCAGGGCCAGCAGCAACGGACCGGATGCGGCGGTCTGCTGGAACGAATCCCCTACCGACGCAAGCACACTCACATGCATGTCGACCGACCTCGAGCACCCCGGCCACCCGCGCTACGCCCGGACCACGAACACTCCGCGCGTGTCACTGCGCACTCTCCGCGGCGAGGCGGTCCACGACCGGCTGCAGATCACTGGCCAGCAGCGAGCGCAGGAAGACCGCGGCCACCCGATGCTGCCGATCCAGCACCAGCGTGGTGGGGATGACGCTGGTCGGGAACTTCCCGCCCAGGGCCAGCAGACTGCGGAATTCCGGGTCGTAGATCGATGGATATTCGATGTGATTGGTGTCGACGAAATCCTGCGCCTTGTCCTGTTCCGGATCACGCACATTGATCCCCAGGAAGGCGACTCCCCGCGCCTTCGACTGCTCGTACACCTTCTCCAGCTCGGGCGACTCCGTCCGGCAGGGCCCGCACCACTGCCCCCAGATATTCAGCACCACAACCTGATTCGGGAAATCATTCACCGAAATGGTCTTATTCGTCAGCAGATTCGGCCCCGACAGCTTCCCGATCGTCCCCCGCTTCGCCGCCGGGTCGTAGAAGATATCGGTCTTCCCCCCGGGCGAGACGAACTGGAACGTCCCACCCTGCGCCACCGCATCACTACCGGTCGAACACCCCGCAAGTGCCGCCACCAGCGCAGCACAGGCGATCAGCACCGGAACCACGATCCGCGCGGGCTTACGCATCCTGATCGCGCGCCGTAGACGGAATCGCCCAGCTCCTGCGGGCATCCGACGTTCACGCGCACGGCTCGATTCGCAACGCACAGCCGAACGGCCGAGCAGGCGACGCTCACCGGAACCACCGGTCGGGCGACTGCCACCGAAGCGCTCGACGACCCGACGCTCCCCGGATTGCTCTGGCGCACAGGGCTTTCCGTGCGCTACTTCCCCCGACGCAAGCTTGCCGTCATGCCGCGCGCTAACGCCGGATCGAGCGTCGTGCCCACCGGTTCTGTCGGGTGTCGAGCCGTTCACGCCCCGGTCACCCGCGGATCCGATTCCCCCGCAGGTTCGGAGTAGACGATGTCGATCAGCGTATCCCCTTGGTAGACAAGGGATGTCAGAGAAGCGAGGGAGCACTGGCGGTTGCGGGGGTCGTGCCAGAGGCGCTTGCCCTCGAGGAAGCGGCGCAGGGTCCACACCGGAAGCTGATGGGAGACCACGACGGCCTCGTGACCGGCGGCCTCCACGCGGGCCTTGTTCACCGCGGCCAGCATGCGGTGCGCGATCTGCAGATACGGCTCACCCCAGGAGGGAGTGAACGGGTCGCGCAGCTTCCACCAGTGCCGGGGCTTGCGCAGTGCGCCGTCGCCGACCGAGACGCGCAGGCCCTCGAAGGTGTTGCCCGCCTCGATCAGGTTGTCGTCGGTGCGCACGATCAGCTCATGCGCACCGGCGATCGCACCGGCGGTCTCCTGCGCGCGTTGCAGCGGGGAGGCCACCACCAGCGTGATGTCGTGATCGGCGAGCGCGCGGCCGACCGCCGCGGCCTGGGACCGGCCCGTCACCGACAAGCCGAAGCCGGGTAGGCGGCCGTAGAGGATGCCCTTCGGGTTGTGCACCTCACCGTGCCGCATCACGTGCACGATCGTCTCGGTGTCCGCGACGTCGTCGGGCAGCGGTGTGTTCTCCTCGGACACGCCGTCGGGCACGGTGTCCCGCACCGCCTCGAACGTCGCGTCCTGCGGTGTGTCGGGTGTCTCGGTGCGCTCGTTCACGCGTCGGATCCTTCGGGTGTGGCGGCCGCCGCGGCCGCGGCGGCGGCGGGCAGGGCGGCGGCGATGCGGTCGAATGCGTCCTCGTCGAGCGCGGCGGAGACGAACCACGTCTCGAACGGGCTCGGCGGCGCGTAGACGCCGCGATCGAGCAGAGCGTGGAAGAATGCCGGGAAACGCCAGGTCTGGCTGGCCTTCGCGGCGGCGTAGTCGGTAACCGGATGGTCGGCGAAGAACACGCTCACCATATTGCCCGCGAATTGCACTTGATGAGCGAGCCCCGCCGTATCGAGTGCGCTACTCATCAGCGCGCCGAGTCGTTCGGCGTTGCGATCCAGGGCCGCGTAGACATCCGCGTCGGACGCGCGCAGCGAGGCGAGCCCGGCCGCCACCGCGACGGGATTACCCGACAACGTCCCGGCCTGATAGACGGGCCCGATCGGCGCGAGCCGGTTCATCACCTCGGCGCGACCGCCGAACGCCGCGGCGGGCAGGCCACCGCTCATCACCTTGCCGAAGGTGTACAGATCACCCGCGACGCCGTCGCGACCGAACCATCCGGACCGGCTCACCCGGAATCCGGTCATCACCTCGTCCATGATCAGCAGCGCGCCGTTCTCGGAGGTCAGCCGCCGCAGGCCCGCGTTGTAACCGGGCTGCGGGGCGACCGTGCCCATATTGCCCGCCGCGGCCTCGGTGATGACGCACGCGATCTGGCCGGGATTCGCGGCGAACGCGGCGGCCACCGCGTCCAGGTCGTTGTAGGGCACCACGATCGTGTCGGCCGCCTGCGCGCCGGTGACGCCCGGCGAGGTCGGCAGACCCAGCGTCGCGACGCCCGAGCCCGCGTCGGCCAGCAGCGCGTCGACGTGCCCGTGATAGCAACCGGCGAATTTGATGATCTTGCTGCGGCCGGTGAACCCGCGGGCCAGCCGCACCGCGCTCATGGTGGCCTCGGTACCGGAATTGACCAGCCGCACCCGTTCCACGGGCTCGACCCGCGCGGCGATCTCCTCGGCCAGTTCGATCTCCGCCTCGGTCGGCGCGCCGAAGGACAATCCGTCGACCGCGACCTTCCGCACCGCCTCCACGACGGCCGGATGCGCATGGCCGAGAATCATCGGCCCCCACGAACACACCAGGTCCACATATTCGGCGCCGTCGGCGTCGGTGAGCGTGCACCCGCGCGCGGAGGTGATGAACCGCGGCGTACCGCCGACCGAATGGAACGCTCGCACAGGCGAATTCACGCCACCGGGAATGATCGCGGCGGCGCGATCGAACAGGTGCGCGGAGGCCGGAGAAGAACTCACGGCCTCCAGTGTCGCAGCCCGGTCCGCACCGGTCGACGACAGGGTGTAGTGGGGTGAGCCACCCCACACCGTATGTCCGGATTCACCGCAACACGCCGGAGTGCCGTTCGAGCTCAATTCGATCGCTCGATGATTGCCACTGCGTACCCTCGGTCCGGTCCATCATCCGCAATCCGGCCGGGAGAGATTCATGCGAACGTTGTTCATCGGCGCCAGCCTGACCGCCCTCGTAGGCGCCGCACTGACCTGTGCCGCGACCGAGGCGTCGGCGGGCGCCCTCGTCGCCCAGCCCGACCAGGGACGCATCGGGATCAGCCTGTCGCACGAGGAGACCGCCGCCCTGGCGGAAGGTCCGGTTCCGGCGCTGGTGAGCAGGGTCGTCCCGCTGAACCGAATGGGTGCGGGCCTGCATCCGGGCAGCCAGATCTACCGCGACCAGCACGGCGGCGTACACGCCTCACCGCGCGAACTGCTGCTCGAATCGGCCGCGCATCCGAACGGGAACGTGGTCGTCTACCTCGACGCCCCCGGCACACACGGCCCCCGCGTGCTCGACATCTACGAGCACTGGAACTGACCCGCTACCAGTGTGAGGGCCGCAGGCACGACAGCGAGAATCCGGTCGACACCAGGCAACTCACCGGCCCCGGAAGCCCGTCGACCAGACGCGAGTGGGTCACCGGTTCCGGTGCCGGGCCGGCATCCATCGCCGTGAGCACGTCCAAGGCCACGGTGACCAGTGCGATGATGGCGACGGCCAGCGTCACGACGACTCTTCGCTGCACGGGATACGTGCGGGGCATACCTTCAGTGTTCCCGCGAATCACCGAGTTACCACCAATAGCCGAAAGTTGGCCTCGAACCTCTATATCCGCTCGGCCGCGGGCCCTGCGCCCCCCGGTCGGCCTTTCCGCGCCGGACGGTCCACAGACCGTGCGACCAGATCGATGAGGGCCAGTCCGGCCGCTACGACCAGTAGCGCGGCGAGCCCGAGCCATGGGCCGTCGTAGCGGGTCGCCTCGAAAGCGGGCAGATCACCCGACGCCGCGAACGGAATCGATTCGATGCCGGCGTGCCAGGCCGGCACGACCCCGGCGAGGCAGCAGACCAGGACGACCACGTCCAGGACCGGCCACAGGCGGTGCATCATCGAGCGTCCTCCTTGCCGTCGCCGGTGCCTTCGAATTCGTCGTCCGCGTCTTCCGGGCCGGAATCATCCGGTCCCGCAGCCCTGGAACCGGCCTGCTCCGAGCCGTCGTTCGCGGAGCGCCCTTCGACCGCCGCGCTGAGCTCCTCGCGCAGACGGCGATGATCGCGCGCCCACGCCTGCACCAGACCGCCGTCGCGCAGTTTCAGCCCGATGCCCTTGCGCCTGCGCGGCACACCGGCCAACTCCCCGAGGGCGCGCGCGGACTGCCAGTCCTCGTCCTCCCAGGACTCCTCGTCGTGCTCGGGAAAGATCGCGGCGATCCGTTCCAGCTCCAACGTCTCGGTGCCCTCGCGCAGCGAGGTATCGGTGAGTTCCACGCTGACGTGCCGCTTACCCGCGACGACCTGCAACGAGACGAATCCGGCGAGCAGTACCGCGCAGAAGAGCAGGCCGAACCAGTGCACCGGGCCGTGCCCCAGCGCCAGTTCCAGGACCAGCACGATCAGGCAGATCAGCGGACCGTACGCGACGGTGCGCCAGCGCGCGCCGGGCTCGGCGAACCGCACATCGGCCGCGGCTCGGGTATCGGTCACGGAAACCTCCAGGCTGTCGCGCTCGCCCGCACGATTCCGAGATGAGGCGAAGCGATTCAGCCGACCATACCGGGCAGCAACAGGACGGCCAGAGTGAGCAGACCGAGGATGAGAACCAGGCTCATCATCACGACGTCGCGCCGAAGGCTCTGCGGCTGTTGAATCACCACTCGCATCATTGCCTCCGCTTCTCCGGAACGTCTCGCGCGATCCGATGCGGAACGCACGACCCACGACATCCGGTTCCAAGGTCGTCTGTGACAACCCTCACCATACATGCCGACACACCGGTGACAAATTCATCGCGGCAACCGATTTCCGTTCACCTTGAAGTAGGCGTTGGATTCCGTTCGACGGCAAAGGAATACGGCTCCGGCGGCCAATACGGCCTGCAGGATCGCAGCGGCGCCGGCGAGCATCTCGCCGGTTCCGGAGATCGCGCCGAGCCCGAACATCGAGTTCACCCCGCCGATCACCAGCACGACGGCCGCCACGTCGAACAGCGTGCGCGCCCACTGCTTCCCGCGGCGCAGCTGATGCACGACGGCCAGCGCCGCGGCCGCCAGGGCCAGTCCGAACACCACACCCAGCACGATCATCACCGTGACCATCAGGTCGTAGGTCGCCATCGGGGTCTCGGGCTGCTGGGGGTGCAGCTGATCGTAGATGTTCTTCGCGATCGTGTGCCGGTGCTCGAACCGCGTCCACATCCCGGCGAAAAGTCGCACCACGCCCAAAACGACCGCACCCCACCATAATTGGGACGCGGTACGAACGTCGTCGGGTATCGGCCGGTCGGGAGCCGGTGGGACCGGCGGAGTCCACGGATTCACGACAGCCAGTGCGCCACTTCGGTCGCCCAGTAGGTGAGCACGATGTCCGCGCCCGCCCGCCGAATGCCCATCAGCGATTCCAGGACCGCCGCGCGGCGATCGATCCAGCCGTTCGCGGCGGCGGCGGTGATCATCGAGTACTCGCCGGAGATCTGGTACGCGGCCACCGGGACGGTGGAACGGTCGGCAACATCACGGAGAATGTCCAGGTAGGACATGGCGGGCTTGACCATGACCAGATCCGCGCCCTCGGCCAGATCCAGCTCCAGCTCGCGGATCGCCTCGCGGCGGTTGGCCGAATCCTGTTGGTAGGTACGGCGATCGCCCTGCAACGAGGAGGACACGGCCTCGCGGAACGGGCCGTAGAACGCCGAAGCGTACTTCGCGGCGTAGGCCAGGATGCCGGTGTCGATGCGCCCGGCCTCGTCCAGGGCGTCGCGGATCGCGCCGACCTGGCCGTCCATCATGCCGCTGGTGCCGAGCAGATCCGCGCCCGCCTCGGCCTGGGCCAGCGCCATCTCGACGTAGCGGTCCAGGGTGGCGTCGTTGTCGACCGAGCCGTCCGGGGACAGCACGCCGCAGTGGCCGTGATCGGTGAATTCGTCCAGGCAGGTGTCGGCCATGACCACCGTCGCGTCGCCGACCTCCTCGGACAGCGCGCGCAGGCCGCGGTTCAGGATGCCCTCGGGATCGCTGGCGAGGCTGCCGACCGCGTCCTTGTCCTGCGGACGCGGCACCCCGAACAACATCAGCCCGCCCACCCCGGCGGAGACCGCCGCCACGGCCGCCTTGCGCAGTGAATCCATCGAATGCTGATGCACGCCCGGCATCGAGCCGATCTCGCGCGGTTCGTCCAGCCCGTCGGCGACGAACATGGGTAGCACCAAATGCCTTGGTTCAAGTGTGGTTTCGGCTACGAGACGCCGTAGAGCAGGGGTACGACGCAACCGCCGCGGGCGGTCCATTCCGGTCATGAATCGCACGATACGCCCCGGTCCGGGCCTGTGCCGCACCGCCTCCGCAGCGGCCCGACCCTCCTCGCGAGCCACCCGGAACGACCACCACCACACCCGTGACCAGGCACTCGCCGAGCAACTCCGAACATTCGCTTGACCACCGGCTGCCTTCCCGGCCGATACGACCGGCGCCGCACCCGCGCACCCGGCCCTCCGAATGCGGCACGCGCCCACGACTATGACGAATTGCACACGACCGCATCCCAACCGACCACCTCCGGCAACCCGCCGCCGGAGGCCGGATGACGCCGGTAGCGCGACCGGCGCTATCCCCTGCGGAGTGCTCGGGTCGGTCGGGCACGACATTGCGGGGCATGGGTGCCCTCGAGGATGATCGCGAAGCACTAGCAGCCCGCGGAGTGCTCCGTCGTTCACGCCGCACCTTACGAAAGCGACGACGGCGCCGAGCGGAGCAGTACGCCCCGCACGGCTGCGTACCAACCCGTGATCGGGATGCTGCACGCGTCCGGACCATGTGACGGCCGGCCGGAGCGGACAGGCGCGCAGGCTGTGCGCTGCGTCCGGGGCGCTGCCGCGGGTCGAGAGCGATCGGTGGACGTCAGCGGGGTACGGCGACCTTCAGGGCGGCTTCGAGGGCGGTGGTGAGCGTTTCGAGGTAGGCGTCGTCGCTGTCGCCGGACAGGACGAGGACGCGGAAGCCCAGGGGGGCGATGAGCAGGTCCGAGGCGAGTTCGAGATCGAGGTCGGCGGGCAGTTCGCCGCGGTCGATGGCGGCTCGCAGGACGGTGCGGACGTTCTCGCGGCGGGGGGCCGCCACGGCGGTGTGCAGGACTTCGGCGAGGGCTTCGTTGTGGTGCGCCTCGGCGAACAGGGCCGCGCCGATATTTCTGACCGTGGCATTCGTCAGTTGGCCGCGGAGGGTGTCCAGGAGTCGGCGCAGATCGGTGCGCAGGGCGCCGGTGTTCGGGATCGGGGGCAGGGTGTCGCGGACGGCCTGGCGGATCAGCTCGGTGAGCATCTCCTCCCTGGACGGCCAGCGTCGATACAGCGCGGCCTTGCCGACGCCGGCGCGGCGGGCGATCGCCTCCATGGACAGCCGCGCATAGCCGGACTCGGCGAGTTCGGCGAAGGTCGCCTCGGTGATCGCGTCGGTGACGTGCTGCCGCAGGGCCGCGCCGCCGGTTGCCGGCCGAGCCGCGGTCGTCTCCTTTGCCATGCACCGAGAATAACCAGGACGGAACCGTTGCGTTCCATTCGGATCCGGTGCTAGCTTCGTACCTAATGGAACGGAACCGTCTCGTTCCTGACAGGAAGGTGTTCGACGATGAAATTCCTCTACGACGACGAGTCCTTCTCCTTCGAGGCATTGCGCGCCGCGGGCTACGCGACCTACGGCGGCGCCGAACTCGGCGAAGTGCTGGTGACCTGCCGCGGGATACCCGAGGGTGACGAGACCGCCTGGTCGGCGCAGTGGGCCGCGACGGCGGCGCGAGTCGAGCGCATCGGCCGGGACGCGCTGGCCGCCGGTCATCGGGTGAGCGCGCGGGAGGCGCTGCTGCGCGCGTCGAACTACTACCGGACCGCCGACTTCTACCGGCGTGAGGATCCCGCGCACGACACCGAATCGGCGCGTCTGGCACGGGCTTCCCAGCAGACCTTCGACGAGGCCGCCGCGCTCCTGGACACGCCCGCCCGTCGAGTGCGGATCCCCTACGAGGACACCAGCCTGCCCGGCTATCTGTTCCTGTCCGACGATTCCGGCGAGCCGCGTCCGACCGTGCTCTACCACGGCGGATTCGACTCCACGCTGGAGGAGGACTACTTCGCGATCGCCGCGGGCGCGCTGCGGCGCGGCTATCACGTCCTGGCGTTCGACGGTCCCGGCCAGGGCAGCACCGTCCGGGATCAGGGTCTGTACTTCCGGCCGGATTGGGAGGCCGTGGTCACGCCCGCCGTGGATTTCGCGCTCGGCCTGCCCGAGGTGGACGCGGACCGGCTCGCGCTCGTGGGCACCAGTCTGGGCGGCTACCTCGCCGCGCGGGCCGCCGCCTTCGAGCATCGGATCGCCGCGTGCGTGCTGCACGACGGGGTCTTCGACTCCCATGCCCCGTTCGCCGCCATCGGCGAGATGGCGGAACAACTGCCCGGCGGGCTGGAAGCGCTGCTGACGCGGAACACCCAGGCGCGCTGGGCAGTTCGCAATGGTTTGTGGACATTCGGGGTGTCCGGTCCCGAGGAGCTGCTGAAGGCGATCGAGTGCTACACGATGGCGGGCATCGCGGATCGGATCAGCTGCCCGACGCTGGTACTCGAGGCCGAGAACGACCAGTTCTTCGCCGGACAACCACAGCAGATCTTCGAGGCGCTGACCTGCCCGAAGGAGTTCATCGTCTTCCGCGAGGACGAAGGCGGCGGCGAACACTGCCACGAGGGCGCGACCGCCCTGTTCCACCAGCGCACCTTCGACTGGCTGGACGGCGTCCTCGGCCGCTGACCCACACTCCGACCAACCGCCGATCGCCCACCTCGCGACGGCGGTTTCTGTCGGTAGCGGACGCTATAATCGAAGACATGTTCGAGAGCTGGACAGCCCTCGGACATTCGTTTCCACCACAGCCGGGGAGGGTCTCGTGGCCACAGATTCGCCGATCATCATCGACCAGCCGTACGTTCCGCTTGCCAAGCGCCGCCTGCCCGCGGGCCGCCCGCGCTCGTGGTACGTCACCCACAACCGCCGCCTCAAGGCCCTGCGCCTGGCCATCGCCCTGCTGGACTCCGGCGTCTACCGAGCCGACCTCGCCGACAACGAAAAGATCCGCCGCACAGCCGATCTCGTAGGCATCCGCCCACCCTCGGACAAAACCTGCCGCCTCGTCCGAGACCTCATGCGCACCCGCCGCTGACCGCTCCCGCAGCTGCTTCGGCTCGAGAATGGGCACGATGAGCGAGCGCCGACACAACTCCTCAACGCGGTTCACACCTGCCCAACCGAGGCAGGAACCGAATCGCGTTGAGGCACAAGACATGTCGGCCTCACCATCGACAACGTCCCGCGGCCGAGCCACACAGTCCCGGGCCGATTCGCTCATCCGGCCACGGAAGCAGGTACGGACCGCGCCGGGGCACAAGCCATTCGGCCTCCCGATCGACGACCCATCTCGTCGCCGAGGCACCCCGTCCGCGCTCGAGCCGACGCGTCTTCATCCACCGGCGCGAGTGTGAATCACACCGAGGCGCAAGCCGTTTCGAACTCGGCAAACACCTACCTCACGCCCGGTAGAAGCCCCCTGGACAACGCCGGCCTCACACCCAGTTCAAGCACCCCTGGACAACGCGAACCCGCCGAAGCGGAGCGGAGGCCGAGGACTCAAGCCCTGCCGCGGCGGCTCTTCTTGCGCGGCGGGGGCAGCAGGCCCTCGGCGCGCAGGTGGGCGGCGTGTTCGGCGAGGGCCTCGACCAGCGGGCCGACCTGGGCGAGTTCGGGCTGCACGTCTACGCGCAGGCCGAATTCGATGGCGGTCTCGGCGGTCTTGGGGCCGATGCAGGCGACGATGGTGCGGGCGTGCGGTTTGCCCGCGATGCCGACCAGGTTGCGCACCGTGGAGGAGGAGGTGAACAGGACCGCGTCGAAACCGCCGGTCTTGATCATCTCGCGGGTCTCCGCGGGCGGCGGCGAGGCGCGCACCGTGCGGTACGCGGTGACGTCGTCGATCTCCCAGCCGCGGTCGCGCAGACCTTCGGCGAGGGTTTCGGTCGCGATGTCCGCACGCGGCAGCAGCACCCGGTTGACCGGGTCGAAAACGTCGTCGT
Organism: Nocardia miyunensis NBRC 108239; assembly: GCF_001613065.1. Lineage (GTDB taxonomy): Bacteria > Actinomycetota > Actinomycetes > Mycobacteriales > Mycobacteriaceae > Nocardia > Nocardia miyunensis. The sequence goes on from NZ_BDBQ01000066.1 coordinate 53,197, forward strand.
AGGGCGGGAAGTCGGCCAGCAGCCCTTCCGAGGACTGCTCGCCGCTGGGCACCAGTTCCGGATTGATGCCGAACGAACGCACCCGCTCCGCGGTGGCCTCGCCGACACAGGCGATCTTCACTCCGGAGAACGCCCGCGCGTCCAGACCGAATTCGGCGAACTTCTCCCACACCGCGCGCACCGCGTTCGTGGAGGTGAACACCACCCACTGATAACGACCGTCGACCAGCCCCTTGACCGCGCGCTCCATCTGCGCGGGACTGCGCGGCGGCTCGACCGCGATGGTCGGCACCTCCATGGGAATGGCGCCGTGCGTGACGAGCTTCTCGCTCATCTCGCCGGCCTGCTCCTTGGTGCGCGGCACCAGAACCGTCCAGCCGTACAGCGAGCGCGACTCCCACCAGGACATCTTCGACCGCTTCTCGACCTCCTTGCCGACCGTGACCACCAGCGGCCCGACCAACTCGGAGGCGGCGCTGTTCAGCGTGGCCAGGGTGGCCTCGATGGTCCGCTGCTGACGGGTCGTGCCGCGCACGGTCACCGCGACCGGAGTCTGCGGCGCGAGGCCGTGCTCGGTCAGGGCGCTGGCCGTCTCGGCCAGATGCCCGGAGGTCGCGTGCAGAACCAGCGGGCCGGGTGCGGCCGCGACGGAGGCCCAGTCCACCTCGCCGCGCACATCGACCTCGGTATGACTCGAGCCCAGCGCGATCCCCGCGTAGGCGGGCACCGTCGCACCCGACGGCAGACCGGGCAGCACCTCGAACACCATGTGCGAGCGCGTGACCGCGTTGACCTCGGCGATCACCGAATCGGTGGTCAGCGGATCACCGGACACCAGCCGCACCACGTCGTGGCCGTTGCGTGCCTCCGCGACCAGGGTCTTGGCCACCTCGGCGGGTTCGCCCAGCGCCGGGCGCACGTCGACCGGACGCTCTCCGTCCGGGTTCGGCTCCACCGCGACACCGATCAGGGCGAGCACACCCTTGTCCACATCGGGGTCGGTGAACGCCAGCGTCGCCCGGTCGAGCACCTCGCGCGCCCGAACGGTCAGCAGCGCCGGGTCACCGGGGCCGGACCCGACAAAGAGAATCCGACCAGGATGCTTCTTAGTGGCTCGGCTCATTTATCGTTCTCCATTGGCTGGGATGGGTGAAAGTCTGTGTGCGGCGAATCCACCGCTCCTGTGTCGCGGCCGTCCCCAGCGGCCTGCGGTGTGTCGGCCTCGCGGCCGGCACCGAGCAGCTCACGAGCCCCGAGCTCGAGCAGCTCACGGGCCAGCGCGCGGCCGAGTCCCTCGGCGTCGTCGGGCGAACCGACCGCCGATGCCCGGAGCACGTCCGAGCCGTCGATCGCCGCCACGCAACCGCGCAGCGACAGTTCCTCGACCACCCGGCCGTCGTCGTCGAGCGATTCGACGACCTCGGCCAACGCCCCGATCGGGGCGATGCAACCGGACTCGAGTTCGGCCAGCAACCCCCGCTCGGCGGTGATCGCCGCGCGAGTACCCGCATCGTCCAGGGCGGACAGGATGGTCACGAGATCCGGGTCGCCGGTGCGGCATTCGACCGCGAGCGCGCCCTGCGCCGGGGCGGGCAGCATCTGCACCGGCTCGAGCGATTCGGTGATCTCGTCGGTGCGGCCGATGCGGGCGACTCCGGCCCGCGCGATGACCACCGCGTCGAGTTCGCCGTCGGCGACCTTACGAATTCTGGTGTCGATATTGCCGCGCAACGGCAGGATCTCGAGACCCAGCCCGAGCGCGCGCAGCTGTGCCGCGCGGCGCGCGGCCGACGTGCCGATCCGGGAACCGGCGGGCAACTCGCCCAGGACCAGTCCGTCGCGGGCGATGAGCGCATCGCGCGGATCCTCGCGCGGCGGGATCGCCGCGATGACGAAACGCGGGTCCGGCGCGGTGGGCAGATCCTTGTAGGAGTGCACCGCGATGTCGACGGTGCCCAGGGCCAGCTCGTTGCGCAACGCGGCGGTGAACACCCCGACGCCGATCTTCTCCACCGGATCCGAGGATTTGTCACCGGCGGTCTTCACCACGACGAGTTCGGCCTGCTGTCCGCCCGCGATCAACGCGTCCCGGACCGTGCCGGCCTGGGTGAGCGCCAACAGGCTGCCGCGCGTGCCGATCCGCCACGGCGCGTCGGCGGTACCCCGACGTGTCGTGTCGTTCTCGTGCACCATGGCATCGGTAGCCGTCACGCTGGTGTCCCTTCATTACCGGAAGTGAGGTCCTCGCCGAGAGTGGCGACCTCCATCGGCGCCGCAACCGCTTGTGCCGCACCGGGTTTGAGTTCGAACAGTTCGCGCAGGGCTTCGGCGTAGGTGCCGCCGCCGGGCGCGGAGGCCAGTTGTTTGACCCGCACCGTCGGCGCGTGCAGCAACTTGTCGACGACCCGGCGCACCGTGCGCGCGACCTCGGCGCGCTCGGGATCGGCCAGACTCGGCAGCCGCGACTCGAGCCGCATCAGCTCGGCCTCGACCACATCGGCCGCGCGCTGCCGCAGGGCCGCCACCGTCGGGGTGACCTCCGCAACGCGTTGGCTCGCAAGGTATTTGGAGAGTTCTTCGGCGACGATGGCCCGCGCCGCGGAGGTGTCGTCGGCGGCCGCACCGGCCGCCGGATCATGCTGCAGCGTCTCCATGTCGATCACGGTGACGTCGGGCAATCCGGCCACCGCCGGATCCACATCGCGCGGCAGCCCCAGATCGCAGACGACCATCCGATGCCCGGCCGGGGCCATGTGCAACGCCCGATGCGCATCGGCCAGCGTCACCACGGCGCCGACCGCGCCGGTGCTGGTGACGACGATATCGGCGGCGGCCAGCGCGCCGACCAGATCGCTGAGGTCCTGCGCGGTCGCCGTGACGCCGTGCATGCTCACAGCGGTGTTCGCCAGCCGCTGCGCGCGCTCGAGGGTCCGGTTCACCACGATGATGTGGCCGATCCCGGCGCGCGCCAGATGCGCCACCGACAGCCCGCCCATCGCGCCCGCGCCGACGACCACGGCCGTGCGGCCGGTCAGATCGCCGATTTCCGCGCGCGCCCGGTCCAGCGCGACCGACACCACCGACGCGCCCGCACGGTCGATCCCGGTCTCCGAATGCACCCGCTTGCCCACCCGCAGCGCGTTCTGCGCCAGTTCGTGCAGGGTGCGCCCGGCGGCCTGCTGTGCGTCCGAGGCCGCGTAGGCGGCACGGATCTGGCTGAGCACCTGCTGCTCGCCGACCACCATCGAGTCCAGGCCGCTGGCCACCGCGAACAGATGTTCCGCCGCGGCCTCGCTGTAGCGGACGTAGGCGTGCCGGGTCAGTTCCGGCAGCGGCATGTCGGCGTGCGTGGCGAGCAGATCGCCGATTTCGGCCAGGCCGCCGTGGAAGGCGTCGACCACCGCGTAGACCTCCACGCGGTTGCAGGTGGAGACGATCATCGCCTCCGAGACGTGCTGAGACTCCAGCATGCGGTCCATCAGCTTGGGACGGTCGTCCTCGGTGACGGCAACCTTCTCCAGCACCGCGACCGGAGCACTGCGATGCGAAATTCCGACTAGAAGGATGCTCATTGCGCGACCACCGATCCGTTACTCATATGCGGTGCGTCCGAGGACCCTGCGTGCTTACGCAGGGCGCCGCCCCCGGACCCGCCGCGGCTGGTTGGCTCCATTGCCGAAACCACGACCCCCGCTGGGCGGATCGCGGACGATGATGTGTGTATCGCGAACGAGAGCATCTGCATCTCCACGGCCAGATCGACCCGGCGCACCTCCACCGACGGCGGCACGTCCAGCGCGACCGGGGAGAAGCTCAGAATGCACTGCACCCCGGCGGCCACCAGTCGATCACAGACCGCCTGCGCGGCCGGATCCGGAACGGTGACGACCGCGATGGTCGGTTCGAGTTCGGCGACGGCATCGTGCAGTCCGGCGACGTCGCGCACCGGCACTCCGCCGATCGTCGCGCCGATGACCTGCGGATCCCGATCGAAGATGCCGACCATGGTGAATCCGCGTCGCCGGAAGCCGCCGTATCCGGCCAGCGCACGGCCCAGATTTCCGGCCCCGACCAGGATCACCCGATGTCCTTCGGACAATCCGAGAACATCCTCGATGCGAGCACGCAACTTCGCCACGTCGTAGCCGACGCCGCGCACGCCGTTGGGCCCGAGGAAGGACAGGTCCTTGCGGAGCTTCGCGGAACCGACACCCGCCGCGACAGCCAGTTCCTCACTCGATACGATGAGCACACCCTCGTCGGCGAGGACGGCGAGGACCCGGAGATAGGTCGCCAATCGCGTGACCGTAGCCTGCGGAATGTCCCTGGACGGTGCATTCGACCGCAGAGCCCTGCCGGAGACGCCTTCGGGCGTCTCATGCTGCTCTGTCACGTCGTTCGGCTCCTCGTCCGGCCGGGGTCAGGTATTCCGGTTGCTCTCCGCTGCCAACACCGGGGGCCAGCGCCGCCTGGCGTCCATCGGGGTTGTGAGTGCTTCCGCTGCGGGGAAGCGACGGCTTGCGTGCCACCACCGTAACCGCTTGTGAAGCCCTGCACAAAGTCGGTGAATTCAGTCACTCTGTATCTTTGGCATTGGCGTGTCCGATGCGGGCGGGTATACAGGCATCCTGACAGCTTTAATGGGCGTATGAGTGATCGACATGCGGTTACGTTGTTGACCCGGGCGGGATGCGGGCTGTGCACCGTGGCATTGGAGCAACTGCGTTCGATTTGCGGAGATTTCGGCATCGAACCGGGAACCATCGACGTGGACGAGGCCGCGGCGACCGATCCCGGGTTGCGCGCCGAATTCGGGGACCGGCTACCGGTGGTGTTGCTCGACGGCAGGGAGCACAGCTATTTCGACGTCGACGAAACGCGACTGCGGGCCGACCTGAACCGCTGAGCGCAGGTGTGGGCAGCGCCTCGTCGTTCGTACGGCACCAGGTCACCCCACTCGGTTAATGTTGGGATGTTCGCGCGACGGGCGGAGGTCAGCAGTGCCGGAACGATCCAAAGATGCGAGGACAGGCTTCATCGCGGGCAGATTCGGTGAATTCCCGGCACGGTGGGGACAGGGTCTGTCCGATCAGCTCACCCGCATCACTCGCAGCCCGTTCGGGCCCAGCGAGGAGGAGTTGCGCGCCAATCTCGCCGGTGAGGCCAGCGCCGACGCGGCCCTCGCCCTGCACGATGCGGAACTCGCGGAATCGGTTGCGGCGGAAGAAGATTCGCACATCCCCGAGCGCGTCCGCCCGCCCCGCGACCTGACCGCGGCGGCGTTCTTCGACGTGGACAACACGATGGTGCAGGGCGCGTCGATCGTGCACTTCGCCCGCGGTCTGGCCGCGCGCAAGTACTTCAAGACCTCGGATCTGGCGGATATGGCCTGGAAGCAGGTCAAATTCCGGATCACCGGCAAGGAGAGCCAGGGCGATATGGCCAGCGGCAAGGAGAAGGCCCTGGCCTTCATCGCCGGCCGCTCCACCGCCGAACTGGCCGAACTGGGCGAGGAGATCTACGACGAGATCATCGCCGACAAGATCTGGCCCGGCACCCGCGCCCTGGCGCAGATGCACCTGGACGCCGGTCAGCAGGTCTGGCTGGTCACCGCGACTCCGGTCGAGCTGGCCCAGGTCATCGCCAAGCGGCTGGGCCTGACCGGCGCACTGGGCACCGTCGCCGAGAGCGAGGACGGCATGTTCACCGGCCGCCTGGTCGGCGATATCCTGCACGGCCTCGGCAAGGCGCACGCGGTGCGCACCCTGGCCATCCGCGAGGGCCTGAATCTCAAGCGCTGCACCGCGTATTCCGACAGCCACAACGACGTGCCGATGCTCTCGCTCACCGGCACCGCGGTCGCCATCAACCCCGATTCGGACCTGCGCGAGGTGGCCAAGAATCGCGGCTGGGAGATCCGCGATTTCCGCACCGGCCGCAAGGCTGCCAAGATCGGCGTCCCCACGGCGCTGGCCCTGGGCGCGGCCGGTGGCGCCGCCGCGGCGATCCTCACCCGCAAGCGGGATGCCGCGAAATAAGCCTACCCGCTGAAAGCGTTGCGGCGCTTGGCAAGTCGCTTGTACAGCGTCTGCTGAATGGTCTCCCGGACCTGATCGGTGATCTCGAACATGGTCATCGCGTCCTCGGCGGCCTCGGGCTCGTACGCCCCGGTCTCGATGGGCTCACCGAACTCCATGTGCCACTTGACGGGCAGCGGCACCGCTCCCAGCAGACCCAGATGCGGGAACAGCGGCGTCACCGGGAAATACGGCAATCCGAGCAACCGCGCCAGCGGCTTGAGATCGGCGAGCTTCGGATAGATCTCCTCCGAGCCCACGATCGAGCACGGAACGATCGGCACCCCGGTACGCACCGCGGCGGACACGAAACCCCCGCGCCCGAACCGCTGCAACTTGTACCGATCCCCGTACGACTTGCCAATTCCCTTGAAGCCCTCGGGAAATACCCCGACCAGCTCCCTGCCGCGCAACAACCGCTCGGCATCGGCCGGGCAGGCCAGCGTATGTCCGGCCTTGCGCGCCAGCCCGCCCAGGACCGGCGTCTCGAAGACCAGATCGGCGGCCAGCAATCGCACCACGCGATGCGCGGGGTGCCGGTCGTGCACGGCCACCTGCAACATCAGCCCGTCCAGCGGCAGGACGCCCGCGTGATTGGCGACGACCAGCGCACCACCGGATGCGGGCAGATTCTCGATTCCGCTCACCTCCACGCGGAACCACTGCTCGGCGAGCGGCCGCAACGCGGGCAGCAGCACCGATTCCAGCAGATGTTCGTCGAGGCCGTACTCGTCGACCTGATAGTCGCCGGTGAGCCGCCGGCGAGCGAAGTCCGCGGTGCCGCGGATCCCTTCGGCGACCGTGTCGCGCACCAGGTCGCCCATGCTGCGCGGCGGCGGCGGAGTGGTCTCGGCGAGCCGTTCGGTGAGCGAGGTCACCGGGCTCGCCGCGCTCTCGCCCGGCCAGCGCCGCGACGCGGGTCGCTGCCGAGCCTCGAAGTCGATGTCGTGCAGTTGAATGACCTTGGCAACGTCGTTCATCGGTGTGCTCCCTCTCCGGCCCCGACGAGGCCGAGAAGTCTCGTTTCAGCGGCGTCGATCCAGCGCGGATCGATTACGGGCCGCAACGCTGCGCCCCCAACGAAATCGTCGAAGGCCTGCGTCGTGGTCCAGCGCGGCTCGAATCCGAGTTCGGCGCGCATCCGGGTGGTGTCCAGGCCGCACCCGAAATGGAAGTAGTCGATCTGCTCGGACGTGAACTCCTGCATCACCGGGCCCATGACACTGCGGCCGACGGTGCGGAACAACGCGAACGGAATGGGCATCGCGACCCGCCCTGCTCGGCGGATCGCCTGGGACAACGTCAGCGAACCGTCTCCGGCGACGTTGAACGTCCCGCCCGGCGCGGTCAGTGCGGCATGCACCAGCGCGGAGATCGAATCCTGCTCGTGCAGCACCTGCATGCGCGGATCGCGGCCGAGAACGGTCGGTGTAACCGGAGACCGGAAATACTGTACGCCACGCTCTGCCAGGCGAGATCCGACTATAGGGGGAAAACGCAGAATTGCCGTCGCAATATCCGGACGACGTCGCGCCAGCCCGCGCACATAACCTTCCATCTCGATCATGTCGCGTGCGAAAAAACCGCTCGGCGGGGTCCGAGCACTCATTTCCTCGGTGAATTTCGCCGGATCCTTGGCGCTGCATCCGTAGACCGCCGAGGACGAGCGCACGACCACCCGGCGCACACTCGGGGTTTTCTGGCAGACCGCGAACAGTTGCATCGCGCCGAGTACGTTGAAATCCTTCATCGCCGCGCGCCCGCCACTGGACGGCGGCCGGGACAGCACCGCGGGATGGACGACCGTATCTACTTCGTTACCCTCGACAACCTTGCGTATCAACGGATTACGAATATCGGCCCGGACGAATTCGGCGCGGCCCATGCGACACAGCAGCTCTCGACCGGGCTGGCGCGCGTCGACCGCGATGATCCGCTCGACGGTGGGGTCGGCGGCTAGGGCGGCAACCACGTTGCCGCCGAAGAATCGGCTCGCACCAGTGACCAGGACAACTCTCGGCCGGTGCGTGTCACGCTCGTTCTGGCTCACGCCGAAAATCCCAACTGAACCCCTTTGCGGCCTGTCCCCGCGTCCAGAGTAACGGGTTCGGCGCGCGACGGGAGAGGCTATTTACCAGGATCTAACGATGACTTTCGACACTGGAAACGAAAGAACCCGTCATCTATCGATGACGGGCCCGTCGGCGGCTACGGCCTACTTGCCGAGTTTGCGCCGCTGCACTCGGGTGCGGCGAAGCAGCTTGCGGTGCTTCTTCTTCGACATCCGCTTACGGCGCTTCTTGATCACAGAACCCATAGGGTTGTTCCTCGCGTTCTCTCTCTACTCGGCGCGCACGCCGGTTCACGTACGCTCTGTTCCCCGGGTCGCCCGGCCCGCATGGCTCCCGGTTTCCGCGCTCCCAATGTTCGCGCGGTCGCCGCGGCGCTGGGCACCGGCTGGCGAACACGACGGTGATTCATCGTAGCGGGTCCAGCCCCGACCGCCTGGGCCGGGGCATCGGATCCCTGCGCGGGATCAGCCCGCGTCGAAGTACGAGGTCTGCAGATAATCGTGCACGGCCTTGGCGTGCACTCGGAACGATCTGCCGACTCGCACAGCGGGCAACTCGCCCGAGTGCACCAACCGATACACCGTCATCTTCGATACCCGCATCAGATTCGCCACCTCGGCGACGGTGAGGAACTGAGTCCCTCCACCGACCACGGGTCCCGTACTCGCAGAGCTGTTTCCAGACATCATTGCGTCACCGACCTCCGGCACGTCCGCGCCGCCGGCTTCCCCACCGGCGGAACAGACACGCACGTGCTCCTTGAAGCTTAGCGGGACCAGTGGGATTGCTGCGACGGGTGTGAGAAATCGGATTTGCCGGGCAGATAACCGCCCGGTCAGGCAACGGACGCGTGTCGTTCAATTACCTGCGCGGATCAGGGGTCACCCGTCGTGTGCCGCGGAGCGGTCCCGCGCCGCGTTCAGGCCCTCGATGAACGCCGAGCGCAATCCGGCGCGTTCCATCTCGCGCACCGCCGCGGCCGTGGTGCCCGCGGGCGAGGTGACCGCGGCGCGCAGTTCGGCCGCGTCCTGACCGGACTCGTCCAGCAGCGCCGCCGAGCCGAGCATCGTCTGCACCACCAGCTGGGTGGCCACGTCACGGCTCAGGCCCATCCCGACGCCCGCCTCGACCATGGCCTCGACCACCAGGAAGAAATACGCCGGACCCGAACCCGACACCGCGGTCACCGCGTCCATCTTGGATTCGTCCACGGTGACCACCTTGCCGACCGCGGCCAGCAGTTCGGACACCTGCTCGAGCTGCGTCGCGTCGGCGTGGCGGCCGCCCGCGATGGCACTCATGCCCTGGCCGACCAGCATCGGGGTATTCGGCATGACGCGGACCACCGGGAATCCGGCGGGCAGTTTGGACTCCAGGCGCGCGGTGGTCACCCCGGCGGCCAGGGAGACCAGCACGCGGTCGCGGGCGTCGTCCAGATCGACCTTGCTCACCTCGGCGAGCACACCGTCCACATCGCCCGGCTTCACGGCGACGACCAGCAGATCCGCACCCGTCGCGGCGTCGGTGACGTCGGCGGTGACTCGGATGCCCAGGCGCTCGCTCAGGAATTCCGCACGCTCGGCCATCGACTCGACGACCACCAGATCCTTACTCGCCCACCCGGATTCGAGCAGTCCGGCGAGTAACGCCTCACCGATCCGCCCGCCGCCGATCACCGCAATTCTCGTCATAGCGTCCAAGGCTATCGGTGCGGGGCGGGCGAGTTCCCGGCACGCCCGCCGAGCATCAGCGCGGGATCAGCGCGAGCTGGCGCGATTGCGCCACGACCGCACCGGTGGCGTCCAGGACCAGTTGATCCTCGTCGAACATCCGCTCGCCGATCTCGTGCGCGGTCGCGATGACGCGCAGCCAGCCGCGGGCCGGACGACGACGCAGATAGGTGGTCATCTGGACGGTCGGCGACCAGCCGAAGCGGCCCAGGTTCATCGGCACCGGCGGGCTCATGTCACCGGCCATCATCGCGAAGTAGGCCGCGACGTCCGGGTCCTGCTGGTCGCCCTCGCGGGCGCGGATCCACAGCCGCAGCCGCGGCTCGCCCTGTTCCTTCGCGAGGAATCTGGCCCATTCGCGATCCAGGGCCACCGTGGCGCCCTCGGCGACGTGCACGAAACTGCCCATCGCCGAATCCGGGGTGTAGATCTCGGCGTCGGCCGGGGGTTCGACGGGCATGTCGGCATGGCTGTCGGCGGTGTAGGCCGAGGCGTCGTCGTCGAGATGGCCGAAGGTAAACGCGGTGTGCACCAGCGTCCGCCCGCCCTGCACCAGACCGGTGTCGATCAGGCAGATCTGCCGGCCGGTCTTGCGGATGCGGACCTCGTACTCGACCTCGCCCGCCTCGGGCGCGCCGAGAAAGTCGGTGCTGGCGGCGATCGGGAACATCTCGGACAGATCGGGTGCGGCCGCGCGCAACCGGCGGGTGGCCGCCGCGGCGCTGGCGGCGACCATGGTGCCGCCGTGCAGTTTGTTCCCGATGGTCCAGATCGGCTCGATCACGCCGCGGTAGCGGCCGACGTCCGGGTCCTGTCCGGGCAGTTCGGTCAGTGCGCACACCCGGCTGAAGGGGGCGTCACTCGAATCCGTCGCACCCGCGCTGCCTGATCGTTCCGCATCGATGGCCAGTTCCGTCACCGCCGCTCCTTCCCGCCGCATGGCTCGTACACCGTACAAGTGTTACCGCAGGCTCCCCGATTCCCGAACCCGATGTGACCAACGCACTACCGCGGGCCGTTGCAGACGCGCTGCCTCGAGCCGACACCGACGCCCGATCTCGGGCCGTGGCCGACGCGCCGTCTCGGGCCGAGACCCACGCACGATCTCGGGCCAAGACCGACCCGCCGTCTCGGGCCGAGACCCACGCACGATCTCGGGCCAAGACCGACCCGCCATCTCGGGCCGAGACCCACGCACGATCTCAGGCCGAGGCCAGCACACTATCTCGGGCCGGGGGTGCGCTAGTTCCCCCCGACGCCGGTCGGCTCCGGGGACGCCGGTTCGTGGTGGTTCAGATGGGTGCGCGCGAAATCCAATGCGCGCGCCAGCATGGCCGCGCGGGCCGAGGTCGTGCGGGCGTTCTGGGTATTCGCCTCGATGACGACCTGGCCCCGGAAACCGTTGTGCGCCAACGATTCACAGATCTGCGCGCACGGTTGCGTGCCCTCGCCCGGAATCAGGTGCTCGTCGTGCGCGGCGCCGCGGCCGTCGGCCAGATGCAGATGGATCAGGCCCTCGCCCATGCGCGCGGCCAGCAGGGTCGCATCCATGCCCGCGGTCGCGGTATGCGACAGATCGAGGGTGTAGTTCCGGAAACCGGTATCGGTCGGATCGTAGGACGGGCTGAACGCCGTCACCGACAAACCGGGCCCGCCCCGGCGCTCGAGCCGCCGCACCGAACCCGTGTGCCGCCCGAACAGAGTGTCCGCGCGCATCGGGAACATGTTCTCCACCGCGACGGCCACCGGGCTGTTCTGCTCCAACTCGGCGACCTGCGCTGCGAATCCGTCCGCGTACCGGCGCTGCCAGCGGAACGGCGGATGCACCACCACGGTCGCCGCGCCCAGCGCCTCCGCGGTGCGCACACTGCGCTCGAGTTTGGCGGCCGGGTCCGCGCCCCAGACCCGCTGGGAGATCAGCAGACACGGCGCGTGCACGGCCAGCACCGGGATCCCGTACCGCCGCGAATACGTCTGCACGGTGTCGACACTCTGACTGGCCGGTTCGGCCCAGACCATCAATTCCACACCGTCGTAACCGATTTCGGCGGCATAGCGGAACGCCGCCTCGGTGTTCTCCGGATATACCGACGCGGTCGACAAACCGACCTTGATCTCCGCCGAGCCCATCTTCCCCACGCGCTCGCTCCCGGATCAGTTCGTACTGAGCAGAAACGCCAGTGGTCCGAGCGTCACGAAGATGCCCACCACCACCGCGATCACCGTGCTGTACATGTCGTCGGTGCGACGCAGCACCCGCACCAGGGCCACCAGCCCCAGGATGACCACCACCGCCAGCGCCAGCGCGACGAACGGCAGCAGATCCCACATCTTCTCGAAGCCCTTGAACAGCAGCATCCCGGCCACCGCCGCGCCGACGACCTGGCCGGCCAGCACCAGCCACTGCCTGCGCCCGGACTCCTGGCCACCGCCGAAACTCAGCCATTGCGGCCGGCGATCGCCCTGCAACAACGCCTTGGAACGGGCGCTCAGCGAGGTGTCCCGCGCGGAACGTCCCGGCGCGCGACGCGTCCGGCGGGCCGGACGCTCGTCGAAATCGTCGTCATCCTCCTCGTCTTCGTCCTCGTCGAAGTCGAGCAGATCCTCGTCGTCCTCGTCGTACTCGAGGTCGAGATCGTCGTCCTCGACGGGATCGAAGTCGGGGCCTACCGCGGGATAGATCTCGGTGCGGTCGTGCGCGTCCACGGCGAGCAGATCGGTCACCGGCCGGGCGTCGCGAGGCACGAGCGGGTCCGACGGCAGCGGGCGTCCGCCGCGGCGGAAGTCCAGATCCTCGCGCGGATCACCGGCGGGGCCCGAGCCCGGCTTGCCCTGGTCGGCCAGCGACCACATCGCGGTCGGCGGGACCTCGGAGCCGTTGCGAGGCGGTTCTGCGCCGTTGCGGTCCGGGGGCGGCGGGAAGTCGGCCGGGGCGCGCCGACGCGCCGACCATGCCGGTAGGCCGCCGGGCGGGGGCGGGCCGTCGGCGCCGTTGCGTCGTCCCATCCGCGGCGGCAGGCCGGGTTCGCCGCGATCGAGAGCTTCGGGGCCACGACCCGGCTGTGCCATCGGGTCGGGACCACCACGCGGCGGCCCCCACCCGGACGGCCCGGCCGGATCCGAGCCGAACGAATTACCGTTCGGGGCAAGGGCATTCGGTCCCGGAGCGAAACCGTTGGCACCCGGTCCGCGAGAGGCCGGCCCGAACGAATTCGCACCGCCCCCACGGGAATCCGGTCCCGGAGCAAAGCCACTGGCACCACGCGAATCCGGGCCGGGAGCGAATCCGTTCGCACCACGCGAATCCGGACCGGGAGCGAAACCGTTCGCACGACGGGAGTCGGGACCCGGGGCGAAACCGTTCGCACCACGAGTGTCCGGACCCGGAGCGAAACCGTTCGCACCACGAGTGTCCGGGCCCGGGGCGAAACCACTGGCACCACGCGAATCCGGCTCCGACGCATAACCATTCAGGCCCTGCGACCCGCGGAACGGCTGCACCTCGGTCATCTGATCATCGGGTTCGCGGCGACGCCTGCGCCCGCCGCCGCCCGGCGAGGGCACTTCGGGGACAGGGGCCGAACCGAACGGATCTGCGGCCGAATCATCTTGCGCGGCAAGCGATTCAGCGAGTTCGCGGCGGGCCCGGCGACCGCCCGGCGTCGGCTGGACGCTGTTCGGACCGCTGAACGGATCAGCCGATGCGGGCCGGCCGTTCGGGTCGGGCGCGCGATACGACCGGTCCGCACCCGGCGACCCGAAATCGGACGCGCCGTAACCCGATCCGAAATCGGACGAACCGGACCCGTAACCACCGGAACCGAAGGAATCGGCCCCGAAGGACTGCGAGGAACCGGGCGACTCGCCCGGCGGGGAGTTCGGCGCGAGCGGGTCGTAGAACGTGATCGGCCCGGACAGGGGCGAATAATCCGACTCCGGCGACGCGGAGTAGACGAAGGGATCCGACGACAACGGCGCGTCGTCGTACCCGGCGGGCTCCTCGGGCGCGGCATGGGAGGAACCGCCCTCCCGGACCACGGGTATATCGCCGGTGAACTCGTTGACCGAGACACCGCGACCGCTCCGCCGCCGCCGGCCGCCACCGCCGGAGGCGGGCGCCCCCTGGCCGTTGCGGGCCAGCAGCTCGGCGACCGAGAGCTGAGTCGAATCTTCACTCATCGCAAAACCGTTTCCGTCGGGCCCGGCACACCCGAGGACCGGCCGTTGCCGGTCGACGGATCGCTGTCCAGGTCGGTATCTAGTTTGCGCAGGATCAATCCCTCCCGCAGCGCCCATGGGCAAATCTCGAGAGTATCCAGCGATAACGCACGCATACTCGCCTCCGCGACCAGTGCGCCGGCCACCAGTTGCTGTGACCGATCGGAGCTGACGCCCTCCAACTCTGCCCGGTCCGCGGCGGTCATTCTGGAGATGAACGCAATCAGCTGCCGCAGACCGGAGATGGTGAGAATACGCCGTTCCCGGGGTCCTGCGGCAGAGGGGGCCGCACCGGTGAGGCGGGCCAGCGAGCGGAATGTCTTCGAGGTGCCCACCGCGAGATCCGGGCGACCGGGCTCGAGCAGCTGTTTCGCCGGTGAGAGCATCTCGGCCTCGAGCCAGTCGCGCAGCACCGCGACGCGGCGCTTGCCCGGCGGATCCTCGCGCAGCCACTCCCGGGTCAGGCGGCCCGCGCCCAGTTGCAGGGACAGCGCCGCGTCCGGAGCCTCGTCCGCGCCGTTGCTCAACTCTAGTGAGCCGCCGCCGATGTCGAGGTTCAGGATGCGCCCGGCGCTCCAGCCGTACCAGCGGCGCACCGCCAGGAACGTCAGCCGCGCCTCGTCCACTCCGGACAGCACCCGCAACTCGACGCCGGTCTCCCGGCGCACGCGCCCGAGCACCTCCTCGGAGTTGGTCGCCTCGCGCACCGCCGAGGTGGCGAACGGCATCAGCTGCACGCATCCGGAAGTCTTTGCGATGCTGGCGAATTCGGCCACCGTAGCGATCAGCCGATCCGCGCCCTCGCCGGTGATGCGGCCGTTGTCGTCCATGTTCTCCGACATGCGCAATGTCGCCTTGGTCGAACTCATCGGCATCGGGTGCCCACCCCGATGCGCGTCCACCACGAGCAGGTGGACGGTATTACTTCCCACATCGAGCACACCGAGCCGCACAAGAACACGGTACTGGGTGCCGCTGTGGCGTGTCGGAATACGGTTGGTACTCACCACCCGGTCGGTCCGCGCGGACCACCACGGGAGCAATACACTCGAACCTGTGACGGCAGGAGCTTCCGCGAGCGCCCCGACGGGGCTGCGACCAGCGACGAAGATCGATCCCACCCCGGAGGTCGAACTCGACTTCCCACGCGAGTGGATCGAATTCACCGACCCCGCGAACGACGAGCACACCATCGCGGCGGACCTGACATGGTTGCTGTCGCGCTGGACGTGCGTCTTCGGCACCCCCGCCTGCCAGGGCATCATCGAGGGCCGCCCCGACGACGGCTGCTGTTCGCACGGCGCGTTCCTCTGCGACGACGACGATCGCAAGAAACTCGCCAAGGCTGTGAAAAAGCTCACACCTCAGGACTGGCAGCTGATGGGCGAGGCCACCGACGCCGACGGCAAGGTGCGCAGGAAGCTGTATCTGGAAGAGGACGAACTGGACGACGAGCCCGCCCTGCGGACCCGCCGCTACGAGGGCGCGTGCATCTTCCTCAACCGTCCGGGTTTCGAGGGCGGGATCGGCTGCGCCCTGCATTCCATGGCCTTGCGCACGGGCCTCGAGCCGCTGACGGTGAAGCCGGAAGTGTGCTGGCAGTTGCCGATTCGCCGCACCCAGGACTGGGTGGACCGCCCGGACGGCGTGCAGATCCTGCGCACCACGCTCACCGAATACGACCGGCGCGGCTGGGGTCCTGGCGGTGAGGACCTGAACTGGTACTGCTCCGGCTCGCCCGACGCTCACGTCGGTTCGCGGCCCGTATGGCAGTCGTACGCACCGGAACTGATCGAACTGATCGGTCAGCCCGCGTACGACGAGCTGGCCCGGCACTGCAAACGTCGCGAGGGCCTGGGACTGATCGCGGTGCATCCGGCCACCGAGCGGGCAGAACGGGAAGAAGCACGGCACTCCGCATGAGTCGATCCGCGGGGCCCCGGACCGCGAGAGCGCCCAGCGGAATCTCATCCGGCAATCTTGGCGCGACACTGTTTCGCCATGCGGATTTCACTTTTCAATGTTAGAAACCATCGCCATGATGAGGAAACTGATAACCACCGCTCTGCTCACCGTCGCCGGCGCCGCGATCGTCGCCCCGGCCGCCCACGCCGACGACTACCGCGACTACAACGACGCCACCTCGAACTTCGTCCTCTACACCGATACGGCCGCGATCAACGCGAAGGCCAACGGCAAGCAGGTCGTCGCCAGCATCTACGGGACCAGCCACCCGATCTACTGCAAGGGCGCGT
Organism: Nocardia miyunensis NBRC 108239; assembly: GCF_001613065.1. GTDB lineage: Bacteria > Actinomycetota > Actinomycetes > Mycobacteriales > Mycobacteriaceae > Nocardia > Nocardia miyunensis. The sequence goes on from NZ_BDBQ01000066.1 coordinate 69,549, forward strand.
TCCCCAAGGGCCCCTTCACCGACTGCATGCAGCACGACGACTTCGGCTGGTTCCACCTCACCCCCACCCAGCTCCCCCAGATCGGCACCGTCTGGGTCCACCTCACCTAGCAGGCCGCTACCGGATACGCGAACACCCGGCGTTCCCGGATGATCCGGGAACGCCGGGTGTTCGCTTATCACTCCGGCCCGAATCATCGTCACCCGCAACACATTCCATCATCGAACGACGTCCTGGACCATGGAACCGCCGTCTTGTATCGATTTCGATTCCGACATTCGATATATGGACTATGAGCACGTTGAAAAAGGCTTCCAGCGCACTACTGTTCGTCACTTCGGCGATTATCGGATCGAGTGCGCTCAGCGGCTGTGACAATTCCGGTCACGGAACCGCGCCGAGCACCACGACCACCGTGGCGCCGACGGCGGCTTCCGCGGCATCTCCCACGAGCGACACCGCGACCGGCACGCCCATGGCCCCGGCCTCGTCGGCCCCGGCCGTCGCGCCGCCGCCGCCGACCACGCAGCCCGAAGCGCCACTGCCTCAGGCGCCGCAGCCCCAGGCCACGCAATCGCAAGCGCCGCAGACTCATCCGCAGACCACCGCGCCGAAACCCGCACCGACGCTGTCGGATCCCGGCTTCACTCCGCGAGCCGGTTACTGAGGCGCCACGCACGATGCGAACGAATAGCCTCACCGCGGCCCGAGGCCGCTTCGGCGGTGTCGTATTGGCCGCCTGCGCAACGTTGCTCGCCGTCACCGTGAGCGGTCCGGCCCACGCCGACTCACCCACCGACAACTCCGGATCACACCCATCGGGCAGCGAATTGGTCGTCATGGGCGACTCGTACACCGCGAACGGCATTCGCCTGGACGGCGATTCGAGGGACTGCAACCACGGCCCCACCGCGTGGCCGATACAACTGAGCCGGCTGATGGGGATCGCGGGTACGCCGGACTTCGAGGACGTCTCGTGTTCCGGGGCGTCACTGCAGAGCCACACCGCCTACGACATCGTTTCGGAGGCGCGGATCGCCGCCGCCGCGGGCTCGTTCGGCCCGCGAACCAAGGTGGTGGCCCTGCAGTTCGGCATGAACGACACCTGGGGCGCCAACAAGACGATGCTGTGGACATCGTTGGGGCCGTGCGTGTTCAACTTCCGCGACGGCTGCGGCCCCGAGGCGGCCGCGCAGGGCCGGCTCGCCGACTTCCGAGCCATGACCGGGCAGGCGTACGCCGACCGGATCCGCGAGGTCGTCGACTACGTGCGCTACTACGCGCCCAATGCGCGCATCATCCTGGTCGGATATCCCGAACTGTTCCCGGCGCACTCGACGACGGTCTGCACCAGCGTCCTGGGTGTCGGCGATATCGTCCAGGACCGCGGCGCGGGCCTGGTGGACTACCTGGATCAGTTGCAGCAGGCCCAGATCGACGCCGCGAAGCTGTTGGATCTCGAGTTCTTCGATACCCGCGCGGTCACCGCCGGGCACGGCCTGTGCTCGCCGCAACCCTGGCTGAACGGGTTCTTCGACCCGCGGGCCGACTTCATCGGCATCCCGTTCCACCCCAGCGCGCAGGGGGATTCGGTGACGGCGCGGGCGCTGTACCGCCGGATCGCACAGTGACCCAGGTACGGTCACCGGCCGTGGACGACCCCGCGGCCGGTCCGCGACGGCACTCGGGGCGTCTGCCGTCGCTGACCGCGGCTCGGTGGTGGGCCGCCTGTGCGGTGTTCGCGGCGCATGCGCTGATCCTGTTGCCCGTCTACCCATTTCAGAAGACCGAACTGTTCCGGCGGATCCATCAGGACTTCGTGCCGATGCAGTTCGGCGCGGCCGGAGTGACGTTCTTCTTCGTGCTGTCCGGGTTCATCATCTACTGGTCGGCCGGACGCGGCGGTTCTGCGCTGGGCTTCTACCGCCGCCGCGTGCTCAAGATCTATCCGACGCACCTGATCGCCGCGGCGGTGTTCATCCTCGCCGCGAGCGTGCCGCTGCATCGCGTGGTGGTGTGGTTGCCGAATCTGCTGCTGGTGCACGACTGGGCGCCGAAGTGGAGTACGGTCGGCGGGCTCAATGTGCCGTCCTGGTCGCTGTGTTCGGAAATGCTTTTCTACCTGAGCTTTCCGCTGCTGTTGCCGCTCGTGCGGCGCATTCCCTCGACGCGGCTGCTGTGGTGGATCGCCGGTTTGCTCGTATTCGTCCTCGCGCTGCACGCGGCGTACCTGATCGCCTTCGACGGCCCGACCGCGATCGGCAATGCCTTCGCACCCCGGCTGGTCGCCGGTGACGTGTCACCGCACGCCGAACTGCACGCGGCCCGGATCTGGTTCGAGCAGCCGGACATCCCGGTGCTGCGCTCGTACTGGTTCAGCTACAACTTCCCGCTCTCGCGGCTGCCGGAGTTCTACGTCGGCGTGCTGACCGCCCGAATGGTGATCGAAAACCGCTGGCGCAATACACGATTGACGCTCCCGCTGCTCGCGGTGACGCTGTCCTACCTGGCCACCTGGGTGGTTCCGGTGGACTTCAAGATGTCGGCGACCGAAGTCGGTCCGATGGCCGCGCTGATCGCCACGCTGGCCGTTCGCGATCAACGCGCACCGTCCGGGCGCACCCCGTCCCGGCCGATGGTGTGGCTCGGCGAGATCTCCTACGCCTTCTATCTGATCCAGTTCCCGACCATGGTGCTGGTGACCAGATTCGTGATCGGCGGCCACCGATTCGGACTGTGGGGCTGGCTGGGCTGCGCGGGCCTGTGCCTACTCGGTTCGATCCTCGCGGCGGCAGCGATCTACCAGCTGGTCGATCTGCCCCTGATGCGCCGTTTCGCGCGGCCGCGCACGAGGACTTCGGCTGGTTCCACCCCAGCCGGACCCGACTCTCCGGCGCGGCCCCGGCCGGGTCCACCCGCCCCGGAACCGCTGCCGGATCCGTAACAGCGACACTGCGCTGCACGTTTCCGCCAGGGTGATCGAACAGATCCGCAAGGCACTCGGTTTCGGGAGTGCCGCGCCGGAGTGGCGGTGTCGATCATGACGAC
>NZ_BDBQ01000067.1 GCF_001613065.1 Nocardia miyunensis NBRC 108239
ACCGCCGCGAGGCGTTCCCCGGCCAGGATCACCGCGCCGGGACTGCGCAGCAGCTCGCCCGGTGCGTCGAGATCGGCGGGACCGTCGCCGGTGCGCAGCGCCTCGAGCAGATGCGGTTCCTGGCCGGGCACGGTGCGGATCAGCGTGCCCGCCATGCGTTCCAGGCCGCGCGAGGCGTACGCGGCGAGCGAATAGATCGGCAGGCCGTGTTTACGTGCGGCTTTGCGCAGCCGCACGTACACCATCGGTGATTCCTCTTCGGGTTCGAATCCGGCCAGCAGCACCACCGGCGCGGTCTCGAGCGCGGCGTAGTCCACGCGCACGCCCTGTCCGGCGATGCGGGCGGCCAGGAACTGCGTCTCCTCGGCCGAGTGGGCGCGGGCGCGGAAGTCGATATCGTTGGTGCCCAACGCGATTCGCGCGAACTTCGAATACGCGTAGGCGTCCTCGAGGGTGCTGCGGCCGCCGACGAGCACACCGGCGCTACCGTGCGCGGAGGCCAGTCCCTCCGCGGCGCGGGCCAGGGCCTCGGACCAGGACGCGGGAGCCAGGGTGCCGTCCCAGCCGCGCACCAGCGGTGTGGTGAGCCGGTCCGGCTCGGTGGCGTAGGTGAACGCCCAGCGGCCCTTGTCGCAGTTCCACTCCTCGTTGACCTGCGGGTCGTCACCGGCCAGGCGGCGCAGCACGGTGCCGCGGCGGTGGTCGGTGCGCTGGGCGCAGCCCGAGGCGCAGTGCTCGCACACCGCCGGACTGGACACCAGATCGAACGGGCGGGCACGGAATCGGTAGGTGCTGCCGGTGAGCGCGCCGACCGGGCAGATCTGCACGGTGTTGCCGGAGAAGTAGGAGTCCAGCGGTTCACCGTCGGCGATGCCGATCTGTTGCAGCGCACCACGATCCATCAGATCGATGAACGGATCACCGGCCACCTGCTGGGAGAAGCGGGTGCAGCGCGCGCACAGCACGCATCGTTCGCGATCCAGCAGCACCGCGCTCGACAGCGGAATCGGTTTGGGGTAGGTGCGTTTGACGCCCTCGAACCGGGATTCGGCGCGTCCGGAGGACATGGCCTGGTTCTGTAGCGGGCATTCCCCGCCCTTGTCGCAGACCGGGCAGTCCAGCGGGTGGTTGATCAGCAGCAGCTCCATCACCCCCTCCTGCGATTTGCGCGCGACGGGGGAACTGAGCTGGGTGCGCACGACCATGCCCTCGGTGACCGGAATCGTGCAGGACGCCACCGGTTTTCGCTGCCCCTCGACCTCCACCAGGCATTGCCGGCACGCGCCGACCGGATCCAGCAGCGGATGATCACAGAATCGGGGGATCTGGATGCCGACCAGTTCGGCCGCGCGGATCAGCAGTGTCCCGGCGGGCACGCTGACGGTGGCGTCGTCGATGGTCAGGCTCACCAGATCCGCGGGGGTGACCCCGCTGGTGTCGGTACGGACCGTGGCGGTCATCGCGCGCCTCCTCGTTCGGCGATGGCGGGGTCGGCGGACGCCCACGCGGTGCTGCGGGCCGGGTCGAATGGGCACCCGCCGCCGCGCAGGTGGTCCTCGTATTCCTCGCGGAAGTACTTGAGGGAGGAGAAGATCGGGCTGGCCGCGCCGTCGCCGAGGGCGCAGAACGACTTGCCGTTGATGTTGTCCGCGACGTCCAGCAGCGTGTCCAGATCCGCGCCGGTGCCGTGGCCGGTCTCGATGCGTTCGAGCAGTTGCACCAGCCAGTAGGTGCCCTCCCGGCAGGGCGTGCACTTGCCGCAGGATTCGTGCGCGTAGAACTCGGTCCAGCGCAGGACCGCACGCACCACGCAGGTGGTGTCGTCGAAGATCTGTAATGCCTTGGTGCCCAGCATGGATCCGGCCGCGGTGACGTTCTCGTAGTCCAGCGGCACATCCAGATGCTCGGCGGTGAACAGCGGGGTGGACGATCCACCCGGCGTCCAGAATTTCAGGGTGTGCCCGGTGCGCACGCCCCCGGCGTGGCGGAGCAACTCGCGCAGCGTGACGCCCAGGGGCGCCTCGTACTGGCCGGGTCGAGTGACGTGCCCGGACAGCGAGTACAGCGTGAATCCGGGGGAACGCTCCGAGCCCATCGTGCGGAACCAGTCCACGCCGTTGCGGATGATCGAGGGCACGCTGGCGATGGATTCGACGTTGTTGACCACGGTCGGGCAGGCGTACAGGCCCGCGACGGCCGGGAACGGCGGGCGTAGCCGGGGCTGGCCGCGGCGGCCCTCGAGCGAGTCCAGCAGCGCGGTCTCCTCACCGCAGATGTACGCGCCCGCACCGGCGTGCACGATCAGGTCCAGGTCGTAGCCCGAGCCGAGGATGTCCTGTCCGAGATAGCCCGCGGCATAGGCTTCGGCGACCGCGACCTGCAACCGCCGCAGCACCGGCACGACCTCGCCGCGCACGTAGATGAACGCCTGCGCCGCGCGGATCGCGTACGCCGCGATGATCACCCCCTCGACCAGCGTGTGCGGGGTGGCCAGCATGAGCGGAATGTCCTTGCAGGTGCCGGGTTCGGACTCGTCGGCGTTGACGACCAGGTAGTGGGGTTTGGTCGTGCCGTCGGGGCCGGGGCCCTGCGGGATGAATCCCCATTTCATGCCGGTGGGGAAGCCCGCGCCGCCGCGTCCGCGCAACCCGGAATCCTTGACGGTGGCGATGACCTCGTCCGGTTGCATGCGCAGCGCATCGGACAGGGCGCGGTAGCCGTCGTGGCGGCGGTAGGCGCCCATCGTCCAGGACTGCGGTTCGTCCCAGTAGCGGGTCAGAACAGGTGCCAGGCTCACCGGTCGCTCCCGTCGGCGGCATTCGAATCATATTGGGGCAGAGTTGGTTCGGCTACCTCGGCAATGCGCGCGACGCGCAGTCCGGCGAGCGTGGGCGCACCCGGTTCGCCGGCGTTGACCCCGGGGCGCTCATCCGGGAATCCGGCCAGCACCCGCGCGGTCTCGCGGAACGTGCACACCGGCAGGGCGCTGCGGGTGCCGGTGACCGGTCGGCCGCTGCGCAGCGAATCCGTCAGGGCGCGTGCGGATTCGGGGGTCTGGTTGTCGAAGAACTCCCAGTTGACCGTCAGCACCGGTGCGTAATCGCAGGCGGCGTTGCATTCGATGTGCTCGAGGGTGATGCTGCCGTCCGGGGTGGTCTCGCCGTGCTCGACGCCCAGATGCTCCTTCAGCGTCGCGAAGATCTCGTCGCCGCCCAGCACCGCGCACAGGGTATTGGTGCACACCCCGACGTGATAGTCCCCGGTCGGGGTGCTGCGGTACATCGAATAGAAGGTGGCGACCGCGGTCACCTCGGCATCGGTCAGGCCCAATTGCTCTGCACAGAAACCGATTCCGGTGCCCGAGACGTATCCCTCCACGCTCTGCACCAGATGCAGCAGCGGCAGCAGCGCCGAACGGGACTGCGGATAGCAGTCCAGGATCCGCTCGGCGTCCGCGGCCAGGCGGTCGTGCACCTCGGCCGGATACGGGATGGGCCGGGTGGTCAGCTTCAACATGATCTGCGTCATCGGTCGACACCACCCATCACCGGGTCGATACTCGCCACGGACGCGATGACGTCGGCGACCATGCCGCCCTCGCACATCGCGGCCACGGCTTGCAGATTCGTGAACGAGGGATCACGGAAGTGCACCCGGTACGGGCGGGTGCCGCCGTCGCTGACCATGTGCACACCCAGTTCGCCGCGCGGGGATTCGACCGCGCAGTACACCTGGCCGGGCGGCACCCGCATCCCCTCGGTGACGAGTTTGAAGTGGTGGATCAGCGCCTCCATGGAGGTGCCCATGATGGTGCCGATGTGCTCGGGGGAGTTGCCCAGGCCGTCCGGGCCCAGGGCCAGGTCCGCGGGCCAGGCGATCTTCTTGTCCTCCACCATGATCGGGCCGGGCCGGAGTCTGTCCAGGCACTGTTCGACGATCTTCAGCGATTCGCGCATCTCGTTGACGCGAATGAGGTAGCGGCCGTAACAGTCGCTGCCGGTGTCGGTCATGACGTCGAACTCGTAGTTCTCGTATCCGCAGTACGGTTGGGATTTACGCAGATCGTGCGGCAGGCCCGTGGCGCGCAGGACCGGGCCGGTGATGCCCAGGGCCATGCACCCGGCCAGATCCAGATAGCCGACGTCGCGGGTGCGGGCCTTCCAGATGGGATTCTGGTTCAGCAGCAGTTCCATATCGCGCAGGCGTTTGGGCATGAGCGCCAACAGATCCCGGATCTTGGCCACCCCGTCCTCGGGCAGATCCTGGGCCAGGCCGCCCGGGCGGATGTAGGCGTGGTTCATCCGCAGGCCGGTGACGGACTCGAAGATGTCCAGGATCAGTTCGCGTTCGCGGAATCCGAACAGCATCGGAGTCAGCGCACCCAGTTCCATACCGCCGGTGGCCAAGGCCACCAGATGTGAGGAGATCCGGTTGAGCTCCATCAACATCACCCGAATCACGTTGACGCGCTCGGGAATCGCCTCGGTGATGCCGAGCAGTTTCTCCACCGCGAGGCAGTAGGCGGTCTCGTTGAAGAACGGCGAGAGGTAGTCCATCCGGGTGACGAAGGTGACCCCCTGCACCCAGCTGCGGAACTCGAGGCTCTTCTCGATGCCGGTGTGCAGGTAGCCGATGCCGCAGCGGGCCTCGGTGACGGTCTCGCCCTCGATCTCCAGGATCAGCCGCAGCACACCGTGGGTGGAGGGATGCTGCGGGCCCATGTTGACCACGATGCGTTCCTCGGCCGCGCCGTCGAGGGCCTCGCGCACATCGTCCCAGTCCTGTCCGACGACGGTGACGGTGGTTTCTCCCGGCTGCTGCTCGCGCCGGGTATCGATCTCGCTCATCAGTTGTACGTCCTCCGCTCGTCGGGCGGCGGAATGCGCGCGCCCTTGTACTCGACCGGGATCCCGCCGAGCGGGTAGTCCTTGCGCTGGGGGTGTCCGTGCCAGTCGTCGGGCATCTCGATCCGGGTCAGCGAGGGGTGGCCGTCGAACAGGATGCCGAAGAAGTCGTAGGTCTCCCGCTCGTGCCAGTCGGTGGTGGGATACACCGAATACAGCGAGGGGATGTGCGGATCGGCGTCGGGTGCGGCGGCCTCTACGCGCAGCCGCCGGTTGTGGGTGATCGACACCAGGTGGTACACCGCGTGCAGCTCGCGCTCGGCGTCGTCGGGATAGTGTGCCCCGCTCACGCCCAGGCACAGCTCGAAACGCAGCGGTTGCGCATCGCGCAGGGTGCGCGCGACGGTGAGCAGCTGATCGCGGCGAACGTGCAGGGTCAGCTCGTCGCGGAACACCACGATCTTCTCGATCGCGGCGGCGAAACCCTCGTCGGACAACGCTTTTCGCAGCTGGTCGACCAGGTCGTCGAAGTAGCCGCCGTAGGGCGGGGGTGTGCTGCCGGGCAGGCTCAGGGTGCGGATCAGGCCGCCGTAGCCGGAGGTGTCACCGCTGCCGGTGACACCGAACATGCCCCGCCGCACGCCGATCACCTCCTCGCCGGCGGGCCCGGGCTCGCCCGAGGACGCCGGGTTGGCATCGGATCGTTCTGCGCCGGAAGGGTTTTCGTTCACCGCGGCCTCCGGTGGACTCTCGCCGGCGCCGGGGGAGTCGAATGTCATCGCAGCAGCCCCTTCAGTTGGATGGTCGGGGTGACCGCCAGGGCGGCGGCCTCGGCGGCGCGCACGGCCTCCTCGCGGTTGACCCCGAGGGGCATGTGCTGGATCTTCTCGTGCAGCGTGAGGATCGCGTGCAGGAGCATCTCCGGGCGCGGCGGGCAGCCGGGCAGGTAGATGTCCACGGGCACCACATGGTCCACGCCCTGTACCACCGCGTAGTTGTTGAACATCCCGCCCGAGGAGGCGCACACGCCCATGGCCAGCACCCATTTGGGTTCGGTCATCTGGTCGTACACCTGACGCAGGACCGGGGCCATCTTCTGGCTGACGCGCCCGGCGACGATCATCAGATCAGCCTGCCGGGGGGAGGCGCGGAAGACCTCCATGCCGAATCGGGCGCTGTCGAACCTGCCCGCGCCGGTGGCCATCATCTCGATCGCGCAGCAGGCCAGACCGAACGTCGCGGGCCACAGCGAGCCCTTGCGCAGGTATCCGGCGAACTGTTCGACCGTGCTCAGCAGGAATCCGCTGGGCAGTTTCTCTTCCAGACCCATCTCGGACCGACTCGCTTCCGTCCTCGAAACCCTCGCTCCGGTGCGGACCGGAGGGCGGGTTTGCCGTTCCGTGTGCTTATTCGGGGTTCTCGTTGGTGTGCGCCCCCGCGGTTGCGGGGGCGCGGGGTTCAGTCCCAGCTCAGGCCGCCGCGCCGCCATTCGTAGGCGTAGGCGATGGAGACGTTGACGATGAACAGCGCCATCGCGGCCAGGCCGAACAGGCCCAGTGCGTCGAAGTGGACCGCCCACGGATACAGGAACACGATCTCGATGTCGAAGATGATGAACAGCATCGCGGTCAGGTAGTACTTGACTGGAAAACGTTGTCCGGCAGCGTTTCCCGGACCTCCGGCGACGGCGTGGGGTGTCGGTTCGATACCACACTCGTAGGCTTCGAGTTTGGCCCGATTGCGGCGTTTGGGCCCGATGAGGGCGGCCAGCAGGAGCGACCCCACCGCGAACGCCGCGGCGATCGCGCCGAGAACGAGTGTGGGAACTTCATTATTCACAACTGCACAACCCCTTCTCCGTGTCCTCGGACGGCAGCAGCCGAGGCGGGGCTGACATCGTCGTCTGCCGGGCCAGTCTCGCCCCTAGGGCGCGCTCGGCCAGGAGCGCGGACGGGTAAGGGACCTGACGGGGCGGGGTACTCATACCAGCGCCCGCACTCGTGTGAGCTACAGCACAGCCTACAACCGATCCTTCTCAATGCCTGCGGATTGACAGCCGTGTTTGATCGAATTCAGAACTGTCACTTATGACCGAAACGGCGTAATGACCGGATTCGTCACGTCCGGAATCCGGCTCCTGGCGCATCCCGGACACGCCGAACGCCCGGCTCCGCGGGAGCCGGGCGTTCGGGGAGAACCGGGTTTGCGGTGCGTTCAGGCGGCTTCGGAATCGCGCAGCAGGCCGACCACGGCCTCGGTGAGCCGGAACGGGTCGATCGGATGCGGGACCGCGGCCTCGGCGCGGGACCAGTTCGCCAGCCAGGCGTCGTCGGGGCGGCCGGTGAGCACGAGGATCGGCGGACAGTCGTCGACCTCATCCTTGAGCTGCTTGGCCACGCCCAGCCCGCCGGTGGGTGCGGCCTCGCCGTCGAGGATGGCCAGATCGATGCCACCGGCGTCGAGCCGGTCGATGACCACCGGGGCGGTGGCCACCTCGAGGTACTCGAGCGGTGGCAGATCCGGGTGCGGACGCCGCCCCAGAGCCAGCATCACCTGGCGGCGAGTGTCGGAATCGCTGCTGTACACGAGAACCCGCAGCACCGCGGGACGGTTCGCTTCGGCCACGTTCGGCATGGTACGTCCGCGCACCGACCCGGCGTGGCAGGTTCGCCGCACTCGGTGGGTCACGGTATGAATCCGTGCTGGTCATCGGGGACGAAACGCGAGATCCTGAGTACCGGGAACATGCGACGAGGCGGTGGATGCCATGCGAATTTCCGAGGTTCTACGCAAGAAGGGCGCCGAGGTGGTCACGATCGGGCCGCAGGCCACGGTCCGGGAGCTGCTGGGGGTGCTGGCCGAGCACAATGTCGGGGCGGTGGTGGTCTCGGGAGACGGGCTGGCGCTGGACGGCATCGTCTCCGAGCGCGATGTCGTGCGGCGCCTGCACCGGATGGGTGCCCAGCTGCTCGACCGGCCGGTCGCGGACATCATGACGATGGTCGTGCACACCTGCTCGCCGGAAGATCGGGTGGAGAGTCTGCGCCCGACGATGACCGAACATCGCATCCGTCATCTGCCGGTGGTGCAGAACGGGCGGATGGTGGGGATCGTGAGCATCGGCGACGTGGTCAAGAACGCCATCTCCGAACTGCAGACCGAGCGCGAGCATCTGGAGCAGTACCTACAGGGGTGAAACGCGCGGGATACGTTGTGCGGCAACGTGGTCGGGGGACCGCGCCGATCGGGGATCCCGGCCGTCGACCGGCGGGGATCCCCGATCGAGAACTCACCTGCCCCAGGCGTGCAGCAGGTAGGTGACGTTGGACATGATCGAGGTCACCGTGTTGGTGAGGTTGAGCGCGGCCGAGCCGAAGTCGAGCAGGGACATCGAGTTGATTCCGTTCGTCGAGAGCACTGTCGAATCGACGGTAAGTGCGGGCGACATATCCCCGCAAACCCGGGTGGCTCACCGGCGGGCTGCCGGTGATGCCGTGCGCCGCAGCCGATGTGCGGCGGGCGGCGCGGCGGACGAATTCGAAGGCTGGACAGGCTCACGGCGAACTCGGCGAATAATCGGCGGCGCAATGTGCCGAGTCGGCGGTGTGTGCCCCGGATCAATCGCCGTGGAGAATTTCATTGATTCGTAACAGCGAAATGGCAACGCGTGAGGGGAATTCGAGGCAGAATTCCGGTGGGCGATTCGCCGACATCAGGCTCGCGGTCGATGCACCGCTGATCGGGTGGGGTCCGGGATGCGCCGAAACCCTCGGACCTCACCACCCGAAACGGCGCCGCGACCTGAATACTCACTCCTGACGCCGTGGCCGGAAAATTACAGTCGAAAAAGGCAATTCACGGCAATCCGACCGGTCTGAACCTGATCAGATGAGCGAATTTCCGGTAGGTGCGCACGAATGTGGTTGCCGCCCGCGGACGTTCGAGCTCGCGCGCGCGAGCCGGACCGATCGATGCCGTCGTCACCGCGCGTATTAGGGTCTGTGGCGCACCGCTACGACGGTCGGTATACCCGGCCCTGGTCCGAAGGAAACTCTATGCGTCGCACCGCGATCACCGTGTTGACCCTTGCCGCCGCCCTCGCGTGCGGCGCATGCGGTTCCTCGGGAGGCTCGGACGGCTCGAGTGCGGCCTCGACGTCCTCGGCGGCGAGCACGTCGGAGGCCGCGGAGAGTTCCGCGCAGACCGCGGCGCAGCAGTGCCAGAGCCAGACCTGGCCCCAGCGGCTGCCCGACTTCCGCGGTAAAGCGCTCGGCGACATGGTCGTCGGGGCGGCGCTGTGCTACAACATCACCGCGATCACCGCCCCGGACGGCACCGACGTCATGCACGACGCGGCCGGGATGACCAAGCCGTGGACGGTGACCTCGCAGTCGCCGGCCGCGGGCGCCTCGGTCACCGCGCAGACCCCGATCACGCTGAAAGTCACCGCGGCGCAGCACAACTGACCGGCCGCGGCGACTCCCGCTCTGCGCTACTTGCCCACGGCGCCGGCGAAGCGTTCGGGGTAGCGGGCCCCGGCCACGTCCGCGGTGACGTCCTCGATGCGGGCCGATTCCTCGGGGGTGAGGGTGATCTCGGTCGCGGCGAGGTTCTGCTCGAGGTAGGTCCGGCGCTTGGTGCCCGGGATCGGGACCACGTCCGCGCCGCGGCTCTGTACCCAGGCCAGCGCCAATTGTCCTGCGGTGCAGCCCTTCTCCTGTGCGAGAGCGCGCAGCTCCGCGACGATCGCCACATTGCGGTCGAGGTTGCCCTCGGCGAAACGCGGCATGCCGCGGCGCATGTCGTCCGCGGGCAGCTCCTGCGTGGAGGTGATCGCGCCGGTGAGCAGACCGCGGCCCAGCGGGGAGAACGGCACGATGCCGATGCCCAGCTCACGGCAGACCGGCACCACCTGGTCCTCGATCTCGCGGGTCCACAGCGACCATTCGCTCTGCAGCGCGGTCACCGGGAACACCGCGTGGGCGCGGCGGATGGTGTCCGGGGCGGCCTCGGAGATCCCGGCGTAGCGGATCTTGCCCTCGGCGGCCAGCTCGGCCAGCGCGCCCCAGGTCTCCTCGATCGGGACGTTCGCATCGACGCGATGCTGGTAGTACAGGTCGATGTGGTCGACTCCGAGGCGGGTCAGGGACTGCTCGCAGCACTGCTTGACGTAGGCGGCGTCGCCGCGCGCGCCCATCGTGCCGTTCTCACCCCAGACGATGCCGAACTTGGTGGCCAGCACGACCTGGTCACGGCGTCCGGCGATGGCGCGCCCGACGAGTTCCTCATTGGTTCCCGTGCCGTAGACGTTGGCGGTGTCCAGCAGGGTGACGCCGAGCTCGAGAGCCCGGTGGATGGTGGCGATGGATTCGGCGTCGTCGTCGCGCACGCCGTAGGCCTGGCTCATGCCCATACAGCCCAGGCCCTGGGCGCCGACGGTGAGATCTCCGAGTGTTCGGGTCGCGATCATGGATGGATCCTCCTGGATGACACCGGGATTGGCGGGGATGAGCTGTGCTCACCATCCACGACGCTAGGTGCTGGAGCGCACTCCAGGTCAAATCGATGCGTCCGTGCCGCGTCCGGTCACCCGTCGAGCAGGTCCACGACCCGGGTGAGCGTGGTCGCCAGGATGCGGCGTTCGTCGTCGGGCAGCTTGTCCAGGGCCTCGGCGAAGCGCTGGATGCGCGCGGAGGTGATGCCGTTGACCATGTCCTGTGCCGGCGCGGTGGCCGAGAGCACGTGGGCGCGGCCGTCGATCGGGTCGGGAGCGCGCCGGATGTACCCGCCCTTCTCGAGCTGGGTGACGATGCGGGACATGGTGGGTGCGGTGACGCGTTCGGCGGCGGCCAGATCACCCAGGCGCATCGGCCCGCACCGCACGAGCGTGCCCAGGGCCGCGGCCGAGCCGGGGCTCAGGGAGGTGTCCCCGGCGCGGCGCAGCAGACGGGTGATCCGGCCGACGGCCAGGTAAACGTCGGACGCCTCGGTGAGACGTTCGGCGTTGTGCTGCTGAATCATCCGATCCTCGCTCCTACCCGGCTGGATGCCCCATCGCATGGCTGTATGAGCAAGTATGCCCGTTTCGGGGGCAGCCGGGACGCGTGGTGCGCGGCAGGCACGTTCCCGCCGCGCACCACGCGTGGATCCCTATTCGTATTCCGCTGTGACACTCGCGGCATGGCGGCCGTTGCTGCTGCCGTCAGCGGTGTCGGCGGGCTGGTCGTAACCGAGTTCCAGATCGTGGGAGACCTGCGAGCCGGTGATGCGCACCCGGCTCGAGACCGGCGGGTAACCACGGCTGACCACGGTGTACTGCCCCTCGGCCAGATCGGTGACGGTGTAGCGGCCCTCGTCGTCGGTGCGGACCGAGCCGAGGACGCCCCCGGTCGCGTCCTGCACGATGACCTGGGCGTCGGGCACGGCTCGTCCGCCGGCCCACACCGAACCGCTCAGCACCGACATCGTATTGAGCTCGATGTCCTGCGCCAGCACTCCGCTGTCGGGGACGGTCAGCGTGATCGCGGTGGGCCGCATGTGGTCGGCGACCGCGACCAGCGTGTACACCCCGGACACCACGCCCTGGCAGGCGTAGTCGCCGCGGGCGTCGGAGACCGCGGCCCCGACGACCTCGCCGCGCATATCGGTCAGGGTGATCGTCGCCCCGGCCAGCGGCCGCAGGTCGACGGCCGAGCGCACCACGCCGGTCACCTCGCCCGCACCCTGCAACGGCACGTCCAGGCGCTGCGGGCGGCCGTCGACGCTGACGTTCACCGCGGCGGGCTGATGTCCGCCCGCCGAGACGATCAGCACGTAGCTGCCCGGAGCGGGCGGCTCGATGACGTACTCGCCCTGCTGATTGCCGGTCGCACGCGAAACCTGGTGTCCGCGTTGGTCGATCAGCGTCAGCGCCACCCCGGGGACCACGTAGCCGTCCGAGCGCACGACCCGGCCGCTGATGGCCCGTCCGTCCGCGACCAGCGGGCGGGTCGACGGTACGGCGGGTGCGCGGAACGTCGCGGGAGCCGGCGCGGTGATCGTGCCGGCTGCGGGGTGGCCGTTGGTGACGACTGGCAGCTGTGTGGTGTCCTCGTCGAAGATGCCCTCGCGGGCGGCCTCGGCCAGTTCGGCGGCCTCGTCCACGGCGTAGTCACCCTTGGCGAACCAGGAGGCGATCGAGCCGAGCAGCAGCATCACCGCCGCGGCGATGAACACCGCGATCAGACCGGAGTGGAACGGTCCGGAGATCAGGTGCGGGAAGAATTCCTGGCCGGTGATGGTGCTGCCGTTCACACCGGGCTGGTTCAGGACGTCGGGGGAGATCATCTCCTTGAACGGGTTGTAGCCCAGGAACGTGGCGAACAGGCTGCCCACCGGCGGGGTGTTCGCGAGCTGGTTGGCGATGTCCGCGGGGATGCCCTGACTGCGCAGTCCGGAATTCATCGCGTTCGGCAGGGTGCCGGACAGCCCGGCGATCATCAGCGAGAAGAAGATGCCGATCGACAGTGCCATGCCGCCGTTCATCAGCGTGGCCCGCATACCGGAGGCCACGCCGCGCTGGTTGGCCGGCACCGAGGACATGACCTCGGCGGTGTTGGGCGAGGTGAAGATACCGGTGCCCAGGCCGTTGAGCAGGATGATCAGCGCGAACAGCCAGTAGTTGAAGTTGACCGGGATGATGATCAGCAGAATGAAGGTGATCGCGGCCAGCAGCAGCCCGCCCGCGGCGAAGATCCGCCCGCCGTAGCGGTCGCTGAGATAGCCCGAGATCGGGCCCGACACCAGGAATCCGACGGTCAGGGGCAGCATGTAGATGCCTGCCCACAGGGGAGTGTCCTCGAAGCTGTAGCCATGCTGGGGTAGCCAGACGCCCTGCAACCAGATGATGAGCATGAACTGCATGCCGCCTCGGCTGACCGAGGCCATCAGTCCGGCGAAGTTGCCCAGGGCGAAGGTCTTGCTGCGGAACAGCGACATCTGGAACATCGGCTGGCGCGTCTTGGATTCGATGACGCAGAAGATCACCAGCAGCGCGAGTCCGCCGATGACGCCGGTCAGCACCCACGGGTTGGTCCAGCCGGTGTTGGAGCCGCCGTAGGGCTGGATTCCGTAGGTGATACCGGCCAGCAGCGCGGTGAGGCCGACGGCGAAGGTCACGGTGCCGGGGATGTCCAGCGAACCGGGGGTGCGCTGGCCGTTGTCGTGCAGCGACCGGTAGGACCAGATGGTGCCGATGACACCGAAGGGCACGCTGATCCAGAACACGGCCTTCCAGTCCCACTCGGACAGCAGGCCGCCCAGCAGCAGGCCCAGGAACGAACCGGCCACCGCCGCGACCTGGTTGATGCCCAGGGCGAAACCACGCTGTTTGGCCGGGAAGGCGTCGGTCAGGATGGCCGAGGAGTTGGCCATCAGCATGGCGCCGCCGACACCCTGCACCACGCGCCAGGCGATCAGCCAGATGGCTCCGCCGCCGGTGTCGAAGGGGTCGAACGAGAGCAGGATCGCCGAAATGGTGAAGACGATGAATCCGGCGTTGTAGATCTTCACTCGGCCGAACATGTCGCCCAAGCGTCCGAACATGACCACCAGCACCGCGGAGGTGAGCAGGAAGCCCATCATCAGCCACAGCAGGTAGCTGACGTTGCTCGACTCGAGCGGGTTGAGGTGGACGCCGCGGAAGATCGCGGGCAGCGAGATGAGCACGATCGAGGAGTTGATGGTGACCATCAGCATCCCCAGCGTGGTGTTCGACAACGCTACCCACTTGTAGTGCGGGTGGTCGTGGTCGACGCGGAGCCGCCGGCGAACGGTCTGGACGTCGCCGACGTCCAGGTCGGCGGGTGTTTGTGCGGAAGCCAAGAGTCCCTCTCCCCGAGGATTGCAGACGAATAGTGCCGTACTCAATATAGTTGCAATATGCTAACTAACTAAATGGAGTGAATAGGGAATTGGTCACAGCTGGGGTGGGAATACTCCGCTGCGAGCGGTGTTGGCATCGGCATGCGCTTCGCGATCTCGATACCGCAGTTCTTCGCCGACGGCACGTTCGATCCCGACGGATTTCGGGCCCGTCTGCGACGGATCGAGGAACTGGGCTTTCACAGTGCCTGGACTCAGGAACAGGTCCTGACCGCGGGGTCGATGCCGCAACTCGGCGCGATCGAGACGATGACCTATGCCGCGGCCTGCACCTCCCGAATCGGTTTGGGCTGTTCGGTATTCGTGAGCACCCTGCACAATCCGGTGCATCTGGCGCGGTCGTTGAGCACGCTGGATCAACTCTCCCGCGGCCGCGTGGAAGTGGGGGTCGGCTTCGGCGGCAAGGGCCGGGCGCTCGCGGCGTTCGGCGTGCAGCCCGAGGGGCTGTTGACCCGGTTCACCGAGGGGATCGAGCTGATGCGGGCGCTGTGGAGCGAGCCCAGCGTGAGTTTCGACGGCCGGTTCTGGCAGCTCGAGGGCGCGCGGATGGAACCGAAACCGTTCCGCAAGCCCGGCCCGCCGATCTGGTTCGGCGGCGGGCATCCCGCGGCGCTGCGGCGCGCGGCCCGGCTCGGCGATGGATTCTTCGGCGCGGGATCGAGCACCGGTGAAGCCTTCGCCGATCACGTGCGGCTGCTGCGCAAGGAACTCGACGCGGCCGGGCGCGACCCCGGGACGTTTCCGATCGCCAAACGGATTTACGTCGCGATCGGTGACGATGCGGCGCGCACCCGCGCGCGGATCGAGACCGATCTGGAAAAGCTCTACGGCACAGACGCTTTCGCCCCCGTAGGGGTCGCGGGGACCGCTTCGGAGGTGACCGACTCGGTCCGGCGCGTGATCGACGCCGGCGCGGAACTGGTGTTGTTCACCCCGTTGTCGGACGAGGCCGAGCAGGCCGAACGCCTTGCCGCGGAGGTTATCCCGAATCTGCGCTGAGCGCGGACGCGCGGCTCGCGGCGTTCCGTGGGGTCAGCAGTGTTCTCCCTGGTTTACGAGAACGGTCCGTACGGTGTCCGGTCCGTGGCTGTCGTGGATCTTGGCCACCGGGCACACCTGGACCACGGCGGGGGCCGCGCCGACGCGGTTCCCGGCGTTGTCGAAATAGATGTTCCCGCCCGCGCCGGGGATCGAGTGCGTGGCCGTGTTGTATCCGCTGATCGCCACGTTCACATTGCCGCGGGTGACCGGATCGTGCTGGTGCAGGGTATGCACCGCGGTGGCGATGGTGGTCACCGCGTCGTAGCCGTTGACCGCCCACCCCTGATCGAGGCGTTCGCGGTCGAGCCGGGCCGCGGTGAAGGCCTTCTTGTAGTCGAGGAAGGCGTTGTCGTCGGATGGCCGGTGAGTGTCGGCGATCATGCTCGACAGCAGCCGGACCCGGCCGTCGGTGAAACTGGCCGAGCTCAGCGCGTTGCCGCGCAGATCCTCCAGAACCGGGTCGGATTCGGGGGTGGTCAGCCGCACCGCGTCGGAGGTCGCGATCACGGTGATCGAGTGCGGAGTGCACTGCCCGTTGCCGATTTCCTGGTCCACGCTGGTCAGGAAACGGCTCAGGTCGCGGCCGCGGGCCAGATAGGCGACCGTGACGTCTGCCGTTGCGGCACAGACCCGTTCGGCGGTCTGCACGACCGTGCTGGGTTCGTCGGTGTCGAATTTGACGCTCGGGACCTGGGTGTGGAAAGCGCGATCCAGCAGGGGCAGTGCGGTGCAGGTGTAGGGATCGGTGGTGCCGGTCGGGACCATGACGAAATCGGGGGTCGGCGGGTGTATCGCCGCCAGCGCATCGATCTGGGCCCCTACTCGGAATGCGACCCGATAGAAGTAGTCCTGCGCGACGCCGCGCTGATAGGTCTCCCGCGCGGCGCAGCCGTCATAGATCGGATTGTCGGTCCGCGAGCCGTCCCGGTCGAACCCCTCGGCGGTCACGACATCGCCGATCATCGGAATCTGCGCCGCGGCAAGGGTTTCGATGACTTCGGTGGTGGTCTGGTAGCTCAGGCCCACACCGGCGACAGCGACCACGTCACCGCGCACGGCCATGGCCTGCGCGACCTCGCGGGGGCCGGAGCCGTGCTGATCGTCGCCGAGCTGGCCGACCAGCAGCTTCACCGGGTGCAGACAGTTCAAATCGTCGGCGTTGTACTGAGCCGCTGCCATCCCCTCGAGTTCGTCGAGCGCACGGCCACCGACCGAGGGGTCGGTGAGGCTGAGCAGCACGCCGATGGTGACGGGGGTGCCGTCGGGGCAGTTCACCGCGGCTGCGTCGTTCTGCTTCTGGATGACCTGCATGACGTGAGCGAATTCGTGGATGCCGAAGTCGTAGGGCCCCGCGCTCAGGCCGACGCACTGGTGTTCCGCGTGCCAGGTCGGTGTGCTGGTCTCCCAGCCGTGGCCGCAGGTGAAAACCTGCCGGATATCCGGGATGTACACGATGGCGGTGGCTACGACAGCGGCGGCGGTGAGCATTCCCAGCAAGGGCCGCCAGACGCGGAACAGGCGCGGTGGCCCCACGGTCCACGGCATGAACCAGTCCTTCAGCCGCTGCCGCCATCGGTGGTTCCTCACGCGGCGGTTCATCACGTGCCTTTCGATCGGAGAGAGTGGATCCGCAATGTGCGGAACGGGTTTCGCATCAGTACCGGATTCGCGGCCCGGAGGGGCCGGTGTCCGGATCGGCGAGGAACGTCTCGGCGCGCCCGATCTGCCGGTGCAGGAGATCACGGGTCGCGGAGTCGGTCACACAGGGATTTCGAGAGGCGGGCACCGCGGCCAGCAGAGTCGCGATATGCCACTCGCGAGTGTCCTCCGTGAACAGGTCACGCAGGACAGCGACTTCGGGTGCCTCCGGGTGGGGGTCGGGGGCGGCGACGATCTTGCCGAACAGCGCTGTCCAGTCCTGCCACGACAGCCTCGCGTGTAGTTCGGCCAGCTCGCGCACGACCTCGATATTCCTGTGCAGCAGGCGATCACAGCACAGCCGGGCGATCATGTCGTTGCTGCCGCACCGGGCACGCAGCAGTCCGAATACGGCGTTCCAGCCGAGTTTCGGTTCCGCGCGAGTTGCCAGTGCCCGCAGGCCGAGATAGCGGGCGAGGGGATGCATCTGCGGCGCCGCATCGGGAGAATCCGTGCGCCACAGCGTGGATGAGGTGTACAGCGGGTGATGGACGGCATCGATCGTGTCGTGGTCGTGCAGATCGAACAGACTCCGCGCCTCGGGCAGATTCCGGGCCGCTGAGACGGTGACCAGGGCGTCGATGAGTTTCTCGGTGGGTCGCGGCCCAGGATCGAGCCCGGCCGCGAACACGATCAGCAGGTGTTTCTCGAGCGAGGGGTCGGCTGCGGGGGTGCGTCTGTCCGCGGGAGCATGCTCGTGCGTGTGTTCGTCCGCCGGGGCGCGGGTGCCCAGCGGTACCCGGCTGGCGAGCAAAGCCTCGATATCGTCCCACAGACGGTGATTCGCGCTGATCTTCTGTAGCGCCAATTCGGTGGCTTCGTGATGCCGGTGGGTCAGGCGCTCGAGGTTCGCGGCGATCGTCCGGGCGCGGAAGGGGGCGATGGTGTTGGCCCGCAGGAGTATTTCGTCCGTGGTGAAGCCGGTCAGCTCGGCCCGCAACCACGAGCGGGTCGCCAATGCGGGTGCGCCGCGCGCCACGAGGTCGGGGATGGAGTGTGCCCGCTGACCCGATGCGGTATCCGCGGCGAGGATCGTACGGACCTCGGTCTCGCGCCACGCCGGTTGGTGATCCGACTGTTCGTGTAGGGCGGCGGTGAGAGCGCCGGAGCTGGTGGTGACGAGAGTGAGTGGGTCGGTGAGGGATTCGGCCGTTCGGGCCGAGGCGGCCGCGACGAGCCCGCGCACCCGCAGCAGCGACAGCGTGAACGCGGTGGCCATCGGCAGATCGCCGTCGTCGAGCAGCAGCAGGATGTTGGGGGTTCGCGTCCCGAGCTTGCTCACGCTCTCGCGCAGGTCCGCCAGCAGAGCGCCGGTCAGCATGTCGTCCACGCTGCGCTGGACTACCGGATCACGCAGTCGCGCATGGTTACTCAGGTCGATCAGCACTTGCTCGGGCCTGTCCACCATGCCCAGGTCGCGATGTCCGTACCATCGCACGGCGCGGTCGAGTCTGCGGCGTATCGCCTTGCGCACGATCGCGGGCACCGCCGCGCTGATCCATTCGACCTTGGCGGCATCGAGCACGATGTTCAGGGGCGGTGGAGGATTGGGGATCATGGCCCCGACGAATCGGGTCATTCCGTCCAGCAGAGCGCGCAATTGCTTTGGGTCGCAATATTTGTCGAGTTCGTCGTCGAGCAGCCGCAACTGGTCGTCGAGGGCCAAGTGACGAAAGTCGGTGCTGATCGCGATGTGCGCCACCAGCATTCGCATCCGGGTGAGGCGGAATCCGGGCAGCCGCCTGCCCAGCCACACCATGATCGCGACCATGAGTGGGCGCAGGGGATTTCGTTCGTCCGTGCCGTCGTCGGCAGCGCGGTTGGCGAGTTCCCATTCACGGGAAGTGAGGCGCTCCGCGTATGTCCTATCCTTCCATTCATCCAGAATTTCCAGTAATGCGCCGGTTCGGCCCGAGCCGCCGCAGCCTTCCAGTACCAATACCGGCCGTGGCCGTGGCTGATCGCGCTCATGCGGCGGTTCGGTGAGTCGTTCGACGAGTACGGGCAGAATTTCGCGCATGCTGATCTCGTCGGGCATCGATTCCCCCTCCGCCGGAATACGATCGCGTGTGTAGAAGACAGGCTCTGCCCGACGGGAGCCCGTGTCAAGCCCGAATTATGGGGGCGAATTCGCTTGCGCGCCTCAGTTTCCGGTGCGGGCCTGCTCCTGGCGGCGCACCCAGCGGATGTCCGCGCGCCAGGTGTAGGCGGCGACCAGGGCCGAGCCGACGGTGGCGGCGATGAGCATCTCGTCGCCGTTCACGACCAGGCTCACCAGTCCGCCGATCGCGGCGCCGACGACGAACGACAGCCACTGCACCGCATAGCCGAGCCATTCGCGGTGGGTGCCCCCGGCAATGTGCCGCTCGACGCCCTGGGCGAATTTGACCAACGTCCCGGTGACGTAGGTGACCGGAATCGATACCTCGCCATTACGCACGAACGAGGTATTGAGCGAACCCATGGCGAATGCGACGAACAGGATCGGGATCAGTCCCACGCTCGACTCGCGGCTGAATGCGTCCACCGACGCGGCGATCGCGAGCGCGAAGGTGGCCAGCATCGTCGCGCCGTGCGGGTGGTTGCGCCACCAGTGCCGTCGGCAGACCGAGGCACACAGCACACCGGTCAGGAAGCAGACGATCAGCAGGAACGCACCCCACGCCAGCCAGAAATCGCCCAGGAATCCGCCGATGACCGCGCGTTCGGTGTTGCCGGTCATGAAGGTGACGAAGTAGCCCTGCGAGTGGGTGTAGGCGGCGGCGCCGACGAATCCGGCGAGGATCAGCAGTGCGGTGGCCAGACGGGTTTCCAGATCCCAGAACGGTTCGCGTGAGTCGTTCGAGTTCGCGGTCACAGCGACAGGCTAGCAATCTGCGCAGGTCGGTGCATTGATTGTGAGATGGGACGCCCTGCGGGCATCGGTGTGATCCGGATCGGCCAGGAGTCCCGAATGCTGCTCTAGCGGATCGGGCGTGGTGCGGTGACCTCAGCCGGTGACGTGCGTCAATCCCGGCAGCGCCGCGAGGGTCGCCTCCCGGCCCAGGTCCAGCGCGCGCAGCAATACCGCCGAGTCGCGTCCGACGCGTCCGATCGCCGGTGCGTGCCGGGGCGGGTGGATTTGCAGGATGGCGCGGTCGCCGGTGAGGACGCGTTCGTCGCGGGCGTGCTGATCGGCTCGGGCGATCCAGTTCTGGACCACGCCGGGTGCGTGCCGGGACAGGTACCGCGCGACCACGCGAGTTTCGATTGACGAAGGGACGCTGGGCATTTCGTCAATGCGGCGGGTGCGCAGCACGAGCGCGTGGGTCGCGCCCTGGGCCAGGGCGGTGTGGATGGGCACCGATTCGGACAGGCCCGCATCGACGAAGCGGCGTCCGGCCACCTCCACCGACCGACCGGCCAGAATCGGCAGACAGGTGGTGGCCAGCAGCGCGCGTTGCAGGGAGGCCGGATCGGTGATGTGCGGATGCAGGTCCACCGCCGCGCCGTCGGCGGTGTCGGTGCCGATCGGATGGAAGCTCACCGGGCAGTTCACGATCGCGGCGAAATCCATCGGCACGATCCGCTCGTACACCGTGTGCACCAGATATCGGGTGTCGACCACGCGCCCGCCGCGCAGCGCCCGCGCCGGATCGATCACCCGCCGCACCACATCCGCATGCCAGGCCCGCCGCGACCGATTCGCCCGCCCGCACAGCAGCCACGCCCCGTTCAGCGCACCCGCCGAGGCCCCGTATACCGCGTCGAAGCAGTTCAGCACCCCCAAATCCTCGAGCCCCATCGCCATCCCGTGCGAATACGCCCCCCGCGCCGACCCGCCTTCGATCACCAGCGCCAACCGCGCCCCGTCACTCCGCTGCCCGGGAACACTCCCGCTCGCCCGCCGCGCGGCGATCAGATCGGCAACCGGAGACCCGGCTTCATCGAGCGACACGAGCGGACCCTTCCGGCAATACGAGACGAACCGCAATCCGGTTTATCACAGTGCCCTCGCAGGCCCTGCCAGCGGATACCCGGCATCGGCCAGCGCGGGCGGCTCGGTTTCGACTACGTCGGGTGCGATGCGGTGCAACCTCGTTGTCGCCAGGACGGATCTACGCTGGCGCGGCGCCTGCCGGTCTCGTCCGCACTGTGCGGACGTCGCCTGTTGTATTGCCGCCGATTCGAACAGTGACCGCGCCGAAGACGACTCGGGGCACGAACGAAATCCCTTCTGCCACAACGTCTAAGTCGATCCCGGCGGCACCTGCCGGTTGCAACCACGCCGCAGTCCCGACATGCCCGACCAGGGCCCACCGGCGACCACATTGCGTGTCATCGCAGCTATTGCGGGCTGTGATCGACCGGAACGGTGATCGCGCGCCGCGGCTCTGCGACGCGGGGCGCACGGCGGATGATGGGTCGGCTAGTGCCGCGTCCAGGTGGGTCGGTGCGGTGAGGGCCGAATCCACGATCCAGCAGTCGTCGAGCCAGAAATCGCTGGAGTGGGCCAGCATCCGGATGACCCGCTTGACCAGGCGCACGGCGTTGCACAGACGCTTGTTGCAGCCGGGCTGCTGGGCAGATACGGGAACATTCCGGATGCTTGCGGGCTACCGCAGCCAGTGCGCCTCGAGGGTGAACCCGAGCAGAGACTGGGCCACCGCCAGACATATCAACTCCGAGTCGGTCAGCACCGGCGGCCGCCCCGTCCAGCGCGATCCGGTTAGGTATACGGATTCTTCAGGGCCTCGCGGATCGTGTCGGGAGACGGTGCGGGCGGCAGCGGTGCCGACTCGAGGCTGGGCCGTAGGCTGTCGAGGAACAAAGCGGCATATCGGCGCCAGGCGACCTCTGCCTGCGGCCACGATCTACCGAGAATTCCGTTGTTGCCCAACAACATCAGGACGATGTCCGCGGTGGTCGCGTCCGGTCGCAGCGAACCCGCATACTTGGCTCGGTCCAGCAAGCTCTCGATCTTGGACTCGATCGAGTCGACCATTTCCTGCACCTCGGGCACATCCGGGAAGGTCATTGTGACGAATTGCCGGAGGCCCGCGTCACTTGCCTGGAGTTCGCAGAGCCCATTGACCAAGCGGCACAGGCCTTCCCACGGGTTGGGCTCGGCGGTGGCCGCGTCGATGACGTCGACGTATACCGACGCCTGCTGCGCGAAGGCCGCGGCAGTCAGTTCGGAACGATTGGGGAATCGCCGGTACAGCGTGGCGATCCCGACACCGGCTTCGCGAGCGATGTCCTCGAGGGGCACGTCGATGCCGGCCCGCTTGAACAGCTTGGACGCCGCATCGATGATGCGCTGCCGATTCTGCTGGGCATCCGCACGCAGCGCACTCACTGTCCTTCTCGTCACACCTGGATACTAGCAAGTGGAGGATTCCATCCGGTTAAGTTAGGCTCGGCGATAACAGGAGGAAGACCTCCACTTGCTGACTGGAAGGAAGGCACACCTTGAACCCAACGGCAACGCGCGCCGCGGCCGCGGTACCGAAGCTCGCGAATCCGGGCGGGCATCCCTGGTGGACACTGGCAAGCGTCGCATTGGGCGTTTTCATGGTCGGCCTGGATGGTTCGGTGGTAGTGATAGCGAACCCGAAGATCGCCGCGGATCTGCACGCCTCACTCTCGAATCTGCAGTGGATCACGAACGCGTATCTGCTGGCCCTGGCCACTCTCCTTGTCCTGGGCGGAAAGCTCGGTGACCGATTCGGGCGCCGCCTGATCTTCATGGTCGGTGTGATCGGGTTCGCCGCCACATCGGTCGGCATCGGCTTGATCGGATCCGTTTCCGGCGTCATCGCGCTGCGAGCCCTCCAAGGGGTGTTCGGAGCACTGCTCATGCCGAATACGCTGGCGATCCTGCGCGCCGCGTTTCCGGCGAACAAGCTGAATGCGGCGATCGGTATCTGGGGCGGGGCTTCCGCCGTATCGGTGGCCGCCGGCCCGATCATCGGGGGAATTCTGGTGGAGCACGTGAACTGGGAGTCGGTGTTCTACGTGAATGCCCCGATCGCCGTCATCACCGTCGCATTCGGATTGTTTGCCATTCGCGAGAGCCGCAGTGAGAACCGCGTCGAGACCTTCGACCTGCCCGGCACGGCCACGCTCGCCGTCTCGCTGTTCATGGTGGTGTACGGCCTGGTCAAAGCCCAGGAGTGGGGATGGACCACCGGCAAGACGCTCGCCTTCATCATCGGAGGCGCAGTGCTGCTCGGCGTCTTCGTAATAATCGAGCTGCGGTCGCGAAACCCGTTGCTGCCCATGCGCCTGTTCACCAACCGGTCGCTCAGCATCGGCAGCGTGGTCGTGCTGGTCAACTTCTTCGCCATGTTCGGCGTGCTGTTCTTCTTGACGCTGTTTCTGCAGAGCGTGCAAGGGTTCTCACCGATCGAAGCCGGAGTTCGCGTGGTGCCCTTGAGCGTTTCGCTGATGGTCGCCGCACCGGTCGGCGGACTTATCACCGAGCGGATCGGCCCCCGCGCCCCGATGGTCGCTGGCCTGTTCGCGGCCGCGGCGGCGATGGCGCTGCTGACTCGTCTCGAACCCGGTTCCAGCTACAGCACCGTATGGCCCGCACTGGTACTGCTCGGACTGGGAATCGGCTTCGTGATGACATCCAGCTCGGATGCGATCATCGGCAACGCCGACGTCGACGATGCCGGCATCGCTGGCGGCCTGCAGAGCACGGCACTGCAACTCGGCGGCGTAATGGGTACGGCAATTCTCGGATCGGTCATGTCACAGAAAGTGGGCGCGGTCCTGATCGGCAAACTAGCCGGCGCCGGCGTCCCGATTCCGGTTGCCGAACACCTCCTGCCGGCGAAAGAGTATGTCGCCCAGGGCGTTGCCCCGGCCGTTCCCGGCATGCCCGACCTGGTGCAGCGGGCCATCGTCGCCGGTTGTCACGAGGCATTCATGACCGGGCTGCACTCCGCGTTGTGGGTTGGGATGGGGGTGCTGATCGTCGGTGCCCTGTTCGCCTCAGGGGTACGGCGTGGCGAAAACTCGGGTAAATCCTCGGTCCCCGTGCACTGATGCTGCACTACTGCATTCTCTCACGGCTACCGCCTGTTCGGTTCGAATATTGACTGGGTGAAAGCTGCTGTAGCGGTGCGGTATTCGGATGCAATGCCGTGCACCCTCGATGTCCAGGACGGATCGACGCTGACCGGGCGCGTACAGTTGGGGTTCCGGTAGCAACTGCCGAAAAACAACGGATATGCGCAGCCACGGTGAGCCGAGGCTGAATCGCGGGTTCGGCCTGCGGTGATCGCCGGTTGCTGGTTGGCTTGGCTCCCAACGTTATTGGTTGGTGCCGGAGGTCAGATTCGTGGCAACGCGGGTGTTCGCGGATGGGGATTTGGCACGGCTGCGGGAGTTCCCCGAGATCAGCCGCGAGGAGCTGTTCCGGTACTTCACCCTGTCGCCGGCCGATGCCGCGTTCATCGATCCCGGGCGGGGTCGCGGTCCGGCCGATCGACTCGGGATCGCGATCGCGTTGTGCACGCTGCCGTGGCTGGGGTTCGTGCCCGATCGCGTGGTGGGCGCCCCGCCGGTGGCGGTGGCGCGGCTGGCCGAGCAGTTGAAGGTCGATCCCACCGAGATCGGTTCCTACGGCCGACGCGCGCAGACCCGCACCGAGCACCTGCGGCTGGTCGCTCGGTACCTGGGCTGGCGCTCGGCGGGGGCGATGGAGTTCAAGGAACTCGACGAGTTCCTGCTGGCGCGGGCGATGGAGCACGATTCCCCGACGCTGCTGTTCCGGCTGGGGTGTGAGTATCTGATCTCGGCGCGGGTGATCCGGCCGGGCCCGGTGAGCATGGTCGAACGTATCGCTCATGCTCGTGAGCAGGCCCAGCGCGAGACCTATGACCGCTTGGCCTACGAGTTCACCCCGGCGCGCTGCGTCGAGCTGGACGCGCTGCTGGTCACCGATGCCTCGCTGGGGGTTTCACGGTTGCGGTGGCTCTCGACCGGGCCGGTCGAGGCTTCGGCGGCGGCGGTGCGCGCCGAGGTCGACAAGCTGGCGTTCCTGCGCGGGCTGGGTGCTGATCGGCTGGATATGTCGGTGCTGCCCGCCGAGCGCCGCCGGTTCCTGGCGACGATGGGGCGCCGGTTGACCCCACAGGCTCTGGAGCGCCGCGATCCGCAGCGCCGGTATCCGATCCTGCTCACCGTGCTCGCCCAGTCTGGTTCCGACGTGCTCGATGAAGTGGTCGCGTTGTTCGATCAGGCGATCTCGGCGAAATTCGGTGCCGCCGAACGCAAGATGCAGCAGGAACTGGCCGAGCGGGGTAAATCCGGCGAGGACCGCCAAGCGCTGCTCGATGACCTGTTGACGATCGTCACCGACCCGACGGTGGCCGATGAGGAGATCGGCGCGCTGATCCGCGGGGAGAAGATCGGCTGGGAACGCCTGCGCGCCGCGCTCGCCCAAGCCAAGCCGCGCCTTCCCCGCGATCACGGGCGTCTGGCCGCCCTGGATTCCTCCTACAACTATCTGCGTCAGTTCACCCCGGCGGTGCTCGAATCGGTGCGCTTCGCCGGCGGGACCGCGGCGACCGAGCTGCTGATCGCGGTCGCGATGCTGCGCGAACTCAACGCCACCGGGCGGCGCAAGGTTTTCGACGACGCCCCGGCCGGGTTCGTACCGACGAAATGGCGCGGCTACCTCGACCACGCTCGAAAGAGCGGCAGCGCCACCGCCTATCGGCACTACTGGGAGCTGTGCGTGCTGCTGGGCCTGCGAGACGGGTTGCGCAGCGGGGATGTGTTCGTGCCCGGCTCGCGCCGTTACGCCGACCCCGCCACCTACCTGCTTACCGCCGATCAGTGGAAACCCCAGCGTGAGGAGTTCTGCCGCCTGGTCGGCCGGGCCGCCGATCCCGGCGTCGCCCTCGCCGCCGTGGTCGCCGAGCTGCAGGCCGCGCTCGGCGAGCTGGAGACCGTGCTGGCCGAGGGTGGGGGGCCGGTGCGTCTGGACGAGGAGTCCGGTGATCTGATCATCTCGCCACTGAGCGCGGAAGATGTTCCGGCCGAGGCGGTCTCGCTCAAGGCTGAGCTGACCGAGATGCTGCCGTTCGCGCCGATCGTGTCGTTGCTTATCGAGCTGGACAAACGCACGCACTACCTGGATTGCTTCACCCATCGCGGCGGCCAAGCCACCCGCAGCCCCGAGTTGAACGCAACCTGATCGCGGTGCTGCTCGCGCACTCCACGAACCTGGGGTTGACGCGGATGGCCGAGGCCTGCGGCATCACCTACGACATCCTGTCCTGGACCAGCGAATGGTATGTGCGCGAGGAAACGTTGCGCGCGGCGAACGTGGTGCTGATCGACTATCACCAGCGCCTGCCCCTGACCTCGGTGTTCGGGGCGGGCACGCTGTCTTCCAGTGACGGGCAACGCTTCCCGACGCGCGGCAAGTCGACCACGGCGCGGCCGATGAGCCGCTACTTCGCCGACCAGGGGCTGTCGACCTACACCCACGTCACCGACACCCACGCCACCTACGGCACCAAGGTCATCGTCGCCACCAAGCGCGAAGCCCACTACGTGCTCGGTGAAATTCTGGGCAACGCGACCGATCTGCCGATCACCGAGCACGCCACCGACACCCACGGGGTCACGCTGGTGAACTTCGGCCTGTTCGACCTGCTGGGGGTGCAGCTCTCGCCGCGTATCCGGGACCTGGGCCGCATCACCTTGTATCGGTGCGAATCCCGCGCCAACGCCGAGGCGCGGTTCGCGCAGGTGGGACCTTTGCTGACCCGCAAACTGAACCTGGAATTGATCGCCGGGCACTGGGACGATCTACTCAGGTTGGCCGGCTCGCTGAAGTTCGGGCACGCCACCGCCTCCCTGCTGGTCGGCAAGCTCTCGGCCTCGGGGCGCCAGAACACCCTCGCGGCCGCGCTCAAGGAGTACGGGGCGCTGCGGCGCACCATCTACGCCGCCAAATACCTCTCCGACCCGGACTATCGGCGCAAGATCTCGCGTCAGCTCAACAAGGGCGAATCGCTGCACGCGCTACGCCGCGACCTGCACTATGCCCACGAGGGCACGATCCGGGCGCGCCACCTCGAGCAGCAGGCCGAACAGGCCTGGTGCCTGACCCTGGCCACCAACGCGGTAATCGCTTGGACCACAGAGTATTACGGGCTGGCCGTGGAGCAGATGCGCCGGGCCGGACAGCGGATCGACGACGAAGTCCTGGCCCACATCTCCCCGGCGCACAGCGCCAACATCAACTTCTTCGGCGCGATCGAGGTCGACATCGACGCTGAACTCGCCCAGCTCGGTCCGACCGGCTACCGGCCGCTGCGGGTCCGCGACACCCTCTTCTGACCTGGCCCCAGACCCTCTCATCGACATCCTGTAAGTAGCCGATTACGGTATGCCGTTGTCTCGGCTGCTCGGCCGATATTGACTGCGCAAGAAGGGGATTGGTGTCATTCCGGTGGGGACCGGAGTGCATCGATGGCGAAATCTATCGCGGTGATCAGCTGAGCGGGGTCGTGGCGGGCGCGTTCTCTGACCCGTAAGCCGAGGACGGTGGTGAACAGGGATTCGACCGCTGCGTCGATATCGAGGTCGGCGGCCAGTTCCCCAGCGGCGCGGCCGCGGTGGAGCACCTTGCGGAGGGTGTCCCGGGTGACCTCGAAGGCGGCTTCGATCCGCTGCTGAACCGCGGCGTCGGTGGTGCCGAGTTCGGTGGCGGTGTTGACCACGAAGCAGCCGTCGGCAGCAGCGACGTCGCCGGCACCGCTGATCATCCAGACCATCCAGTCCCGCAACACTTCTCGACACGAGCCTGCCGCTTCGAGGCGGCGTTCGGCTGCGGCCGAATCGTGGGAGCGGTAGTGGTCCAGCGCGCGCAGGAACAGGGTGTGCTTATCGGTGAACGTCCGGTACAGGCTGCTGGGCTTGAGGGCCAGTTCGTCCCCCAGGTCACGCACCGAGGTGGCGTGGTAGCCGCGGCGGCGGAACACGGCGGTCGCCTTGGCGACCGCCTCCTGCTCGTCGAACTCTCGCGGGCGTGGCATGGCGTCAGCCTACCGCAGTTGTGTAGCGATCGCTCCCGTATTAGGGTCCGATGTATGGGAACGATCGCTACCGAATTGAGGGGCCGACTTTGACCACGACCCGAGACATATCCAATCCCGTTGCGCTGCAATCCAACCGATGGGCGGCCGTGGCCGCGGTAGCGGTCGGGACATTTCTGCTGGTGACGGCCGAGCAGTTGCCGATCGGGCTGTTGTCGCCCGTCGGGGAAGCGTTGCGCGTCTCCGAGGGCACGGCTGGTCTGATGGTGACCGGAGCCAGTATCGTGGCCGCGGTGGCGGCGCCGGTGGTTCCGCTGGTCATCGGCCGGCTCGATCGCCGCATACTGCTCGTCGTTCTGATGGGGCTCATGACCGCAGCCAACGCGATCTCCGCGGTGGCGCCGAACCTGCCGGTCATGCTCGCCTCCAGGGTGCTGGTCGGCATCGCGATCGGCGGGTTCTGGGCGGTGGCCGCAGGCCTGGCGGTGCGGCTGGTGAGCGAGAAAGCCGTGCCGAAGGCCACGGCCGTCATCTTCGGCGGCGTCGGTGCCGCGAACGTGCTCGGTGTACCACTGGGGACCGCACTGGGCGGATTCACCGGCTGGCGCCTCGCCTTCGGGGCCCTGAGCGTGCTGGCGCTGGTCGTGACGATGATTCTGGTTGCCGTGCTGCCGCCGCTGGTCGCCACGCAGCCGGTCGGACTTCGCCAGCTGGCCGGGCAATTCCGCAATCCCGGTGCGCGGGCGGGCATCCTGGCCACACTCCTCCTCGTTACCGGGCATTTCGCGGCCTACACGTTCATCGGTCCGGTCCTGCAGCAACTGTCCGGGATCGGCGCCGGGTTCGTCGGCCCGCTGTTGCTGGGATTCGGCGTCGCGGGCATCGCCGGAAACTTCCTGGCGGGTGCGGTCATCGGCCGGGCCGTGTACCGGACCGTCCTCGGCATCGCCGCGGGCTTGGCCGTGCTGGTACTGCTCTACCCCGTGCTCGGCCATACCCCGATCGGCGGGATAGTGCTACTGATCGCATGGGGGATGGTCTACGGCGGAGCGTCGGTGAGCCTGCAGACCTGGATGATCAAGGCAGCGCCCACGGCGGTGGAGGCCGCGTCGGCCCTATGGGTCGCGGTGTTCAACCTGGCGATCGGGCTCGGCGCACTGGCCGGTGGACTCGTTGTCGACGCCTTCTCCCTGCCCGCAATGCTGATATCCGCCGGCGTACTGCTGTTGCTGGCGGCGATCGCGGTCTGGTCCCACCGGCCGTCCAGCGCGGAGGTGTCGGATAGCCGGCTCACGCACCCGCAGGGCGCCTGAGCTCCTGTATGCAGGGGGCGCTCCCGTCGCAACGGAGTGGCCCCTGCCCTCATGCGCTCATGCCGATACCGCGTGTTCGACAGCTTTGCCCGAACGCCTTCGTAACTCGGATAATGGTCTGTTATCCGGGGTAGCATCGGAGTCGTCCTGCGGCGATCACACTGCCGCGCAACACGAACCGTCCCCGTTATCCGGGGCAAGCCAGCAGAGGCGGGCCGATGGCAGCGAAGGTGACCCGGCTGCGCACCCCGCCGGCTCGGACCCTGCGCAGCGCGGCCGAGGCGTTCCTGGACACCATCGGGCCCGCGAACACCCGCCGCGCCTACGGCATCGCGATCGTCAAGACCGTCGACGCCCTCGACGGGCCCGGCCCCGACGGACTGATCGGCCACTCGCGCGCCCTGGACTCGGTCACGGCCCCGGAATCCTGAAGCTGTCCCGAGCCGCAAAGTAGCTTCGCGTGCAGGTTGACTCGGCTACTGTTGCCGGGCGTGCGTCAGGAGTGGTCGACCGAGGATTTGATCGGGTCGTGGACGCTGGTCGGGGATGACTGGCGGCGGGTGGGGAACAAGACTGGTGCGACTCGTCTCGGGTTCGGTCTGTTGCTGAGGTTCTTCGAGATCGAGGCCCGGTTTCCTGACCGGCCAGAGGAGCTGCCCGCTGTCGCGGTGGCGTATATGGCGGAGCAGGTGAAAGTCGATCCCGGGTTCCTGAGTGAGTACCGCTGGTCTGGACGCACGATCGAGTACCACCGGGCGCAGGTACGCGATGCGTTCGGGTTCCGGGAGTTTTCCCGCAGCGACGAGGACAAGCTGGCGGCGTGGCTGGCGGGCGCGGGCGGATCGGCGGGTGGAGAAGGAGCTGACCGAGGACCTGCGCCGCGTGCGTGGCAAGGAGAACATCTTGTTCCGCCTTGCCGAAGCGGCCGTGGACCACCCTGATGACATTGTGCGCGAGGCCCTGTATCCGGTGGTCGGGGAGAAGATGTTGCGGGAGCTGGTCAAGGAGGCGAAGGCCAACGATCAGGTGTTCCAGGCGCGGGTCCGCACCGTGTTGCGCAGTTCGTACTCCAACCACTACCGCCGGATGCTGCCAGCACTGTTGGCGGCGCTGGATTTCCGGTGCAACAACACTGCTTACCGGCCGGTGATGGTCGCGATGGAGCTGTTGGCGCGGTACGCGAGCACCGACGGCAAGGTCCGCTTCTACGACAAACATGCTCTCGCCCCGCTCGACGGGGTGGTGCCCAAGGCGTGGCGGGAGGCGGTGGTCGCCGTGTCGAGCGCATCCCGTACGAGCTGTGTGTGCTGGTCGCGTTGCGGGACGCGATCCGCCGCCGCGAGATCTACGTCGATGGCGGCAACCGGTGGCGCAACCCCGAAGACGATCTGCCCGGCGACTTCGACACCGCCCGCGAGGTGCACTGCGCCGCGATCCGCCAGCCGCTGGACCCGACCGAATTCATCGCCGGGCTCCGCCAGCGCATGAGCGAGGCCCTGACCCGCCTCGATAAGGGGCTGGCCGAGAACACCACCGGCGGTATCCGGTTGACGCGGCGGCGCGGTGAGCAGTGGATCAGCGTGCCGAAGCTCGAGAAACAGCCGGAGCCGGAGAATCTGGAGAAGATCAAGGCCGTCCTGGAAGACCCGCAGTTCCACGACCTGGTCGGCGACAACGAACGCCGCGCGCTGAGCCCGCTGTTCTGGTCAAACATCAACCCTTACGGCCGATTCCGGCTCGACATGACCACCCGCCTGGACCTGCCCCGGGAACGAGTCACCGGATAACGCCTCCGGTCGCGGCTGTCATTTGCCAGTCGTGGGACCACCGGCAGCAGGGGCTTGTTATGGCTGAATATGTTCGTGCTGCCTGGCGGTTGTGGTGGCTACCGGAGCCGGCGATTTGAGTGTGGCGGCGATCGCCGCCGCGCACAGCAGGACTGCGGCGGCGGTCCAGCCGGCGGCGCGTAGACCCGCCGTGGCGACAAGGGTGGTTGCGGATTCGCCGACGGCATTGGTGATGGCTACGAGGACTGCGAGTCCGACGGCGCCGCCGATCTGCAGGGCGGTGTTGGCGAGTCCGGACGCGACTCCTTGTTCTGCGGACGGGACGTCGGAGGCGGCGGTGGCGAACATGGCCGCGTAGGTGAACGAGCCCGCGCCCCAGATGATGATGCCCGGCAGTAGTGCCCAGTAGGAGCCGCCGGTGTTCATCGCGGCGGTGAACGCGAGCATGCCGAGCGCGTTGATCAGCAGGCCAGCCGTCAGGGTGGTGCGCAGGCCCCATCGGTTGAGTAGCGGGGCCACCAATCGTTCGGTGGATGCGATGGCGATCAGGGTCAGGGGGAGGAAGGCCAGGCCCGCGTGCAGGGCGTCGAGGCCGAGAACGTCCTGGAGGTACATGGTGAAGACGTAGTACTGGCCGCTGAGTGTGCCCATGAAGATGAACATCACCGCCATCGCGGTGGTGAGGCTGCGAATGCGTAACAGCCGCAACGGCATCAATGGGTCGGGGGTATATCGCTCGATGAGTACGAACACAGCCAGCAATCCGATGCCGACGGCGATGGCGCCGACGCCACGCGGGCTGGTCCAGCCTGTCTCGGGCCCGCTGGCCAGCCCGAAGACCAGCAGAGAGGCGCCGAGGGTCGCGACCAGTGCGCCTGGAAGGTCGAATCTGTCGCGGGTACGGGGTGGCGGATCGACTGGCAGCAGGCGCGGTGCCGCGAGCGCTGCCGCTCCTGTCAGCGGAACGTTGACGAAGAACACCCATTGCCAGCCCAGGGTTTCGGTGAGTACCCCACCGATCAGGGACCCAGCGGCGAGCCCCGCGCCGCCCGCGGTACCCCAGATGGCCATCGCACGGTTGCGCGAGGGTCCCTCGGGGAAGACGGTGGAGATGAACGCGAGAGTGGCCGGGGTGAGCAGGGCGCCGCCGAGTCCTTGAAGCGCTCGGGCAGCTACCAGCATGCCGGGCGCCACCGCCAGGCCGCCGAGCAGTGAGGACGCACCGTATAGGGCCAGTCCGAGTATGAACAGGCGCCGCCGGCCGAGCCGGTCGACCGCCCGTCCGCCCAGCAGCAGCAGTCCGCCGAGCCCGACCGCGTAGGCGCCGACCACCCACTGCACGGACTGGGTGGAGAAGCCGAGAGCGCGGCCGATGTCGGGAAGGGCGACGTAGACGATGTTGTAGTCCATGGCGATGATGAACTGCGCGAAGGCCAGCAATGCGAGGGTGAGCGCGTGCCGTGGCCGCGGAGAGGAAGTCATGGGGAGTCCGTGGTGAGGATTGTCGGTGGTGTTCACAGCGATCGCAGGAACCGGGTGAGTACGTGGTTGACCTGATCGGGTCGTTCCTGCTGAATGGCATGGCCGACACCGGGCAACACAACGGTCTCACGCAGATTGCGGAAGCCGCTGTCGCCGGACATCATCCGTTGGGATTGTGGCAAGGCCAGTGCGCCGTCGCGGCCGCCGATGAGATAGAGGGCGGGTACGTGAACGTCGTTGTCCCGCCAGCCTGTTGACAGTTCCCAGTTGCGGTCGAGGTTTCGGTACCAGTTGATGCCGCCGGTGAACCCGGACCTTTGATATTGGGCCGCGTAGGTTTTCGCGTCCCGGTCGCTCTCCCAGGCCAGCGTTGCCGGTGTGTCGACGGCCAGGGAGTCGACGATGGTCCCGCCCTCGGGAACCATCCCGGTCCAGCCCGGTCCCTCACCGGCGGCGGTGCGGAAGATCCGTCGGAACAGTCCCTCAGGGTCGTGCTCGAGGGCCGATTCCAGGGCGGCGTCGGCGACACCGGGTTGCTGGAAGTGCACGATATAGAAGGCGGATCCGAGCGCGGCCCGCAGATCGGCGATGGGTGTGGCCGCACCACCCTGGGGTTCGGCGAACCGGTCAGGAATGCTGAGTCCGGCCACGGCCGTGATCCGTTCCGGGTGCATCTTGGCGGTTTCCCAGGCGACGATGGCGCCCCAGTCGTGGCCGATCACCGTCGCGTGCTGTTCGCCGAGTGCATCGACGAGCCCGGTGACGTCGCCGGCGAGATGGTCGATGGTGTAGTCCTCGATGCGTTCGGGGACGTCGGTGTCGCCGTAGCCGCGCTGGTCGGGGGCGACGACGTGATAGCCAGCGGCGGCCAGTGCCGGAATCTGGTGCCGCCAGGAGTACCACGACTCCGGCCATCCGTGCAGCAACAGCACCAGCGGCCCGGACCCGGCTTCGGCGATATGCATGCGGAGCCCGTTGACGTCGAGAGTGTGGGTGGCGACCTCGGCGACAGGCGATGCGACAGCGGTCTCGGTATTCACGTATTCGCTCCTTGCGCGTGAAGAGGTTGGGGCAGTGGCAATTTCGAACGGACAGTTCCGAGGGGGCGCTCAACCCAGGGCGTCGAGGTCGATCGCCTCGGCCATAGCCCGGTACCCTTGGTCGTTGAGGTGCAGATGATCTCCGGAGTCGTAGGCGGAATGCAGCCGTTGCGGATCGGTGGGTGAGCGTAAGGCGGCGTCGAGGTCTGCGACCGCGTCGTATTCGCCCGAGTCCCGAATCCAGGCGTTGATCGCGGCACGCTTGGCTTCGCTGCGAGCGGTGACGAACGGAGACGGTTTCGCGGGCAACACTGTCGCGCCGACCACCCGCAGCCCGGTGTAGCGGGCTTCGCGGATGAGATTGCGGTGCGCGGCGATGACGTCGTCGGCGGACACCACGGTGTAGGGCTCGAAGGTCGGCAGCGGGGCGGTGTCGACGGCTTCGCTGATGCCGATGTCGTTGATACCCAGTAGCACGATGACCGTGCCGATGCCCGGCTGGGACAGGACATCTCGGTGGAATCGGGAGATTGCCTTGTCACCGAGCCATGCCGAGTCGACGGTCAGCCGATTGCCGCCGATGCCGTGATTCAACACCGCGCGCGGCCGGCCTGCAGCCGCCAGCCGCTCGGCCAGCATGTCTGGAAAACGACGGTTGACGTCCGGGGTGCTGAACGACCCGTCCGTGAGGGAGTCGCCGAGGACGACGATGCCGGGCGACCGTGCCGGACCGCCGGCCACATCCACACCGCTCAGGTAGTACCAGGACCGCGAGGTCTCGCCGAACACCGCGCCCGAGGCGTCGCCGCACTGATCCCCGGTCGCGCGGAAACTGGTGGCCAGGGCCTGGGCATGATAGGTGGCGGGACCCGTCGACGCGGCCGAATACATTGTCACCGCAATCGAATCCAGCGGTGTCGACCGGAAAGCTACCGGATCGCTCGCGACCTCCGCACCGACCGGGATCGTGAACGTGATTTCCCCATCAACAGTGAGGGACCGAAACGTATCCGCCCGGATCGCCGTGCCACCATCACTCGCGGCCACGGTGGCCCTGGTGACCGTGAGTGGCGTGCGGCCGAATACATTCGACAGCCGGACGCGAAGCCGGTCGCCGCCCGCGGTGAGCCGAACCACCTGCCGCAGCGTTTGATTCGTGAAGCCCTGCTCCGACCAATTCGGGTCGAAGCCGGTGCTGGGTCGCTGCAGCGACGTCGACCACGCCGCTGCCCAGGCATCCGCCGACATCGCGTCCGGCACCGCGGCCCGACCCGGATCGGCAGCGTCGACGACCGAGCCCGCCGACCTGCCAGCGATCTTGTGTCCATCCATGACACGACCGTACGAATGCAATGTCGGATGATGAATGGCCTGCCGTCTGGAATTCTTGTCTGATCGTCTGACCATCGCGACAGTAGGATATCTGTATGGACGTTCTCAGCGACGTGCTCGCGGCCATGCGGGCCGGTCAGCCGTACGCCGGTCGCAGCACCTGCCGCGCACCGTGGGGTGTGCGATTCCCCGCCGGCGACGCGGCCTGCTGCCATATCGTCCTGCAGGGTGGCTGCACCTTGATCCCGGCCACCGGCTCTCCAACTTCCATGGGGGTCGGGGACATCCTGTTCACTGGACCACGGCACGCCCACACCCTCGTCGACCAACCCGGAAGTCCGGCCATCGACTTCCAGCCCGACAAAACCAGCGGCTACTCCGTTATCGAGCTCGACATCCCCGGCCCCGGCGCCACCACCGAAATGCTGTGCGTCTGTTACACCTTCGATCTGGTCCGGCAACACCCGCTGCTCCGCGCTCTGCCCCCGGAGATCCACCTGCCCGCCCGCGTCGGCGACCACAACGCACTGCGCGCCACCGTCGACATGCTCGGCACCGAACTGCACCAGCCCCGTTCCGGGACCGACGCTATCCTGCCCGCACTCATCGACATGCTGCTCCTCCATGTGCTGCGGGCCTGGCTCGACGACAGTGACCTGCGCACCGACACCGGATGGGCCACCGCCCTCACCGACCCGGCCGTCGCCACCGCCCTGCATCACATCCACCACGAGCCCGAAAACCCTTGGACTGTCGAAGAATTGGCTACTCGAGCCGGAACCTCCCGCGCCACCTTCGCCAAACGCTTCACCACCGCCGTCGGCCAGCCACCCCTGACCTATCTCACCTGGTGGCGGATGACCATCGCCGCCCGGCTCCTCCACCGCACCGACACCCCCATCCACACCATCGCCCACCGCTGCGGATACAGCTCCGAATACGCCTTCTCCAAAGCATTCAAACGCGAATTCGGACTCCCCCCGAACCAGTACCGCCGCCAACGTCAACCCACCACGACGCGAACCTGAAAACGATGCCGTGTTTGTTTCATAGGCGGTCACCTATGAAACAGGGCTCCGACCGGGGAACGTCCCGGGCGTTCCATGTTTCATAGAGTGTTTCATCTGACTTGTAGTGTGAAACGTATACATGAAACAACCCCGAGGGTGGCCGACGACGATTTCCTCTTGGTGGAGACCCACGACTGTCCTATGTCGACCTGCGCCGCTCCAGCCGGGTCCGCGTGCCGGACCGGTAAGGGCAAAGTCGCCACCCAGTACCACACCGCCCGGTTCCGTCTCGTGCTCTCGCTGGCCAAGGCTCTCAACGCCCCACCCCGGCACTGCGCAAGCCCGGATCCGCCTGGGTCGAACTGCCGCGCCCACCCGCGGCCGGGACGGAGCCCGCCGGGCACGTGCGAATCGGCTACGCCCGCGCCTCCACCGCCCACCAATCCCTGGACACCCAGCTGGACTCCCTGCGGGCCGCCGACGTCGGCCGGGTCGTCGCCGAGAAGGTCTCCACCCGCGCCACCACCCGTCCCGAACTGGACAACGCCGTCGCCCTCGCCCGGGAACTGCGCGCCTCCGGTGTCGCGGTCACCCTCGTCGTGCACGAACACAAACGCCTCGGCCGCGGAATCGAGCTCGCCGCCCTCGCCGAGCAATTGAAAGCTTCCAGCATCGGCCTGGAGTTCCTCACCGGTGAGCTGCAAGGCTCCCATGACCCGTCCGGGGTCGTGTTCACCGTGCTGGCAGCCCTGTCCGGCATGGAACGCGAATACATCCGCGACCGCACCCTCGAAGGCCACGAATCCGCCCGCAAACGCGGCAAGACCATCGGCGGCGCCACCGTCGTCGGCGACGACATGCTCTCCCACGCCCTGCACCTGCGCGCCCAAGGACTCAGCCTGCGCGACATCGCTGCCCGCCTCGTCATCACCAAAGGCAAGAAGAAAGGCCAACACCCCTCCTCGGCCACCGTCCTGCGCATGCTCCGCGACCACGACCACGCCACGGACCAGGCAGTAATCCCGGACTGACTCACACCCCGGGAACCGCCGAGAGTTCTACTTTGCGGCTCAGGCCAGCTTCAGGATTCCGGGGCCCTCACCGACGCCGAGATCGGCACCGCGCTGGAATCGCTGTGGGGCGCATCGGCGGTCAACAGCTGGAACTCCCGGCGCGCCGCGGTCGGCAAATGGCTGAGCTGGTGCGCCGAACAGGGCTGGGACGCACCGAAACTGCCCGCCTCGGCCGCACGGTCGACCCCGCCGGACTCCGAGACCCCGGTGCGCTCGCGCACCGCGATCGACCGGCTCATCGCCCGCCGCGAAGTCCATGTGCGGGAGAAGACGCTGTGGCGAATGCTGTACGAGACATGTGCTCGCGCAGAGGAACTGCTCCAGCTCAACATCGAAGACCTTGATCAGGCGGGCCGCTGCGGCCGGGTGAAGTCCAAGGGCGCCAAACCCCGCACCCGCCGCCGCGGGCCCGCTCACCACGAACACGTCCTCGAGGTCGTGTACTGGGACGCGGGCACCGCCCGGCTGCTGCCGAGGCTGCTGCGCGGCCGCACGCGCGGGCCGGTGTTCCTCACCCACCGCCGGCCCGGGCCCGGGAAATACCTCGGCGAGCGTGACCTGTGCCCTGACACCGGGCTGGCGCGGCTGTCCTATGACCAGGCCCGCGACCTGCTCGACGCCGCCACCGCGATCGACGGACCCGGCACCGGCTGGGATCTGCACGAACTCCGCCATTCCGGTCTCACACATCTCGGCGAATCCGGAGCCAGCCTGCTCGAACTCATGGCAAAGTCCCGGCACCGCAAAGCCGAGAACTTGCGCCGCTACTTCAAGCCGTCGCCTCAGGCGATGCGCGATCTCACCGCCCTGCTCGGTCCGGACGCCGACCGCCGACGCTGAGCTGCGGCGTTTCCATATCCGTTGTTTTTTCGGCGGTTACTACCGGAACCCCCAGTTCGCGCCTACGCTTGTGCGGACTTCGCCCGCTGTGCTGTCACGACGAAATCCCCTCTGCCGCAATGCCCACGCTGGCAGCGCCTGCCGGTTGCATCCCTCCGCGG
This sequence comes from Nocardia miyunensis NBRC 108239, assembly GCF_001613065.1. Taxonomy (GTDB): domain Bacteria; phylum Actinomycetota; class Actinomycetes; order Mycobacteriales; family Mycobacteriaceae; genus Nocardia; species Nocardia miyunensis. Next base: position 37,589 of record NZ_BDBQ01000067.1, read on the forward strand.
TCGGCTACGGCTTGAAGACCGATCCGCTGGTTGGATCGAGGTGATCCTCAGTTGGCGGCGAGTCCGGTGAGGTGGGTCAGGGCGGTGAAGCCGTCGTCGGTGCCGGGCCAGTGTTCGCGGACCGCGTCGATGCCCGCGTGGCGGACGACGTTGCGCAGGACGGCGGTGACGATGATGGCGTCGTCGGCGTAGCCGATCACGGGGAGGAAGTCCGGGACGAGGTCGATCGGGGAGGCCAGGTAGATCAGCAACAGGCCCAGCCGGATTCGAACTCCGCGAGGCAGGGTGGGGTCCGCGGCCAGGCGGCGGATCAGCCGGAGGGTGTCGGGCAGGATTCGCAGGGCTTCGCGGAGCAGGTTACCGCGCGGTCGAACGACGACGAGCATGACGATGAGGGCGAGCCAGATCAGTATGAGCGCGGCGGCCGAACCGAGCGCGGTGTCCCACCAGAACGAACCGGTCATCACCGCTCCTGCTGGGTGGGTAGCAGTTCGACGGTGTCGAAGCATCCGTCACATATCCATGCTACGGGCATTACATTCTCGGCGGCGATAGGGGTCATCGGGTACCTGCACCATCCTCGAACGCGCCCGCGCGCAGGACGGGAACCACTGTGCTGCTGTCGATTTCGACGGCGACCTCGACGTCCTCGGCGAATCCGATCGCGGCGAGTTCTCGTCCGGACGCGCAGCCGCGGATGACCGCGGGCAGGTCGGTGATGCCGTCGTAGCCGGCCCGCGCAACGGTTGCCTCGGGGGACAGGGGGCCCGCGCCGTGGCGGGCCAGCGCGGATACGACCGCTCCCGCGCCGAGCCAGTCCTCGATTCCGGGGCGCAGGATCGGCTGTCCGGGCCAGGATTCACCTGCGGCGATCACCGAGACGGGCTGGTCGAAGGTCCCCCAGCCCTGCGCGTGGATCCATGCCGCGACCGCCGCGGCGTTGCGCAGACAGGACGCGACGACCGGTGCGGCGGTCACGGCTGCGGAGATGGCCGATCCGTTGGGTGAGGGCAGGACGAGTCGTTCGGGCGCGGGTGCGCGCCGCAGGGCAGCCGGCGACAGCGACCATGGTTGCCGCGCAGACACTTTCGAGCGTCCGACGGCTCGCTCCGCATCGTGCTCCACGGCCATCCGGTCGGCGCGCTCGTCGTGCCACGGGCACGGCAGCACCCGGGTTCGCGCCTCCACGGCCACCGACACCGAGGTGGTGAAGGACAGCACGTCGACCACGACCACGACCGCACTGCCGGGGGCGAGAGCCCGCGCACCCGCGGGGCCCCAATCCACACGTACACCCCACGCCGCCTGTCCAGCCCAGTCCGCACTCATCGAATCCCCTTGTCCATGTAGGAGTTTCAGTGGTCACCGCGGACGCGTCGCGAACCGGATTCGAACAGCGCGCACCATCATCCCGCGTGTGTGAGAGGAACGGAATATGGTCTCCCACAACGCGCTTGCGGGTTTGGGCGTTATGTACCCGATCTCTTCGATGCGGGCCAGTCGGTTTCGACCGTGCAGGATGCAAAGCGCTGCGACCTTGGTTGAGATCTTTCCTGCGGGTATGTGCGAGTTGAATGAAAATCTGCTCTGGTGGGGGCTTTGCGAGATTGCGGCGTGGTGAGCTGGCGTCTTCAACGAGCCGTAGTGGGAGGCGGGTATGTCGGAGGACGGATCGACGCTGGCGCGACGTCAGCTGGGGAAGTATTTGCGGGATGGTCGGGACGAGTGCGGCCTGACGTTGGAACAGGCGGCCGCGCTGATTCAGCGCAGTGCCAGCACATTGCAGCGGATCGAGAAGGGGGTGGTGGCGAAGCCGCGGGAGGTGGATCTCGAAGCGCTGTGCAGGATCTACGAATTCGATGCGGAGCACACCGCCGCGATGAAAGGTCTTGCCGCGCAGGGTAATGAGGAGAGCTGGTGGTATGAATACGGTGACCTGATTCCGGCGAACTTCGATTTCTTCGTAGGATTGGAGGCGTCGGCGCAGCGGCTGACAAGTTATGAACCTGAGCTGGTGCCGGGGCTGCTGCAAACGCCCGTGTACGCGGGCGCGTTGTTCCATGCGGGTTATCCGGACGACAGTGCCGAAAAGCATGCGCGACGAGTGCAGCTGCGGATGCGCCGCCAAGCCCGGATCACTCGAAAGCACAGCCCGGTTGTTCTCGACGTCGTGCTGCGCGAATCAGTCCTCAGAGGCGTCGTCGGCGGCCCGCGCATCATGGCGGCGCAGCTAAAACACCTGGCGGACATAAGCACTCGGGACAACGTCAACCTGCAGGTGTTGCCGTTCAGCGCCGGATTCCCGCTCGGGGAAGCTGTCGGTCCCTTCGTCATCCTCGAGTTCGGCACCGACAAGAACGGCCGGGCGGTGGAGCCTCCTGTTGTCTACAGGGACATTTTCACAGGGGTTTTGTACCTTGCGAAGCCGATTGCAGTTCAGCGTTATCATGAAGCGTACGAATACTTCCAGCGCGGCGCGTTGGATGCAGTAGCCAGTCGAGCCCTGCTTCGGCAGCTCGCGAAGGAGTATGCGTCGTGATGGACGATCTAGCGAACGCGATGTGGTTCAAGAGCAGCCATAGTGGTGCCTCCCAGAACTGCGTCGAGGTCGCCTTCCTGCCGAAGAGTCTTGTTGGCGTTCGTGATTCGAAGCAGCCGTCTGGTCCTGCGTTGGTGTTCACCTCGGATGAGTGGTCGGCCTTCGTCGATGCGACAGACCGGGGCAGGTTCGATCGATGATCTGACGGATGCGTAACTGGTCAGGTTTATGGGCGGATCATGCGGTGGCGCTTGTTCGCCGCAGAACGTGGCGTAGTTCGCCGCTGTCGTGTAGTCCCTTGATTACTTCGGCCATCGGCAGGATTCCGGGTTCTTTGACGATCAGGCCGTCCTGGCACCAGAAGTACCGGCCGCTGAGCGCCTCGCCGGTGTCGGACCAGCGTGCCATCAGTCGCTCGACTTCGGTGATGGTGAAGATCGTTGCGCTCCAGCGGGAGCCATCGGGCAGGCGGACCTCCACGTCGACATTCACCTCGTCGAGCGCTTCATTCGGGTCGGGGAGGAACAGCATCTCGAGCGGTCCCGCGCATACGCGGTAGTAGGCCCCATCCCACATTGGGGCGCGGACGCCGTGGCCTTGCTCCTTCACCTGGTCAGTCTTTCAGCCCGGTGGGGAGCAGGACAAGAAAGTATGGACTTCGGCTGTGCGGGGTCGACCGCTCCGCGACGGCCGACTGGTGCGCGGCCGCGAGCCCGCCCCGGCCCGAAACCGCGGGGGCTGACTCGCACAGCGCACTGTGCCTGTCGCAGTGCGCTACTGAGCCTTCCAGTGCGCCGGACGCTTCTCCAGGAAGGCGGCAACCCCTTCGGCGACGTCCGCGGTGCGCACCAGTTCGCCGTGGGTGCGGTTCGACAGCTCCCAGAGTGCGGTCTCGTCCCCGTTGATCGCCGCGTCGGCGACCTGTAGCGAAGCACGAACGGCCAGTGGGGCATTGGCGCAGATCCGCTCGGCGAGTTCGATCGCCGCGGTCAAAGCGGCGCCCGGTTCGGTCAGGCGGTTGACGAAGCCGAGTCGCTCGGCGCGTTCCGCGTCGATGGGGTCCGCGGTCAGCAGTAGTTCCCGTGCCAGATTGGGCGGGAAATGCCGGGTGATGCGGAACGCGCCGCCGAAATCGGCCATCAGGCCACGCTGTGGCTCGGGCAATCCGAAGCTTGCGTTCGTCGCGGCGACGACCAGATCGCAGCACAGCACGAGTTCGAGCCCGCCGCCCAGTGCGACGCCTTCGACCGCGGCGATGAGCGGTTTGGTACGAGTGCGGGTGATGAGCCCGGCGATCCCGCCCCGGGGAGTCGGCTCGCCGGGCCCGGCCGCCAGATCCGCACCGGCGCTGAAACACAGTGTGCCGCCGGTGAGTACCGCGCACCACTGCTCGGGATCGTCTTCGAACTCGTTGAGCGCGTTGTCGATTCCGGCGGTGATGTCGGCATTGATGGCATTGCGCTTGGCTTCGCGCCGCATCGTGATGACGGTGACCCGCCCACGCTGGGTGACCTCGACCGTGTCCATCAGATACTCGCGTACTTCGCGCTCGTCCCGGTGACCGGCAGTGGATCCCAGCCGAGCTTAGGCCGGGCGTCTTCGCTGGATGGCCCCTGGTACCGCGCGAAGATGTTCAGCGCTGCCTGCCGGTATCCGGGATCTTCGGTGTCGATGATCGAGGCGCGGTTGTGTGATGCCATTGTTCTCCTACCGGTGATGTGAGGTCGGGGCACTGATCGCGTCGTGCAGTCGAGCGCCGAAGTCGTGGGCGTGCCAGAGCTCGAGCACGTTGGTCAGCATTCGCAGTGGGGCGCGGACGCTTTCGTCGGATTCGATGCGCGGGTCGGTACGGGTGAGTTCCGTGGCGGATTCGCCGAAGCGGGTCAGGATCAGGGCGGGGACGTCGAGAAGCCATGTGACGCCCATGATTCCGACGTAGAGCATGAGCTGGTCGGCCAGTCGGCGAGGGTCCAGGCGCGGACCGCCGCTGTGGTATACCTCGGTGACGAACAGGCCGAGCAGATCGTCCAGGTGACGATTCCACAGGTCGGTTTCCGCGCCCGACAGCGCGCCCCAGATCGCCATGGCGACGTTCATCCGGCTGACACAGCCCCAGTCCATCAGGCCGCAGTGCAGATCGCCGCCGGTGTCCCGCCAGAACCAGGCGTTGTCCACGTTGGCGTTCCAGTGACACAGCGCGATGTGGTCCGGGTCCGAGCGCAACAGCCGCCAGATGTCGAATTCGCGGGCGACGAACTCCGCGGCCTGTTCGGCGAACCGGGTCATGAACCGCTCGGTGCGGACATGCTCGGGAAGCAGTGCGGGACATCTCCGGCAGAACTCGGCCAATTGTGCCAGGCGGCGGGGCAGCTTCCCGGGCGAGGGACGTTGCCCGACTCCCGCGACCTGTTGCTCGGTCGGAAAGCCGGCGGCTGCGTCCTTCGGCAACCGGCCCGCGCGGTCCGCACCCGCGAGCCGCGCGACGGCGGTGAGCAATGCGCGGTAATGCTCGTGTGCGTCGGGCATCCGGTAGTCGAGACATTTGTGGTACTGCGGCTCGATACCGTTGACCCCGAACATGATTCGCTCGCTGACGAGCAGTCCGGTACCCGAATTCCGATGGTAGTCACCGAAATACGTCGTGGGCACCGTGATGGGAAACTGCGCGCACGCGGCGAGTTCGGCGAGACGGACCTCGGGCTCCATCTGCGTTCGGCCCCGGTCACGCAGCGGATCGTCGAGATCGCGGGAGAACTTGACGAACAGATTCGTGTGCAGGTGCGGTTCGAGGTTGCGGTAGCGCACCGACAGCAGCGCCTTGCGCCCGGTGCTGCCGCCGCGCACTTCACGGAACTCGGTGACGTCGGCGACGGCATTGTCGGCGGCCAGGCTGCCCGCCGCCCGGAACGCCCGGGTCAGGAATCCGGCGCCCGAGCGGCGGAGCTCCTCGGGATGCGCCGGAAGGGTGAGACCGTAGCGGTCGCCGGTAATACCCTGTACCGCAATGTCTTTCACGACAGCCGGACCCAGGCCGGCGTCGATTCGTTCACGGCTTCTTACGGCCGGAACGGCTCAACCGCCATTCGGGCGGGAAGTTCAGATCGTTGTCCTTGACGACATTGTTCAGGCCCTTGCCGAACGTGTCCTCGGTGAGATCGACCTCGCCGTCACGATCGTTCGTCATCATCGGCAGCAGGCCTTCGACCATGCCGGTGAGCAGGCTCCCGAAATACTCGCCCTTGTGCTGTTTGTAGAGTTCGAGGAAGGTCTTCTGGACCGCGACCGTATCGGTCGGACGCGACCGGGAACACGCCAGGGCGTATTTCAGAGTCTCGGCCTCCAGGTCCTCGCGCGGGACCACGCTGTTGAGGAATCCGCATTCGTACATCTCGGCGGCGGTGAAAGGCCTTCCGGTGAAGAGCATTTCGGAGAACTTCCGCAGCCCCATCGTCTCGGCCCACCACCACAGCCGGGGGCCCCAGCCCACGTACCGGAAGGCGGGGTGTCCGAACAGCGCGTCGTCGGAGGACACGACCAGGTCGGCGTCACCGGCCTGGTAGAAGTGCCACCCGTAGCAGTAGCCCTTGGCCTCGATGATGCTGATCTTCTTCAGTTCCTGCAACGGCCGGTTGCCCGCGCGGGCTTTCGCGTAGTGATCGGTGACGGTGGACAGGTACCGGTAGGAATCGCCGGGCGGATATTTGACGTTCTCGTCGTCGATCGAGAGTTCGTGCAGCAGAGACATTCCCGGGTTCTCCAGCATGTCGCGCTGTTCGGGCAGATCACCGCCGGAGCCGAAATCCTCACCCTCGCCGCGGATCACCACGACCTTCACTTCGTCGTCGACGTTGCATTTGTGGATGATGTCGGCATAGTTCTGCCGCATACCGAGATTGGCGGAGTTCAGCTCGTCGGGGCGGTTGAAGGTGATGTAGGCGATCCGGTTCTTCACGTCCTTCTCGAACTTGATGAACGGCTCGGCGTCCTTCTTCATCTTCTGGTAGTCGTATTCAGGCACGGCAGGCTCCCGTCGTGTGTAGTGTTTCGGCTCGGTCAGGGACTGTCGGTCACCAGGTCACGGGCAGTTCGTACAGTCCGTAGGCGAGGGCGTCGTGTTTGAACGGAAGCTCGTCGCGGGGCACGGCCAGCCGGATGTCCGGGATGCGCCGGAACAGGGTCGGCAGGACGATCTGCAACTCCATGCGCGCGAGTTGCTGGCCCACGCACTGATGCCGCCCGTAGCCGAAGCCGACGTGTGGTCCGTCCTGGCGCTCGAGATCCAGCCGGCCGGGTTCGGGAAAGCGGCGAGCGTCCCAATTCGCCGGGGCCACATCGAGAATGACTCCCTCGCCCGCCCGGATGGTTTCTCCCGCGATCTCGATGTCCGCCACCGCGATGCGGCGTTGTCCGGTCTGGATGATGCTCAGAAAACGCAGCAGTTCCTCCACCGCGGTCACGATCACCTTCGGATCGTCCGAATCCCGCAGCGCGGCAAGCTGATCGGGGTGCTCGAGCAGGGCCGCGACGCTCAGGCTGATCTGGTTGGCGGTCGTCTCGTGCCCGGCGATCAGCACACCCGTGGCCAGCTGCGCGGCTTCGCGCACGCTGATCTCCTGCGCCCCGACCCGCTCGGCGAGATCGGACACCAGATCCTCGCGCGGATCGGTGACCCTGGCGCGGATCAGATTCGCCAGATACTTCGCCAGGGCTCCGGCTCCTCGTGCGGCGTCCTCGGCGGTAGCGTAGCGGCTCATGCCCTTGTTCGCCTGTTCCTGGAAGAAATCGGCGTCCGCGTACGGCACGCCCAGCATCTCGCTGATCACCAGGGACGGCACCGGAAGCGACAGCGCCGGAACGAGATCGGCCGGTCGCGGCCCGGCCAGGATCGTATCGATGTGCTCGTCGGTGATCCGCTGCACCGCCGCGCGCAACGCCTCCACCCGCTTGAAGGTGAACGCCTTGGTGAGCATGCGGCGGTACCGGTTGTGCTCCTCGCCATCAGAGGTGAACACCGAGGGCGGCCGGGCGTGCACCGTCGAGCGCATGCCCTCGTTCCAATGCGGATATCCCTCGCGCCGGTCGTCGACGCTGACCCTGGGATCGGCGAACAGCGCGCGGATCGCCTCGTAGCCCGTGATGAGCCACGGCGTGCTCCCGTCCCAGATCCGCACCCGGAACAACTGCTGTTCGGCGTTGCGTTCCAGCACGATCGGCGGAGGCGCGAACGGATCGCCCGCGGCGCGCGGCATGGGGAATTCGGGAATGTCTCGTGTTGTCACGTTCGAGGTGACGGTGTCGTCGGCCATCGTGTTCCTTTCTGACGATCCCGGTCCCGGACCGTCATCGGGCGTGGTCAGGAGGTCGTGCTGCGAACGGGCGCGCGCCACAGCCCGGCAATGCCGTCGGTGAGTTCCTCACCGACATCGCGCCAGTTCCACCGCGCGCGCCGACCGCTCGCGGCGAGTTCGCCCTCGAGTTCGGCGCAGCTGTGCATGAGCAGGTTCCGGGTCATCACGGTGCGTTGGTGACGCACGTGTTTGCCCAGATCGGGCAGGCAGCCGATGATGCCGTCCAGGGTGCGGACCAGCAGCGGTGAGGTGAGGGCATCGGCCGTCACGATGTCGCGGTACACCGGATCGGCCATGGCCTGCGCCGCGAAACGGGCGTACCAGCTCGGATTGCCCAGCTCGGCCAGGTGATCGGTGAGCGGGCGCACCAGCAGGCCGACCCAATCCCGCAATTCCCCGGAATCGGTGACGTCGGCCAGCATTCGGACGCGGAACTCCTCGATCGGCGCCCGATGCCTGCTCTCGATCGCGCGCAGCAGGTCACTGCGGCTGCCGAAGTGATAGTTCGCCGCTGCGTTGTTGCCCTGCCCGGCGGCCGTGCTGATCTGCCGGTTGGACACCGCCGAAAGGCCCTGTTCGGCGAACAACCGCTCCGCGGCGGACAGCAGCGCTTCGCGGGTCCCGCTGGACCTGTCGTTGCCCGAGGCTCGTGGCGCAGTCACACGTTCAGTGAACACGGCATCCCCGAGTAAATCAATCGCTTGATTTAAATGTGGTCCGGTGGAAAAGTGGACCCGTCCGCCTGTCCGGACTCGGGGCCGGGCGGCGTTATTCGCGCCGGGGCAACGGTTTTCCCGCGCTCGTTCCGCCGTCGACCGGCAGCACGACCCCGGTGACGTACCGTGCGCGATCCCCGGCCAGGTAGGCGACGGCCTCGGCGACGTCGGCCGGGGTGCCCTCCCGCGGCAGCGGCCGGTTCTTGCGCATCACCTCTCGCACCGCGCGCTCCTGACGTTCGATCTCCTGCTCGCTCATGCCCGCCGCGGACGAGGCCAGCAGGGACGTCGGAATGTTCCCGGGCGCGATGGCATTGACCCGGATGTCGTTGCGGGCCAACTCGATAGCGACCGATTTCGTGAACTGGACCACCGCGGCCTTGGAGGCTCGATAGATCATGACGCCCCCGCCGGCCTGGGTCCCGCCGATGGATGTCATGTTGACGATCGCCCCGCCACCGTTGCGCGCCATGTGGCGGGCGGCGCATTGCGTCCCGGCCATCACACCCAGGACGTTGACCGACATGATGCGCTCGAAGGCGCTCAGGTCGTCGTCCAGGAACCGCGCGAGCGGGCTGGAGACCGCGGCATTGTTGACCATGACGTGCAGCCCGCCCCAGCGCTCGACGGTGTGGCTCACCAGCGTTTCCACCTGATCGGGCCGACCGACGTCGACCTGCCGGAACTCGACTCGCTCGCCCAGCTCGCCCGCCAGCTGCTCGCCCCGGTCGCGGTCGACGTCCGCGAGCATCACCGTCGCGCCGAGCTCACGGAACAGCTCGACGGTCGCCCGCCCGATTCCGGACGCTCCTCCGGTGACGACGACTACTTTCCCCGCGAATTCGCTGTTCATCCCAACCCTCACCGGCTGTCCCGACGCGGTGCGGGACGACAGCCGCTCAGGTGCGCTTCCGAGTGGAGTCCTCGAAACCACTCGCGCACAACGTGTTTCAGACTCTGGTACGGCGCTTCCCGCTCCGCTGGACCTGGCGCCCGAGCCGCGTAGCGCAGTCACGAGCAGTCAACACGACGTACTGTCATAAATCAATCGGTTGATTTAAATCCGAGTCGATGGGTGAGCCCGGGCCGGATGCCGGAACCGGGTCCGCCGGGCAGAGGCCGACGTGGTGAACGTGCCGACCTCCGCGCCGACGTTGTTTTATCACGCGGAGCCCGGGTACGCCCGTGTCGCCGGATCGGGCAGGCCGGCTCGTCGTGACGGACGGGTGCGCGTGGGCCTGTGGCGAACCGGTGGTATCGGTGAGCCAGTGGAACAGGGGTGAACGATGTTGCGGTTCTTTGCCGTTGGGTTCTTGGCGATACTCGTCGTCGTGGTCGGTGTGTGCGCGGCGATCGGTTCCTGGGCCTGGTGGATCCTGGTCGTCGCGCTGGCGTTGCTGTGTGTGGTCGCTGTGGCTGATCTGATCCAGCGCCGGCATTCGGTGCTGCGGAATTATCCGCTGCTCGGGCATATGCGGTATCTGCTGGAAGGTCTGCGGCCCGAACTGCAGCAGTACTTCATCGAGCGTAACTTCGACGGACGGCCCTTCGATCGTGATGTCCGCACGATGATCTACGAGCGGGCGAAAGGAATCCACGGTGAGCTGTCCTTCGGCACCGAGCGAGATCTGGACAGGGTCGGGTACGAGTACCTCACTCATTCGATCGCGCCGGTTTCCGAACCGCAGGAGCCGCCGCGCGTGCTGATCGGCGGACCGGACTGCACTCGGCCGTACTCGATGTCGCTGCTGAACGTGTCGTCGATGAGCTTCGGTGCGTTGTCGGTGAATGCGTTGCGCGCGTTGAACCTTGCGGCGGCCCGCGGCGGATTCGCACACGACACCGGCGAAGGCGGGTTGACTCCTTTCCACCTGCACGCCGGTGCGGATCTGGTGTGGGAGATCGGATCGGGCTATTTCGGCACTCGTACCGAGGAGGGGTGGTTCGACCCGGATCAGTTCGCCGAGAAGGCTGGTTGTGATCAGGTCAAGATGATCAGTGTGAAACTGAGCCAGGGCGCCAAGCCCGGCTTGGGCGGGGTCCTGCCGGCCGCGAAGGTCAGCGACGAGATCGCCCGCTTTCGCGGTGTTCCGGCACACGAGAAATGTGTGAGCCCCGCCGCGCACTCGGCATTCGGGACCCCGCGTGAGCTGATCGCGTTCGTGCGCCGGTTGCGCGAGTTGTCCGGTGGTAAGCCGGTGGGCGTCAAACTGTGCGTCAGCTCTCGCAGTGAGGTGCTCGCGCTCTGCAAGGCGATGCTGTCGGAGGGGACCGCACCGGATTTCGTCATCGTCGACGGGGCCGAAGGCGGCACCGCGGCCGCGCCGCTGGAGTACGAGGACAATATCGGGCTGCCGCTGACCGACGGCCTGCAGATCGTGCACAACGCCCTGATCGGGACCGGTTTGCGTGACCGCGTCAGGATCGGGGCGAGCGGGAAGGTCGCCACCGGTACCGACATCGTCAAGCGCCTGATCCAGGGCGCGGACTACACGAATTCGGCCCGGGCGATGATGATGGCGATCGGCTGCATCCAAGCGCAGCGCTGCCACACCAACAAATGCCCGGTCGGTGTCGCGACCCAGGATCCGCGCCGCGCCCGCGCACTGGATGTCGCGGACAAAGCCGAACGCGCCCAGCGCTACCACGCCGCCACTGTCGCCCAAGCGGTTCAGATCATGGCGTCGCTGGGTGCGAGCACGCCCGCGGACCTGCGCCCGCACATGCTGCTGAAAAGGTTGTCCGCCACCGAGGTTCGCTCCTACGCGGTGCTGTATCCGCGGCTGGAGAGCGGTGTTCTGCTGCGTGAACCGCCCGCGGAGTGGGCGGCGGACTGGGCCGCGGCCGACCCGGACTCGTTCCGCGCCGAACTGCCCGGCTAGGACCGCCGCCTCGAGCGCCGGTGACCGGACCGCCGAGAGGTACTCCCCGGAAGGTTTCGGGTAATGCGATCGAACAGGTGAACGGGCCCGCACTCGCATCGCTCGAGCCGTCCGGCTTGATGGGAATGTAGCGGCGGCGGTCGCCGGCTGATGAGCGCCCCTTGAGCCACGCACCAGCCGGTGTCGTCGGCATTATTCAGTTCTGCGGCGTCGGCGGTGGCTGGTGTCGCACAGGGGATAGATCTTCGAGCGTCGGCACAGGCACACCGCGACCAGGAAACGGTCGCAGCGCACCACCCTGCCGTCGTCGGTGACCAGTTCGACCGGTCCCTCGACCAGCGCGGGGCCTTCTCGGGTGATGCGGACGCGGCGGGGCTCACGGTTTGATTCGGTCGGCACGGATCACCACCAGTTCCTCGCTCGTCTCGCTCGGATCGAGCAGGCCGGCGTCCCGCAGCCAGCGGGCGCGTGATCGCAGGACGGGTCCGAAGGCCGTGGTTCGGCGTGCCACCACAGCGGCCTTGAGCCCGCCAGCGCGCAGGCGCTGCAGAGTGCGCTCGGTTCCGCACAGCGCCGAATGCACGATCAGTGCCGTTCCGTCGCGATTGAGCGACTCGGGCAGGATGTCACACAGCGGGTCGAGCAGAGCGCGCCCGGTCGGCCCGGCCTCCCATGCTTTGGCGCGGCCCCGGCTGGGCGGAGCCGAGGGACCCGGGACGTAGGGCGGATTGGCCAGAACGGTGTCGAAACGACGGTGCCGCAGTACGTGGGCGAAGTCGTTGCGCAGTAGTTCGATACTCATGCCCCGGCCGCGGCTGTTGAGCCAGGCCGAGAAGACGGCGGCACGGGATATGTCCACCGCGGTAACCGTTTTCGCGCCCAGGCGGTGTGCGTGCACGGCCACGGCACCGGTGCCGGTACACAGATCCAGAACCGCTTTTCCCGGAGGTAGGGCCGCGTCGGTCATCGCTCGCATCAGCAGTCGGGTGTCTGCTTGCGGTCGGTAGACGCCTGGTGCGCGGAACAACCTCATGATCACCGGATACCCTCACGGCGCTGTTCAATCAGGCTTTATCAACTCGTTGTCGCGCAGGGAGGTTCGATCCGCGCGCCAGCTGTCGAGCAGGTGCTGGTCGATCCGGTTCTCCAGCAGGGCGGTGGCCTGTATCCCGAAGACGATCGATGCGGCCTGATCCGGTTCCTGTCGCAGCAGATCGCCGATCACCTCGTGCCGCATGACCTGTTCGTGCACGGCGTCGGCCTCCACATGCTCGGTATAGAAGCGGATGCAGGCAGGGTCCGCGTCCAGGCGTCGCAATATGTCGGCCATCCGCCGCGCCGCCGGCGGTGAGGTGATCTCGACCGTCGCGAAATGACCGACCAGCGCGCCTCGCCACCGGCTGTGCAGCCCGAACAGGGACATCATGTTCACCAGGGCAAGCATCGGCGCCGGGACCACGGCGAGGTAGTGCAGGTAATCGGAGGACAAATCCGCGCCCTCGAGCAGGTCGGCGAACAGTCGAGCGTGCACGCGGTCGCCGCGCCCGGCGCCGAACTCGTCGAATTCCACGGCCACGAGAGACGCTTTGGCTTGCCCGCGCAGTCGCGGAATCGCCCAGACGTAGGGGTCGGCCTCCTTGTGGTGGTAGATCGAGCGGTGCACGAAGTACTCCCGCACGTGCCACCAGTGGCCCTGGCTGTCCAGGAAGCCGCCGACGCCCTGCGCCTCGGCGGGTGCGGTGGTCAGCGCGTTCAATTCGCCGTCGAGGTCGCGGCCTCCGGAGACGTCGTCGAGCAGCGCGGTCAGGAAGCGGTCTTCCATATCCGCGCGCAGGCGCAGTACACCGGGATCCCATTCCAGATCGGGGTGCACCGATTCGAAGCCGTGGTAGTGCAACTCGTAGCACATGTGCAGCGCCAGGTGCAGATCGTCACCGTAGGGGTCCGCGGTGTCGACCGGCGGTGTCGACGGCGAGGGAACATCGCGCAGGATGTCGTGCAGCGCTGCCGAAATCGGGCCTCGCGGCTCAGGCAGTGGGGGAGCCGCGGGGTCGTCGGTTATCGGCGGGCGCGACCGGACGGCGCTTGCCGCCCGGTCGCGTGGTGAGCGGTGATCGACCGGAAGTCGATCCGCTCGTTCGTCAGTGGCCGCCATGGCTGCGCCGCCCGCCCTTGGATTTGGCTTCGGCCGATTGAGCCCGCGCGCCCCTACGACCTGCTTCGCGGGGATCGGCGGCGTTGCGTTCGCCGAAGCTGCCGGTGCTCGCCCGGCCGCCGCGGCTGGCTTGCTCGAGGGTGTCCGGGCGGTTTCCGAATCGACCAGGGTTGTTCCGGTTCGGCATTGCTGGGCCTCCTTCACAGTCGGAATACGCGTCGATCAGTGACCCTGACGTTCGGGAACCGACGGAATTCGCCGGTTCGTGCGTCGTCGTTCCAGGAGCAGCCAGCTCACTCCGGCGATGCCGCAGACCACGCAGGTCACCGCGCCGATCACCGCCCAGCCGGCGAAGCCGTATCCCGCCGCGGTAAGCGTCAGGGCCAGGGCCGCCATGGCCAGGCCGCACAGGACGATGCCGGGGACGTTGTATGGGTCCTCGATGCCTTCGCCCGCGTGGTGTCGGCGCGACAACCGGCGCGGGAATTCGCGGCGGGCCGTGTTCGCCGTGGTCCGACGGTTCGGCAATTCGGTCATGATGTCCTCCATGAGGTGGGGCCGATATCAGCCGGGTTGCTCGTGGGTCTGTTCCGGTCCGCCCGGTTCGTCGGCTGCCGTTCCGAGGTCTTCGGCGTATGTGTGCGGGACGAGATCCCTGGTATCGAGTTCGCGGAGGTCGGCCGTGAGATCCTCCTGCTCGGAGTCGCGGTCGGGATCGTCCTGTTCCGGCAGCTGGGGTGCGGTTGCCGCACCGGTGAGGTCGGGCTCCTCCTCGGCCAGGCGCTCGGCGAGCGGTCGGGCACGGGCCTGCTCCGAGGCCGTCATGCCGTACTTGTCCACTCCGGACCAGTGCTCGGGCGGATCCATGGCCCGTTCGAGCGGATCCTGTCGAAGGCGGTCCTCGTCGAGGTCCTCGGCGCTGTTCAGAGCTCCCGGATCGGTTTCCACCGCATCCGGTGTGCCGGTGTCCTGTGGGGGATCGTAGGTCTCTCGGGCGTCGGTCACGGCTTCCTCCTTCCCACACCCCCGACCTTCCCGCAGCCCGCGTCGTCAAACCCGGCAGATCCGAAACGGGATGAGAAGGCGGCGCGCTGTACCCCGGGCACGGCGTGTCGCGTACCGCGAATGCCAGGCCGTAATGCTTGCCGACCGCTGAAACTGCCTGTTCTGCAAGCTATGTCGGTGCTCATCCGGTTCGTGCCGACCCTGCTGTACATTGCGCCACGCGCGAGTGTCCGATATCGGATAATCACATCCGTGACAACCACAGAATCCGACGATGCGGACATGGCCGGCCAGGTCATCGGCGGCGGAACCGCGCACAGCATCGGCAGTTTCCGCTTCTGGTTCGCGGACCGCCGATGGGAGTGGTCCGACGAGGTCGCCGCGATCCACGGATATGCGCCCGGAACCATCGTGCCGACAACCGCGGTGCTGCTGTCGCACAAGCATCCGGACGATCGCGACCAGGTCGCCCGGACCCTGGCCGCGATGACCGAGACCGGCGAGCCCTTCTGCAGCCGGCACCGGATCATCGACACGGGCGGGCATGTGCGGCAGGTACTCGTCGTCGGCGATCAGTTGCTCGACGACGACGGGCGTGTGGTTGGCACCGCCGGCTACTACATCGACGTGACCGAGAGCTTCGACCAGGAACGCAAGACGGCGCTGGACGATACGCTGCCCGAACTCATCGAGGCACGCGCGGTCATCGAGCAGGCGAAGGGCGCGCTGATGCTGATCTACGGCATCAACGCCAAGCAGGCGTTCCGGGTACTGCGATGGCGATCGCAGGAAACCAACACGAAACTGCGAGCCCTGGCCGAGCAGATCATGATCGAGGTGGCTCAGGCGAGAGGCGGCCCGCTCGAACAGCGCACCCGATTCGACCATTTGCTGCTGACCGTGCACGAAAGGATCGAACCGAGCTGACCGTTGCCGAGCACTCCGGCTCAATCGTGGAGTGCCCGCTCGCGCAGTTCGGTCAGGGTCGCGGTGAGGATGCGGGAGACCTGCATCTGCGATACCCCGATCTGTTCGGCGATCTGGGACTGGGTGCGATTCTCGAAGAACCGCAGGTGCAGCACCTCGCGTTCGCGGGCGGGGAGTTCGCGTAGCAGCGGGGCGACGGCGAGCGCGTTGTCGGTGAGCTCGTACCCGGTGTCTTCGGCGCCCAGTTCCCCGGCCACCCGCGCGGCTCCGGGATCTCGCTCGGGGTCGTCCGGTGAGCTGTCGATGGTGTCGGCGGTGTAGGCGTTGGCAGCCAGCAGCGCCCGGGTGATCTCGAGGCGGTCCACGTCGAGTTCGGCGGCCAGTTCCGCCGCGGTCGGCATGCGGTTCAGCCGGTGCGTGAGCCGTTCGGTGGCCGGTCCGAGAGCGGCCTGCAGTTCCTTGGCCGGGCGTGGGACGCGCACCATCCAGGTTCGGTCGCGGAAGTGGCGGCGTACCTCACCCATGATCGTCGGCACGGCGAAGGACAGGAACGAGGCGCCCTTGCCCGGCTCGAACCGGTCGACCGCCAGCACCAGGCCGAGCGAAGCCACCTGACACAGGTCGTCGTAGGTTTCCCCGCGCCGGGTGTAGCGGCGTGCGATGTGTTCGGCCAGCGGCAGGCATCTGTCCATGATCTGTTCGCGCAGCCAACCGCGTTCGGGATCTTCGGGTGGCAGGGCCACCATCTTCTCTAGCCAGGGTTCGATGTCGTCGTAGCTGTCGTGGCCCCGGCTGGACCGTGACGCGGATGCGAATCGGGCTGTGAGGTGGGTAGTCATCGGATACCTCCGGCGGCCGAGTGCCTGCGCGGCGGCGCTGGGTAATGAACGCTGCCACGTCAGAAGGTCGCGAGCCCCAGTATTGTCGAATCCGCTCGCACGGTCAGTCCAGAAAACGAAGCGCTCTGTCCAGTGCACGAAGCCTCGCCGCGGCCGTCCGCGAGAAGGACCGCCGGTGCGCACCATCGCGATACCCGTGCGACCGGTGTGCACACGCCGTGATTGGTAAGTGATCGCCCGGGTATCCGCCGCCGGACTGCATCGGATGACACGGACAGGAGCGGACATGGTTCAACAGGTTGGCGATTACGTGCTGGCGCGCCTGCGGGAATGGGGTGTGCGGCAGGTTTTCGGCTATCCCGGCGACGGTATCAACGGCCTGGTGGCCGCGTTCGGCCGCGCGGGGAACAAGCCCGCGTTCGTGCAGGCCCGGCATGAGGAGATGGCCGCGTTCGAGGCGGTGGGTTATGCCAAGTTCAGCGGCGAGGTGGGAGTCTGCGCGGCGACCTCGGGCCCGGGTGCGATCCATCTGCTCAACGGGTTGTACGACGCGAAACTCGATCATGTTCCGGTGGTCGCGATCGTGGGGCAGACCGCGCGCAGCGCGATGGGTGGTAATTATCAGCAGGAAGTGGACTTGCAGGCCCTGTACAAGGATGTGGCCAGTGACTATCTGGTCGAGGTGAATGTCGCCAGTCAGCTGCCCAACGCGCTGGATCGCGCCTTCCGGATCGCCCGCACGCGCAGTGCGCCGACCGCGGTGATCATTCCGTCGGATCTGCAGGAGGAGCCGTACCAGGCGCCCACGCACGAGTTCAAGCAGGTGCCCTCGAGCCCGCCGGCGCAGTCCGGGGCGCGGGTGGTGCCCGACCGGGCCGAGGTGCGGCGGGCCGCGGAGATTCTCGAGGCCGGGTCGCGGGTGGCGATCCTGGCCGGGCAGGGCGCGCGTGGCGCTGCCGCGGAGCTCACCGAACTCGCGGAGATCACCGGGGCGGGCGTGGCAAAGGCGCTGCTGGGCAAGGATGTGCTGTCCGACGATCTTCCGTTCGTCACCGGGTCGGTCGGTCTGCTGGGTACCCGGCCCAGTTACGAGTTGATGCGTGATTGCGACACTTTGTTGATCGTCGGCTCGAATCTGCCTTATGCGCAATTCTTTCCGGAGTTCGGTCAGGCGCGCGCGGTGCAGATCGATATCGACGGAGCGATGATCGGCATGCGCTATCCGACCGAGGTGAATCTCGTCGGTGATGCGAAAGCGACTCTGTCGGAGTTGATTCCGCTGTTGACGCGTAAGACCGATCGCAGTTGGCGGGAGAAGATCGAAGCGGGAGTGGCGCGTTGGTGGGACACGATCGAACGGCAGTCGATGCTCGAGGCGAAGCCGGTGAATCCGATGCGTGTGGTGTGGGAGTTGTCCCAGCGTGTCCCCGACAACGCGATCCTGACCGCTGATTCGGGGTCTTCCACCAACTGGTACGCCCGGTGCCTGCGGATGCGCGGGACGATGCGCGGCTCGTTGTCCGGGACGCTGGCGACGATGGGGCCCGGGGTTCCGTACGCGATCGGTGCGAAGTTCGCGCACCCCGACCGTCCGGTGATCGCGCTGGTGGGTGACGGGGCGATGCAGATGAACGGCCTTGCCGAGTTGATGACCATCGCCCGTTACCACGAGCAGTGGAGTGATCCGCGATTGATCGTGTGCATCTTCCACAACAACGACCTGAACCAGGTGACCTGGGAGTTGCGGGCGATGGGCGGTGCACCGAAATTCGAAGAGTCCCAGTCGCTTCCGGATATCTCCTATGCCGAGGTCGCACGGGTGCTGGGTTTGTCCGCCGTCGCGATCGACGATCCGGGCCAGCTCGCGGGCGCGTGGGACCAAGCGCTGCACGCCGAGGGGCCCACGGTCCTGGACGTGCGCTGTGACCCGGAGATGCCTCCGATCCCTCCGCACGCGACCTTCGAGCAGATGAAGGAGACCGTCGAGTCGATCCTGCGGGGCGATCCGAACGCCTGGCACATGATGACCCAGGGAGTGAAAACCAAAGCGCAGGAATTCGTTCCGAACCGCACCAGCTGAAACATCTACTCGCACAGCCAGGGAGCGCGACATGGACAATCGGACCGACCAGGACGTCGTCGATGTGCTGACCGCCCAGCACCAGCAGATCTCGACATTGATAGAGCAGATCCGCGGCGATCACGATGACAAACAACAGCTGTTCAACGAACTGGTGCGACTGCTCGCTGTGCACGAGAGCGCCGAGGAGGAGGTGGTCCATCCGGCCGCCAAACGTGCTGCCTTCGGTGTCGAGGACATGGTGAAAACCCGCCTGGGCGAGGAGAATCGCGCGAAGCAGCACCTCGCGGACCTGTACGACATGGGCGTCGAGCACCCGGAATTCGCTGCGAGATTCGCCCGCTTCGCGGACGCGGTCGCCGACCACGCCGCCCACGAGGAGGCCGAGGAATTCACCATGCTGCGCAAGCAGTTCTCCGAAACCCAGTTGCAGCGGATGGCCGAATCCGTGCGATTCGCCGAATCGGTGGCGCCGACCCGCCCGCACCCACGCGCGGGGGAGTCCGCCGTCGCGAATGTGCTCGTGGGCCCGCCGTTCGCGCTCTTCGATCGAATCCGCGATGCTCTTCGCGACCGGGGCGAGGACACCCACGCATGAGTGATACGAGCTCCGGGAGCCGTGCCGGGGCGGTCCTGGAGGCGATCGTGTGGTGGGCGACGGGCGTGGCGGTCTGGCAGGCCACGGTGACTACGCCGAGCGTGCAGGAATGGGTGGCCGCCGCGTTGTTCGCGGCGCCGGTCGCGGTGTGCGCGCGGGCGGCGCGCCATGCCGCTCGCGGCTCGTGGCGGCTTCCGGCGGAGTCGATCCTGTTGTCCGCGCGGCTGATTCCCGCGATCCTGGCCGACAGTGCGGGCGCGATGTGGCTGGCGGTTCGCCGTCGCGGCGCGGGCGGTGAATTCGCCCAGCTCCCAATGCCATTGGAACCAGCCGAGGCGCGGCGCGCCGGGCGTGAGGCGATGACGACGGTGCTGACCTGCGCCACTCCGGGCGCACTGGTCGTCGGCGCCGACCGGGAACGCCAATGCCTGCACGTGCACACGCTGCCGCTGCCGCCGACCGCGATGGCTCGGCGAATGCGCCGGTCCACCGCGACGGGGGACCGCCGATGAGCCGTGCGATATGGCTGACCGCCAGTGCCGTCCTGCTGATCGGTGCGATCGCGCCGTGCTTGGTCTTGACCGCCCACGACACCGCCGCGCACAGGCTGGTCGGCCTTCAGCTGATCAGTTCGGTGACGACCATCGTCCTGGTGGCCGTCAGCCTCGGCGTGGGCCGCCCGGACTATCTGATCGTGCCCTTCGTGCTGGCCCTGCTCTCCTTTGCCGGAACGCTGGTGTACACGCGGCTGATCGGAGCGTCCGATGGCTGAGGTGGCCCAGTGGGCGGCGGTCGGCGCGCTCGGGCTGTCCGTGGCCGCCGCGGTAGCCGCGACCCTGGCGACGGTGTGGATGCGGGATGTCCCGACACGATTGCACTATCCGGGCATCATCGGATCGGTGAGCGGGCCGCTGCTGGCATTGGCCGTCCTGCTCGACGAGGGGCCGGGCCTGACCGCCCTGACCGTGGCCGCGACCATGGCGTTGCTCGCGGTCACCGGTCCGGTGCTGACCGCCGCGATCGGCAAGCTCAACGCACCTGCCGCGGTCCGCCCCGCCGAGGACGGCCGGGGGGAGCGATGAGCGTTCTGCTGGCGATCGCGCTGATCCTGGTGGCAGTCGCGGGGACGATCGTGGTGTGGACCGATGCTCCTGGGCGGCAGGCGGTCTCGTTGGCGGTGTACGGCGTCCTGCTGGCTCCGGCGTTTCTGCTGCTGGGCGCGCCCGACGTGGCGTTGTCGCAGATCGCGGTGGGTTCCGCGGTGGTACCGCTGATGGTGTTGCTCGCCGTCCGCGTCGTCGCGAAACGACAGCGCCGATGACCACCACCGGACGGTGGGCGGTGTTCCTGCTCGGCGCGGCGGGCGTGCTGGCGGCGCTCCTCGTGGCGGTCTGGCACCTGCCCGCGTTCGGCGCGGACGCGCATCCCTATCGCGACGCCGCCGTCGCCGCCGCCCAGCAGCAGAACTCACCGAATGTGGTGTCCTCCATCAACTTCGATCAACGTGGCTTCGACACCCTCGGCGAGGAGGCCATTCTCGTCGCGGCGGTCCTGGGCGCGGCCACCCTGCTGCGCGAGTCGGTGCCTGCACGGGCGAAGGCCCCTGTCCGCAAGGCCGGACTGCTGGCCGCGACCGCGATGGCCGGATATCTGCTGCTGCCGATCACCCTGGTGATCGGCGCCGATGTCGTCGTGCACGGCCATCTGACGCCCGGCGGCGGCTTTCAGGGCGGTGTCGTGCTGGCGACCGGTGTCCATCTGCTCTATATCGCCGGAGACTACGAGGCGCTGCGACGCGTACGCCCACTGACCTGGTACGAATTCGGCGAGGCGGGCGGTCTGGGCGCGGTGGTCGTCCTCGGTGTGGCGGGACTCGTGAGCGGGGCCGGGTTCCTGGCCAACATCGTGCCGCTCGGCAGCGCCGGGCAACTGCTGTCGGCGGGAACCGTGCCGGTGTACAGCTGTGCGGTCGGCATCGCGGTCGGCAGTGGCGTGGTCGTGCTGCTGGCGCAATTCCTCGACCGGCACGAGTCGGCCGAAAAGGGTTGCCCATGAGCGTATTTCCGTATGTGGTGGCCGTGTGGCTGCTGCTGGCCGGTATCACCGGCGTCGTGCGCAGCCGCCATCTGGTGCACACGGTCGTGTGCGTGTCGATCGCCCAGTCGAGCACCTATGTCCTGCTGCTGGCGATCGGTTATCAGCGTGGCGCCACCGCGCCGATCTTCGGATCGGCGAACCCGCCGGGGTCGCGGGTCGTCGATCCGGTCGTGCAGGCGATGGCGTTGACCGACATCGTCGTCTCGGCGACGGTGACCGCGCTCCTGCTGGCCCTGGTGATCCAGGTCGCCAAGCGGCACGGCACCGTCGTCCCCGACGAACTGCATGCGCTGCGCGGCTGAATGCTCACCCCGAATGCCCTGCCGCCCTTGGTGATAGCTCTGCCCATCGCCGGTGCGTGTCTGTTGCTGGCCCTCGGACGGCACGTCTCCCGGCGGGTGATCGACAGCCTCGCCCTCGCGGTGGCGGCGGCGGGCACGGCGTGCGCGGGCTGTCTGTTGTACGCCGCCGGTCACGGCGCGGTGGTGACCTGGGCGGGCGGATGGCGGCCGACGGCGCATTTCGCGGTCGGCATCGTGCTGGTCGCCGATCAGGTCGGGGCCGGGGCCGCGCTGCTGGTCGCGGTGCTGACCCTGCTGGCGCTGTTGTTCGGCTGGCACTACTTCGACGATCTACAGGCCCACTATCCCGCCCTGATGTTGCTGTTCAGCGCGGGCATGAGCGGATTCGCGCTCACCGGCGACCTGTTCGACATGTTCGTGTTCTTCGAGTTGATGAGCGTCGCCGCCTACGCGCTGACGGGCCTGAAGAACGAAGAACCCGAATCGGTGCAGGGCGGCCTCAATTTCGGCGTGATCAACTCGCTCGGCGCCTACCTGTGCCTGTTCGGAATCGGACTGGTATACGCCCGCACCGGGCAACTCGGCCTGCCCCAACTCGCCGCCGAACTGGCAGGTCACGGCCGCGATATCGTGGTTATCGTCGGATTCGCGCTGGTCGTCACGGGGTGGCTGGTGAAGGCCGCGGTGGTGCCGTTTCATTTCTGGCTGGCCGACGCTCATGCCGTGGCCCCCGCGCCGGTGTGCGTGCTGTTCTCCGGGGTCATGGCGCCGCTGGGGATCTACGGTATGGCCCGGCTGTATTGGTCGGGGTTCCGCGTCGCGCTCGCACCGGCGGCCGTGCATCGGATGATGCTGGTGCTCGCGCTGGTCACCGCCGTGCTCGGTGCGGTGATGTGCCTGATGCAGCGGCATCTCAAACGCATGCTGGCCTATTCGACGATCGCGCATATCGGCCTGTTCCTGCTCGGCATCGCCGCATTGACACCCGCCGGCGTCGCGGCCGCGGCGCTCTACCTGGCCGGGCATGCGGCGGTGAAGGGCGCGCTGTTCCTGATGACGGGAATCATCCTGTCGCAGTACCGATCCCTGGACGAACATCGGCTCTTCGGCCGGGTCCGGCATCCCGGTATCGGCGCGCTGTTCGTGGTGGCGGCGGTGATGCTGGCCGGATTGCCGATGACGGGCGCCGGGCTGGGCAAGGCGCTGCTCGAGGAATCGGGCCGTTCGGGGGCGCTGACCGCGACGGTGATCGTCGTCTCCGCACTCACCGGCGCGGCGGTGCTGCGCGCCGGACTGCGCGTGTTCTTCGGCTCGGGTGATCGGCCCGGCGTCGCGAACACCGAGCAGGAGACCACCGGCGCGCACGAACAACCCGACGCCGCCACACCCGCCGGGCGTCCGCCCGCGACCATGGTCGGAGCGGTGGTCGCCCTGCTCGCGCTCGCGGTCGCGCTGGGGGTCCCCGCGGTCGCCGGGGCGGCCGGTCCGGCAGCCGCGCAGTTCTGTGATTCGCTCGGCTACCGGACTCGTGCGTTGCGGGGAATCGCGACCGTCGCCCCGGGCGGACCCCATATCGAGTGGACCGCGACCGGGATCGCCTGGGGCGCGGCCTCGGCCGCACTTGCCGTGGCGATTGCCGCCTGCGCCCTGTTCCTCCCACCGAAACTATTGCCGCGCACGGTGTCTCGCTCGACCCGGACGCTCACCACCGCGCTGCACCGGCTGCACAGCGGTCACCTCGGTGACTACGCCGCGTGGCTGATGGTCGGCGCGGCCGTGGTCACAGCCTTGATCGCGAGTGGTTGACGCACCTGGCGACGTTCATCCGTTCGTCCCGGCTCAGCTGGGAGCGGTGGCGACCTGCGCCTGCCACATCCAATGCAGTTGTTCCAGCCGGGCTGTCATGCCGATGAGCAGGTCCTGGGTCACCGGGTCGGCCTTCTCCGTCTCGTCGATCCGCTCCCGGAGCCGGGCGATCACCGCGCCGAGATTGGCGACGATCGCATCGATGACCGCTGTGTCCTGCTGCCAGCCCGCCGGGAATCCGATCGCCGAGGAGGATTCGGCGACCGCGCTGGCGCGCCCGTCGGGGCTGACCCCGATCGCGGTGGCGCGCTCGGCGGCCTCGTCGGTGAAATCCCTTGCAGCGGTGACCAGTTCGTCCAGGGCCAGATGTACCGAGCGGAAGTGGCGTCCGATGACGTTCCAGTGCGCCTGCTTGGCGATCAACGACAGGTCGATCAGATCGACCACCGTGCCGCGCAGGGCATCTCCGGTAATGCGTTGTGCGTTCTCGTCGAGCGTGCTCGTAATCGGCTTCGACATCGTGGTGTGTCTCCTCTCCATGGGTGTGCCCCGCGCCGCCGAACCGGTGGCCGGTACGGGGTGTTTCTCAATTGGGAATGAAACGCGCTGCTCCCGCGCCGGATCGTTGCTCGGTCACGCCCGCGTCCATCGAGCGCAGCCGGTCGTCGAGGGTGTCGTGATAGAAGTCGATGAACCCGTCCGGATCGGGTCCGGCGTTCATCAGGACGAGGTGATCGAATCCGGCGTCGACATACGGGCGGGCCGCCTCGACATAGGCCTCGGGGTCGGAGCCGCAGGTGAATTGGCGGCGGATGTCCTCCTCGCGGACCGTGCCCGTCGCCGCGGCGAAATTCGCGGGGTTGGGCAGCTCACTCATCACCTTCCACCCGGTCACCGCCCATCGGGAGGTCTTCAGGGCCGCGCGTGCGGCGGCCTGCTCGTCGGCGGCCCAGGCGACCGGCACCTCGGCATAGCGGGGGCCGGTGCCGCCGGATCGCCGGTAGTTCTCCACGAGATCGGGCAGCGGCTCGGTGGCGAACAGGCCGTCGCCGAGGTCGGCGGCCAGGCGTGCGGCCGCCGGGCCGCCCGCCGCGACGGCGATCGGTGGCGGCTCATCGGGCAGATCGAATACCCGAGCGTCCGACAGCTGGAGGTATCGGCCCTGGTAGGAGTGGTAGCCCCCGCGCCACAGCAGCCGGATGATCTCCAGTGCCTCCCGCAGCATCCGGTGTCGCATCCGCACCGAATCCGGGAAACCGGTCCCGACGACGTGTTCGTTGAGTCGTTCCCCGGATCCCACGCCGAGAGTGAACCGGCCCTGTGAGGTCAGCGCGACCGTCGCCGCGGCCTGCGCGATGACGGCGGGGTGGTAGCGGACGGTCGGGCAGGTGACGCCGGTCGCCAGTCCGAGCTGTTCGGTGCGGGCGGCGATCGCCCCCAGCACCGTCCAAGCGAACGGTGAATGCCCCTGAACATCCAGCCAGGGATGGAAATGGTCACTGATCTCGACGAAATCGAATCCGGCTCGCTCGGCTCGCACCGCCTGCCGGATCAGCTCCACGGGCCCGAACGCCTCTGCCGCCAGTTTGTATCCGATCCGCACCGGACGACCTCCTCCCGCATCGGCATCCGGGGTCGCGGTCTTCGTCGGAGGAAACCGCGTGCGCGCCGGACTTGCTGTTGCCAGCGGCTACCCCGCACACCGAAGGGCAAACGGCCGTATACTCGATCGGCGCGATGTGACGACACTCACAGTGTGTGCTAGAGGGCGACCCGAAGCGGGTACCCCCGCACTACGCGATAGCCTCCCCGCGGCCGGTAAAACAGATTGCTGTCGCTCCGGGGCTCGTTTTTTCGGGCAAAGAGGGAACCAAATGGCGATGAAGTTCGACAGTGGCAGCCTGGCGGCCACTGAGCAGTTCTTGAACCGGAATTACACGACGATGCAGATCGGCAACGTGAGCGAGGGACCGATCCGCAGCCACATCACGCGCGAAGTGATGGGGACGGTCAGCCTGGACCAGCTGGATCTGGGCTTCGACATGCACTACGACGCCGATCCCCTCGGCAAGATCTGCTTGTGCGGGGTGGAATCGGGATCGATCGAGGAAAACTACCTCGATGAGGGCGCGGATGTGTTCCAGCCGGGGGAGATGGGGATCCTCACCCCGCCGCAGCTGCCGTACTCGGGCGTCATCCGGAGTGCCCGCTACACGATCACCATGTTCGAGCCGGAGGAACTGACCCGAGCGGTGTCGGTGAACGATCCCGGCACCGCGCCGGTGAGGTTGATCGGACACCGGCCGGTGACGGCCGCGGCCGGTCGTCGGCTCAGCACGACTATCGCGCACATGCGACAGCTCGCCGCCACATACGACGGCGAGGTGCCCACGCTGGTGGCTGCGACGGCGACCCAATACCTCGCGGCGGCCGTGCTCGAGGCGTTCCCGAACTCCGCGGACATCGACACCGCGACAGGCGACCGAACCGACGCGCATCCGGATGCGGTGCGCCGGGCGATCGCGTACATGGAATCCCATGTGGGCGAAGACATTTCGGCAGCGGATATCGCCGCGGCGGCCTATGTGACAGTGCGTGCGCTGCAACTGGCGTTCCGCCGCCATCTGGACACCACGCCGACCGCGTACCTGCGACGGCTGCGGCTTCGCGGCGCCCACGAGGAGCTCACCGCGAGCACGCCCGAGAGCGGCGTCACGGTCGGTACGGTCGCCGCTTCCTGGGGATTCGGTCATCAGGGACGCTTCGCCGCGCTGTATCGCCGGCACTACGGACGATCTCCGGGCGACACCCTTTACGCGTGATCTCGCAGGCCGGACGCGCGTCCGTGTGCCGAGGATCGTTTCGCGGAACCGGTCCGGGGTATGCGGCCTGCACGGAGAGATTCCGACTGGAGGCCGCGGGGGACGTGCCGCAAGCACCGGCTCGGCACGGACCACTGCAGAGAAGAGGTTCGAGCGAGATGAGTGAGGGATACAGTGCACCGGCCACAGTGCGCGTCCGAGTGACGGCGGAGCACGAGCAGCTGATGATGCTGCGCGCACTCACCGACACCGCCCTGCTCACCACCGAACTGACACTCGACGGCATTCTCGATGTTCAGGTGGCGATAGACGAGGTCACCACCGATCTGATCGAGATGGCGGCGGACGGCTCGATGATCGAATGCGATCTCGAATCCGGCGACGGCCGGATCGCGGTGCGTATCAGCGGGATCGCCGTGACCCGTGCGGCCATCGATGAACTAGGTCTGGGCTGGCACATCATCCGCACGGTCACCGAATCGCCGAACGCGGACATCGGTTCGTACGACCACGCCGCGGGCGGCTACCCGGTGACCGTCGAATTCGGGCGAACAGGTCCGGGCTAGAGCGTCGAGCGGTCCGGTCGGAACAGCACACCCGCGCCGGTCGCCAGGGCCGAGGACGTCCCGGCGATGGTCCAGCCCACCGGGCCCAGCGGGCGGCATCCGAAGTATGTGCAGATTCCTGGCGTCATCACGATCGTGAACAGCACCGCGCCGCTGGCCGCGGTCGTCGCCCAGACCAGTGGGCTGCGGTGTCCGGCCATCAGCGTCTGACCGAGCTGAGTGCCGATCAGCGAGACCAGTCCGATGGTGGAGGCGCGCCGGTTCGTGCCGGTGAAGCGGCCGATCGTCCACGCGGTGGTGGCGCCGAGGGTGGTGACCGCGGCGCGGGTGGCGATCGCGCGGGTCAGATCGGCGCCGAGATCGGCGGGCGGCCTGGCGGCGAGTTCGGTGGCGAGGTCCTGGGCGCGCAACTGGTCGTCGTCGGACGCCGTGGCCTCGGCCCCGCCCTGCGGCGACAGTGCCACCGCCATCGCCGGGAACATATCGGTCAGCATGTTGACCAGCAGGAACTGCCGCGTGCCCAGCGGCGCGCGGCCGGACAGGGCCGTGCCGAGCACGGTGAAGGCGACCTCCCCGGCGTTGCCGCCGACCAGCACGCCGACCGCGTCGGTGATCCGCTGCCACATGCCGCGTCCCTCGGTCAGCGCCGCCAGCAGCGCCAGCGGGTCCGGATCGGTGAGCACCAGGTCCGCGGCGTTGCGGGCGGCGGTGGAACCGCTTGCGGCGAGACCGATTCCGATATCGGCGGAGCGGATGGCCGCGGCGTCGTTACCGCCGTCACCGGCCATCGCCACCACCCGGCCCGACCGCTGCAGGCTGGTGACGATCTGAACCTTCTGACGCGGTCCCACCCGGGCGAACACGTTGGTGCGCTCGATGAGCTCGGCTCGCGCGTCGTCGTCCAGGCCGTCCAGATCGGTTCCGGTGGTGACGGTTTCGGTGTCGATGCCGAGCTGCCGGGCGATCGCGGCGGCGGTCACGGGGTGGTCTCCGGTGATGATGCGGACGCCGATGTCGTTCTCGTGCAACGCATCCACCACATCGTGCGACTGCGGCCGCGGAGTGTCGGCGAGGCCGACGAAGCCCACCAGCGTCAGTTCCTCGACCGCGTTCTCGACGTCGTCGGGCCTGCGGTGCAACTCGCGCCGGGCGACCACGAGCACCCGCAAGCCCTGCCGGGCGAGCCGGTCCACCACCTGTTCCGCGTGCGCCCGATCCTCGGCGGACAGCGCGACGGCGGTGGATTCACCGTGCTGGTCCGATTCGCGGCGGCGGGTGCAGCGCGGCAGCACCACTTCGGGCGCGCCCTTGACCACCAGGCGCATGCGGTGCGCGGTGCGGCCGAGCGTCGCGGCATAGCCGCGATCGGACTCGAAGGGGATTTCCTCGACGGCCGACCAGCTGTCGTCTCCGGGCAGATTGTCGCGGGCCGCGTCCAGGACCGCGCGATCGGTGGCGTGCACGACCGGGCCGTCGGGATCCGGGCACGCGTGAGCAGCCTCCCGCAGCAGCCGCCGGGCGCGTGGGTCGTCGGCGTCGGGGGACCACTGCCCGGTCAGATCGGCGACCGCGGTGAGCTCGAGGCGGCCGTGGGTCAACGTGCCCGTCTTGTCGAAACAGATCGTGTCGACCCGGCCCAGGGCCTCGACGGTGCGGCTCGCGCGGACCAGCACACCACGCCGGGTCAGGCGGCGTGCGGCGGCCAGCTGGGCGACCGTGGCGACGAGTGGAAGTCCTTCCGGCACAGCGGCTGTCGCCACCGCGACGCCCTCGGCGATGGCCTCGCGCAGACGTCGGCTGCGCAGCCAGGACAGTGCGGTGACCGCGGACCCGCCCGCGACCGTCAGCGGCAGCGCCCGCTCGGTCAGCTGCCGCAGCTGCGCCTGCACGCCGCCGAGCGAGGGCGGGACCGCGGACGTCGCGGCGCGCTGAGACTCGGTGTCCGCGCCCGCCGCGACGACGACCGCCAGGGCGCAGCCGTTGACGACGGTACTGCCCTCGAACACCATGCCGCTGCGTTCGCCGAGTTCGGCTCCCGGCGTCGCGGCCGAAAACTTCTCCACCGTAACCGATTCGCCGGTCAGGGCCGACTCGTCCATCTCGAGTTCGTCGGCGCGCACGATCCGGCCGTCCGCGGGGACCACGTCACCGGCGCGCAGGACGATCGCATCACCCGCGCGCAGCCGGTCCCCGGGCACCCTGTCCTCGTCGATGTCGGCATCGGGGTCGCCCCGCAACGCCGATCGCGGAACCCGGCGCCCGATGACGGTCTCGCCACGCAGCAGACGGCGCAGGGACGACTCCGCGCGCTGGCGCTGTAGCGCCGAGGCCGTGGCATTGACGGCGAGCACCGACCCGACGAGCACCGCGTCGGCGGGGGAGCCGAGGATGGCCGAGGCGGCCGCGCCGACCCCGAGGATCGGGGTGAGAGGGTCGGCCAGCTCCTGTCGCACCCGGCCGCCGAATCGAACGAAGGGCGCCAACCTCTGCCGCGCCCAGCTGTCGGACACCTCCGTGCCCGTGTCGGCCGAAGGCCCCGGATCGGGTAGCACCGCCAGCACATCATCGGATTCCATTGCGTGCCAAGGCAACAGCACCGTGCCGGTGGCGTCCGGCTCGGCGCGCCCGGCCTGCCACGCGGTCGCCGCGCCGGAGAACAGACCGCCGAATTGCGCGGCGGTGACCGGCCATTGGCTGTTCCGGCGTGGCCTCGCGGCGAGCACCAGTGCGCCCAGAGCCCCCGCGGACAGCGCCAGGACTCGTCCGCGCTCACTGGCCTGCCGGGCCGGTGCGACCAGAGTGAGCAGGTGGTGGACCTGGTCCAGATCGTGGCACAGCACGTCCGCGCTCCAGGGCACGTGCGCCGCGCCCGCCGCATCGGCCCCGATCAGCCCGATTCCGGCGTCCGCGGTGGCCAGCGCCCGGTGCGCGCGGGTCGCCAGCATCGCCACCACGTGCCCATCGCGTTGTGACCGGCGCACGACATCACACGCCGACTGCCGGTCCGAGACGAATTCGTCTGCCAGAGAACGCACTTGCTCGTCCCGGTCCGCGCCGATCAGCACGATCCGGAGCCCGGCGCGGCGCGCGGCCGCGAGCAGAGCCGGGGTGCGCGGATCGAGTTCGCGGCCGACCAGCACCCGGCCGACGACGCGCCCGGCGACACGGACCTCCTGCCATGCCGGACCCTGTCGCGATTCCGGAGAATCGACCGGCCGCAGCTCGACGCGGGTCGAATCATCTTGTGGCGCAATATTTTCCATGTCCATCTGGGAAACGAACAGCGCATGCTGTCCGGCGCTCCATACGCGCTCGGGCGGCCAGCCGTCGTCCTCGGTACGAGCGCCCAGGACGATCGAGCGCTCGCCGGACAAGGTGTCCGCGTCGACGACGAGCACATCGAGACGGTCGAGTCGTCGCCACATCGCCGGATCCATGGTGACCACGCCGGAGGCCGACATCAGCAGCGCGGCGACCGCCGCGAAGCTCTCCCGGCTCGCGCGCGCCGCCTTGGGTGCGCCCAGGGCGAGCGCGGAGGCGGCGTCGCCGAGTCCGCGTCCGGCCACGGTGGTGACCATGCCGGCCAGTGCACCGGTCGCGGATTCGTCGGCGCTGTGCTCCACCGGTCCCGCCGGAAGTTCCTCGGGTCGGGCCTGGGCGAGCAGCGGTTCGGTGATCTCCTGCGCGGGCTGTGTGGCCAGCTCGGATTCCCAGCGCCGCCATCCCACATGCCGTGCGCCGGCCTCGGCCAGGATGAGGGTTCGCAGCACCGCATCGGCCAGCAGGCTGCCGGGGTCCTCGCCCGCGACCTGCCCGATCGTGCTGGCCGCACTCAACAGCAGGTCCGTGCGTGGCCGTCCCATCCTGGATTCCAGCAGGGTGCGGATCCTCGGTTGTGTGTCGGCCACGCCGGCTGCCGCGGAAAGGAACTCGAGCGGACCGTGCTTGCCCGGAAACAGAGCGCCCGCCGCCGCCAGACCCACGCCGGTCAGGTCCGCGGCCAGCGAAATCGCGGCCGACAGGGCGGGTTCGAGATCCGCCGGATGTGTCGCGGCGGGATCCCACTCCAGGCCATCCACGCCCGCGCCGCGTTCGGCGTCCGCGACGGCCGTGACCGCGTCGTCGGGATCGACGTCCTCGTCCAGGTCCAGCACGACGTGGCCGGTCACCGCGTTGATGTGCCAGTCGCGCACGCCGGCGCACTCATCGAGCTGCTGCCCGACGGCCTCGGCCACCTCGCCGCTGCGCCCGGATGTCAACCCGTGCACCTCGATCAGCACGTGGTCGCCGACCGCCGCGACGCGGCGATCACGGTGCAACTGCGGGTCCGCCAGGGCCATGAGTTCATGGCGCACTTGCGCGAGCGGAACCGCCGCGAGTCGGTCCCGGACCTCGCGGCCGCCGGCCTCCGCGATCCGGAACGGCAACGTCGCGGTGCCGGTCACCAGCGACAGCCCCGAATGGACTGTGCGCGAAGCCGTTCCGAGAAGTTCGCCGATCACGTGCCTACCTCCGTGCGCGGGTGTATCGTGCCGACCGGCTACCCGTCGCGAGGCAGTTCAATCACCGGCGGGAATGCTCGCGGCGCGACGGAATCGTCTTTCTCCGAGCGGCCGCAGTTTGGTACGCGAAATCCGGGTAATTCGGTGGCGAGGTGCTGGGTGCCGTGCCCGCACGCGAACGCGAGGTGGGAAACGATGACAATGAACGGTGGCCAGGAGATTCCCCCGCTCGATGACGCGCCGGATATCGCTCGCTCCGCCGGTGCGCAACCGGGAGAAGTGTTGGCGGACACCAGGAATTGGCCTGCTTTCGTCCTTCTGTTGTTCGGAGCGCTCGCCGTGATCGTCGCGGTCGCCGCCGCGGTGGCGGGCGCGTCAGGGGTGGCGGCCGTGAGCGCGATTCTGGCCATTGCCGCTGTCGCCGGCGGGGTCGTGACGATCGTCGCGGCGAACCGACGTCGCCGGGCATCGACAGTCGCGGGCCCCGCGTCGCGGGTGTTCACTCCGCCGGAGGGGTGACCGCGGGTGCAGTCTGCGGCGGTCGCGGTCACCGGCCGTTTGAGGCGCCGATCGCCGGGAATGCGGTGATGATGAAGGACGTACTCGAGCGTGAAAGCAAATGGGAGGTCGATTGGACCTTCAGTCTTCCCAGGCTGGACGATGTCGTCGCCGACAGCCGCGTCGAGGAGAGATCGGTCGAGCTGACCAGCATCTATTTCGACACCGCCGATCGGGATCTGTTCGCTCACGACCTGACCTTGCGTCGCCGTGAGGGGGAGGACGAATCCGGCTGGCAGCTGAAGATCCCCGCCGCGGACGGCCGGGTCGAGGTGACCGCAGCTGTGTCGGAGGAATTACCGAGCGAACTCGCCGAGGTGGTGAACGGCGTCGCATTGGGGAAACCATTGCGCGCGATCGCCAATATTCACACGGTCCGTCATCGTCATCGCCTACTGGATTCGAACGGTGAACTGATCGTCGAGATCGATGACGACAACGTGGACACGACACGGGCCGATCGGCCCGCGCAGACGCTCGCCTGGCGCGAGATCGAGGTCGAACTCGGCCCGCGCACGAAGAAGATTCCGGCGAAACTGCGCGACAGGCTCGCCGCGTCGGGGGCGCACACATCGACCTATCCCTCCAAATTGTCGCGGGTATTGCCGGAGCGAGCCGGGGTGTCGGATCATGCCTCCGCGGCGGAATGCGCCGTTCACGAATACCTGAATACACAGATCGATCTGATTTTCGCCGGTGATGTCGAACTGCGCAGGGGACACGAACCGATCCACGACACGCGCGTGGCGACGCGGCGGCTCCGCAGTACGCTCCGGGTCTTCGGCGCGCTGCTGGACCCCTCTTCCGTCGGCGAGATGGACGACGAACTGAAGTGGTACGCAACACTTCTCGGAGATGTGCGCGACTGCCAAGTGCAACGCCGCCGACTCGCGGCCGAAATCGCGGCCCTGCCGCCCGAACTCGTCCTCGGTCCCGTCGCGGCGCGAATCGACACGACGTTGCTGAGCCGCCAGCTGCGCAGCCGCAAGGCTCTCGCCGAGGCCATGGACTCACAGCGCTATCTGCGACTACTCGCCACGTTGCAGACCTGGAAGACACATCCGCCGTTCGGACGGCGGATCCGTGGCGGCCAACTACTGCGGCGCGCCCGCCGGGCCGCGGCCAAGGCCGACCGCCGGCTGGCGACCGCCCTGCACAACCGTCGCCCCGAGTCGCTGCATCGCGCGCGCAAGGCCGCGAAACGCGCCCGCTACGCCGCCGAACTGCACGAGCCCGTGCGCAAGTCCGCACGCGCACGGTCGAACGCGAAGTACTACAAGAAGATTCAGCGGATACTCGGCGACTACAACGACGATGTCGTCTCGACCGAACTGCTGTGGCGAGCCGCGACAGCGGCAGGCGCGGCGCGGGACGAGAACGGCTTCACCTACGGCCTGCTGTACGCGAACGCGATGCACGACGCCGATACCGCCCGCCAGCGCGTCTCGGCGCTCGCCTCCGATTAGGTGCGTGGATTATGTGGTGTGGCTTCAGGTTCGGTGTTCGTGCGCGCGGCAGCGCGTACACCAGCGGCACCACCGCTGCGGCCTCGTACGACGCGATCCATCCGGTTTCGTGAACCGCCACAGACAGGATTACCTCCCGATCGACGGGGTTCTCTATTGCGCCCGGCTCGACGCCGTCCGTGGCTCGGTGACCGAGCCTTATCTGTCGGCGGCCCGCGTGTGGCGTGGGCTCAGATCGGCTTGGGTGCGGTTCGCAGGCCCGAGAAGACCGCGGCGATGAGGCATGAGGCGTCTGCCCTGGGCGGCTCGTCAGTGCGATGACCTCGTCAGGTTACGGGCTTGCGGCGCAGCGGAATCCGAGATTTCCGGTCGAACTGTCGGGGGTGTTGTGGGTGCGGGCGGCGACCCGGTAGCGATTGCAGTAGGACTCGTGGCACAGGTAGGAGCCGCCGCGCATGGCGCGCGCGGGGCTACCCGGCGACCAGCGGTCGGCGCACCATTCCCACACGTTCCCCGCGACGTTGTAGAGCCCGAAACCGTTGGGCGGGAAGGCATCTACGGGCGCCGTGCCACGGTAGCCGTCCTCGGCGGTGTTGTGGGTGGGGAAGCGGCCCTGCCAGATGTTGCAGCGATGCTCGCCGCCGGGGGTCAGTTCGTCGCCCCACGGATAGCGGGCCTGGTCCAGGCCGCCACGTGCCGCGTACTCCCATTCGGCCTCGGTCGGCAGCCGCGTACCGGCCCAGCGGCAGAACGCTTTCGCGTCGTTCCAGGTGACGTGCACGACCGGGTGATCGGTCCGCCCGGCGAGATCGCTGCCGGGCCCTTCGGGCTGTCGCCACGAGGCGCCGGAAACGCCGCACCACCAGGGCACCTCGGGTAGTCGCGGGGAGATCTTCCGGAGCGAACCGGGCAGGAATCCGCCGAAGACATACGACCAGCCGAACTGCTCGGCCTCGGTGCGATAGCCGCTGGCCTCGATGAACTCGGCGAATCGCGCATTGCTGACGCAGTGCGCGTCGATGGCGAACGGCTCGATCGTCACCTCGCGGACCGGTCCCTCGCCGTCCTCGGCGAACCCTGACGCGTCGTCGGTCCCCATGCGGAAGGTCCCGCCCGGCAGAGCGATCATCCGGGGCGACGACGCGCCCGCGCTCGGAACCGGTTCGCCGGTGGGTTCGGCCGGGCCGGTTACCGATACGGCGTCGCGGGAGGGGCCACAGCAGGCCGACATCACGAAGTTCCCTGCGTTTCGAACGAGCTGAGCGTGACGTCGTAGTCGGCGCCGCCTACGTCGAACATCGAGGTCATCCAGTGGTAGAAGTTGTCTCCGCGCTCGCGGAGCTGCCCGTACAGTTCGGTGATCATCGCACGGCGGACCTCAGCAAGGTGCGGGTCGTCGATCAGGTTCACCAGCTCGTGCGGATCCTCGCGCAGGTCGTAGAGCTCATTGATCGACTCCGGGTTCACGACGATCTTGTGCGTCCTGGTGCGCAGCATCCGTTGCGGATAAGGGAAGTGGTGGCCGTGGAACTCCGCGACCATGTCGTTGCGCCACCGCGGATGTGCACCGGAGACCAGCGGCGCGAGGCTGCGGCCGTCGGCGGCGCGGTCGGTGGGTAGGCCCGCGATGTCCAGGATGGTCGCGGTGAAATCCATCAGCGTGACGAATTCGTCGCGGACCTGATTCGCGGGTTCGCCCGGAATCCGCACCAGAGCCGGGATTCGGTAGATCTCGTCGTACATCGCGGGGCCCTTGTCGTGCAGGCGATGGGCGCCGGTGAACTCGCCGTGGTCGGCGGTCATCATGACGGCGGTGCGGTCGCCGAGGCCGAGGCGTTCGACCGCGTCGAGAATGCGGCCGATCTCCTGGTCGATGAGAGTGGTGTAACCCCAGTAGGCCGCGATGAGCTTGCGGCTGGTGGCCTCGTCCATCGTGTCGAAGGCCCAGTGCGCGCTGTAGTTGCGTTGTACCGGAGGCTTGCCGGCGAAGGTCTCGTGCACGGACGGCGGCAGCTCGATGTCGTCCGGGTCGTAGAGGTCGAAGAACTCGTCCGGAAGGATGTAGGGCAGATGCGGTCCGAAGAAGTGCGTCGCGAGAAAGAACCGGCGGCCACGCGGATCGGCGGCGAACTGCTCGAGCAGCTCGATGGTCCGGGTCGCCAGATAGTGCTCGAAGGTGGCCTCGACGGGCTGGTGCAGCCGCGCGGCCAGCAGATTGCCCTGGCCACCGTTGGGCGCGACGCCCCGGATGTGGTCGCTGATCCGGTACGGCGGCAGGCCGTGCTCGTCCAGATAGGCCAGGTAGTCGGGATGATCGACCGGGTTGTGCCAGCCGGGCAACGTCGGCCCCTCGAAGCCGTAACTGGACGCGGTGCGGCGTACGCCGCCGTGCCATTTGCCGATCAGGCCCAGTCGCCAGTCCGCGTCGCGCAGTGCCTCGGCGAAGGTGAACTGATCGTCGGCGAGATCCTCCAGATAGCCGACGTTGCGTTCGTAGTTGGCCAGCAGTTTGTGCCGGAACGGCGCGGCGCCGGTCAGCAGGCTGGCCCGTGCCGGGGTGCAGATCGCCGTCGGGGTGAACGCGTGCGTGAAGCGTGTCCCGGTGTCGGCCAGCCGATCCAGTACCGGCGTGCGCACGGTCGGATTGCCGTAGCAGCCGAGGCTGGAGATCGAGTGCTGGTCGGTCATCAGGAAGATGATGTTGTCGGTCACGTCGTTCATCCTGTCGTTCGTGCCTGGTCGTCCGCGCCGGCGGTGGTCTCGGCGGCGCTGCGGGCGTGCACGAGCGCGCCGCGCGCGCCCGCGGTGCGGTCGTCGTCGGCCAGCCGCACCGTCAGTTTCGCCGTGCACCAACTCGGCGCGACGTCGCGCACCACGTGGTCCAGCCGGTCGAGGAATCCGGTGAGCTGCGCGACCCGGCCGCCGACGACCACGGTGGATACGTCCAGAACGGCGAGAACACCGGCCAGCGCCTGAGCGGCCGCATCGGCCGCTCGGGCCAGCGCCACCGTCGCGTCGGGGTCGCCCGCCCGGAGCCGATCGGTCAACGTCGCGAGATCCGCACTGTGCGTCGCGGCGAGCAGTGCCGGCAACGAGGCCACCAGTTCGACGCAGCCGCGCCCGCCGCACGCGCAGCGTGGCCCGTTCGGGTCGACGCAGACATGGCCCAGTTCGCCCGCTGTTCCCCAGCTGCCGGAAACCAGCGAACCGTCCACGACGACGCCACCGCCGACGCCCTCGTCGATTCGCAGGTAGGCCACGTTTCGCGCCCCGGCGGTGGCGGTCTCGCCGAGCGTTGTGTAGCGGGTGTTGTTCTCCACGCGGACCGGAACGCCGAAGTGGCCGACCAGGTATGCGGCCACGTCGGCCCGGTCGCGGGTGAAACGGGCGAGCGCGAGGTCCTGCGAGCGGTGGCCCTCGCCCGTGAACTTCGGGCCGGGTGTTCCGGCCGCGACACCACGAACGGTGGTGAGGTCGAGGCCGCGTTCGGCCGCGATGTCGGCCAACAGGGCGACGGCGGCCTCGACGCGGGTGCGGACGTCGGTGCTTGCGGCGATATCGCGGTCCGCCCGCGCGATCACGGTGTCCGCGCCGTCGGCGAGGGCGACCGCGATGTGCGCGCGCCCGATCTCGATGCCGATAAGCTCGGCCCGGGACGCATCGATGCTGACCAGCATGGACGGCCGCCCTCGGGCGCCGCTGGCGTCGTGCGCGGTTTCCCGGATGCGGCCCTCGGCGGCCAGCGCTCCCAGTGCCACGGACACCGTGGCCCGGGACAGTCCTGTCTCGGTGACGAGGCGTTGGCGGGTCATCGGCCCTCCTCGGCGCAGGGCCGCGATGATCGCGGACCGCGAGGCCTCCGAACCCGCGCGCCGGGCATCACCACTGGTCTCTCCCAGGATCTCGCGGCCTCCTCGCACCGGTGTCATATCTGGCAGATTATGTCGATGTTTCGACAGAAACAACATACTGCCTGGCGAGGGGTTGTATATTTGTGTCGAACTGCTTGACGTTAATCGGTATACGGGTCGTAGTGCGCTGACGCCGGACTTGTGACCGCTGGAAGGCCAGCGACGAAGCGAGCAATCGCCGAACATGCAGAAGGCTCAGCGGAGCGCGAACGCACCCGGCTACGGCGACAGCGCGGTGCCAGTGCCGTGGCGGCGCTTGCGGCGGTGCTCGTCGGCTACGACATGGGGCAGGCACAGTTCCGGCAACCAGTTGATGATCGCCACCGGCATCCTGATCTCGGCGATCATCAACTACTTCTTCGCGCGCGACATCTCCTGGCGCTGGTCGCTCGGCCTCGCCGCGATTCCGGCCGCCCTGATCGCGCTGGCCCTGCTCCGGCAGGCCGAGACGCCCCGCTGGTTGACGCTGAAGGGCCGGGTCGACGAGGCTCGCCGAAGCCTCGAATCGCTGCACCTACCCGACTCGGCGGGAACACGCTAGCCGACCATGGCTGTCGCGGTGATCGTTGGCCCGGTCTCGTGACGACAGACCGGGCCAACGCCGTGCATCGCCTAGACGGCGGCCATCGTCTGGTCGACGATCTCGGCGACGGATGCGTTCTTCTTGACGGATTCGATGCCGTTCTTGCACGCGGCCTTCGACTCGTACGCTTCGCCGACCGCGACGATCTCGCCGTTGGCGGCCTTGAGCCGGAACCTGAACTTGCCGGACTTGTCTTTGTACATCTCGAATTTCGCAGCCATCACGGTTACCTCAGCTCTCGTTGACCTCGATAACACCTGACCAGCCGAGGATAGGCTTCACCGAAGCCCTCCGAGCACAGAATCCGTCATCTAGTTATCCGTCAGCAATCCCTGGTGTCATTGTTCGCAGCCGGGCGATCGCAGTGCACCCCGGCGGTCGGACGCGTCAGGTGTGGAGCCTCGATAGTGGACGCCGTTCGGAGCGTCCGGCGATCGCGTCGGCGACCTGGTCGCTGGTCCGCAGGTTCGGCCGCCGCCAGAAGCCGTTCGTCACGCCCGTCGCGATGACCAGCCAGGTGCCCGGCGAGCGAGATCTATGCCGCTTCGGCCGTCCCGGTGATGTTGCGCGTCATGCCGCCGAACACGATCGCGTGGAACGGGGAGATCGCCTTCCAGTAGAGATGACCGGCCAGCCCGTGCGGCTCGAACAGTGCGCACTGCCGGTAGACGGCGCCACCGTTGTCCTGGTCCACGCGCAATTCCAGCCAGGCGCGGCCGGGCAGGCGCATCTCCGCGCGCAGCAACAGCACTCGCGGGCGTTCGATGCGCTCGACCCGCCACCAATCCAGCGCCTCGCCGGCGCGCAGCCGATGCGGATCGCGTCGGCCGCGGCGAAGGCCCACTCCGCCGGTCAGCCGGTCGATCCAGCCTCGCAGCGACCATGCCAGCGGAAACGAGTACCAGCCGTGATCGCCGCCGATGGCTTCGATCACCGCCCAGAGCCTGGCGGGATCCGCGGAGCTGCGTCGCTCGCGCTGGTCGGTGTAGAGGGAACCGCCCGACCATTCCGGGTCGGTGCGCAGCGGCGCGGACGGCTCGGTGCCGAACTGGTCGGCATCGGACCAACGGGTCGGCACATCCAGATTCCGGATCTTCGCCAACGCCAGTTCCACCGCGCGCCGGTAGCCGGTCAAGCCGTTCGGCGGATCCGGAATGTGTTGAGCTATCGCGTGATCGGCGCAGACCACGTCGTTGACGAGGGACTCCATCAACGGCACCGCGATAGCCTTCGGCACCGGCGTGACCAGGTTGACCCACTGCGCCGACAACCACGGAGTCAGCACCGGGACCGGGATGATCACCCGAGGCGGCAACTCGGCCACGGCCGCGTAGGCGTGCATCATTCGCGTGTAGCTGAGCACATCGGGCCCGCCGATATCGAACGTGCCGAAGACGTCGCCGGGCAGTTCCGCCGCCCGGGCCAGGTAGTACAGCACATCGCGCACCGCGATCGGCTGGATGCGGTTGCGCACCCATCGCGGGGTCACCATCACCGGCAGGCGCTCGGTGAGATAGCGCAGCATTTCGAAACTGGCCGAACCCGATCCGATGATCACCGCGGCCTGGAGTGCGATCGCGGGAACCGTTCCGGCGAGCAGGATCCGGCCGACCTCGGCGCGGGAGGCCAGGTGCCGCGACAACCGCTGACCGCGCGCGGTGATGCCGCCGAGATAGACGATCCGGCGGACACCGGCCCGCGCCGCTTCGGTGGCCACCACCTCGGCGGCACGACGGTCGACCTCGTCGAAGTCGGTGCGGGTCAGCGAGTGCACGAGGTAATAGAGCACGTCGGCGTCGGTCAGGGCGGCGGCCACGTCCCGGGCGCGCGTCACATCGCCGCATACCACCTCGACGTCGTCGCGCCACGGCGCCTCGGCCAGTTTTCCCGTATTGCGTGCCATGACCCGGATCCGATGACCCGCGCCCAGCAGCTCCGGCACCAGCCTGCCGCCGATATAACCCGTCGCCCCGAAAACCACACAGCGCATACGTGTTTCCTCGCGTCCGGATTGTCTTCCGCAGCGGTGCGATGTCGATACATCACCAGTCACTCGTCCCGACCATCCTGCCATGGAGATTGCTGCGTGTTTGCGAAGATCGTCGCCAGGCCCGGTCGCCACGCCGGGCCCTGATGTTGTGACCGAGCAGCTCCTGAGCGGAGAGTTTCCGGTGCTGTCAGGTCAGAGCAGACCGAGCAATTCCAGGTCGGTGACGTACTCGACGATCACCGGCGGGGAGATGTGCGGGATGTCTTTTTCCGGCCCGATCTTGTTCTTCTTGACGGCCGCCCGAAAGTGATCGACGGGCGCGGGGGACCCGTTCACCGGATGTTCGGGCTTGCGGTAGTTGTGCAGCAGCGGCAGCAACGACGCGTGGCGCTGCCTGTCGGGCAGGCCGCGCAGTGTCGTCTCGAACCGCGTCAGCCAGGCCCTGTATTCGGGCACCCGGGCGATCGGGTAGCCGGCGTCG
Source organism: Nocardia miyunensis NBRC 108239 (assembly GCF_001613065.1). Classification (GTDB taxonomy): domain Bacteria; phylum Actinomycetota; class Actinomycetes; order Mycobacteriales; family Mycobacteriaceae; genus Nocardia; species Nocardia miyunensis. The sequence continues at coordinate 77,762 of NZ_BDBQ01000067.1, forward strand.
ATCAGCCAGTCGACGTAGGTGTCCATGCTGATGCCGTCGTCGTAGGGGTTCATCACGTGGTAGGTCTCGAATCCTCCGACCATCTGGGCGCCGAGGGTGGCGATGGCATCGGCGATGAATTCCACGGGCAGCCCGTCGAAGTGCGCCCGCTGCCGGTCGCCGTTGGCGTCCAGCTCGTAGAACGAGTACGGCGCGATCCCGGTCGCCACCAGCGAGAACATCATCCGGGTGAACATGTCCGGCACGTTGAGCTGCCCGGCGTAGGTGGTGTCGGCCATGATCATGTCGCAGCGGAACACCGACACCGGCAGACCGCACAGGTCGTGCGCCTCGCGCAGCAGGACCTCCCCGGCCCACTTGCTGTTGCCATACCCGTTGGCGTAGTCGTCGCTGATCCTGCGGGTCGGGCTCATCTGCCGGATGTCGGCATCCTCGATGAATCTGCCCGGTTCGATGCCGTCGCCGACACCGATCGTCGAGATGTAGACGTACGGCTTGATCCGGGTCGTCACGGCGATTCGGATCAGCTCCGCGGTACCGACGACGTTCGGCCCGAACAGCTGGCTGTAGGGCAGCACGTGGTTGACCAGCGCGGCGGGGTCGACGATCAGGTCGACGGTGTCGGCCAGCCGTTGCCAGGCGGCATCGTCGAGTCCGAGGTTCGCCTCGCCCTTGTCACCGGCGAGCACTTCGAGGTGATCGGTCGCCAGCGACCGGTAGTGCTCGAGCAGTTTCGGATCGCCACTGTCGAATGTCGCGTCCAGACGCTCCCGGGCAGCGGTGTCGTTCTTCGCGCGCACCAGGCAGACGACCTTGCCGCCGACCGCGTCCATCCGTTCGAGCCACTGCAGCGCCAGATAGCGCCCGAGAAAACCGGTCGCCCCGGTCAGCAGCACGGTGCGTATTTCGCGTTCGGTCTCGGGCAGTGACGGTGCGGCCGCGAGCGTGGCTTCGTCGAGGAACTTGTCCAGCGTCAGATCGCGGGCATGCACCTCGGTCGCATCGCGCCCGTGCACCGCGTCGTAGGTCGCCCGCTCGGTCCCACCGGCACGCTGCGCGTCGATGTAGTCCGCGATGGCAGCGAGGTCGCCTGCCGGGCTGACGATCACGCCGACGGGCACGTCGACGCCGAAGATCTCGTGAAGCAGATTGCCGAAGGTCAACGCCGACAACGAATCTCCGCCGAGATCGGCGAACGCCGCGTCGGGAGCCACGTCGACCGCGGCCGCGCCGAGCAGCGCCCCGGCGGCCCGGATCACCGTTTCCACCGTCGGCCGGTGCGCACCGTCCATGCGCAGCGACCGCAGCACCTCGGCCTGGCTGTCGGCCAGATCGCTGTAGAGCTGCTCGAGCGCGGGGCCGTAGTGCTCCTTGAGCTTGGGACGGGCCAGTTTTCCGATACCGGTCAGCAGACCGTTTTCCAGGGTGAACGGTGACGTCTCCACGAGGAAGTCACGGGGAATCTGGTAGGACTGCAACCCCGCTTCCCGCGCGACACTCTGCAACGCATCGCTGAGCAGCGGTTTGACCGCGGTCACGTCGCCGCCGACAGCGGAGAGCGCGTCGGCGGTCGGGACGATCACCGCGAGCAGGAACGACCGGGCGCTGTTGCCGTACACGAAGATCTGACGCACCAGCGGGTGGCCGCCATACGCCGCCTCCAACGTGGAGACGGTGACGAACTCGCCCTGCGAGAGCTTGAGTACGTTGTTGCGGCGGTCCACGTAGACCAGCTGATCCTCGCCGAGCTCGGCCATCACGTCGCCGGTGTGATACCAGCCTTGGGTATCGAACAGCTCGGCGGTCACCTCGGGCCGCTTGTAGTAGCCGGGGATCAGATTCGGGGATTTGATCAGCAATTCGCCGCGTGGGTGGGGCCGATCGGTGGCGAAATAGCCGAGTTCGGGAACGTCGAGAAGTTTGTAGTCGAGCACCGGCGGGCGCTGGATCCGGCCGTCGATGAGGATCATGCCGTCCTCGGTCGAGCCGTAACCCTCGACCAAGTGGAGATCGAGAAACTCTTCCACCCAGGATCGCAACTCGGGTGATATGGGCGCGGACCCCGTCATCGCCGAGAACTGGCGTCCGCCGATGAGTTTCTCGCGCTGCTCGGCCATGACCTGCTGTTCGACGGCCTCCCGGTTTCCGTGGGCCGCGCGATGGTCGACTTCGCTCTGCACGTGCTGGAACAACATCTCCCAGACCCGGGGCACGAGATCCAGCTTGGTCGGGCGGACCAGCGCGAGATCCTCGAGCAGAGTCGACAGGTCGCTGCGGGCGACGAAGTACGCCGTTCCGCCCGCACCGAGCGTGGCATAGAGGCTCACCCGGCCCATCACGTGGCTGATCGGCATGAAATTCAGCGTGATCGTCGGCAGCCTGCGATCCAGGTCGGAGCCTTGTTCGAACCAGCCCCGCCAGCAGTTGGCCATCAGGCGGTCCGTGTACATCGCGCCCTTCGGGGTCCCGGTCGAGCCGGATGTGTAGATCAGCAAACGCAGGGCGTCACCATCGCTGCTCGGAGTCTGTGATCCCTGGGCGTTCTCGGCAGCCTGTTCGATGAGGTCATCGAGCGCCTCGACGGTCACGTGCCGGTCCGCCAGGCGTGCGACGGCCGATTCCAACGCCTCGCGGTGGTCGTCGACCCGAGGGCGGTAGTCGAAGACCACCAGACGCTGCGGTGTGTGCGCGGTGAGCGCGAGTTCGACCGCGTCCGGGAGGAGATCGACGCTGGACAGCATCGCGACCGGTTCCGTCTCGACGAGGATGGGGTGCAACTGCTGGACCGGGGCGCTGGTCTGCAGCGGAACAGCGACGGCTCCGGCCAGCGACAGCGCCATGTCGACGATCGCGTAATCCACGCTGGTGAACCCGAGAGTCGCCACGCGATCGCCGGGCCGGACAGGATTGCCGGCCAGGGCCTCGGCGAGGGCCCGTACGCGAGACCAGGTCTCGCGGTAGGTCAGGGTCTCGAAACGAGGCTGCAATTCGGCGGCGGTGCGTCCGTCCGCTCCGGTCACGAATTCGACCGCGCGCTGACCGAGAGCGGGCCGGTCGCGGTAGCCGTTCAGCACGGTGCGGATCATGTCGACGAGCGGGACGCCGGGGTCGTCCAGTGCGGCGGTGATCGCCGGATCGGGCTGCGCGGAACCGAGTTGCGCGTCGCTCGAGATCAACTTCTCGAATCGATCTTGTCGCCGCGCTTCACGAGCAATGGCAGAAGCTGACATAACGAGATCTCCTTCAACGAACAAGAGTTGAATTCGTGAGAATTTGTCGGTCGTCCCGGACGCCGGCCGCCACAGGCGTGCCGTCGAGCGCGCAATTTCCCGGTCGACCGGGTATCACCCGCTCGGCATCCGCTACGACCGCAAAGACACCCACTGCCCAGGCTTCCTCGCTGTGGCACTGACCGGATACGAGAAACCGGCGAAATCAACGACACGACAGGCCGACCGAACTAAGGATGCAACCAGCTGACGAGGTCCGATATTCCGGGGTTCTCGCTGCGAGTGCCCGGCCGAATTGTTGTAGGCGCAACCGGAAAACTCATCTGGGTTCACATCTGCCGACTGGGCACTCGACCAATTATCCGTCCATGGCAAATATCTTCGAATGCGACACGTTATCAGCCCCGGAGTAATTCGCCCCGCCGGAACGTTCGAAAATGAACAATGTCGATCACACCGCAACGGAAGGACTCGTCATGACACGTTCACCCGCCGAGCTCATGCGAGGCAATCTGCTGGACGTCTTCAACGAGCCCGACGCGAACCGCCGGGCCGTGGTCATCGCCACGAATTACGCCGACGACGTCGTGTGGCACGAACCGGATCGAATCATCCACGGACGCAAGGAATTCGAGCGCCGCGCCGCGCAGGTGCGCGCCGAGAACCCGGACTGGGTCTTCCGGCCCGTGGGCCGGGCGTCGGAGCTCGACGACGTCGGCCACCTCGGATTCCAGTACGGCCCGCCCGACCGGCCTCCGGTCGTTCGCGGCATGGACATCGCTCGCACCAGGGACGGCGTCATCATCGAGCTCTACACCATCATCACCGACATCGGTCGACCCTCCGAAAGGTCATGATGCAGGTGTGCGTTTCGTGCAGTATTGCACCACGTGCGGTAAATGGCGGCCCGCTCGCATATCTACTGTTCTCCGTCCCCGGGGAAAGCCAGCGGGGTGCCGGTCCAGTCCTTCCCGACAGGGATCGAATCACGCCGTGTGAGTCCGGTGGTCCGAGCCGCGTCGTCGATGTCGACCGGGTCGACGTAGCCGGCCTGACCGGCTTTCGGAGTCAGTAGCCAGATCCGGCCGTCGTCGGCCAGAGATCCGGTAGCGAAGAGCACGGCGGTGGTGAGATCGCCGTTGCCCGTCTGGTGCCACAGCAGGATGATGTCGGGCACGCCGCGGAATTCCTCATCGAGAAGTTTGCCGCCGATGATCGACTCGATCCCGTCGCGGAGTTCCTGCCCGCTGTCATCGCGGTATCCGAGCTCTTGCACGACATGGCCCGGCTCGATCCCGAGCTCGGCCGCCGGATTGGTTCGCTGCTGCGCCATCGTGGTCCCCTTCCCTGTCCAACGAGCCCGATTCGGTCACTTAGACAACTTCTAGCAAACCATAGGTGTGGGTGCCCGTTGCCGGATTCGTCATCACCGGTCGCCGTTGTCCGGTCGCCCTCGGGTGGATCACCGTATTTCGGCCTCGTGGGGGCTTATCGTGGTGATCATGCCGGAGCGAATTCCGATCGAGCTGCCGCTCATCGAACCGCTCGACGACGAGATGGTCATTCTGTCGTTCGTCGACAACGCGGGTATCACGCGAGTGAAAACCGTTCCTGCGCAACGTCTTACGCACGCCGCCCGGTATGGAGTCGGCGCATCGCCGTGCTTCGAGACGTACGCCTTCGACGACGTTCCCGAGGTCGGTCGTTATCTCGGCGGCCCGGACGGCGATCTGCGCCTGATTCCCGATCTGTCGCGTCTGACCAGCCTGGCCTGCCAACCGGGCTGGGCGTGGGCGCCGGCCGATAAATTCACCCAGGACGGCACCCGGTTTCCCGCCTGTCAGCGCGCCTTCGCCGCACGCCAGGCCGAGCAGGCCCGGCAGTCGGGGCTGCGTCTTTCCATGGCCTTCGAGACCGAATGGGCGCTGGGCCGCGACGCGGACGAATTCATTCCGGTGATGCACGGCCCCGGTTACGGCATCATCCGGCTCGGCGACGTCGCCGACTATGCCCGCGATCTGGTGAGCGCACTGCACCGGCAGGGTGTGGCGGTCGAGCAGTTCCATCCCGAATACGCGTTGTCGCAGCTGGAACTGTCGGTGGCCCCCGCGGATCCGGTGGCCGCCGCCGATGACGCGGTCCTGGTCCGGCATACGATTCGGCAGGTCGCGCGCCGTTTCGGCCACCGTGCGCAGCTGGCGCCGGTCATCGAGGCCGGTGGTTGCGGTTCGGGTGCGCACCTGCATTTCTCGATGCACGACGAGCGGGGCTCGCTGCTGGCCGGTGGCGACGGTCCGTACGGGATGCAGGCCGTCGGCGAGGCGTTCCTGGCCGGTGTGCTGCGTGAGATCCCGGCACTGGTGGCGGTGGGCGCGGGCAATCCGGTGAGTTTCCTGCGCCTGCAGCCGTCCCGGTGGGCGGGGGCGTGGCAGTGCTGGGGGCGCGAAACCCGTGAGACAGCACTGCGTTTCGTCACCGGCGTGCGCGGCACCGAATCGTGGGCGGCCAATGCCGAACTCAAATGCCTCGACGCCACCGGCAATCCGTATCTGGTGGTCGGATCGGTCGTCGCCGCCGGGCTCGCCGGTGTGCGCGACGGATTGACACTGCCCGGCGAAACCACGGGAGACCCCGCGTTATCCGGGCCGAAATCCGGGATTCCCCGCTTACCCGCCACTGCGGCCGAGGCAGCGGAACGCCTGTCCGAATCGACCGTCCTCGCCGCGGCCATGGGCCCGGAACTCCACGACGCCCTGCTCACCGTCCGCCGAGCCGAAGCCACGCGCTACGCCGACGCCACCGCCGCCGACCTGATAGATGCCACCCGGTGGCGGTTCTAGTGCCTGCTCAGCTCACCGACGGCGTACCCCTGATCGACCATCACTGCCACGGCGTGGTGGCTCACGACCTGGATCGTGCGGGCTTCGAGGCCCACCTCGGCGAGGGGCCACGCGGCACATTCGAATCGCCGATCGGCCTCGCTGTGCGCCGCTGGTGCGCACCGGTCCTGGACCTGCCCGCCCACGCCCGCCCCGACGAATACCTCACGCGCCGTGCCGACCTCGGCTGGCGCGAGGCGGCCACGCGACTTCTGCGCGCTGCCGGGGTTTCGCAGTGGTTTATCGACACCGGATTCGGTTCGAGCACAGCCGATTTCGAGGAGGTAGCCGAGGGGGAGATTCATGAGATCGTTCGACTGGAACAGGTCGCCGAGCGCACCGTCACCGAACTCGGCGCCTCCACGACGCCCGAGGAAATCGAGTCGGCGTTGCGGGATCGGATCCGAAACGCGGTGGGCCTGAAGACGATCGCCGCCTACCGCTGCGGTCTCGACTTCCCGATCGCTCCCGCCGCGCCCCCGGCTCTGCCTCGGGCGCGTTGGACCGATCCCGCCGCCCTGGGCTGGCTGGTCGACCTCGGCGCCCGCCTCGGCGCCGAATTCGGCCTGCCCCTGCAGTTCCACACCGGCCTCGGCGACCGTGATCTGAACCTTCGACAGGCAAACCCGTTGCTGCTCAACGATTTCCTACACCACACCGCCGACACCGGACTGACTGTCACCCTGCTGCACTGCTGGCCCTACCACCGCCACGCCGGCTATCTGGCACACGTCTTCGATCATGTCCGCCTCGACACGGGTCTGGCAATTCCCCTGACGGGAAACAGATCCCACGCGGTACTCGCCGAAACCCTCGAACTGGCCCCTTTCCGTTCCCTGCTCTACTCCTCCGACGGCTACGCCCTCCCCGAACTCCACTACCTCGGCGCCATCCTGTGGCGTCGCGCCCTCGCCCGCCTGATCGACGAATGGATCGCCGACGACGCGATCACCCCGGCCGACGCCGAAACCCTGATCCGAAACCTCGCCCACGACAACGCGATACGAACCTACCCACGCGCCCGCCGCCAGAGTCGGGACTGTGCCCAACAGGGGCACAGTCTCAGCAGCGATCGTGGCTGATGTACCGCGGTAGTCGGCCGGTACGTCGAATCCGGTGGCACCCGTAGGGATCATGCCCGATTTCCTCGCCGCCGGGGTGAGATCGGTATTCAGTCGAGGTGGAACAAAACCGGCCGGTGATCCCGCTCCCGATCGTCCAGGGTCAAGGGTGGACGACCATGACGGGGCATGATGCGTGCTGGACAAGTGTGTTGGCGGTCGAGCCGAACAGCATGCCGGTGAATCCGCCGCGGCCACGGCTGCCCACGACCACCAGTTGTGCCGACTCCGACCATTTCAGCAGGTGCTCGCCGGGCGCGAAGGCATACGAGTTGCGGGCGACTCGCACCTCGGGGAATTTCTCCTGCCATCCCGCGATTCGCTCGGCGACGATCGCGTTCTCGGCCTCGCCGGGATTTCCGTCGGCGAGCCGTAGCGTGTCGTAGCCGGCGTAGTGGCCGAAATTCTGGTCGTTGAACACGTGCACGGCGACCAGTTCGACATCGCGTCGTGCTGCTTCGGCGAATGCCGCCGCGATCGCCGCATCGCTGGTCGGGCCACCGTCGATGCCGACCACGACCGGTCCGGACGAGTGAACGGTGCCACCGGCTTTCGGGTCGGCACGGACCACGACGACCGGCCCGTGCGCGTGCGCGACGACCGAGAGCAACGTCGAACCCAGGTGTGCGAGCGTTCCCGCCGATCCCGTTGCGCCGATGACGACGGCGAATGCGCCGGTGCTGTGGTCGATGAGCAGAGCCGCCGCGTTGTCCGTGACGACCTCGGTGCTCACCGGTACCTCGGGCGCGATCGCATGGGCCACCCGTTCGGCGCGCATGATCGCCTGTTCGCCGTGGGCGCGGGCGGCGTCGACCACCGAGATGCTTCCCACCGAGTAGGCGCCGCCCGGCCAGGTCGTGCCGGTGAGGTTCATTCCGTGCACGATGCACAGCTCACGCCGGTGAGCGTCGGCGAATCGCGCCGCCCATCGCAGGGCCATGTCGGATCCCGGTGACCCGTCGACGCCGACGATCACTCTGGCCGAGGCCAGAATGTGCGCGTCGTCCTCGCTCCGTACCGGCCTCGTGCGCTTGCCGAATATGCCCGCCATCGTGCCCTCCAGAGTTCTTCCGGCGAGGTGCCCGCGTCACAATCGTGCGAGCTCCGGGCCGGTTTCGGCACGGCCGAAGGTCACCGCACGCGCGGCCTTCGGACCACGAGCCGTTCACGCCCGCCCCTCGCACCGAACGGTCCGTCCGAAATATTCAGTGCACCAACGAGTTACCGACTCCGTGCCGCGCCGGCGTGCCGTTGTGGATCCGTCGCGGATTTCTACCTCGCGCGCGGTGAGTCGATCGGCACATCGACCGAGGTGGGCCGCGTCCACCCGGAACCGGGGAGGGGGACTTGTGTACCTGGGTGTGAAGACTCGATGCCCTATGGACACGGGCACGCGAACGGTGAAATCAAGCAGGTAGGAACCCGATATCCCACATGCCGAGGAGTGATCATGAACCTGCTTCCTGCCCACCGCCCCGCCTCGATTCTGCCCGATCTCACCGACTGGTGGAATGCGTTCACTCCGGGGTTGGCGCCGATGCTGAGTAGTCACATGCTGCGGGTGGAGGAGTCCGCCGATGAGGGTCACTATGTGGTCCGTGCCGAGATTCCCGGCGTCGACCCGGCCAAGGACGTGGAGGTCTCCGTGCACGGCGGGCTGCTCACCATCAAGGCCGAGCGCAGCGAGAGCCGTGCGGAGGGCGGGCATTCGGAGTTCAGCTACGGCTCGTTCGAGCGCACCGTCTCGCTGCCGGAAGGCGCACAGGACGAGGGCATCGAAGCGACCTATGCCAAGGGGATCCTGACCGTGAGCGTGCCGGTGAGCGAACCGAAACAGAAGGTCACCAAGGTCCAGGTCAAGTCCGGCGAATAGCCGACGTGCCGTGGTCGTGCGGTGTCGGGGTGCGGGGCGAGTCGATACCGAAGGAGGAACTCGTGAACGGCGTCAATGGGGGTGGTAGGCGGCAGTTGATCGTCGTCGCGGTCGGAGCGTCGGGTGTGGTTGCCGTGGCCATGGCATGGCTGGTGTTGCTGCCGAGGGTCTTCCGGCGAAACCGGGATGCGCTCCTGCGCTACCGCCCGGTGAAGAAGGTACTGACCGTGTGCGACGACCTGGCCTGCAAGGTCGCGGGTACGGAACGTTCGTCGTGGGGGATCCTGACCCATGTGGGCCGCCGCAGCGGGCGCGTCTACCGCACGCCGCTCGGTGCGCATCCGTTCGGCGACGGCTTCCTACTGCCCTTGGGCTATGGCCCGAATACGGATTGGTATCGAAACCTGGTCGCCGCCGGAACCTGCGAGCTCACCTGGAAGGGAGCCACCTACCCGCTGGAGCAGCCCGAGGTGGTTTCCGGGCCCGAGATCATGCGGTCGTGGCCCATGCGGGACCGACTCTTGTTGCGAATGGCCGGAATGCGCTGCTTCGTGTGGATGCACGCACCCGTGGAACAAGTCGCGAAGCCACCACTGATCGACTCCCCGGCCGAACGCGCGGCGCCGTGACCACGAACACCACTCACCGACGCTCCAGTTCGAGTCGCAGGAAGTGTGCCGCGCAGGAGATGCATGGGTCGTAGTTGCGGATGGTGCGTTCGCACAGGGCGGTGAGCGGGGCGTCGTCGAGTTCGAGGTGGGCATCGACCGCTCGGCGCAGGTCGTCCTCGATGGCAGCCTGGTTCTGTGAGGTTGGTGGCACGATGCTTGCCGCTCGGATGACGCCGTGGGTGTCGGTCTGGTACCGGTGGTACAGCAGTCCGCGCGGAGCCTCGCTCACCCCGTGTCCCGTACCGGCGCGTGGTTCTACGGGAACGGCTGCGCGGTAGGGGGTTTCGTAGTCCTCGATGAGCCGTAGGGCTTCTTCGAGGGCGTAGGCGAGTTCGACGGTGCGGACCAGGATGCTGCGGAAGGGGTTGCGGCAGTCGGGCCCGAGGCCGATCTCCGCGGCCACATGGCGGGTCAGCAGGGACAGTTGTGTGGAGTTGAGGGTGTAACGGGCCAGAGGCCCGGTGAGGTAGCGGCGGCCGTCGAGTGCGGCGTGCAGGGCTGTGGAGTGTGGTGCCTGGTGTTCGGTGATGTGGTCGGGGAATTGCTGTGCGGTGAAGGTGGTTCCGGTGCTGGTGTGCAGGTCGCCGGATTCGATGGCGTAGTGGTTGGGGTGGGTGGCGGCGAGTAGGTCGTGGGGTAGTTCGAGGTCGGGGAAGTCCAGGTGGGCGGTTCGGCGGGCGGTGGCGATGGCTGCGTGTAGTGCTCGGCGGAGTTGTTCGGTGATCGGTTGTACGTCGGCGGGGGTGGGCACGGAGTAGAAGCCGCCGACGCGGACGTTGATGGGATGGATGGGTCGGCCGCCGATGAGTTCGAGTAGGGCGTTGCCTGTCTTTTTGATCATCAGCCCTTGTTCGACGAGGTCGCGGTGGTCCGCGGCCATGGTGATCGCGTCGGGGTAGCCGAGGAAGTCGGGCAGATGGAGTAGGAAGATGTGCAGGCTGTGGCTGGAGATCCATTCGCCGCAGTACAGGAGTCGGCGTAGGCGCTCGAGTGGTGGGTCGAGTTCGATTCCGCACAACTGCTCGAGTGCGTTGCAGGCGCTGGTTTGGTAGGCGACCGGGCAGATTCCGCAGATGCGCGCGGTGATGTCGGGTGGTTCGGTGTAGGCGCGGCCTCGCAGGAGGGCCTCGAAGAATCGGGGAGGTTCGTAGATGTTCAGTTCCGCGCGTTCCACCGTGCCGTCGGAGACGACGATACGCAACGCTCCCTCGCCCTCCACGCGGGTCAGCGACCCGACGTGAATGTGCCTACTGTGCTGCGTCATCGGCTTCGCGCTGGTCGATGTCTCCAGGAGTCATCGTCGGGCTCGATTCATCGAGGAAGTCGTCGTCGGCGTCACCGGGGACGGGGAAAGTGACGCCGACCGGAACGAGTCTGCCGTGTGAGCCGACCCGGATGCGAGGGGCGAAGGTCACCGCTCGAGGGGTACCGCGGCGGTGATCGGCGGGGACCGTTTTCGAGCGATGTCCCGGCGCCTTGCCGAGGTTCAGTGTGAGTCCGGTTGCTCCGCACGGAGTTTCGCCGCCAGAACGGCGGCCTGGGTGCGGCGTTCCATCCCGAGTTTGGCCAGCAGACGCGAGACGTAGTTCTTGATCGTCTTCTCGGCCAGGAACATGCGCTGTGCGATCTGCCGGTTGGTCAATCCCTCGCCGAGCAGGTCGAGCAGTGCGCGTTCCTGCTCGGTGAGATCCGCCAGCGGGCCGTCGGGCTGGGCGCTGCGGCGCAGCCGATCCATCAGCGCGGCTGTGGCCCGGCTGTCCAGCAGGGAGCGGCCCGCCCCGACGGTCTTCACGGCGGCGGCGAGTTCCATGCCTTTGACGTCCTTGACGATGTAACCGCTGGCTCCGGCCAGGATCGCGTCGAGCATCGCCTGTTCGTCGGTGAACGAGGTCAGGATCAGGCACCTCAGGTCCTCGACCGTGGACAACAGCTCCCGGCACAGCTCGATGCCGTTGCCGTCGGGTAGCCGCACATCGAGCACGGCGACATCCGGGCGCAGCGCGGGAATCCGCGCCAGCGCGTGCGTCACGTCGCCCGCCTGGCCGACGACGGTGAGTTCGGGATCTTCCTGGAGTAGATCGATCAGTCCCCGTCGCACGATTTCGTGATCGTCGACCAAGAACACCGTGGTCATCGTGACCTCCAATCCGTCAGTGCCGGATCTCGAATATCTCGTCGAGGGGCCGGCGCGGAGTCGGCGGCGGTTGTTCGCCGTCGGGAGCGGTGCCGATGCGGACGATCACCTGTGGCGACGCCTGGTGCGGCAGCATCGCGGCCACCGTCTGCCGCCCGGCGGGCAGTTCGGTGATATGGGTCAGCGGGCAGGTGGCGAGCCCGGCCGCGGTGCATTCGAGCAGTACCGCGGACAGGGCCTCACCGGTGCGCAACCACTGTGTGATCGAATCCTCGTACGAGCTCAGCACCACGAGGGCGGATCGGTCACGGACCTCGGCGCGACGTTCGGAATGCGACGGCCGCGGGAACGATCGGCCCACATCGACGCGGGCGAACTCCGCGTCGGATGCCAGCGCTGTCGGCGGGACTCCCTCGGAGGTGCCGGAATGTCCTGACCACCAACGTATTTCCTGTTGGTAGAACATGTCGTACCGGCGTGCTGCCGCGGCCCGCTCGGATACCGCCGCGAGCTGAGGCCGAATCTCGTCCGGGAGGACATCGAGGGTGAGGTCGTGTGGCGTGACCAGTCCGCGCAGCGCGTGAACGAGGTCGGTCCACGCGGTCGGCGGGAGCATGGGCAGCCGATCGCTGTGACGGCACTCGATGGCGGCGGCGCGGCGCGCGATTCCGGGCGGAGGGTCGGACCACGGACGGAAATCGATCTCGGCGAGGTGATCCATTCGGCTCGTATCGGGCAACCGGATGGTGTCGGTGTGCCAGCCCAGCGTCGCGAACACGGTGCGCGCGTGATGCAGTGCGGCGCCGCAGCCGATGAACTGTTGACGGCCCCGTGGGTCGGCGGCGAGCAGGCGACGATCCGGATCCGAGTACAGGTGCAGCAGGAAACCGTCGAAGATCCAGTGCCACGGCTGGGAGTTGTGCAGTGACGGAGCGCGAGCGGCCCGGCGTACCGCGGTCTCGATCGTGCGGATATCGGGCGCAGTGGTGATGGGATCGCTTGCTGTCATGTAGCAAGCCTGCGCGGCTGCGACCACGACATATACGGCCTTTCGGGCCAGGTGAAGGGCCGATGGTCCTCTCTCGGCCGTGGGTTCACCGAACCTGCCGGGAGCACAGCACATCCAGCGCGTCGACGAGCAGGTGCCGGAGCTCCCGGGCGATCTCCGACAGCGCGGTCCCGTCGAGGATCTGTGGAAGTGCGGTGGGATCACCGGCTTCGACCAGGGTGCCGGTGCTGTCCGCGCGGACGACCACGAATGCCGACGACAGCCACGCGGCCTGCGGATCCGCGGCGATCGCCCGGGCCATGAGCAGCGGGTGGCATGCGCTGAAAACCAGGTAGTCATCGATGTGCGCGCCGAGCCGGTTGCGCACGAGCGCCTGCAGATCGGTTTCACCGACAATCTCGAAACCGTGCCGTTCCAGCGCCTTCCTGATGTACTCGGCCGTCTCGTCGAACGGCCTGTCCACGTGCGCGGTGAGAACGGGGACCGGTGTCACCGGAATGCGGATCTCGGTGAACAGCCGTCGCGGGTCGCTCATCTCGTCGGGAGCGATCAGATACACCTCGGTCGGCGGACCGGCGGACCGGTAGCCCGATTCGCGGATCCACTCGTGCAGCGCCCGGTACGCCGTGTCGAGGCTGTCGTATCCGCCGCGGTGGCAGGTGCGCGCCACCAGGCTGCCCGGCTGTGCGATCACCTCGGCCCCGGACCGTATCCCCAGTTTCGTGCCGAGATCCACCGGTACCGCGAAATCGATCCGGATGTTCCCGTCCGGTTCCGCGTCTTCCCGGTAGGTGATCGTGGGGGCCCCGCAGGCGATCAAACCTGCTCTTTCGGTGGCCGTGGTCAATTCGCGCATACCGGCGTCGACATCCGTGCCCAGGCGGTCCGGGCGCAGTTGCCACGGGAGACGCAACATCGTCTGCGGCACCGTCTCGTACACGTCGACGCGGTATTCCATGGCAGCCTCCTCGCATAGGTCGGCTCACCGGTGCCGATGGGCCGCACAGCCGCGGAGTCCTTCCGCCTGTCGCAGTCAACGCGCAATCTCGCCGACGGGACAGGGCTTTTCGTCCGCTGTGGTGCGTCCTAAGTCCATCGTGCGAATGCCCTCAGCGCAGCGGCGCGGTCCATCGAAGGCGGGTGCCGGGACCGGCGGGACCGGGATGCGCGGCCGGGCCGACGTCGAAGGAGCCGCCGCACTCCCTCGCCCGGCTCGCCAGATTGGCCAGGCCGCTCGAAGTCCGGCCGGGCGGTATGCCGCGGCCGTCGTCCTGCACGATGATGCTGATCTCGTCGCTCACGTGAATTTCGACGGTGAGATGCTCGGCGCCGGAATGATGCACGGCGTTGCTGATCGCCTCACGGACCACCGCCTCGACATGGTCGGCGAGTTCGCTGCCCAGGATTGACAGGGAGCCGGTGACGTTCACCGAGGTCGCGATCGGCGAATCCGCGGTGTGCCGGCGGATCACCTCGTCGATACGCCGTCGCAGGTGACCGACCACGGGATCGTCGCTGTGCAGGTCGAAGATGGTCGTACGGATTTCCTGGACCACCTCCTGCAACTCCGCGACGGCCGCGCTGATCCGTTGCCGCACTTCGGGTTTGTTGCTGCGTGGCACGGTGCCCTGCAGCAGCAGCCCTACGGCGAAGAGTCGCTGGATGACCTGATCGTGCAGGTCACGGGCGATGCGATCACGGTCGGCGAGCACGGTCAATTCCTGTATTCGCTCCCGGGTGGCGGCCATTTGCATCGCTACCGCCGCCTGACCGGCGAACGCCGTGGCCAAGTCGAGAATCTCCTCGTTGTAGGGCGCTGCTCCCGCCGCCCTGGTGGTGATCAGCACCCCGAGCGCGGTTTCGCGGGCATGCAGGGGAAGCAGCAGCGCGGGCCCGTCGCCGAGCAGGACTCCGCCCGGTCCCGTCGTCAGCCGCTGTGCGGTTCGGGTGCGGAAGGCCGTGCCGATTTCGGTGTGGGTGATCGGTAGCCGCGGTGAGACCGATGCGGGGGGTGCGACGCACGCGATCTCGAGGCCGGCGACCTGGTCGACCGGTATGTCCGTGTCGGGGCTGATGAGCAGTACCGCCCGGTCCGAGGAGGTGAGTTGCCGGGCGTGCTCGACGAGGTGGCCGAACACCTCCCGAGAGTCGGCGTTGCCGAGGAATTCGGCGGTCAGGTCGCGGGTGGCGGAGATCCAGGTGTGCCGGCTGCGGGCCGATTCGTACAGGTGGGCATTGTCGATGGCGACACCGGCCGCGCCTGCCAGCGCCTTCACCACCACCTCGTCGTCGTCGGTGAAAGCCTGCTCGGCGATCTTCTCGGTGAGGTACAGATTGCCGAACACTTTGTCACGGATGCGGATGGGCACCCCGAGGAAGCTGTGCATGGGCGGGTGGTCGGGCGGGAATCCGACCGACGCGGGATGGGCGGAAATACGTTCCAGCCGAATCGGTTTCGGCTCATCGATCAGCAGGCCCAGCACGCCCCGCCCCTGCGGAAGATCGCCGATGAGGGCGCGTTGGTCGTCGTCGATGCCCTGATGGATGAACTGGATCAGCTCGTGACCCTGCCCACGCACACCGAGCGCTCCGTAGCGGGCGCCGACCAGGCTGGTCGCGGTGTGCACGATGGTGCGCAGAGTTTCGTCCAGATCGAGTCCGGAGGTGACCGTCAGCATGGCCTCGACCAGGCCGTCTATCCGTTCCCGGGCATCGCTTATCTGCTCGATGCGGTCTTTGACCTCGTCGAGCAGTTCACGCAATCGCAGCTGCGACAGCGTCTCGCGCACCGAGTACGCATCCGACGACTGGGGCGTGTTGTCCCCTTCCGCTGCAGGTAACCCATGGTTTCTGGTGGCGTCGATCACCTCGTGAGAACGCACCACAGTTTAATCACCCGGGTCGGCGGTGGCAGCCTTCATATGAGCAGCGGTCGCGACTGTCCATGCGCGGCGGGCCCGCATCCGGGGTGCGGCTCGATCACCCGAGGACCTGCAGAATTTCACTGAGCGCCAGGCGCGGCGTGCGCGGCACCAGGTCGCTGTCGGGGGCCGCCAAGCCGACGCGGATCAGACTCTGCGGTAGCGCCGTGTCGGCGATGAGATCCCGGATGAGGTCGCGGCTGCGCGAGTATTCGGTCAGATGGGTTAGCACACACGTGGCGTAACCGGCGGCGGTGCACTCGAGCAGGACCGTCGAGAGCACCTCGCCGCCACGCAGCAGATCAGCCCGTCCATCGGAATCGGTCGACAGCACCAGCACGGTCGCCGCATCGGGCGGGGCGTCCCGGCGCGGCCGGTCTGCCGCGAGCGGGAAGCTACGGCCGATGGGCACTCGGGCACGCTCGTCCGCAGTCAGCAACGCCGACTCGGGAATTCCGGTTTCCGGTTCGGAAGTTCCGGTCCACCACATCAGCTCGGACTGATACTCCGCGTCCCGGTACCGCAATGCGGCGGTGAGACCGCTGGCGTGTGCCAACACGGCGCGACCGGTCTCGGGAATCACGTCCAGGATCGCGTCGGCGGGATCGAATGTCGAATGCAATACCGTCTCGAAATCGGCCCATCCGGTGGGCGGCCGCATCGGCAGGCGGTTGGTGTACCGCTGGCGAATTGCCTCGGCCCGGTCGCGATCGGCATCGGTGACCGTCGGTCGCGGGGCGAATCGGACCGTGGCGAGGTGTGTGCGCCGATTCGGGTCCGGACAGTGTGCGACCACTGTGCTCCAACCCGCGGCGGTCGAGGCGGTGCGGAGATGACCGAGTGCGATACCGCAGCTCAAAACCATCTGGCGGCCGGTCGGATCGGTGGTGGGCAGCATCCGCTCGGGCACGGCGTGCAGGTCCAGCTGGGTACCGTCGAATACCCAGCGCCAGGGCTGCGAGTTGTGCAGCGAGGGGGCGAGCCCGGCCGAGCGAACCGCCTTCGTGGCGATGTCGACGGGGAGCGTGGTCATGAACTCACGCTATTGCGGTGCGGGAGCCCCGGGAGGGGTCTTAGGGCCTCGACCGGCAGGGCCGCCGATACCTTCCGAATCCGGGCCGTACCGGTGACCTTCGGCCGTGCTGGGCGGCGTGTGCGCGGACAATGCTGAGACTCGGGGCCTTCGCCGGAGAAACGGGGACACGGGCCATGTGGAACATACATCCGACCGGGACATCTTCCGCGCGGCGCGTACGCCTGGGCCGCATCGTTCGGCCGTGGGACCGGAACCCTCTGCTGCGGCCATCGGATCGACTGCAGGCCGCCGTCCGGATTCTCGCGGCGATCGTCATTCTCGCGGCCGTACCGGTGTCCTGTTCGATCGGCACGGCGTTGTACACGCGGGCGGTCGCGCAGATCCAGGCCGATAACGCCGCGGAAACCGCTGTGACAGCGACACTTTCGGCGAACCCGGAGGACAAGGTCACTCGCGCTCCCGCGCACGGCATCGAAATCACCGTCGATCAGGACTGGCAGGCGCCGGTCGTGTGGACCGATCGCGGGAAGACGGATTCAGCCACGGTCACGGTGCCGTCCACGGCACGCCGCGGCGGCCACGTACAGGTCTGACGCGGTGACCATGCTGGTCGTGGTCGTATCGGTGGTTGTGTTCTCGACGTGGGGCGCCGGTCGCCTGCTGGACTGGCGGCGCGGTGCGCGATGGGAAGCCGAGTGGCGGTCGGTCGATCGCGACGGGACGGTCGCTCCGTGAGAGCCTGCCGGTGGGGCGCCTCGCGAGAGCCGGTGCGTATCAGTCGGATTCGGCGACGAGTCAGCTGGCGCCGTCGAGGCGGATGCCACTGATGATGGACGGCTCGATCTCGACCGCGACGTCCATGAGGCCGTCGGCCCAGGGGCTCAGCAGTTCCTCGTAGCGGGCGATCCGGGCCGGATCGTCGACCGCGCGCGCGAGACCGGTAACCACGACCGACCATCCGGTGTGGCGGATCGGGTCGATGTCATCGGCCTGATAGGCGACAACCACCTGCTGATCCGCGCGGACAGTCTCGGTGAGCCGGGACGTGAGCCGAGTTCGGACGATGATCTTGCCGTCCTCGATCAGGTGATTGACCGCCCGGATCGCGGGCAGGGCATCCCTGGTGAAAACCACTCGCCCGTAGGGCGCGGCGGCGAGCAACTGCATGGCTTCCGAGTCGCTGATCGGCATCGGACGATGTGGGCGGCGATCAGCATCGATCTCGGGAGTAATCACGGCGCACCGTCCCTTTCCCTCGTCGTCCCCGACTTCGTTGTCACACAGCGCCCGTCGCTGATAGCCGGTATCAGCGAGGGGCTGCCACCCGGAGCCAGGTCTCAGCAGTAGTGTTTCCCCGAAACGTTGGCGGGTGAACCTGTCCTCTCGCCTCGTTCGAGGAGACTCCACACGTTCGCCCGGCTACGAATGGTTCGGGGAGCACACGGGCCGGCGGTGAGAATGAATCGCAGCGATGCATCCACACCACCGAACACTGCGGCTGTTTCCCTCGGCGTACTCAGAGTGCGGCGCGCGGCGAGTCCTCGGCAGGTCCGGTAGTCGCTTGTCCGAGGGCAATTGGTCCCCGGCACCGGCAAGTGCCACCGCCGCAATGGATACGGCGAACATTCCACATCGGGTCCGGGTGGCCACGATCGCGGCACCGATCGGCGACCTGTGGCCCTGGTCCGCGGTGAACGCGCCGATCCGTACGTCGGCGACGGGCGAGGCCGTCGCCAGCAGGTGGCGAGGCGGAGGCGACCGGAGTCGCCTCCGCCGTAGTGTCTGGCACCTCTCGTACCCGGGGAGGGTGTGTCGCGGAATGCGTTGTACCGCTTGAGGGTTCCGTGAGCATTTTCGCGCTTCGCGGGTTACTTGGCCTTGGCTGGGGTGGGTGCGGGTTCGTTGATGGTGGTGAAGTACTGCACCGCGGCCATGATCGTCAGGGGTGCGGTCACCAGCAGTTGCCCGGCCACGGTGCCCAGGGCCCCGACGGCCACGACGCCCCCGAGGCAGCCGACAACGGCGGCGGGAACGAATGCACCGAACAGGCCGACGATGGTCGCCGCGGCGACGGTCGCGCCGGCGATACCGCCCAGCACACAACCCACCGCCGCGCCGGTGAGCCCGCCCACCATGGTTCCCACGGTGGCGCCGGTGGTGATCGTGCTGGCCATGCGGGTCCAGGCCGCCTGCTCACGGTCGTAGGAACTCTTCCACGGCGCCTGATCCTCATACGGCAACGCGACCGGCTTGTAAGCGGCGTGTGCCAGATCGAACCGGGGGGTGAGGGTGGCGGTGTGGCCGGTGATCTTCGCGGCGATGGGGAACACGAAATCATCCACCCGGAACGACAAGTCGCTTCCGGCGAGCACGGTCCCGTTGGCCTCTTGATCGTGAACACACCGTTCTCTGCGCTCAGGGATCCGGCATCGGTGGTGATGACCGTTCCCGTGGGCGTGGCGGTCGTGGTGTAGTGGATCGCCGCGGGTGGCGGGGCCG